>CAYMEK010000021.1:0-60645 GCA_964389305.1 uncultured Spirochaetaceae bacterium
ACCGGCTGTACGGAGAGGCCGGCGAGGATGAGCTGTACGGAGAGGCCGGTGAGGATCTCCTCGAAGGCGGAACGGACAACGACAAGCTGTACGGCGGAAGCGGCGAGGACCTGATTCTGGCAGGAGCGGGAGACGACCATGTGTGGGGCGGCTCGGGGCACGACATCCTCTACGGCGGCCCCGGTAATGACTTCCTCTGGGATGGAGACGGTTGCTGGGATGACAGCCCCTGCTGGGGCGGAGACGGCTGCTGGGACCACAACCCCTGCTGGGGCGGCAACCCCTGCGGGGACCACAATGCCTGCTGCAAAACCGTAATCCGATAGCTCGTTTAGGTTCCCTACTAAGGAATTGCCGCTGTCCTTTCCGGTAATCGTGACTGGCTCGTGTGATTCACCAACCTCCTTGATCAACTTATACAGATTCTTTTTCATGCATATTTTGATTGAAGGCTAGGTGTCCGACTGGGTGGTGGGACTAAATTCGTCTTAGAGAAGGGTCCGGGCTCGTCGACGACGAACCTGTACAATCGCTACTCCGATCACCGCAAGCCCCACGCCGATACCTTCTCTCCAGGTCAGCCTCTCGTTCAAGACGATCCAGGCGAGAATCGCGATCTGAAACAGCATCGTGTTGTTGATGATGCTGGACTGCATCGCCGTCAGGGTCCGCAGTGTGTGATTCCAGAGAGTGAATGCGAAGGCGCTATTGACCACTGCCAGCCAGAGGATGATAAGCCAGTTCGTCAGAGTGAGGCGGGGCAGACCTTGTACAAGAATCCCAGTAGTCAGAAGCACCACCGAGCCGATGCCCATGCTCACAACGGTTACGGTCATCGGGTCCAGCTCGCCGGCTCGGTTGATGTGACGTCCCAGGATCGAAGAGAGGGAGTTGGCAAACACGCCGATGAGGGCCACCACGATACCAATCACCGTATGAGTGGCAAACTTCAGTGGATAAAAGTACAGAAGTACGCCAAGCAGATACAGGCCGGTTCCACTCCACTGGACCGCAGTCGGGTTTTCCTTGAGCAGAACAATCCCCAAAAGACCTACCACGACCGTCGTGAAGCTGAGCAGCAGGCTCGTACTCACCGCCGGCAGGTAAAACAGACTCAAGAACTGCGCTCCCTGAGTCACGGAATAGAACAGAAGACCCAGGGTAATGAGACGGAGCCAGGCTCCGGCGGAGAGCCTGCGTAAGGAGGCGATCCGTTCCCGGCGAAGCATGAAAGGCAGCAGGCACCCGAACGCGATGATATAGCGCAGTCCGGCAAACGGAAGGGCAGGAATGTCTTTCAGACCGATCTTAACCAGGATGATGGACGTGGACCACAGAAAGGTAACCAGCAGGGCCTGGAAGATAGCCCGAAGATGGGGCGAACGATGCTCCGTCATGATATGCCTATGAATAAACCATATCATGTTCATCGAGGCCCGTCGAAGGTTAGAACTGGTTTCAGCGGCAGCTGTCTCTTCCTAAACCGCCGGCACTGCGAATCCACCTTTTTTTCCTGGTACTTGCGGCGGATCATCTCCGCGAAGCTGGTCAGCCGGAGAAAGGCTCTTGCACGAATTCCAGAATCTTCTGCTTGATCTGATCGCGCATAGCTCGAACCTTGTTCAGTTTTTCTTTACGGGTACCTGTCACCTGGGAGGGATCGTCAAAAGGCCAGTACAGACGCTGGATCGGCCCGACGCCGGGAAATACGGGACAGCGCTCGGAGGCTTCCTTGCTGCATACGGTAATCACGTAGTGATAGCGCCGGCCTTCCTGATGAAACTCGAATACGCTGTTAGTCTTCTTGCCGGTAATATCGATTCCCTCTTCCTTCAACACCTCTGTAACCAGTGGATTGATCGTCCCGGGTTCCAACCCGGCGCTTTCCACCTCGAACCTATCTTCGGCGAACTTCCTCAAGTATTCCTCAGCGATCTGGCTGCGGGCGCTGTTGTGCACACAGATGAAAAGAACCTTTTCTTTCATGAAAGTGACGATCTTGTTTCTGTGCATGCCTGATGCTTTCCAGACATTGCTACTATTGGTACTGCCCTTACCTGCTTCGAAGACTGGCAAGCTGTTTCTGGATATTTTGCTCGATCACCTGTTCAACGCATCCTATGAAACGTAACAGGCATGGCGCTTCCAGGGAGTAGTACACCGTCGTACCTTCCTTACGGTCGGAGATGATACCGGCGTTTTTCAAGACCGAGAGATGTTTCGACACCGTCGAGGTGTCGGAGCCGATCATCTCGGTGAGTTCGCATACACAGTGTGGTTGCTCGGAGAGCTTGTCGACAATGAAGATCCGGCTGGGATGAGCAAGCGCCTTGAGGATTGCCGCCCGGGCCTCGCTTCGCATCTTTTCTGTTTCCGTCATTCAATCATTCCTATTTTCCTAATTTGCCAAAAATATCAATAATCGTCAATTGACCACAGATACGCTATGAAACCGACGGCCACATAGTTGACAAGAACTATAATTATTGGCTATATTGCCAAATTGTAACTAATTCTGAGAGCATAGTGGCGGGACAATATATGAAGGAGCCAAACACAACGCCGAGGGTCAAAGGCATCGGTTTTTTCGAGAAGTATCTCACCCTGTGGGTGGCGCTATGCATCGGTGCGGGCATTGTTCTGGGCAGGATCGAGCCGACGGTGGCACGGACTCTGGACGGCATGGCGATCTACGTGGGCGACGCCCCGGTGGTGTCGATCCCCATTGCTATCTGTCTTTTCTTCATGATGTACCCGATCATGGTGAAGATCGATTTCGCCGAGGTCATCCAGGCGGGCAAGAGCGGCAAGCCTGTTGGATTGACATTGTTCATGAACTGGGCCGTCAAACCCTTCACGATGTACGCTATCGCTCTGTTTTTCCTGGGTACTGCTTTCTATGCCCTCATCGGGCCGGAGGCGATGGATCTGGTCAAGATGCCCTTCGGCCTGGACCTCCCGGTGGGGGCGCAGCACGGAGCCGGTACGGTCGTGTTGGTGGACGGGGTGAAGATGCTCGAGGTACCGCTGTGGCGAAGCTACCTGGCCGGTTGCATTCTGCTCGGCATAGCCCCATGTACGGCTATGGTGCTGGTGTGGGGATATCTGGCGCGCGGCAACGACGGCCTGACCCTGGTGATGGTAGCTATCAACTCCCTGACCATGCTGGTGCTGTATGGGGTCTTGGGCGGGTTTCTGCTGGGGGTTGGTCGACTTCCGGTACCATGGCAGGCGTTGGTGTTGTCGATCTCTATCTACGTAGCCCTGCCCCTGGTGGCCGGATACTTCTCCCGGTGCTGGATCATCCGGGCCAAAGGCGAAAAGTGGTTCCGGGAGAAGTTCCTGCACGTGCTTACCCCGGTCACGATCATCGCCCTGTTGGTCACCCTGGTGCTCCTTTTTTCCTTCAAGGGTGAGGTTATCCTCGGCAATCCGCTGACCATCCTCTGGATCGCCATTCCCCTGTTCATCCAGACCAACCTGATCTTCTGGTTGGGCTACGGGCTGGCTAGACTGCTGAAGCTCAACTACCGGGATGCGGCTCCGGCGGCCATGATCGGGGCTTCCAACCATTTCGAGGTGGCTATCGCCACCTCCACTATGCTTTTCGGCCTTTCTTCGGGAGCCTCACTGGCCACTGTGGTGGGAGTGCTCATCGAGGTGCCCGTGATGTTGATGCTGGTGGGCATCTGCAAGCGTACCTGCCATTGGTTCCCGGGCTGCGATCTGGATTTGCCCCACTGCCGAACGGAGAAAGCGGTACAAGAAGCGTAGCAGCTCCGGGGCTCACGAATTGGCTATATTGCCAAATAGAAAATATTAGTCGAAGGAGGAATCGATGAAGATTCAGATTCTCGGCAGCGGGTGCCCTAAGTGCCGGCAGCTGGAAGCCAACGCCCGGGAAGCCTTGAGGGGCGCCGGCCTGGAGGCGAGTGTGGAAAAGATCACAGATGTCGATGCGATTATGAACATGGGGGTGATGATGACCCCAGCCCTGGCCGTCGATGGGGTGGTCAAGAGTGCTGGTAAGGTGCTCGCCAAAGACGAAATCGCCCGTCTCCTGCAGGGAGGCAAATAGGATGGCTGAAGCAGCCTTCACGTTGTATGAGAAAATCGCCGATGAGTGAAACCGCACAGGAAACCCAGTCAAAGAATGGGCTATCCCGATTCCTGCAGAACAAACAGAATCGGGCCTTACTGATCCTCCTAGGAGTATTTCTGTTTGCCTACTTCGTGCCTTTCTCCTCAGGGCGGGTGTCGGCTGCTGTGCAGGAGTCTTTCCTCATGCTGGCCGAATACGCCCGGGAGCACGTCTTGCTGTGTCTGGTGCCGGCGTTTTTCATCGCCGGGGCCATCACCGTGTTCCTCAACCAGCAGGCGGTGATCCGCTATCTCGGTCCTCAGGCCAAGAAGATCGTGGCCTACAGCGTAGCCTCGGTGTCGGGAACGATCCTGGCGGTCTGCTCCTGTACGGTGCTGCCCCTTTTCAAAGGCATCTACAAGAAAGGAGCGGGAATCGGGCCGGCGGTGGCTTTCCTGTACTCGGGTCCTGCTATCAACGTGCTGGCCATCGTGCTCACAGCCAAGGTGCTGGGACTACGTCTGGGCGTAGCGCGGGCGGTGGGAGCGGTGCTGTTTGCCTTCGTGATCGGCCTGATGATGCACCTGATTTTTCGCAAGGAGGATGGAGCCAGAGCCACGGATGCAGCCATGTTCTCCGGCTTCGCCGGTGAGGAAGGGCGCACACTGGGACAAACGGCGCTGTACATGGCCAGCATGATCGGCATTCTGGTGTTCGTCAACTGGGCACCCTCCAGGGGCTCGCTGGCTGCATGGGACTTCATCTATCGCTTCAAGTACGTGATTACAGCGGCGTTCGGTCTGCTCCTGGGTTACTCCCTGGTCCATTGGTTCCACAAGGACGAGCTGGCCTATTGGGTGACCGCCACAAGGGATTTTGCCATTCAGATCCTACCTCTCTTGTTCGGCGGGGTGTTGGTAGCGGGATTTCTCTTGGGACGGCCTGGGCACATGGCGCTGATCCCGGAGCGATGGATTGCCTCTTTAGTTGGTGGTAACTCGATTGGAGCCAATCTCATCGCCTCTGTGGCGGGAGCGCTGATGTATTTCGCCACCCTGACTGAAGTACCCATCATGCAAGGTTTGATTGGAGCCGGAATGGGACAGGGTCCGGCTCTGGCGCTGCTGCTGGCCGGTCCATCGTTGTCCCTTCCTTCGATCCTGGTCATCGCCGGAGAGCTGGGCTGGAAGAAGACCAGTACCTATATTGCCTTGGTCGTGGTGATGTCAACGATCGCGGGGCTGGTATTCGGTGCAGTAGTGGACTAAAACGGCGTTCCAGGAAACGCAAGAGGCGGGTGAGATGCGGGTGATGATTTCAGACGGAGATTGTCTATGCAATCGACCATCGGGAGTGCCCTTCATTGAGGATTGTTCCGACGGCCTACCGCTTGGGTAGTTCGCCTTCCACGTTGTCGACCAGCCACTCCACTGTGCTTCTGAACTCCCACGTGCCGTTCGACACACCTTCGGGCAGCCGCAGCCGGCCTTGTTGATCCTTGATCGGACCGGTAAAAGGCTGATACTCTCCGCGGCGCAGTTGTTCGAAACGCCGCAGTACGAACTCGTAGGCGCTCATCTCTCCGAGATCGGGCGCCCGCACTCGCTTATGACGGAGCATAGCGGCGACCGCTGGATTGATAAACTCCTTTCCCGCCTTGAGCCGGATCGCCCCATCGCGAATACCCATCCACAGGTCGCGCGGCACTTCTTTGCCGGCGTGCGTGTCTTTCAGTATGCGTTCGAATAGAAGGCCGAAATCCTGTGGCTGGCTCGAGATGATGATGTTCGGATGTACTTCGTATGGAGTCCAGTTGCCGAAGGTGTAGATGCGTTTCCCCTCTAAAGCCGAAGCCTCGAAAATCTGCAGGATGATCTCGTGGTCCGCCAGGTGGTTGAACACGTCGCAGCCTTCGGCAAGCAGTGCTTTGGCGGCTTCTACCGGTTGTCCGTCAGCGAAGCGCAGGAAAACTCTGGCATCGGGGTTCGTCGCCCGCACCCCGAGAGCGAACTCGTTCACCCTGACGACCTGCCAGTTTTCCGCGACCCAGCCGATGAAACCGATTCTGCCGCTTGCGGTGACCGCCCCGGCGATCGCCCCCATGAGAAAATGCGCGTCACTGTCGTCAACACCGCAGATGCGCAGATTAGCAGGCCGCGCAGCTTGATCCGCCTGTGGAACCTGGAAGAGGACACTCGGGTACCGGCGCGCAGCCTTCTTGATTTCCTGGTCGTAGCCGGCATGGGCATTGCTAAAGATCATCGTACAGCCTTCTTGCCGGACCAGGCGCTCAACCGCCTTCCCGAACCTCGAGATAGAGACGCTTCTAACCGGCACCACTTCGAGCCAGGCGCCGAGTGTCTCCTGGACATGCCGCCATCCCGCCTCGAAAGGATACCAACGTCCTCGAACCTGACCCAGCGTGTAGTCGATGAAACCGGCTTTCATCTCCCGGTTTTCCCGGAGCGCCGTGGTATCTTCGGCAGAGCCTTCGGAAAGATCGCTTTCCTCAACGGCATGCGGGAAGTCCACATCCTCCCTCGCGGCCACCCAAGGGTCGCTCATGAGCTCTTCGGCATGGGGAAGATCGACCATGGCCACGACGCCGTGGGGCTCCCACGAGGACCAGCTGTACCAGAACACGGCGGCCGGGTAACGCTTTTTGATAGCCCGGATGATCCTGCGCTGATCCCAATTTCGCGAATTCGGTGTGGCTGGGAGGCTCGCGCCGATCTCGCCGAAGCCGAAGGGTTTCCCAAAGGCGATCATTTCTCTGTACACACGAAAAGGCATCGCTTCGAGATCGTCGAGGTAGAGGCTCAAGCCAGTGATGTCCACGCAGTCGTCTCCGGGGTAGTAGTCCCAGGGGGTGTTCTCCCAGGGCCAAGCTGGATTGGCAACGTCGAGCCGCGGCGGCCCGCTGGGCGAGAAAACGAACAGCAGGTTATGCACCCCTTTTCCCCGGGTCAGGTAGCCGTACCAGTGGCGCCAGAGCTGCTTGAATTGCTCAGGATCCCGGCTGTGCCACCAGAACCACTTCCCGTTGACCTCGTGAAAGGGACGGAACAGAATGGCGACTCCGGCGTTTTGCAGAAAGAGGAACTCCCTAGCCATGCGGTTAAAATCCCGCTGCAGGTTGGCATACGCGGGAGTACCCGGCGTGTAGGCGTCCGAGTAGTCCCCTGAGCCGGTCGATGTGTCATTCACGTTACCGTCCGTCCAGGGGTTGCCGAGAGCCCCGTAGACCGTCACCAGTCCGCCGGCCCTCCAGTATTCCACGAGGATCCGCGTTTTGCGGTCCGTATCGAGGAACTCGGGACTGACGTTACCGGCCGTGTAGTCGGTGCCGATCATTGCCGGCCACTTCCCGGTCCGTTCGTACAAGCCGAGCACGTAGTCGTAGTATCCCTGAGGTCCGTCAAGAGACCCGATGTCCTGGCCGCTCAGCACCTTGCGCTCGCTTCTCGTGGAGAGCGAGTAGATCCAGTCGAGAAGCGCGCGCGCGTTCTCGGTGGCTAGGGGGTCAGTAGGGGCCCTGTCTGCTCCGACCGGTGCCGGCGGTGTCTTAGCTGCGGCCAGCGATCCGGTGCAGCCGGAGAGAATCGATACGATGCCGGTGAGAAGGACCGCTATCGCAGCGGCAGCACGAGTCTTACTGCCTCGTTTCCTCGCCGGGCCTATGCGAATACCTTCCATCATGCTTTCCTCCTGCGGGCTCGGCCACTCCACAGAACCAATCTTCTATTCTGAACCTCAGATACCAAAAGTCAAGAATTGACTCTCTGCCGGCGATGGAGGAAAGTGACAATACCCCGAAATCGGTGAACGTCGGGGGGACCAGAGAAGACGATCAGCCGAAATAGGTGAAAACCGTGCGATAAGAAGATCGCAGGCATTATCGCCGGAATCAGCGCGCCTCAGCGCGTGCTGAAAAACTCGATCTTGTGCTTCACCGCTTCGGCAATGGCGGCCCGTAGGCTGTCGCCGGCCAGGGTCTCGTCGTATCCCCCGGTGCCCCCGACTCCGAAGGCCGAGCCGATCGACTTCTGCGCCTCCCCCCGCCCGTAGGCCGAGTAGACGATCTGAGCAGTTTCCACGTCAATCAGCTTCAGGTCGACCTCCGCCGTGGCGGTCTGGATCTTCTGCTTGGCGATCAGCATGTCCCTGCCCTCGGTCTTGACGCCGAAATTGCTGATCACCCCGGTGATTAAATAGTCGACTTTCAGGATCCTGCCGACTTGCGCCGAGGTGCTTGCCTCGCTTATATCGCTGAGCTGGAACTCCAGCTCCTTGAGCACCTGGTCGAGGCGATTGCGCTCCACGATGATGAAATTGCCCGAGCGGCTCAGCTCGGAAACCAGGATCTCCGCCGCCGCGTCGGACAGCCGCCGCGCCCCGTATTTGGTCTTGTTCTCGAAATCAATGACCGCCACTCGTATCTGCTCGGGTAGGCGCTTGTACTCCTCTACGGTGGAAACGGAAGTGGAAACGCAGGCGGCTAGGACTAGGCAGGCCGGGACAAGAACGCTCAGAACTTCTCGAAAGCCGTGTCCGCGGATCATGGCAGTGTCCTGACACTGGTGCGCACCACGGTACGGATGTGCTCGATCAGGGGGTGGCTGTCCAGGGCTTTGTCGATCAAATCGGAGGTCAGCTCCATGGCGAACTGCATGGCCACCTCCTCGGCCATCTCAAACGGGCTGATCACGAACTTCTCCTCCTTGGAGGTGCGCTCATCCTCCCACTTGAGCTCCTCCGATCCAACATCGTAGATCTTGAAATTGGCGGTAAACTTCTTGTTGAAATAGATGCCGATCATGACCCGCTTGGCCTCCAGGACATCGCCGTAGAGGAAGGAATCGGCCCGTATCGCCTGGCCCAGCTCGGCCAGGGTGACGGTCTCCAGCTGCCCCCCCTCGGTTATGCCCAGTTCGTCCAGTTTGGCGTCCACCTCCTCGATATCCACCACCTCATAGTCATATGCGGTCAAGGTCTCGGCCATGACAACCCGGGCGAACTTCTCGACGGCCACGTCCGCAGACTCGTTCAGGAAGGGCAGGACGGCGATCCTGCCCGGCTCCCAGCCCTCCACCAGGTATTTGGCCGACACGCATCCCGACAGAGCTATCATGATCAACGCCAGACCGACAATAGCCCATGCGGCTTTCTTTTTCATACGTCTCTCCTTGTTACCGAATTGTGCACACTTTTCCCGCCGGAGGGTCGAAAGGCTGAGTCTGTGAACACTGCAGAGGGCAAAAAGGTAGAATCAGTTCGGAAAGAGCAACCCTTTAGCTTTCGGAGCGGTCCGGGCATGGTTCCCTTTGATGATAACACGCATCCCGGCGATTCGCAAAGCCTTTTTGGGCTCCTTACCGGCAGTCAGTGGCGGCGAACCAGCTTGACGGGAACCAGGATATTGTCTCGTAATCGCTGTTTGTGCCATGCCATTTCCCCTCCCAGCGCATTCGGTGTATCATAAATCCAGCGCGTAGGGGCAGCAAATTTTATTCCGGAGGGCAAGTCAATGGAAGTAAGAGTCAATAAACATGAATCGGGCTCACTTTCAACCAAGGTGTTTTTCTGTGATGAGAGCGGATTTTCAGTCGCCTCGGTGATTGTAATGGGCGAGACAGACGCCGCTCTTATCGACACACAATGGACTTTATCAAATGGCCATCGCGTAGCAGCAGAGATACTGGAAACCGGGAAACACCTGAAAACAATCTATATATCCCATGCGCACCCTGACCACTACTTCGGACTGGGGCCTATTGTGGAGGCCTTTCCTGAAGCGAAAGTCATCGCTTTACCTGCGGTTGCAAGTACTATCAACAAGCAGATGTTCGGTAAAATCGATCACTGGAAAAAAATTATCGGGCCCACGAATGTGCCTACAAAAGCGGTCAATATCGAACCTTTTACGAAAGACTACTTTGAGCTGGAAGGACAACGCATCGAGATAATCCCTGAGATTATGGGTGATCTGAAATACAATACCGTTGTCTGGATTCCATCCATAAAAACCCTCTATGGCAGTGATGTTCTTTTCAACCAGGCACATCCTTTTGCCTGCGAGATTACGCCTGAGGAGCGTAAGCAATGGTTGAAGGATATCGAGCGGCTGGAGAAGCTGGGGGCTGAAGTGGTCATCCCGGGCCATCAGAAGCCGGGCATGCCTTTCGACTCGTCTTGTTTTAAGTTTATGAAGGACTATCTGGTTGCTACGGAAGAAGAGCTTGTGAAAACAAAGGATACCGCTGGATTCTTTTACGCCATGGCGATGCGCTTCCCCGAGGCCAATCTCGTCTTCCTGAGTAACGAGATGAACGCTGCTGTTTTCAAGGGTGGAAGGGACTGGAACTGGCGGGACGAATAAAGGGAAGATATTAAGGAGGTCATGGAGAGTATGAAGTTAAAAGGAAAAGTTGCACTTATTACAGGCGGCGGTACGGGACTGGGAGCTGATTTTGCACGCAGGTTTGTGGAAGAGGGAGCAAAGGTTTGCATTGCCGGCCGCAGGAAAGAGTTGCTTGATAAAACGGCTGCTTCGCTGCCGAAAGGCTCGGTTCTTACGTTTTCAGGAGATGTCTCAAAAGTTAAAGACGCGCAAAAAATGGTGGACACGACCATAAAGTTTGGCGGCAGGATTGACGTACTGGTAAATAACGCCGGAATCGACCCGCCGGGAAACGTCGTTGATATCCCGGTCGAGCAGTGGCAAAAAATAATCGACATAAATCTTACCGGTCCGTTCCTGCTGATGAAGGCAGCTATTCCCAATATGATAAAAAACGGCGGAGGCTCAATTATTAATATAGCTTCTCTTGCTGCGCTTCGATGCATTCCGGCAATGCCTGCATACGTAGCCTCAAAAGCCGGACTGATCGGCTTAACCCGGCAGGCTGCCCTCGACTACGGCCCTTCCAAGATACGCTGCAATGTTGTTTGCCCCGGTGCTGTCAGAACCGAAATGCTCGAACACGCTATGACGCCGTTATCCCAGGCGCTTAAAACTGATATCGCCGGTACTCTACTATGGATGACCAAGTTTACACCTCTGAAACGGCCGGCAACCCCAGAAGAAATCTCAGGGATTGTTGTTTATCTGGCAGGCGACGAGTCGTCTTTCATGACAGGCGCAGTGCTGCCGATTGACGGTGGAGCCTGTATCGTTGATCCGAATGGTTCTGCGGTCGCTAGCGCAGGAATGGGCTGGGGTGGAGGAAAATAGCGAGGAACACCGAGGACAGACCAGCGAGTCGGCCTCGTACACCGGAGTAGGTTATCTCTGCCTGCAATGAAGTGTGCAACGGGGAGAGGTAAGTCAGGATGTGTGATTCTTCCTTGACAATAAGTCAAAATGTGGTATGATAACATATAACATACGTCAAATGTCGAGGTAATGGCGCATGATCCTAGGACTTGAACACGTGGCCTTGAGCGTCTCGAGTCTCGAGCGGTCCATCGCCTTCTACCGGGACCTGCTCGGGCTCAAACTGGCGCGGATTATCGAGTGCGGGGCAGACTCGCGACTGGATGAGGTCGCTGGCATGCCGGGCTGTGTGGCCCGGATTGCCCATCTTGAATCGAAGAAGGGCATGCTCGAACTGTTCGAGTACAGCCGGCCGCGCGGGGAGCCGGTTCCAGGAGGACGGCGCCGGCAGGCCGATTTGGGGCACATCCATGCGGGCTTCACCTCGAACGATGTGCGCGGAGAATACGCCCGGCTGAAAGCCAGGGGCGTGGAGTTCCTGAGCGAGCCCGTGGAGTTCCGTCCCGGAGTCTGGATCGTCTACTTCTACGGTCCGGACGGAGAGGTGGGCGAGCTGAGGCAGAGCTGAAGGATCTTGAGGTGGAGGAACACGCGGTACGATTTCATGGTGTTTCAAAGGAACGGACTGCGGGAGGGAAGGTGCAAGCAGATCTGCCGAACTTCAGACAGCCCAACCTGAAAAACCGGGTATATGAGCTTCTGCTGAATATGATCATCGACGGAAAGTATAAAATCGATGACATGTTGCCGCCCGAGAGAATCCTGTGTGAGGAATTGGGAGTGAGCCGTACGGTCATCCGGGAGGCGGTCAAGTCGCTGGAGACCCGAGGGGTTCTGAAGGTGATTCACGGCAAAGGCATTCAGGTCATACCAACCACCAGTCACGATATCTCCAGCGCCTTTATGCTGTATCTGAGGCGCCAGAAACGGGAAGTGTCGATGAATGACCTGATCGTAGTGCGCTACACCATCGAGACGGAAATTGCCCGCCAGGCAACCCTGAACGCCAGCCAGAAGGAAATCGATGCCCTTGCGGAGATCCTGGACAACGGCGAAAAGGTGCTGGAAGACATGAACGCCTATGTCGCCTCCGATCTGGAGTTCCACCTGCACATGACCCGCATGACCCATAACATCCTGTTCATCACCATCCTGGAGTCCTTACTCATTCCACTTCACGAGAGCTTCACCAGCACGGTTTCCGTCAAGGACAACCGGCAGAGCATCGGCGAGCATCGTGAAATTTTCCGCTGTCTGAAAGCCCGGGATGCGGATGGAGCGAGGCACATGATGGCCAGGCATCTGAAACATGTCGAGAACATGCTCCGCAGGCGCGGCAGGGTGTAGGACGGCCTGCGGTTGCCGGACGGTCGATTGTACCGTGGCTACCGTTGCGGACATCGATGACGGTATGGCCATGAGATGCGCGTGCAGAGGATATGGAAAAAATGAACGGCTTTTTTAATCGGCTGCTGCGCATCGATCTGTCGCGGCGGCAATACCGGTACGAGGAGCTGGAAGACGACCTGCTGTCCCGCACCCTGGGCGGCAAAGGGCTGGGCATCCACCTGCTGGCCCGGGAGAACCCGCCCGGAGTGGACCCATTCTCTGAAAAGAGCCGCTTCATCATCACGGCGGGTCCCGCGGCCGGCACACGCATGTGGAGCCAGTCCCGCTTCGCCGTGTTCGCCAAGAGCCCAGCCACCGGCGGCTACGGGGAGTCCTACTGCGGCGGTTCGCTCGCACCCCGGCTGAAAGGCTGCGGCGTGGATGTCGTCATCCTGGAAGGACGGTGTTCCGATCTCACCTGGCTGTCCATCGACGAACAGGGCGCCGGCTTTCACGAGGCGGGGGAACTGCGCGGCGCGGACACCTTCACCACGGAGGAGGCCTTGCTGCGCAGCTTGCCGTCCGGTACACGGGCCATGACGATCGGACCGGCCGGAGAAAACCGGGTGGCATTTGCCTGTATCAAGAGCGACCGCTGGCGCAGCCTGGGTCGCGGCGGCCTGGGTGCCGTCCTGGGCGCCAAGAACGTGAAAGGCATCACCTTTTCCGGTGCAAAAAAGGCTGTTGTAGCCGATGAGCAGCTTCTCAATGGGCTCATCCGCACGATTTCTCAGAAAGGCAAGGGATCGCCGATCACCGAGACGTACCAAAAGCTGGGCACCCCCAGCCAGGTGCGGGTGACCAACGGGGCACAATGCTTTCCTACCCGATACTGGCAGTCGGGGAGCTTCGAGCAGTGGGAGAGATTATCAGCCGATTACCTGAATGAGCACTTCGAGGTCAAATCCCATGGCTGCCCCAACTGCTTCCTGCAGTGCACCAAGAAGACGCGGGTGTTGGAAGGCCGGCATCGGGGCCTGGAGCTGGAGGGACCGGAGTACGAGACCATTTATGCCCTGGGCGGCCTGAACTGCATCGACAGCCTGGAAGAGGTGGCCTGGCTGAACGATTTGTGCGACCGGCTGGGTATGGACACCATGAGCGCCGGTAATATGACGGCTTTTGCCATCGAAGCCTGCCGTCAGCGCCGGCTGGACTTTCCCATTGACTACAACCAGCCGGACCGGGCAGCAGAGCTGCTCCGGCTGATCGCCAGGAGGAAAGGTCCCGCCTCCGTCCTGGCCGACGGCATCCGTGCGGCTGCCCGCGCGCTGAACCTGGAAGGATTGGCCGTGCACGTGAAAGGGCTGGAGCCGGCCGGTTTCGACCCCCGGGTGCTCAAAGGCATGGGCCTTGCCTACGCCACCGCCGCCCGCGGCGCCTGCCACCTGCGGGGAACCTTCTACAAGGCGGAGCTTTCCGGGCAGATCGAAAAGGACCGCATTTCCGGCAAGGCCCGATTGTTCATCGACTACGAAGACAGGGCCGCCCTGTTTGACTCCCTGATCTTGTGCCGGTTTTACCGGGACTTCATCGGCTGGGACGAGCTGCCGACCCTGATCCGGGCGCTCACCGGACTGGCCTTGGACCGGGCCGCTCTGGAGGTCCTGGCCAATCGCATCACCCAGGCCACCCGCGCCTACAACCACCAGGAGGGTATCGACGAGTCCATGGACATGCTGCCGGAGCGGCTGTTGGACGAAACCACAGCGGAGGGAGCATCTATCCGGCGGCAGGATCTGGAAACCATGATTCGCGACTACAACGCGATACGCAGGCAAAGAGATGAATAAGAAAAAACTCCGAGTGGATTTCGACTGGCAGAAGTGGAGCTCAACCGAAGAGGACCTCCGGCGGATGGGACGCCTGCCGGCCTCGAGGATCATGTTTCAGACCTTCTTGATCAACATGTTTGAGAGCGAGCTGCTGCGTCTGAAAAACTCCGAGTGCGTGTGGGGGCCGGTGCACAGCAGCTTAGGCCAGGAGGCAGTGGCTGCCGCGGCCATGGCCGCCCTGCGCAAAAGCGACAAGATCACCGGCAGCCATCGGGCCCATCACCAGTTTCTGGCCAAGGCTCTAAACTACGTGCTGCCGGAAAACTGGGACCCGCTTGCCCGGGAGCTGCCGAAGGCGGGCCACGAGGTGGTACGCCGGACCATGGCCGAGATAATGGGGCTGGCTCCCGGCTACTGTGGGGGACGCGGCGGCTCCATGCACCTGCGCTATGCAGAGGCGGGTATCCTTGGCACCAATGCGATCGTCGGGGGAGGCATCCCCATTGCCACCGGGGCGGCATTCGCCGAGAAGCGCCTGGCCGCCGGCAACGTCGTGGTCTGCTTTTTCGGAGACGGAGCGGTCAACCAGGGCGCTTTCCATGAGGCGCTCAACCTGGCCGGCCTGTGGAGGCTGCCGATCATTTACTTCATTGAAAATAACGAGTTCGCCGTGGGTACCCGCTCGACGAACGCCGCGGCTGTCCGGGAGCTGTCTCTGCGGGCTGCCTCCTACAGTATGAAGGGGCTCCTCGTGCCGGGCAGCGACGTGGCTGCCGTCTATGAAGCGGTCAAGGCTTCCGCCGACGGTATACGCCGGGGGGGGAGCCCCGTGGTGCTGGAGGTCAAGTGCTGGCGACATTACCACCACGCCGGGGACCTGCCCGGCAGCTCCTACGGATACCGCACGCGCAAGGAGGAGGAGGAACATCTTCGCTGCGATGCCTTGCACACCCTGCCCGAGGCGCTGCGATCGGCAGGCCTGGCCTCCGACGAGGACTTGCAGAGGATGCAGGCGATCGCCCGGAAGGCGGTAAGGCGCGCTGTGGAGTCCTGCATCGTGGAAACGGAGGGCCGCTGCCGGGTAAGGTCCGAGCTCTGGCCGGATTCGGGCACCGCCGGTTTGGGGATGCGCAGCGACGGCCGGGAGCTGGAAGCTCTACATTACAGCGAGCCGGAGGATTTTCCGGAAGTCGAACCGATGAAATACTCGGACGCCATTGCTGCGGTCACAGGACGGTGGATGGAGAGGGACCCGAAGGTGGTGGCGCTCGGTGAAGAGATCGCCAACTTCGGCGGGGGAGCCTACGGGGCTACCAGGGGTTTGCCGAACCGCTTTCCGGAGCAGGTCATCAACACACCCATCTCGGAGGCCGGCTTCACCGGGCTGGGTCTCGGAGCGGCCATGTCCGGTTTCCCGACCATCATCGAAATCATGTTCCCGGATTTCTGCCTGGTGGCGGCAGACCAGTTGTTCAATCAAGTGGCCAAGGCCAGGCACATGTACGGCGGCGCGACGGACCTGCCCCTGGTAGTCCGTACCCGGATCGCCACGGGCAACGGCTATGGAGGCCAGCATTCCATGGACCCCGTCGGCCTGTTCGCCCTGTTCCCGGGCTGGAGGATCGTGGCACCAGCCGACGCCTTCGACTACATCGGCCTGTTCAACACCGCCATGCGTTCATTGGACCCTGTAGTCATCCTGGAACACCACTCCCTGTACGGTCGTGAATTCCCCGTTCCGAAAGGAATCCTGGACTACTGCGTACCGTTCAGCCGGGCCCGGGTGGTGTCTGTTGGGCAGGACATCACCGTGCTCACCTATTCCTCAATGACCGGCCGGTTGTTGAACCTGCGGCAGCGGCTGCAGTCCGGTGGCGTATCGCCGGAGATCATCGATTTGCGCACGGTGGACCTGCCCGGCATCGACTTCGAGACGATCGGCCGCTCGCTGAAAAAGACCGGTACGGTGGCAGTCGTGGAGGAGGCCGCCGGCGCTCAGGCCATCGGAGACCGGATAGCAGCGGGGATTACCGTACGCTTTTTCGACGACCTCGACGCCCCCGCCGGCTTCATCAGCTCCATGAACGTACCCAACTCGGTATCGAAGGTTCTGGAGGCGGAGGCCATACTCCAGGACGAGCAAATTGTCGAAGCCATCACGGCCATAGCCTTCCGTCAGTGGCGGTAGAGGTTGTCAGGGGGGAGCATGCGGATGCCTTTTTCACGCAGACCCACCGGTAATCTGAGTGATTAGAGCTTCAACGATGTAAAACGTCATACATTGTCTGGTCCTTTTCGTAAAAAGTTGATATTGTATTTACATGTATAAGCGGGTCTTTTCTCAACAGGGGCGTACGCTCGAAATCGCAACTCAGATCAAGGATCTCATCCGCGGCGAACAACTGAAGCCCGGCGACAAGCTTCCCAATGAGATGGAACTATCTCGATTGTTCGGAGTCAGTAGGCCCACCATACGCGAAGCGGCGAAAACCCTGGTGTCCCAAAATATGATCGAAATCGTCCGTGGTAAAGGGACCTTCGTTTCACGGATGCCCGGGATCATCGACGATCCACTAGGTTTGGAGTTCGTGATGAGTCCGGATCTTCGACTTTCCCTTCTCGAAGCAAGGCTCCTCATAGAGCCCGGCGCCGCTCGCCTCGCCGCTCAAAAAGCCGACAAGGCTGACCTGGCCAGCATCGAGAGATCCGTTGAAGCCATGAGTGAAATCGTCCGGAGAAAAGAAATAAACATGGAAATAGAACTCGATTTCCATCGCAGCATCGCCGAAGCCACCAAGAATCCCGTCATCATTCGCATCGTTCCTGTCATCATGGACGCCATTGTCAAAACATACCGCGACGCACCGCGGACGAGTGACGATCATCGTCATGCCTCGGAAGAGCACCGGGAGATCTTTGAGGCGGTGAAAGCGAGAAGCCCTTCCCGCGCTTTCTCTGCCATGGAGCATCACCTGGAAATGGGTCATCAAAGAACCCTGTTCCGCCTGCGAAAGAAAAGCGCGCCGGCTGTTCGTATGAAGCGCTAGTTAATATTAGCTGCGGGAAAAGAAGACTGCCCCGGTGGAGTCTGCTGAACGGCTACTTTGAGAGGCCCTCATTGAGGAGTATTTCCACGGTCCAGCGCGAGGCAAGGGCGACCACGCTCGTGCATTTATCGGTATGGGCGCCCGCTTCATCAAATTTCCTTAGTTCGTCCGGATCTTTGATGTAAAAAGGTCTTCCCATTATCTTAGTATGTATGTTTCCACAAGTGACCGTCCCGTATTCTTCGATGAACTTGCGGTGAAGCTGGGATACGAGGGCGAATGTCTTGAAACGGATTTTATCCGGATCGATGAAATTGTCCCGCCCCCTGCCAATGAAGTACCCCAACATCATGGCGCCGGCCGCGTACGCGCCGCAGCTGCCGTCTATCTGCTGCGCGATTCCGGCGGCAAAGCCGGTGGAGGACTTGAAGATGGCGTCCGTGTCGGAGTTCCTGACCTCGAGAGCATCCTGAAGAGCCGCAAAGGTACACTGTGCGCAGCCCATGTACTCCTGCTCATAAGAGAACCCCAGGTCGTAGGCCTTTTGGGCTGCTTGTTCTTTCCTGTCTGCTGTCATACCAACGCCTCCTTGCGCGCCATAGTCGTTGAAAGGTTTGGGGGCGATTGCACTACAATTCCTCTACGCTTTTTTTGTGCTGCGGCGGAATTGCAGAACCGAATAGGCGATCGAAGCGATACCCAGTCCATACAAGGCCAGGGCAATAGGAGATTTTAGCAGCACGGTCCAATCCCCGTGGGAGAGCATCAAAGCGCGTCCCAGTTCCCGCTCGGCAATCGGGCCCAGGATCAGGCCTAGGATGATCGGGGCCGCGGAAAAGCCGTGGCGGCGCAACAAATAGCCGATCAGCCCGAAGACGATGGACAACAGCATGTCATAGACGCTGTTCCCCAGGGAGTAGGCGCCGATAAAACACAGGGCGAGAACCAGGGGGTAGAGGATGGGGATAGGGATCTTCACTACCTTGTGGTACAAGGGAAGACAGGCAAGACCCACGCCAACAATCATGAGCTGGGCCAGCATGAATCCGGCGAACAGGGCGCGGATGATGTGGGGTGTCTGGCTGAAAAGAAGAGGTCCGGGCCGGACTCCGATCAGGAGCAGAGCCCCCAGCATGACCGCGGTGATCATATCTCCGGGAATTCCCAGGGTCAGCAGAGGCACCAGGGCGCCTCCCGTGGTTCCGTTGTTCGCCGCTTCCGGCGCCGCGACTCCCGCCAGATTGCCCTTTCCGAAGGTTTCCGGGTGCTTGGAAAACCTGCGGCTTTCGTTGTAGGCCATGAAGGAAGCGATGGCGCCCCCGGTGGCCGGGATGATTCCGATCATCGTTCCCAGCATGGATGATCCGAGGATGATCTTGATAAGACCTTTGAATTCCTTCCAGCTGGGAAATCCTCCGCCTGCTCGATCCAGCTTCGGAATGGTAGTCTTACCCAGTTTTTCAATCTGAACGAAGACTTCGGAAATCGCGAAAAGGCCGATCAGGACCGGCACCATGGGGAATCCTGTCAGCAGACGAGTGATTCCGAAAGTGAAGCGGGGCATTCCCAGGATCTCGTCCATGCCGACCAGGGCGAGCATCAATCCGAAAAAGCCGGAAAGAAATCCTTTCAACAGAGAGGCGGCAGATACGCTGGCCATGATGGTAAGCCCGAAGATCATCAGGGCGAAATAGTCCTCCGGGCCGAATTTCAGGGCGAACTTGGCGATGTACGGAGCCAGGAAAATCAGGAAAAGCCCCGAAATGAAGCCGCCGGTTGCGGAAGAGATGGTCGATACCGCGATGGCCTTTCCTGCTTTTCCCTGCCGGGCCAGAGGATATCCGTCCAATGTCGTCGCTACTGCCGAAGGGGTGCCCGGTGTCGATATCAATATGGCGGATATCGAACCTCCGTACATGGAGCCGCAGAACATTCCGCTCATCATGATCAATGCCGCAGCCGGCTCCACGTAGAGCAAGAAGGGAAGCAAGAGGACGATACCCACCGAGCCGCCGAGCCCCGGAAGGGCGCCGATGATGATACCTCCTACGACCCCGATGAACAAAAAATGGAAGTGGGATAACACATAGAGCAAGCCGCCTATTGCCCCCGCCATATCAGTATCTCCCTGCTAGCATTGCGTTCTCCGGTTTTTTAAAGACTCCAAATTGGCAACGGGACCTTGAACACGATGCGAAAAATGAAAAACAGGATACCCGTTGTGAGCACGGAAACAAGAACGATCCGCAAGACACGCTTCTCTTTGAAACAAAGCATCGTCCCTGCGATAAATAATGGTGTGATCCAAAGGTAGCCCAACCAATTGATCAGCAGCACATAGAGTATCCCCACGGCGAAGAGCGTAAGAATGCGCTGGACCTGTGCCCGGTCGAGTTTCCGGGCCTCCTTCTGCTGGCCTTCCTCTTTCTCGGCATGCCACTGCCTGATTCCTCTCACGATGAGCATCACGGACAGGACAAAGGTACAGATGCAGATAAAGCGTGGGAAAATACGAGGATTCCAGCCTCGCTCTTTCTCTGGAAATGCCATAGTCGAGTAGAAAAAAAGGGCCGCTATAAATCCTGTCACCGCTCCATAGAGAACGTTCAGCTTTCCCATGCTCAGCATTCCTCAACGTATTACCGGTTCCACATGGCGAGCCAATAGGCTAAGGCATTATCCTGTCGATTGTTCGTTTGATCAATCCTCCCCTCGGCGAGGCATTCCGTATAATTTGCCCTCGGTTTTCGGCCCCACCACTGATGGGTGAAGCCGAAAACCATTTCAGCGGATGATTGGCGCCCGGTCCGCCGCCGTATTGCGGCGGACCGGGTTTTTATGGATACACCTTCCTCCCGGACGTCGATGGAAAAAGCGCCCGGTCGATTGCGAGTCGTTAGAGCGCTTTCAGAATACTCTCCCGTCCAGCAAGTCGTTTTTTCAGTGCAATGAAAAACAGCTATTTATACTTGCTGCCCATTCCTGCGGCGCGAATTATCTCCTCGTACCTTTTATTGTCCCTCTGAATGAGTGCCTTGAAGTCGCTGGTATTCAAGTAATGCAACGTGAGACCGCCTCTTTCGGCCAGCTTCAGGAACTCTTCATCGTTCATGGCCGCCTTGAAAGCGTCGTGGAGTTTCTTTATCACTTCGGGAGGCGTGCCCTTCGGCGCCGCCAGTCCCCTCCATTGCCCCATGGCAAAATCGATTCCCTGTTCCTTGGCCGTAGGATAGTCCGGAAACTGCGGCAGTCGCTTTTCCGCGAATATGCCGAGGCACTTCAACTGCCCGTTCTCAAGTTGGGGAACACCCTCGGGGGGGCCCACGGTGATGACATCCACCTGCTCGGCCACAGCCGCCGTGACAGTCGGAGCGCCGCCCGCATGGGGAATGTAGTTGAACGTAACCCCTGCAGTTTCAGCGAAGGCGAGAGCGATCATATGAGTTCCTCCACCGGATCCGGCGATTCCCATGTTGACCTCTCCCGGCCGTTTCTTTGCGTCGGCAACGAGATCCCGTAAATCATTGTACGGGGAGCTCCCCGGCGCCAGGAACCATACCGGATCCATGACAATGTTGATGATGGGATCGAAGGTGTTTGCATCGAACGGTGTTTCCTGCATGTGGGTGACTGCAATGGAAGGGGTGCACCAGGCCACGATGTGATATCCGTCGGGCTTTTTCCTCATCGATTCCACATAGGCGGGAACGGTCGCCCCACCCGGTTTGTTGGAGATGATGATGGGAACCCCCAGATATTTTGGAATCACTCCGGTGAAGGAGCGAAAGACAACATCTGTTGCCCCTCCCGCGCTCCAGGGCACCATGATTTCCACTTCCCGGGTGGGGAATGTCTCTTCCTTAACGCCCTCCGCCTGAATCGACATTCCGAAGCACACCAGTAAGACCGCGGCGATCATGATGCTCCGCAATGCTCCCATTCTTCTCTTTCTCATACCATGTACCTCCTACAGATTTTATAGCTCTAATATATCCGGTCGGCGGAATGAGAATCCCCCGACTTCCAGGCCTATTGACGGATAAACCACCGGTTGCGAAAGAATCACCGGACCGTCAGACGTGGCGAGCATCGTATCTTCGCTTTTCATTCCCGAAATGGACGGATTCCAGGCAAAACCCTGATTCTCCTGTATCATCTCAGATGTTGCGAAATTGACTCGGTATTCCCTGGGGGCATAACCGACGGCTCCTCCTTGATGGCGAAGCTCAAGCTCATCCGGATACCCCAAGGTCTTATATGCCTCCAGCCCCGCCTTGAACGCTTCGACAGCGGGCCGGCCGGGAATGGTGGCCGCCATCATCACGGAGTCGATGTACACGACGTCCCTGTATTGCTTTTTCAGTGATTCCGGAACCTTGCCCAACTGGACGATCCGGTTCAAGGACACGAGGAGTCCTCCCTTGCGCGCATTCACGCTCAGCATAGCCAGTTTTTCGATTTTCTTTTCCGAGGTGACCGGATGTTGCATCAAAGGAATCCGTTCGTCCGCCGCGCAGAAAGCAATGACGAAATCGATTCTGTTTTCCCACAGTCGCTGCGCCAGGCGGCCGACTACGGCGCATTCCTTGTCTCCCCTCCGGACCGTTTGCAGGGTTTCCTCCGCTGCTTGCGCTGCCAGGCGGGCGAGTTTACCGTATCTATCCACTTCCCATGGTGTCAGAGAATACCGAAGGGAATTGATCTCCGAAGACAGCTCCACGGCGCCGGGAAATCCATAATCCGCTCCCAGATTCGGTCCGCCCAGTTCCCGGACAATCGCCATCTCTCGGTCCTCATACCAGGGGAACCTCCGGATCTCGTAGCCCTGCTCCTCGATATCGCTTTCCTTTTCCATTCGAACGGCTTCTGTGGCATTGCATACCATGTAGGCTTTATCCGGAGTCACGAGAAGACCGACTCTGCCCATCTCCGTATCGAAATTCACGTAACTGATCTCTCCGCCGGTCAACCAGCTAAAATTGCTGTGTTTTTTTATATAGAGGCCGCTCAGATCGCGTTCACTTATTAACCGGCGAAGTCGTTTCTGCTTGTGTCGAATTTCTTCCTGGAAAGCCAATTTTCTAGTTCTTAGTATTCTTAGTAAAATTTCAAGTTATTATACATTGTAAGACGTCTGGCGTCAAGTGTAATTTCTGAACAGACTAAGGATGGCGGGGAGGCCTCCCCGGCAAGGAGCGCCTGCCGGGCGCGCAGCTTCATTGCCGATGCAAAAAAGGCCGCCGGAATAACCGGCGTCACCAGAAGGATCGGCTTTCGTTTATATTTTTTAGAGCCATCTCAACAGCCTGCCGTACTTGAAGTTCAGGGTCATTGAGTTTCGCTTTCAGCTCCGGAATTGCGGCCCGTGCATCTGCACCGATGGAGCCTAGAGCCAAGGCTGCCGGTTTCCGTACCTGCCATTCCTCATCATTTAGGGCTTCAATAAGGATCGGTACTGCCGCCTTTGCCCCGTTTCCAAGGACTGCCAGGGCGTACGCCGCCGATCTACGGACCTGCCACTGTTCATCCTTCAGCGCCATCATCAGCGTGGGGACAGCCGGCACGGCTGCCTCTTCCATGTTCGCCAAAGCCTTTGCCGCTGCTCCTCGAACCTGCCATTCTTCATCCTGGAGAGCCTCAATCAACAACGGAATGCTTGCCTTCGCCGGGACTCCAATCCGGCTGATGGCAAGGGCCGCCCGCTCGCGCTGCTCCCATTCCGTGCTGGATAGTGTTCTGATCAGTGAAGGAATATCCTGTGTATTGTCAGGATTCTCGGAAAGGGCCGTATTCTGATAGACAAATGATTCGCCCGAGTCCGTAAATGTGATCAAAACGCTTCTTGCCGGAATGTTGGTTCCCTCGGAATCAAAATCTATTTCACGGAAATTCGCGATCAATTCAAGATTCCCGAATCGGGTTTTCTGTACGCTTCGGTCCTCGGTGAGATACTCGAACTCTTCCAGAGCGAATCGATAGGAATACGAATGCGTTTTCTCGAATACGTCGATATGAGGTTTTATTGTCGCCTTTATCTTTTCAAAGTGACTCAGATTGAAATGGTATATCGGCGCGACCTGGTATAATATTTCCGTTAACGCCTCTGTCTCGGCTATGTTGCTGAATTTCAAAGACGCCGAGGCGTAGTGGCATGTGGTAATTACGGAATCATGAAAAACAGCTTCGTACAGAGGCAGGCGGAAACGGGGGTCACTGTATAAATGGACGTACTGCTCTTTGAGAGGGACGGGTAGAAACCATCGTGCAGGCTCATCCGAGGGAAAGGATCGGCCGACGAAATATCTGGACATCTCGTTGATCTCCATGTCCTGATCTCCCGTTATGGCCGGGAAGAAGACGCCTTCGGCCACCGCCAGTGAACCCGCGAAGAGATAGCTGCCTCCTTCCGACCCGACCGGAACACTATATTTCTCGAAAATCGAACGAACGCGATCCACCCTCGCGGCGGCATCTTCACTTGCGCTGACGATTCTGCCGGATCTGTAATCGTCAAAGAACTCTCCGTAGGCGTCGCAATCCAGAAAGAAGTAGGAATGAGGAGCTTTTTGGAAGTTGTTCGCGACTCTTTCATCGAAATACGGTTTCATCGCGACAGGACATACATAGTATCCGACGCCCTTGAATCCCTTTACCGGAGTTCCATCGGAGCGTATAATCCCTCCTGTTTCAAACAGAGCGCGGTCGAAGATCGCGGTTGGCCATTCCGGCTCCTCAGGGTCTTGAACGGAATGGTAGCTGTCGTACGGTCCGATCAGATAGCCTTTGTCTAAGGCGTAGGATGCAAGATGGGGCCTGATTTCGATAGTTTCTATGCCATCACAGGTCAACACAAAGCGGTTCATGCCGTTTTGCACAAGCGCATCGATCATTCGAGTGGAAACGCCATTCCCCCATGTGGAAGGGTCATGCAGATACTCAGGGAAGCTTGCCTGGAGGATGTGGCTGTTGAGCTGAACCAGCTCGTATTCCGGGACGTCTTGCCCATCGAGAATCTTTTCCGCAATGCTCCTATGCCGCATCGGCAGGGTTGCGAGAGGCCATACGGACTGGCTGTACAATTCGGAGGAACGTAAGACGTCAGAGAGAGAATGCGCCACGGCTCTCTGTAAGTACCGGGGAGGAGTAGACTGGCGGGACATTGCCTCGAAATCTCCTTTTTCCGGAGACAGCGCTCGCATGACTTGTTTTCCCGCAGTTGGCTGCTCCGATGCTGTCTGGTTTACAATATTTTTTGCCATTGGAATCCAACCGTTCGGTTTGACATCAGCTATCGTGATAGGCGCGCCGCCCCGGAGATAGGCATGCGGGGCTCCTATTAGCCGTGATATCAGAGGACAGGTTTTCATTTTATCTTGCAGGGTCGTTAAAGCATTGCGATCTTTCAGATACTGCCTGAAATGTTTGGCCGGAGTAATCGGTGACGCATCGCAGTCCAGATACACTCTGAAGGTAATCGGCTTGGACAGGTCGGTATTCTCGGTAAAGGTGTGCGTGAAATCCATCCGCAAGGATCGCTTCTTCTCGCTGAACGTGATTGAATTGTGGAATGGATTCTCAACGAGGTAGGAAAGCAATTGTCTTCCTCTTTCCACTCCCCAGAAAGGCATATACTGATGTTCTGTCGTATTCCACTGTCTCGACTTCAGATAATCCGTCCAGATCGCATCATGCAGAGGTATGTAATTGCCTTCAAAGTGCGGCCAGATGAGGGAGGTACCCTCCTTTTCCATCGAGATGGAAGGCCATGTTATAGCCTGGGGTTTTAGGGAAACAAATGTTACCTCCAAAACATTTTCATACAGATTAAAGGTGATTCTAAAATCATCCCAGGGATAGAATACCGATTGAGCGGCCAGGTAGACTTTGAACTTTTTCTTGCTAAAGACGTCTCGAGAAATGGAAATACTGCCGGTGGGGTGTTCTTTTTTGATCAATATAGTCTTCAAGGTGGCTGGATTCAAAGCAACCTCGAAGGCTTCCGATTCCATGTGAATCAGATGATTCCTTATTTGATAGTTTGTCGAGTGATCACCAAGCTGTTCGTGGCGGCCGGCGATCGCAAACGAGGCCTCGCTTCCTGGCGCCGGGACCGGACTTCCGATTTCCTTACCAGGTGAGCAGAAAAGAAGAATCGATAATATGGCAAGAAGCAATAGTGCCGGAAAAACGCGAAACCGTGATGGCCGGGTCTTCATAAAATCCTCCTGCATTATTTATCGAAGTCTGATGGTTCAAAGTGACCAGGAAATTGTTTCCTAGTTGTTTCAATCTCCTAAAAGGATTCTTAAATTCAAAAAATCAGTCTGAAAACCCGGCAAGAAATGCTACTATGAGCCATGGCAGATGGTGAGTTGATACTGGTTGTAGAGGATGATGCCGACCTCCAGGATCTCATAAGACTCGCCGGTGAAAAAAAGTCCTATCAAATGCTTCTAGCCGGTAACGGTCTTGAAGCGAAAAAAATACTCGAAGAAGGGGTAACTCCGAATATCATCGTCCTGGATATAAACATGCCCGGTATGGACGGTTTCAGCTTTTGCCGTTGGCTACGGGATGACTTTCCCCTTATTCCGGTTATCTTCCTCTCTGCTCGGGCTGAGGAATATGATAAAATCGTTGCCCTGGAAATTGGAGGAGACGATTACCTGACCAAGCCTTTCTCGATGAAGGAACTCTTCGCCAGGATCAAGGTCAGCTTGCGGCGAATCGATTTATTTAGCGCCGATCATCGGATTAGCCGGGCTTCCAAATCAATCATCTTAAATGACGTAAAGCTAGATACAGAGTACTGGACATGCGAGTATAAAGGACGGGAGGTCATTCTTACCATTTCCGAGTTCCGCATCCTGCATAAACTGCTCACAAATCCGGACATAGTACTTAATCGTGACAAACTGGCTCAAGCCGCCTTCCCTGATGACAACTATAACTCAGGGAGGAGCATCGATGTTCATATTTGCAGAATTCGCCAGAAACTGCTGAGTATTGACCCGGGATTCAATTCTATCGAAACGGTCTACCAACTGGGATACAAATGGAAAAAGTAAAAACCATCCCCTTTTATAGGCGTTTTAGCCTTAGGGTGTTCTTGTTTAACGCTATTTTTCTTTTCAGCATTATTGTACCTACATTGACGATCGGGAAAATGGATTATAAAGACCTCATGGATCGGAGTTATTTTCAAACCAATTTCTTTTATTATTGTATAGACCGGTTGAGCAGACAGAATCAAAGCGATTGGCCGAAGGCAATAGAAGCGTTTCCAAAGCTTTTTTATCAGCAGCGGATATGTATTTTTAATCTGGATAAAGAGTTGATGTATGACAGCGGCGTAATGATGAAATATGATCAGGAATATAGATTTGATCTCCTGCTCCCTGACCCATACATCGATTGGAAAGATCAAAACGAGCACTTTGACACGAGTGTTTATATCGATTATCTACAGAACCTAAGCTTAGAAAACGTTGATCCCTTCCGGGTCTTTCGAACTACCAGAACCGTACGCTACGATGAGGGAGTAGACCGGATTATCCTCTTAGGGAAGATTATACGTTCGGCGGATGGTGAGGATCTCGTCTTTACCATGAGCCAAAGCGTGGTAGACATTTTGATTCAAGGCCGCTCCATCAAAGAGCGCTTATTATTCCTCTATTCCCTGGTGATCTTGCTTTGTCTGCTTCTGACTATCATCCTCAGCTGGTCCGTGACCAGTCCCTTAAAAAAACTGTACACCTACGCAAGAGAAATCCTTGTATCCAAATGGAAAGGTAATAATTATCCTGAATTGCCTAAAAGAGGCGAAATAGGAGAAATCTGTCAGGCACTTCAAATGCTTATTGAAGAACAAAAAAGGCAGTCGGAAAATTTCAAGAGTTTTTCATCTGACATTGTTCATGAGCTCAAAACCCCTCTGGCAGCAGTCCGCTCGGGCCTTGAGGTGTATTCTGAAAGTACGGACGAAGGAGAAAAAGAGGAAATTTATGATCGCATAAACAGAAGAATTCAGCAAATGGAAAGCCTGATGAACGAGATTCGATTAATAGGAAGTATTGAAGCAAACACAGCAGAAGAGTACTGCCGAAATGTTATAACGGTTTCCGAAGAGGCCATTTATGAGTTCAAAGAAGCTGAAATCGATCTTGAGGTAGCACCCGGCATTGAGGCCTTTTATCTGCCTATCTCGTGTGAAAAGGTCTACCAAATCCTGATAAACTTATTAAAAAACGCAGTCAGCTTTTCTCCCGATAAAGGAAGTGTTTCGGTATCGCTTTGTATCGAAGATCGTTTTCTTATCATCCAAGTTGGTGATAAAGGGCCGGGAATTCCGGAAGAGGTTTTTTCCCAAATCACGAATCGTTTTTTCACCTTTCGCCCAAAGAATGACGAAAAGCACTCCGGCTTGGGTTTGTCCATTATTGAGGCCATCCTGAGGGGATGTGGGGGTTATTTGGAATATCAAAACAGGATTGAGGGCGGCGCAGAGTTCATCTGCAGGATTCCAACGTACAGTAAATTAAGAACAGCCAAAATCGAAACGGGCGCTGGGCGGGGAAGGGCGTGAGTTTCCGTACCTGTCGAGGCACTCGAAGCCGCCTCGCCTCATATCCTCTGCTGTGAGCAGGCGTAACTCTCCCGGCCGCCTCCAGCCGATGCGCGCTACCGGCTGATGGTTTTTTCGTATTCCGGGAAGTAGCGCTGGATGACGGGCAGCTGGAAGCTGGATAGAATCGATTCTTTGGGCTCTCGAGCCAGAAGAAACTCGAAGGACTTCCGAATCAGCTCTTCCCGCGAGACTTTGCCGGCGGTGAGCTTCTGGTAGTAGGCATCCTCGAGGGTAACGGTGTGTTGGGAGCGAGAGCTTCCCTCCTGCACCACCACGCTATACACGTTGTCTTTCTTTTTTTGTACCTGAATCATCTATCCCCTCCTGTATATCTGCAGCTTGACCGCTGCTCCGGCCGCCGATTGTCTTGTGCAGCGTATCGAAGAGGGCGGCATTGCGCGCCCTGCTTTGGAGTATAGGCCCAGGCGGCGAATCCCGCAACGGCGGCGACCCGGCTCCAGAGTTGTTAATGAAACCCACACGCTCGCATTCCGACAGGTCCGGGACAAGCGGCGTACGCAGCTCCCGGCCTGCAATAAGATCCTGTGTTTGGGCTTGCCTTTCCTGCGAGTATAATGAAGGATGATAGTGGGAAAAATGAAAGCTACTATCCTCTACGACAACACTGCCTTCCGACAGGATCTTCGTGCTGACTGGGGCTTTAGCGCTTTGGTGGAGGCAAAAGGAAGAAAAATCCTCTTTGATACGGGTGCAAGTGGATCCATTCTTCTTTCGAACATGCAGAAGTTGGAAATAGTTCCTGAAGCAGTCGATGACGTCTTTATTTCTCATGCTCATTTTGATCATACGGGGGGCCTATCAGCATTCCTTGAACGTAATAACAAAGTCAAGGTCTGGGTTCCCCCTTCTTTCCGAGGCGTTAGGAAAGCGGAACGAGTCATCGAGATAGGATCTCCCCAAAAGCTATACGAGGGCATTTACTCCACGGGTGAATTGGAAAAGATAGAACAATCACTTTGTGTTCAGACCGAAAAAGGCATCATGGTCATTGCAGGATGCTCACACCCCAGAATGGAGCATATCCTGGAGGTGGCTTCTCAGTTCGGCAAAGTGTACGGAATCATAGGAGGCTTGCACGGAAACAGGCCTGAATCCCTTAAGGATCTCGATTTGATATGTGCGACCCACTGCACTCGGTATAAGCGAGAAATAGAGGCCTCCTATCCCCGAAGATATTGTGAAGGAGGAGCAGGAAGGACGATCGAGATATGATGAGGAAAATCCGGGCATCGGGAAACGTTAATGGAAAAAGGAAGTGCTAAGCCCTGTAAATGGTATAGCTGTTGTCCTATCAAGAGACTTACGAACCAAGGGAGATTGGAGAGGTACTGGATAGAAAATTATTGTTTGGTCAGTAACAAGAATTGTGTCCGTTATCAATTGGAAGAAAAAGGTGAATATCATCCCGATAATATGTTGCCGAACGGTGAAATAAAAGAAAATCTAGCCTAAGAAATCGAAGAAACCAAAATGGCTGCTCCGCCGACACGGAAGCCGAAATCAATCAGCGGGTCCGCCCGCAGAACCGGGCGGTCCCGAAGGTTCCACCTATAGGGAAAATACGAAGGAAGGATTCAAAGGGCTTAGAAGGGCTGTTTGGACCTCGGCGCTGCAGTGCTGTTCGAGCATCCGGGCCACCCGGTCCCGAACCGCAACAACAGTGCTGTCGCTGTCCTGTCCTAGCCCATCGATGTTCATGACCATCGCTTCCGTTTCCTCGGTGATGCGGGTCCGGAAGCTGTTCCGCCAGTTCCACCGCCGGCACATTACCTCCTGGGTTTCTGCAACTACGTAGATGATCTCTCCCACATCGGGATGCTCGGTTTTCTCCGGATCGCTCAGCGGTGTAAACCGTTCGCTTCCCCTTGCCGGGCGAAGCTCGAGGACCTTCCCCGCCCGCAGCAGGTCGTCCCCCCCAACGGGCAGGACACCCCGGATCGAGTTGTCGTTCATGATGGCCACGGCCTTGTTGATGAAAGGAATGAAAGAGCCGGGTTTCTGAATCCGTTTCAACAGGGCAAGGTGCGCCGGCGGGAACTTCTTAGGATTGCATCCCAGCTCCCGATACACATCATTCCAGACAGAAGCTCTGGGGTCCGTTTCCAAATCAACCGGTCTGGCGGCAGCAGCGGCAAGAGCCTCGTGCAACAGGGCTTCGAGTGCTTCGGAGGATCCGCGGTTGTTCATGTGGCGGGCTACCACGATTCCTCGTTGAAAAACAGGAAACCTGGTGAAAATCTCTCTGTCTATGCATGTCTCAGGCATCGGTTCTTGCTCCTCTGTCTCATAGATTCCTTGAAGTTACCTGCTTCTGTGGATCAGCCGGCATCCTCCCCTTAAAAGAGCGGTTGGTCGACGTTACCAAGGGATGCTGGTCGTGTTGTACGCTACTCCGCGAAACCTGAAGACCCCGGCCTGGCAGGCAGGCGCGGCTACTGCGGCGGCCCCAGCGCGCTGCGAAACAGCTCGGTCACCCTGGCGGGCGAGATGATGGTGAAACCCCGCTCCGCCAGCAGGTCGGCAGCGCCGTCGCCTGTCCAGAAATCGAAGTCGTCTATCCGTATGGGCAGGTCATCGAACTCACTCGAGTCTTCGACCGGCCTGCCGTGGTGCGAGAACACGTAGTGGATCCCCGGGCCGAATCGCTCGAAGAGTGTGCGGTAGGCCTGCGTGCGGTTGACCAGGTTCTCTTCGGCCCCGCCCAGATCGTAGACGCCTTCATAGGAAGCGATCGGGAACAGCGGCTTTTCTTCAGGCGTCACGAAGGAGGGGATGTAGGGAGCGATCATCGGCAGCCTGTACTTCACCGCCAGGCCGAGGGCGCCTCGGAACAGCTCACGCGAGATGAAGTAACAGCCCATGTGAGAATCGAGATGGGTCACGTTGATGCCGGAAGCGAGCGCCTTCTGGATTTGCGCCTCCCACTCCATGACAGCCTCTTCCGGCTTCACGTGGACCCCGACCTCCTCCTCGCTAGCCCACATCGTTTCGTTCCCGTTGTACAGGCTGGGGACCTTCTGCCTGAACAGGAGCGGTGGCCAGTCGCCCGTCAATGTCAGGTGCACGCCTACAGCGTATTCGGGATGCGCTTTCAGTATCGACAGGGCGCGGTCGGCGTCCGGGGCGGGCAAGAGCACAGTGGTCGAGCTGATGCGGCCGCTTCTCAGCGCCTCGATCGAAGCGTCTGTGAAAAGGACATGGCCGCCGGTGTCGTCGGCGTTGACAATGAGCTGGACTGCTCCGGCGGAGTCCTGTTGTGAGGCTTTCTTCATGCTTCCTCCTTCGGCTGTTCCGCTCGGGAAGGACGAACAGCCGGCCAGAACTATCAGCGCGCAGGCGATGAGCGCCGCCAGGAGCCTGCGGCCGCACAACCGTGCCCAAAAGGCGTGTCTGTCGCTCACTTCATCCTGGCCAGGTGCTGCATGATTTCGTCTTTGTGCAGATTCACATAGGCGCAGCTTGGAGTTGCACCGCAGTTTCTACAGGCCAGATCATAGGCGGAATTCAAAGTACGACATTCGGGACACGAGTAATGCTCGACCATTTCGACGTACCACTTTTCGTAGCCGGCTTCCTTGATGCGTTGCTGGGATTTCCACAGCTCGATCCGGTGCGGCATCTGGGCCTGAAATGTCTTCAAATCATCGCAGGGATACTCCGGGCATTGGCCACAGAATTCAATTCCCTTTTCAGCAGCGCATTTTGTCATCTTACAGTACTCACGACAGAAGAAATTGCGCTTTTCCGACCGGCAGCCGTGGCACTCCAATTCTTCCACCGGGCGCTGGAAAAGCCGGGACAGACCTGCCAGTCTTTGCTGGTCTTCTCGGCTGCCGATAAATACCGTGCAGGCGGGACAAAACAAGCCGCACACGGCGGCCAGCCGTTTATCTGGTAAACAAGGATTTTCCGCAGTTTCGGCCATTGACAACCCCCTTTACTGAAAAGGTTTCGGATATCGGCTTGCTCCTGACAGTAGACTAATCCACTTGCAGAGCCCTGTCGAGCCCGCTCTGGATATCGGCGAGGGGAGATTCCTATTTCTTGCCGGCGAAGCGGCCCGCTTCGTAGGGGCCAAGAACAAACCTCAACCGGGCATCATTGTTTGTTCAACACCGTGTCGTCGAGCTTCCCCCAGTCCCCTCCGTGCATATCGCCCTCGAAACCAATGGTCAGCTGGCCGGAAGAATCAACCGCGATATCCGCTATCGTCCATGAGGTGCTTCCGGGATCATTCCTCCGTTTCAGGATTCGAGCTAGAACAGACCGCCTATCGACACGCTGAAGGTGTAAGCTGGGGCGCCGGGCCCATGGACGTACTCCGTTTCGCCGTAGCCGATGCGCAAGCCGGTGCTCAAGGACAGGTAGTCGATCGGTCCCCAGGTGATACTCGGTATAATCAAACCCGATCCGTCGCTGAAGTTGGCCTGGTAGATCACCAGCAGAGTGAAGGGGGAATCCAGGAGCTCGAACCAGTTGACGCCTGCGGCCAGAAGATGGTGGCCCCCCATGAGGCCCTCCCCGTCGAAGAGGTACTGGGCGACTACGGTGAGGTCCCAATCGGGATTGATGTAGGCGAAGCCGGCCGTCCCGGAGAACAGGAGATCGTCTTCACCAGGGTCGAAGTCCGAGCCGGACTGCAGCACGGCCTCGGAGAAGAGCTGCAGCTCCCACAGTGGGCCGGTTAAGGTAAGCATGCCTTTGGGGGCAAGATCGGCCTGGTAGAAGCCGCCTATGCCCAGCTCGTAGTCTCCTGTCACCAGCTCCAGCTTGGGCGCCACGGCGATTTCCGAGGGCTTTGTGATGTCGTTGGCCACCAGGTACAGGTAGGCGTTGTGGGTGGCGAAGGGCAGGTGGGTCTTGAGCGCGATCGGCCCCTCCCGTTCCGCTTCCGGATCCTCCGGGTCGATGGACACCAGGCTGAGCACATCGGCGGGGCTGTAGAAATAGCCCACGCCCCACTGGACGGTCTGCTTTCCCGCCCGGAAGAACAGCAGGTCCCTGTACTGGAAATCCGCGAACAGCTCGAAGATGCCGCCGTCCCATTCGTAGGATTCGGAATCGAACTGATATTCATAGGCGGCTTTAACCTTGCCGAAGACCCGAAAGTCCCGCTCCGGCCGGGCGTCGAAGAACAGGTCCGCGGCCAGCTGTGTATTTAGAAAGGAATCTCCCTCGTAGAGCAGCATATTCCAGGAATCCGGGTAGCCGTCCCAGCGCACCCGGGTATCGAAGAGCAGCTCGAAGCTGCCTCCCCACTCCAGCCTCTCGGAAACCAGGAAAACCTCCTCCGGAGAAGCCTCCTCCGGGGAGGCCTCTTCCGCAGGCGCTTCCTCCTCCTCCAGGACACCCTCCTCGAACGGCTCCGCCTCCTCCCCGTCTTCCTCCCCAGGCGCCTGCCCTCCGGCGCCGTCTTCGAGGACCTGCCCTTCGAACAGGTCGTCGAACCCCTCTTCCTGCTCCTGGGCGAGCACCGGGATGGCCGGCGCCAGAGAAATCAGAAGCACCAGAAACATCACGAATACCGGGCACTTCCCCGGGATGATCCGTCTCATGGCAGAAGCTGCTTTCCAAGTGCCTCGGTAGTTTTCTCCACCGTGGAGTCGCTCATGGCTTTGGTCCTCTGACGAAGTATTTACTTTAAGTTTTATACGAAAAGAGGCGTTGCTTCAAGGGAAGAGCGCAGGAAACGCCGGGAAACGCGCATAAGGCGTTAAAATCAGTGCCCCGTCAATCACGCCGAAGATTTGAAGGCCGGATTCTGGAGTTTTTCGACAGTAGGGCACTCATGGTTGAATTGGTTAATGTGGGTAGCCGTCCAGCACGACCCGGCACTGGCTCGAGTCAAGGGTACAGCCGACCGGGCACCTGCACAACCGTGCCGCGCAGCTCAAATCCACACGGCGAGCACCGCCATGATGGCGAATCCCGCGGTGGCCAGTAGCCACTTCTGCCAGTTGTCACCGGGAAGCTCGAACTCGGTGCGGATTATGTCGAGGGTCGCGATGTACAGGAAGGTCCCGGCACCGACGGAATTGAAGATGGCCTCGAACAACAGGCGGCCGCCGGAGGAAACTAGCGCGTCCACCGCCGTGCCCGCCAGGATGCCCATGGGCGTCATGCTGGAGAAGAAGGCGGCCACAGGGATGGTTCGCCGCAGGGAAGCTCCGGCCCGGTGGTAGCTGACCCCGAGCGCGAAGCCCGCCATCGCCTTGTGGGCCATGATGGCGATGAATATGGCCAGCGCACTCGTCAGGGATCGCTGGGCCCCCAGTGCCACGCCCAGGATGATCGAGTGCACCGAGAGCACCAGCAGCAGGATGAAGGTATAGGGGTGCCGCTCGCCCGTGTGGGCGCGCGGCCCGATTTCGTGGCTAGCGCCTCTGGACCCGCAGTGTAGCGGCGATTCCCCCGGGTCTGGGTCGGCCACCAGCACAGCCTCGATAAGCAGGATCAGCAGGAAGCCAAGGCCGGCCAGCATGAAGGACAGGGGATAGTTAAAACCGGGGGCCAGCTCCCGAAATGCGCGGGCCCCGCCGCTCAGCAGGTGCACCAGCCCGGCCCCGCCGAGCACCCCACCCGCGAACGTGTCTCCCCACGCCATGAAGCGATCGCCGGAGGCGGCGCGCCTCAGGGCCGAGGGGAACATCACGCCGAATGCACCCATGGCGAAGACGGCAATGGAGAAGACCACCTTCAACCCGATCAGGCTCATATGCGCCTCCTCGACCAGGGAACCCACGACCAGGCAGCCCCTGCTTAGCCAGACTTGGAGGATCCTGCAGCGCTGTCGATCATAGCCCTGTTTCTCCTCGTATTCAATGCGTCGAGGAGGGCGCCGGGGCGGGCCCTAGGCCAGCGGCGTCCTTGTACTACAGCGGAGCTTCGAGCTATGATGGCAAAAGGGCATGCGTGAACGCCGCAGCCGGTGTGAGAGGGCCGGAACCGCAGTGCCACCTTTATACCCTGGAGGGGGTCGATGGCAGCAAAGCGAGGTACCAGGAAACCACGAGCCGAAGGACGGCCTCAGCCGATCTCGGCGCCGCCGGGGGGCGCGGCGGCGGCGGCGAGTTTAGCGGGATCCAAGAGGCGGGGCCGCTCGGGGAAAGGCGTAGATGCGGGAGCCAGCCATGCCCGCCCCGCGGAGACCGACGGGCTCGAGCGCCGCGTCGCGCAACGGACAGGCGAGCTGCTGCGGGCGAATCGGCGCTTGCAGGAAGAAAACGAGGAGTTCCTGCGCGCCGAGCAGTTGCTCCGGCTGGAACAGGCCCGACTGGATGCGCTGCTTCGTCTGAACAAGATGGAGGAGGCGTCCGTCAGCGACGCTGCCGGTTTCGTGTTGGAGGAGGGGATTGCGCTGACAGGGAGCAAGATCGGATTCGTAGGGTTCCTGAACGAGGACGAGTCCATCTACACGCTCCATACCATGTCGAAAGACGTCGTGAAGGAGTGCAAGGTGACCGGCCTGCCGATGCACTGGCCGGTTGCCGAAGCCGGCGTCTGGGCCGACGCCGTCAGACAGCGCAGGACCATATTCGTGAACGATTACAGCCATCTAGGTGTGAAGAAGAAGGGCCTACCCCCGGGCCATCCCACGCTGGAAAGATTCATGGTGGTGCCTTTCTTCGAGGGCAAGAAGATCGTGGCCGTTGTAGGGGTCGGCAACAAGGCTTCGGACTATGACAGCTCCGATGAACGACAGATGGTCCTGCTCATGGGCGGGATGTGGAGCCACGTGCAGAGGAATCTGGCCAGGGAAGCCCTCCAGAAGGCATATGACCAGCTCGAGCGGAAGGTGGAGGAGCGTACCGCCCAGCTTGCAGCATCGAATGCGGCGCTTCAGAAGGAAATAGGCGAGCGGAGGCGGGCCGAGGAAGCGCTGCGGAAGAGCAACGACGAGCTGGAACAGCGTGTGACCGAAAGAACGGCCAGGCTGTCGCAGACTGTCGAGACGCTGCGCGAGGAAGTGGCTCGCCGCATCCAGGCCGAGGAGGTCCTGCGGAAGCGCTCGCAGCAGCTGCGCGTTCTATCCTCGGAGCTGACGCTGGCGGAACAGCGCGAGCGCCGGCGTCTGGCGCTGGTGCTCCACGACGGTCTGCAGCAGCTTCTGGTGGGGGCTCGACTTCGTCTAGTGTTGTTGGAGCGACAGAGTTCTAGCGAAATCTGCAGCAGCGCGGCAGCCCAGATCACCGAACTCCTGGGCGAGGCCATCGAGACCTCCCGTTCTTTGAGCGCTGAGCTCAGCCCCCCGATCCTGCGCGAGGCTGGGTTGGTACCCGCCCTGGAGTGGCTTGCGCGATGGATGCAGGAGAAACAGGGACTGAAGGTGGAGCTCGAGCTCCGGGAGCCGAGCGAGGCAATAGGGGAGGAGGTGGCGGTGCTTGTTTTCCAGTCCACCCGTGAGCTTTTGTTCAATGTCGTGAAGCATGCTGGCGCGGGCTCGGCTCGGCTGCGATTGGCCGAGCATGAGGGCTACCTGCGCATTACGGTCGCCGACGAGGGGTGCGGGTTCGACCCCAGTCGGCTCCGTGCGGAAGGCGGCACGGCCGGTGGCCTGGGTTTGTTCAACATCGCAGAGCGCCTGGACCTCCTGGGCGGGCGGATGGAGATCGACAGCGCCCCGGGTCGGGGCAGCCGGTTCATGCTGATCGTCCCAGCCCTTCCGCCGGAGAGGCAGGAAGCGCCGGGCGACCGTGAGGAACTGGCTTCTGCAGTCACCCCGTCTGGGGGTGTCCCCACCCGTGAGGGCCAGATCCGCATCCTTCTGGTGGACGACCACGCCATAGTGCGCCAGGGGCTGGCAGCGATTCTCGACGAGGAGCACGACATGGCCGTGGTTGGTGAAGCCGCGGATGGCGAGTCAGCCATGGCTCTCGTCCGCCAGCTCCGGCCGGAGGTGGTGCTCATGGACATGTCCATGCCGGGCATGAGCGGAATAGAGACCACGCGCGCCATTCACGCCGAGTTTCCCGAGGTTCAGACGATAGGCCTGTCGATGCTGGACGAGGCTGAGCAGGCCGAGGCGATGCGCCAGGCCGGCGCTGCGGGCTACCTGAGCAAGGCCGGCCCCGCCGAAGCGCTGCTGGCCGCCATCCGGGCGTTGCCTCACCGGGACCGTTGAACGCGGGAGGGGGTGTGCCTTCTCGCTCAGGTGAGCTTCTTCAGCAGGCGTGCCGTCCTGGCCCCCAGCTCCCGGCAGCTCTCGGCGGCCCGCCTATCCGGCGCCCCCACGGCCACGGGCCCGTAGTGGTCCCCCGAGCAGTTGCCCTGCACCACCATGCCGTGGATCAGCAGGGCCTTCAGAATGTCCAGGACGGTGGTCTCGTTCCCACCCGCAAGATTGCCGGAGGAGCAGAAGGCGGCTCCGACCTTGCCTTCTAGCCTGCCATGGTACTTCACGCTCTCGTCGAGCAGCTTCTTGACCGGCCAGGCCATGGTGCCGTAGTAGGTGGGGGAGCCGAGGAGTAGCCCGTCGTAGGCCAACAGCTCGTCGACGGAGACCTCCTCCACCGACCTGAGATCCACCTCGACCCCGCCCTCCCCCCGGAGGGCTTCGGCGACGAACTCTGCCATCTTTCTGGTGTTTCCGGATCGGGAGTAGTAGGCAACCAGCGCCTTGGGCATCTCGGCCTCCTCTGGCGGCGTAATTGTTGGAGTGCCCCCATTATAGCGCAGCCGGGCTCACGTGCTAGGAGCTATCTGCCTCTCCGCTACGATTCGCGCAGCCGGCGAAGACTGTTGTAGCCCGCCTCCAGGGTTTTTTCGATGTCCTGTTCGTCATGGGCAGCGGATACGAAGGAAGCCTCGAAGGCAGAAGGGGCCAGGTAGATGCCCTGCTCGAGCATGCTGCGAAAGTAGATCTTGAACGCTTCGATGTCACAGCCCGCGGCGCTGGTGAAATCCGTGACCTCCCGGTCTGCGAAAAAAAGGCTCATCATCGAGCCGACCCGGTTGACCTTGTAGGGAAGCCCTAGTTTCTCGAGGTTCGCGGTTAGGCCCTGCTCCAGCAGGGAGGACAGATGTTCGAGCCGTTCGTGGATGTTTTGCTCCTCGAGGATCTTTACCGTCTCGAAGCCGATAGCCATGGCCAGGGGATTCCCCGAAAGCGTACCCGCCTGGTAGACCGGACCGAGCGGAGCCAGCTGTTCCATGATTTCCCTCCTGCCCCCGAATGCCCCTACCGGAAGTCCTCCGCCGATGATCTTTCCCAGACAGGTGAGATCCGGCCGTATTCCGTATAGCTGCTGGGCTCCTCCCAGAGATACCCGGAAGCCGGTGATGACCTCGTCGAAGATCAGCAGCGCTCCCTCCTCAGTGGTAAGTTTCCGGAGTCCGGAGAGAAATCCTTCAGCCGGAGGGATGACCCCCGCATTCCCCATAACAGGCTCGAGAATCACCGCCGCCACCTGACCGCGGTTTTCGGCAAGCAGCGCCTGTACCGAATCGAGGTCATTGAAGCGGGCGACAAGAGTGTCCCGGGCGGTACTGTCGGTGATGCCGGGACTGCCCGGTATGCCGAGAGTAAGAACACCGGAACCGGCCTTGATCAGAAAGCTGTCGCCGTGCCCGTGGTAACAGCCTTCGAATTTGATGATCTTGCTCCTGCCCGTGTACCCCCGGGCCAGGCGTACTGCGCTCATCGTCGCTTCCGTGCCCGAGTTCACCATCCGGATCATATCGACGGAGGGGTACAGGCGGGTGATCAGCTCGGCGAAGCGGACTTCGATCTCCGTGTTCGCTCCGAAGCTGGTACCCCGAGCCGCCGTCGCCTCTAAGGCTGCCAGCAGGCGGGGATCGGCGTGCCCGAGGATCAGCGGGCCCCACGAGCACACGTAGTCGATGTATTGCCTTCCGTCGGCGTCGTAGATTTTGGAGCCCCTGCCTGCGCTGATATACAGCGGTTCCATGTCCACCGAGCCGAAGGCCCGCACCGGACTGTTGACTCCTCCCGGGATTACCCGCCGGGCTTCCCGATAGAGAGCTTTCGATCTCTCGTTCATCTTGTCTCTCCAAAATACTTGATACGCTGTTTTTTGAGTTCCCTGATGCTGTACAGAAGCTGATGGTCCCTGCAGCCCACGGCCCGGGAAATGCTCTCCACCAGGGCAGTGCACTTCTGCCGCGTGCGGGCATGTACCATGGCATACAGCGAGTAGGGCCACTCCTGGTGGGTTTTTCTCTGGTAGCAGTGAGACACTTCGGCGAAGGAAGCCGCCTCTCTGCCCGCCTCCTCGATACGGGAATCCGGAATCCGGAACACCGCCATCCCGTTGGCCGTGAAGCCGACCCGCCGGTGCCGGAGCACAGCCGCGACTCTGCGGATCACCCCCCGGCGCTTCAATTCGCTCACCGTGTCTAATACCCGTTGCTCATCGACCTCGAGAGCGGATGAGATTGTCTTCCACGGCTGCGCTTCCAACGGCAGCGGATTCTCGAGCCGGGACAAAACGGCCCGTTCAAAATCGCTCAGGAGCGGCGGCTGGGCCTGCCCCATCGACGACACGGAGTCTGCGGATTCTCCGAATCCCCCACCGCTGCGCTCCGGAAGGTCGGTCTCGCTATCCGGTTGCATCCGCAGGTGCACACGGAGCTTGAAGGTGCGAATAGCAGGCAGGATCATTGTCTTTTCCGCGCCCGCGAGCCCTTCAACGGTCTGAGCGAAGTCGCGCTCCCTCGCCAGACTCAGGGTAAACCAGATGTTGAAGGGATGATCGCGCAGGTAGTTATGGCTGACCCCCGGATGGCTGTTGATCCGTTCGACAACCGGCTCGATTTGTTCTTTCGACACGCTGAGAGCAACCAATGTGCTCTTGAAGCCCACCTTGCCGCCGTCGAGCAGAGACGAGATCTCGCGGATTAGTCCCTCTGAGAGCATCTGCCGGGTCGCCTGTATGGTTTCAGCTTCCGACAGACCGCAGCGCCCGCCGATTTCGGCAAACGGATGCGGCGACAGCGGAAGGTCGTTCTGCAGCTCTTCGAGGAGCCTGTTCCTGGGCTCGCCGGTTTCTCTCACCTGGGGCGCACTTCTCGGGCGCGGTGCGGCTGGTACACGCAGAAGGGCTCCTCGGCAAGGTAATTTCCGCTGACCGCATTGGCCCGGGCCCTGCAGCCGCCGCAAAAGCTCAGATATTCGCACACACCGCACTTTCCCTCGTAGCGAGAGGGATCCCGCAGGGCGGCAAACAGCTCCGAGCGTTCCCAGATCCGCCGGAAATCGAAATCGCTGCGGCGGATGTCCCCGGCTTCCAGGTCGAGAAAGCCGCAGGCCTGCACCTTTCCGGTGTGGGAGAGAAAGGCGAAGCTCTGGCCGCCGAGACATCCCTTGGTCATGGCGTTGAGTCCGTGGGTCTCCACGCTGACCGAGCGCCCGGCCTGCTTCTCCCGCTGCCGCAGGATGCGGTAGTAGTGGGGGGCGCAGGTGGGCTTGATCTGGATCGGGCTGTCCAGGCTCCTTTCGTAGATCCAGTTCAGTACCCGCTCGTATTCCTGCGGATCGACGGCCAGGTGCGCCAATCCCTCGGCCCGGCCGGTGGGCACGAGCAGAAAGGGATGGAACGCCACCGCCCCCAGGGAGATCGCCAGTTCGAGAATCTCCTCTAACTGGCCGACATTCAGCCGGGTTACGGTCGTGTTGACCTGGAACTCCAGCCCCTCCTCGCGGGCCAACCTGGCCGCATTCAGGACGGCCTCGAAGGCACCCTCGGTCTGCCGGAAACCGTCGTGAGTTTCCCCGTCCGCTCCGTCGATGCTCAGAGAGATCCGCTGGATGCCTGAGGCGATGATGCGGCGGGTGCTTTCCCGGTCCATCAGCAGCCCGCAGGGTGCCATGACCATGCGCAGTCCCAACCTGTTTCCGTACTCGGCGATCCGGTAGATATCCTCCCGGGCCATGGGCTCGCCGCCGGTGAGAATCATGATCGGCCTGGCAAGAGCCGCAACCCCGTCCAGGAAGCGAAAGGTTTCTTCCGTGCTCAGCTCTCCCTCGTAGTTTCGGTTGTCCGCCGAGGCGCGGCAGTGCCGGCAGCTCATGGGGCAGCGCCTGGTTACCTCCCAGGCGATCAGGCGCGGCTGAAAACGGGACGCCTTAACTGCCACCGTTTTCTCCGGTCAGCAGGCGGGCAGCCTGCTTGGCGAAATAGGTCAGGATGATGTCCGCTCCGGCGCGTTTTATCGAAAGCAGTATTTCCGTCATGATCCGCTGCTCATCCAGCCAGCCCCGCTGGGCAGCTGCCTTGATACAGGCGAACTCCCCGCTGACGTTGTAAGCGGCCAAGGGCACGGAAAAGGCATTCTTGACTCGGTAAATCACGTCCAGGTAGGCCAGGGCCGGCTTGACCATCACGATATCCGCCCCTTCCTCGATGTCCAGCTCGACCTCCCTCAGGGCTTGCCGGGCATTGCAGGGGTCCATCTGGTAGCCTCGACGGTCCCCGAACTGGGGCGCCGAACCGGCGGCATCCCGGAAAGGGCCATAGAAAGCCGAGGCGTATTTGGCGGCGTAGGACATGATCGGCAAATCCTGGAATCCTTCGCCGTCGAGGGCACTGCGGATCCGGCCCACCCGACCGTCCATCATGTCCGAAGGGGCTACCATATTGGCGCCGGCGCGGGCATGGGACAGGGACTGCTCGGCCAGGAGCTCGAGGGTGGCGTCATTGTTCACCCTTCCGTCCTGGATCACACCACAGTGCCCGTGGCTGGTGTACTCGCACAGACACACGTCGGTAATGACCAGCAGCTCGGAGACCTGTTTCTTCAGCGCCTCAACCGCCCGCTGCACGATGCCCCTATCCGAGCGGGCCTCGCTGCCGCTTTCATCTTTATGCTCGGGGATCCCGAACAGCAGCACGCCGGGAATCCCCAGATCCCGCACCTCCCGGCACTCCTCTACCAATTGATCCACCGAGAACTGGTAGTTACCCGGCATCGATGGGATCTCGTTTCGTACGTTGGTCCCCGGACAGACGAACAGAGGATAAATCAGATCATCGATCGACAGGATCGTCTCCCGCACCAGAGAGCGCAGATTCTCGCTGCCCCGCAGGCGTCTCATCCGTGTGGTAGGAAACATCAGTGAACCTCCTTTTCGCGGAGATCGGGGCCGGAGGCAACGGGGTCTTTCATCCCGGCCAGACCGATCTCCTCATCGCTCAAGTAGCAGGCCGGATCGGCCTCCCAGAGATCTCCGGTCACCGCCTCGGCTCGGACGCGAAAGTTGCCGCCACACAGCTCCAGGTAATGGCAGCGGGCGCAGCGTCCCTTCACATGGGCTTTCTTGTTCTTGAGTTTGGCCATCAGGGGATCGGAGAGATCGGTCCAGATCTCGCCGAACGGTCTGTTCCGTACGTTCCCGAAGGTGTGGTGCCGCCAGAATTGATCGGCGTGCACCGAACCGTCCCAGCTCACGCAGCCGATACCATGGCCGGAGCTGTTGCCCCCGTTCATCCGCAGCAGCTCCAGCACTCCGGCGGCCCGCTGCGGGGCCTCCCGCTTCACTCGAAGGTAGAGGTACACGCCGTCGGCATGGTTGTCCACGGTGAGCACCTCCTTGGGATGGCCTGAATCGAACAAATCGCGGGTCAAATCGATGATCCGGTCCACCACCTCCCGGGTCTGTTCGTGGCTCAAGTCCTCCTCGATCAGGCGGCTGCCCCGGCCGGCATACACCAGGTGGTAAAAGCACACCCGGGGAATGTCCCGCTCTATGAGAAGTGAGAAAATGCCGGGGATATCCTGGAGGTTGCGCCGGTTGATGGTGAAGCGCAGGCCCACCTTGATACCGGCTTCCTGGCAGGCCTGCAGACCGGCCATGGCCCGGCCGAAGGCTCCTTTCATTCCCCGGAAGCGGTCATGGGTCTGTTCCAACCCGTCCAGGCTGATGCCCACATAGGAGAGTTCCAGGCTCTTCAGCTCCCGGGCCAGGGCGCAGGTTATGAGGGTTCCGTTGGTGGACAGGACCGAACGCACGCCCCTTCGCCGGGCCGAGGCGATCAGCTCCAGGATGTCCGGCCGCATCAGGGGTTCCCCGCCGGAAAACAGAATCACCGGAACGCCGAAGTCGGCCAGATCCTCTATCAGGGCTTTCCCCTCCACGGTGGACAGCTCTCCGTCGTACTTCCGGTTCTTCGAGCCGGAGTAGCAGTGGAGGCAGCGCAGGTTGCAGCGCCGGCCCACGTTCCAGACCACTACCGGCTTCTTGTCCCTGGAGAACTGCAGCAGGTGCGAGGGAAGGGAGCCGGAGCTGCGCCCGTAGCGCAGCGGATCGGAGGGTTCCACGGTCCCGCAGTAAAGCTTGGATATACCGATCATGGGGTGTCCTTTGCTCGAAAATGATGCTCTATGGCCGAGACCAGCCCATCGATGCTGTGAGGGCTCGCCTCCAGAATTACGGGGATTCCCCGCTTCCGCGCCGTTTCGGCGGTGACCGGCCCGATGCAGGCGCCCCGGATTGCCTTCAGGTAGTTAGCGCGGCCGCAGGATTGCAGGACCTCCGCCAGATGATTCACCGTAGAGGAGCTGGTGAAGGTGACCAGATCCGGATTGTCCTCGAAAGCTTTATCCACCTCCTCCGCCGAATAATCAGGGACCCGGTTTCGATATACAGGCAGGCGCACCACCTCGGCGCCCATCTCTTCCAGCCCGGCGGGCAGCAGCTCCCCGGCGATCTCCGATCCCGGGAACAGGAACCGCTCGCCCCGGTAATCCTCCTTCAGCTCCGTGAAGCGTGCCAGAACCGCCTCCGAGGTGAAGCGCTCCGGGACCAGGTCGGCTCTGATGCCGTACTTTCGCAGGCGATCAGCGGTTTGCTCTCCCATCACCGCCACCTTGACTCCCGAAAGACCCCTGGCATCCTTCCCGGCCCGCTCGATCCTGGAGAAAAAAACCTCCACTCCGTTCACCGAGGTGAATACGATCCAGGAGAATGTATCGAGGTGCCCGAGTTGCCTGTCCAGTCCGGACAGGTCTTCCACCGGCGATATACAGATCGACGGCAGCTCCTGTACCTCCGCTCCCGATCGGCGAAGCGCTCTGGACAGCTCGGAAGCCTGGCTGCGGCTGCGGGTGACCACCACTTTCTTCCCGAACAGCGGCCGGGTATCGAACCAGCGAAGCTTCTCCCGCAGGCCGACCACTTTCCCCACCACCAGGATCGCCGGCGGACCGTACCCCTGCTCCTCCGCCAGGCCGGCGATCTGTCCCAGCCGGCCGGTCACTGTCTGTTGTTTGTTGAGGGTTCCCCAGCGAATCAGGGCCGCCGGGGTATCAGCGGAGCGTCCTGCGGACAACAGACGCTCGACGATGAAAGGGAGGTTTTTTACTCCCATGTACACGGCCAGCGTTCCCGCTCCAAGGGCCAGCCTCTCCCAGTCCACGTCGTTGTCGGCCTTGGACGGGTCCTCGTGGCCGGTGATCAGGGCCGCCGAGGAGGCCAGACCCCGGTGGGTCAGGGGAATCCCCGCATAGGCAGCCGCTGCTACGGCAGCAGTTATTCCCGGCACCACCACGAAAGGAATGCCATTAGCAGCCAGATCCAGCGCTTCCTCGCCCCCGCGGCCGAACACGAAGGGATCACCTCCCTTCAGGCGCACGACCGCCTTTCCCAGCCGGGCCTGCTCGACCAAAAGATCGCTGATCTGCTCCTGGTGCAGGGAGTGTTTTTCCGCCATCTTACCCACGTAGATCCGCCGGCATCCCTCCGGGCATTCGTCCAGCAACGAAGGATTCGCCAGATAGTCGTAGACCACCACATCCGCCTCGCGCAGAGCCTGTATTCCCCGTACCGTGATCAGATCCTCGTCCCCCGGGCCGGCTCCCACGATGTACACCACCCCCAGCTGAGCTTTTTTATCGTTCATCCGCGCTCCTCAGATGCCGGTACGATTCGTAGGTAACCCGAACATCGAGATCCTCGACCCCGATTCCTTTCATCAGAACGGTCAGCAGATCATCGATCGCCTGCTCCCGCCGATACACGCTCTCCGGGCTTTTGCGCAAGCCGTCGATCATCCCGAGAAGCAGGTTGGCGATCAGCTCGTGGTTCATTTCCGGGCGGATAACACCCTCCCGGCTGCCTCCCTGGAGCACTCTGCGCACAAGTTCGTTGAGTCGCCGGTGCAGACCGCCGATCTCCGGACGGTCATTTTTTGCCAGGGAGTTTTCCTCTCTCTTCCAGATGAGATAAAAGTGAGGGTGCCTGGACATGAACTTGTGCAGGTGCAGGACCAGGCTGCGCAGGTTCCTCAGCGTGTCCTCCCGGCTGTTGTAGGCTTGTTCCAGGATGCCGAGCAGTTCCTCCAGTCTCCTGCGGAGGATCGAGAAATACAGGTCCTCTTTGGATTCGAACAGGTTGTACAACGTGCCCTTACCCACGCCGGAGCGCTGGGCGATCTCCTCCATGCAGACCCTCTGGTAATCCGAAGAGGCGAACAGCTCGCTGGCTACGGAAAGCACCCGCTCCAGCTTGACTCGCCGCGTCGTTTCCCCCTTGTCCTTAGAGGTTCTCTCGTATCGATCCAAGGATCTCTTTTCCTCCGTTTTCAAGTATTTCCTCGGCCAGCTCTACAGCCAGCCGGCGCAAGCCCGCGGCTTTGCCCTTCAGGGTTCGGCGCACGACCCGGGCGCCGTCCAGGCTGGCCACCAATCCGGTTATCGTTCCCTGCCCCTCCTGCACCGCGGCCAGACAGCCGACCGGAACCTGACAGCCCCCTTCCAGCCTGTTCAAAAAGGCCCGCTCCGCCTCGGCGATGTGCAACGTGGACGGGTTGCTGATCCCGGCTACCAACTCGGCAATCCGCCGATCCCGCCGGCGGACCTCCATTCCGATAATGCCCTGGCAGACGGCGGGAAGCATCAGCCGAGGATCCAGATACTCTGTGATGGCTTTCGTGTACCCCGCCCGTTTCAAGCCGCAGGCGGCCAGCACCAGGGCGTCGCACCGGCCGTTTTTTAAGCTTTTCAATCGGGTATCCACATTGCCCCGAATGTCGATCACCTCCAGAGCAGGATTCGCGCTGAGAAGCTGGGCCCGTCGCCTCAAGCTCGAGGTGCCGACACGCTCACCCTCTTTCAACTCCTCGAGCCCGCAGCCGCTGCGGCTGACCAGAGCATCCCTGGGATCCTCCCGGAGCAGCACACCCCCCAGCATCAGTTCAGGAGGAAGGGAGGTGGGTAGATCCTTGAGACTGTGCACAGCTACGTCGATCCGGCCGTCGACAAGGGCTTCCTCGATCTCCCTGATGAACAGGCCTTTTCCTCCGATTTGGGATAGGGGGGAATCGAGTATCTTGTCCCCCTGGGTTTTGATGATGAGGATCTCCGCCTCGAGCCCGGGGTATTGGGACTGCAGGGCCGAGCGTAATTTCTCCGCCTGAATGAGGGCCAGCTTGCTGCCCCTGGTTCCGATCAACACGTGCCGGCTCATTCATTTTCCCCGGAGCTCGGATCGAAGAGGTTGTTGACCATATCGATATAGTCCAGCTGCCTGCCCTCGCGGGACAGCGTCTTCAGATTCTTGACGATCAGTCCGAGGTACTTTCTCTTGATGAAGTCGCTGAACTCCTGTACCCGGTCGTACGTCTCCGAGGGCAGCCGATTTCTCAACTTTTCCAGCTCCGCTGCCGGGATGGATTCGAAGCAGTCTTTCAACCGGGCAATCGCCGGGGCCAGATCCAGTGTGCTCAACCAGGCGAAAAACTCCGCGGTATGGCAATCCACGATTCCTTCGGCTTTTTCGATTTCCCCTTTGCGCTTCTCCCGGTTGTGGGCCAGCACCATCTCCAGGTCGTCCACATCATAGACAAAAACCTCATCCAGCTCCCGAACCGCTGCCTCCACGCCCCTGGGAACAGAGAGGTCGATGAGAAACAGGCTGCGGCCGCGACGTTTCTTCATCACCTCCTTCAGATCGTCGAGGCGCAACAGCGGCTCCCGGGAAGCGGTGGCGGTGATAATGATGTCGCAGTGCAGCATATGATCCATCAACCCATCAAAGGCGACCGTTTCCGCACCGTAGCGCTCGGCCAGTTCCCCGGCCCTCCGGCGGGTCCGGTTGGCGATGTGCAGGTGACGGCTGCCCCGCCTGGCCAGGCTTTCCAGCACCATCTCACCGGTCTGTCCCGCACCGACGAGCAGTACCGGATGCTCCGGCAGGTTGGTAAAGATCCTGGCGGCCAGCTCCACCGCTGCATACCCCAAGGAGGAGGCCCCCTCGTTGAGCGCCGTTTGAGAGCGAACCGTTTTACCCACCTCGAACGCCTTGTGAAACAAGCGGTTCAGTACCGTTCCGGTCAGCTTGCGGGAAGCGCTGATTCGATAGGCTGTCTTCACCTGACCCAGAATCTGGTTTTCCCCCAACACCATCGAGTTCAGTCCCGAGGCCACCCGGAACAGGTGTCCCACGGCTTCTTTTTCCTCCAAGGTATAGAACAGCCCGCGAATGTCTTCTTCGATACGTTTAAAAGTACAGAGAAAGCGGATCAGCGCGCCGAAGTCCCGCTGTCCACAGGGTTTGGGGGAGCTGAAATATATTTCCGTTCGATTACAGGTGGACAGGATCACAACTTCATCGAATTGTTCGATTTTCCTGAGCGCGACGACGAACTGCTCGATCTCCTGCTCATCGAAGACAAAGCGCTCCCGGATCTCCACGGCCGCGCCTTCGTGGTTCAATCCGACGACGCCGATCATGAGCCTTCCATCTCCATTAGGATTTTCCGCACTAGCGGCTCGAGATCCCTCTCCACCAGCCTCTTCTTTTCTTCGAAGCTGGCAGGCGTTGCGGAAATACGGGCTCTGGCCGAGCGCACCCTCTCCAGGTCCTCCTCGAGTCCCGGATAGAGCTTGCTTTCCAAATACTGGCGCAGCCTGCGCGCCAGGTAAGGGGCAATGCCCGATGTGGAGATCGCGATGGCCAGCTCACCCCGCCGGGCCACTGCGGGGACGAAGAAGCTCGAATGGTCGGGATCGTCCACCGAGTTTACAGGAATACCGCGGGCCAACGCCTCCTCGTACACCATCACGTTGGTCGCGGTTGAGTCGGTGGCGGCGATGACCAGCCGGCAGCCCTCCAGATCTCCCGGCTGGAAGGTTCTGTCCCGCCAGGTGATCTTCCCGGAATCGGCCAGGTCTCTCAACGGTTCGCTCACCTCGGGAGAAATCACCGTCACGTACGCGCCGGCGGCGAGGAGCCCCTTTACCTTTCTCGTTGCCACCGAACCACCGCCGACTACCAGACAGGGTGCGGACTCCAGCTTCATGAATACGGGGTACAGCATCTCGACCTTCAGAACTTGTGCAAAGTCGGCAGAATCAGACGCACCGAAACCATGAAAAAAATCACAACGGTGAAGCCGACCACATTGAAATAGCTCTGCTTTCGGCCGCTCCAGGCGAATCCTCTCCGCAAGATTATGCCGACCACGTACAGCAGCCACAGCATTGCGGAAAGCAGAATCTTTGGATCCGCAAGGGGGATGCGCCCCCAAAACCGCACCGCCAGAACGCCGCCTAAAACAATCCCGATCGTCAAAAAAACGAATCCCGAGGTCATGGCAATATCGTTCATCTTCTCCAGCAGCTCCAGGGGAGGCAGCCGATCGAACATACGCCTCAGCCTCTTTTTCTTCAGCTCCCTGAACAGATGAAGGTACATCAGCCCCAGGATCATCGAGTAGGCGAATGCCGCATAGCCGAGCAGGGTCGCAATGGTATGACTGCCGAACAGGGGGGAACGAAAAAGCTCTTTATCCAGGTAGATGACTCCTGGACCTAGTGAGGCGACCAGCTGAAATATGAAAATAACCGGATAGGCGAAGACCGCCACCGACTTGATCTTCACCGCAACGTAAAAAATCGAGGATACGAGGGACAGGAACAGGGCGATCACCGAAAAAGCCTCGAAGAAGGAGGTGAGCGGAACTCTATTTTCGCTGATTCCGAGAACTACGAGATAGGCCAGATGCAAGGGCAGGACGATGAGGATCAATCCTTCTGCGGCGATGGAGTATCCTCGCCTTTCGCTGAAGAAAAAGGCGGCGGCAAAAAAGGATATCCCAAGATACAGAACAGCGATCCCCAGACTGTAGACGGAAAAAAGATTCTGTGTCATTTAATCGATACTGACCAGTCAGTTCTATCATTTGTATCATATAGTTTACTGAATTGCAAGGATTTCGCCCTCAGATCACAAGCCCAGGTGCCTGCGCAGCTCCCCGGCGGTCTCGTCCGACATGCCGAAGGAGTGCTCGCCGCCCGGAAACCGGGCGGAGCGCACATCCTCGATGTATTCTTTGACCGCGCCGAGCTGGGTGGAATATACATCGGCGTAGACTTTCACGAACTTGGGGGTGAAGCGCTTGAACAGGCCGACCAGGTCGTGAAACACCAGCACCTGCCCGTCGCAGCCGCTTCCCGCCCCGATGCCCACCGTGGGGATGCGCAGTTTCTCGGTGATCAGGGCGGCCAGCTCCTTGGGGATGGCCTCGAGGATCAGGGCGAAAGCGCCCGCCTCCTCCAGGGCCAGGGCGTCCTGGTAGACCTTCTTGGCCTGGTCCAGGGACTTGCCCTGCACCTTGAATCCGCCCAGCAGAGCCGCCGTCTGTGGGGTCAGACCGATGTGTCCGACTACCGGGATCCCGGCCTTGTGGATGGCCGCCACGGCCTGCGCCATGTCCTGGCCTCCCTCGAGCTTGATCGAATCGGCCCCTCCGTCCTTGTAGAGGATTCCGGCGTTGGTCACGGCCTGCTCGATGGAGATGTTGTAGGACATGAAGGGCATGTCCGAGATCACGTGGGCGCGGCCCACGGCCCGGGCTACGGTTCTGGTGTGGGAGAGCATTTCCTCCATGGTCACGGGCACCGTGTCCTTGTAGCCCAGCTCGACCATGCCGAGAGAGTCTCCCACCAGGATCATGTCGATTCCCGCCTCGTCGACGATCAACCCCTGAGGGTAGGAGTAGGCGGTGATCATCGAGATCTTTCGCCCCTGCTCCTTCATGCTCCACAGGTCGGAAATCAGGATCTTTTTCACTTGCGGGGATTTTTCGCTCATAGTACGGTTCCTCTTCCTTGCCGACAGTTTTTAAGAGAAGTTGTACCGTAAAATCGCCCCCGCTGCAAGAAAGGGGTCGCCTCGTTGACAATTTCCGAGGCTGTTTCTAAGGTTAGCTGCCGGACAATGTCGAGTGCGGCCGGCTCAGAGTGGCGGCCGACGCGGCTCTCCGAGTACCTGCAGCCAGGAGCCTGATTTGAACGATGCGATTACCGATGTCCCCGGCATAAAAGTGGGGCATGCCCAGGATCTGGAAGCAGCCACTGGGTGCACCGTGATCCTCTGCGAGCGGGGAGCAACCGCGGGCGTGGACGCCCGCGGCGGGGCTCCCGGAACCCGGGAGACGGAGTGCCTGCGTCCGGAAAACGCGGCAGAGCAGGCTCACGCCGTGTTTCTGAGCGGGGGGAGCGCTTTCGGCCTGGACTGTGCGGGCGGCATCATGCGTTATCTCGAGGAGCTGGGGATCGGCTTCGATGTAGAAATGGCCAGGATCCCGATCGTGACCGGGGCGGTGCTGATGGATCTTGCCCTAGGAGATCCCCGGGTCCGGCCCGACGCCGAGATGGGCTACCGGGCCTGCCGGAACGCCCGCCCGGAGAATGCCGAGCAGGGCAACGTCGGCGCCGGAACCGGCTGCAACATCGGCCGGATGGCCGGCACGGTGAGGGGGCACTGCAAAGGAGGTTTGGGCACGGCCAGCTTCCGCCTGGGCGAGCTGGTGGTCGGGGCTCTGGTGGCCGTGAACTGCAACGGGGATGTGATCGACCCGGACAGCGGCGAGATCCTGGCCGGCACCCTGAGGCCGGACGGAAAGGGCTTCGCCGGGGCCATGAAGATGATGGCCAGCGAGAACGGCGGCTACAGGCGCGTTTTTCACGCCAACACTACCATCGGCGTGGTGGCTACCAATGCCCGGCTGGACAAGGCCATGGCCGTCCGTGTGGCGATGATGGCCCAGGACGGCTACGCCCGCACGATCCAGCCGGTCCACACCCTGGGAGACGGGGACGTGGTGTTCTGCCTGGCCACGGGGGAGGTACAGGAGGACGTGTCCCGGATCGGGGCGCTGGCCGCCGCCGTGATGGCCCGGGCCGTGGTCAAGGGGGTGAAGGCCGCCGAAAGCCTGCACGGCCTTCCCGCCTGGAAGGATTTGAAAAGATGAAGATCGCAGTCGTGGGGGCCGGAGCCATGGGTTCCCTGTTCGGGGGCAGGCTCTCCCGGGCGGGACACGAGGTTCGTCTGTACGATATCAACCGGGAGCATATACAGAGCATACGGGAGCGGGGCCTGGTAATCGAAGAGCCGGCCTCGGGGAGCGAAGAGACCTGCCGCCCCGATGCCACGGACCGGCCGGAAGAGCTGGCCGGGGCCGAGATTCTCGTCGTGTTTGTCAAATCGGCGGCCACTGAGGCGGTGGCCGGCCGGTTCAGCGGGATTGTCGGAAAAGGGACGATCGCCGTGACCATGCAGAACGGCCTGGGAAACGAGGGCATCTTGAGGAGCCGCTTCGGCGCCGAACGGACGGCCGCCGGGGTTACCTCCCAGGGGGCGACCTATCTCGGCCCCGGGCGCATCCGCCATGCCGGCGCCGGTCTGACTCACCTGTGCATGTCCGACGGGCAAAACGACAAGTTGGCCCCTTTCGTGGAGGCTCTCAACTCCGCCGGGCTGGAAGCCCGTTGCGAGGATAGCATCGATGGGCTGGTGTGGAGCAAGCTGATCATCAATGCCGGCATCAACGCCCTTACCGCCCTGACCGGGCTTCCAAACGGCCGGCTGCTGGAGTTCCCGGACTGCCGGGCCATCATGGCCGAGTTGGTCAGGGAGGCGGCGGCGGTGGCGGAGAAGAAGGGAATCCGGCTGAGCTACGCCGATCCGCTGGCCACGGTCTACGCCGTGACCGAGAAAACCGCAGGAAACCGCTCCTCCATGCTCCAGGACTTCGACCGCAAAAGGCGCTCGGAGATCGACTTCATCAACGGGGCCGTGGTGCGCGAAGCCGAAGCTCTGGGTATCGAGGTCCCGGTCAACCGCGCCGTTACCCGCCTGGTGCGGGTGCTGGACGCGCTGCACGCCCGGGAGGCGGGCTAGAGGAGCCGCTGGAGCCGACCGAGCCTGGTACGGCCCGCAGCAGCTTAAGCCTAGAACGGCTACAGTTCAGATAGCGTCTTCAGCCCAGCACAGTGAACAGGAGCACGGCGGCGGCGACCAGAAGCAGCGCACCGTCCAGGGAGAGCCGCAGGCCACGGATAGCGGCGGCCGCCCGGCCGCCGGAGCGGCTGCGAACCAGCAGGTACAGGAGGGCGCCGAGGCCCGCCGCCGCGACAGCCTCCAGCAGGTGTCGCGGTGTATAGAATGTAATCCGGTAGGCAGCCGGGAGCGCCGCGGCGGCTGCGGGCGGCTCCGAGGCCGCCTGGACTGCCGGCCGCCCGGCGCCCGCCCCCGCCGGCGCCCCCCAGCGGCCCCGCATCAGCCGCGGGAAAACGCCGCCGGCCAGGCACAGTAGCGCCAGCAGGACGAGCGCGGCGATGCAGAAGGGAGACAGGAAGGGACCGGGGGGCTTTACGGCCGGCCGTGTCTGAGGAGTTCCTGCCGGTCCGGCCGGAGCGGCGGCGACCGCAGCGCGCGGAACGGCGTCTGCCGGTAGAGGAGCCGTCTTCGGCTTTCCGGCGGCCCTCCGTTCGCCTCTCCGCCTGCCGGGACCGCGGAACAGGGCGGAGAGCTTGATCATCGAGGCCGCCGTGCCCACGGCGGTCAAGCGGATAGCTATGCCCAGCACCCCTGCCCCTTTGAACAGGGAGCCTACCAGGGTCTTGCTCACGAAGCCGTTCAGGGGAGGTAGCCCGACAATCGAAAGCGCCCCGACCGCAAAGAAGGCGATCAGCCAAGGACGGGGGTTGGCCCGGCTGCTGTCGCCCAGGTCGCGCCTTCCGCCCAGGTGGATCACGGCCCCGACCGACAGGAACAGCAGGCTCTTGAACAGGGAATGGCTCAGGATGTGGGCCAGGGAGGCGGTCAGGGCCGTCGTGCCCAGGCGGGCCGCCGCGCCGTAGGCCGTGGCGATCAGGCCCATCTGGGAGACCGAAGAGTAGGCGAGCAGGCGCTTGCCGTCGGTCTGGGCCAGGGCCAAGAGCACGCCCAGCAGGGCGGTAAGCGGTCCCAGCCAGAGGAACAGCGCCTGGATCCCGGTCGCACCGAGGGCGGCCAGAATGCGCCACACGGCCAGGAAGGAGATCTTGATCATCACCCCGGAAAGCAGGGCCGAGACCGGGTGCGGGGCGGCGGCGTGGGCCGCCGGCAGCCAGGTGTGCAGGGGCACGAAGGCGGCCTTGAGGCCGACTCCCACGGTCAGGGCCGCCGCGGCTAAATGAAGGGTCCGGGAGGCCGGCACCCAGGCGGCCAGTCGGAGAGCCCGGACCGCTGCGCCGGCAGAGGCTGCTGGGGCGGCAGAGCCCGCCGCGCCGGCCCCTGCGCTGCCCGCCGCTGCCGCAGAGATCAGCCGCAGCGAAAAGCTGCCCGCGCTGCGGTACACTAGAAACAGGCCGAAGAGAAAGAAGGCGATCCCCAGGGAGCTGAGCAGCAGGTAGCGCAGGCTGGCCCAGAGGCTGGCCCTGCGCAAGGAATAGGCGATCAGCAGATAGGAGGAGATCGAGAGAATCTCGAGGAAGACGAACATGTTGAACAGGTCGCCGGTAAGGATCACCCCTTCCATTCCGGCCAGCAGCATGAGAAAGAAAAAGTAGAAGTCGCTGCGGTAGCCGCCCTCCCCGAAGGCGAACAGCAGGGCGCACAGGGCCACGAGGCTTCCCATCAGCGAGGCGGTCCAGGCCAGAGCATCCAGGTACAGAACGATGCCCAGCGGCTCTAGCCAGCCGCCCACGGCGCAGGCCATGGTCCCCTGGGCACGCAGCCCCGGCAGCAGCAGCCCGAGCAGCAGGAGAGTCGAGGCCGTGGAGGCGGCGCTGGCGGCCCGGGCCAGCAGGGGGCGGCGCAGCAGGCGGCCCAGCAGGCACAGCAGGCTGGCCGAGAAGGGTAGAAAGACCAGCAGCGGCAGCGAGTCAGCGCTCATCGTTTCTCGCTCAGCTCCTCGACCCGGCGGCGGCTCACCGTTCCGTAGCGCCGGTGAACCTGCAGCACGATGGCCAGGGCAACGGCGGTCAGGCAGATCCCGACAACGATGGCGGTAAGCATCACCGCCTGGGGCAGCGGGTCCACGATGTCCCGGACTCCTTCAAGCATGATCGGAGCCTCGCTGCCGGCCAGGGACCCGCCCCAGACGAACAGGATCACCAGGGCGCTGTTCAGGATACTCAGGGACATGACCTTCTTGATCAGGTTGTCGGCCAGGATCACTCCTGCGACGCCGACCAGGATAAGAGCCAGGATCACCGCTCCCGCCACCACTCAATCCTCCCGCAGCAGGGCGAAAAGCAGCAGGGTGATGCCGGCGCCCACCTCCAGGCCGATCACCACGTTGAGAAAGAGGATGAAGCCGGCGCTGGGCACCGCTCCCGCCTTGCCCAGGGGCAGGAAGTTGCCCAGGAACGATACTCCCACCACCAGGCCCGCCGCTCCCATGACGAGAAACAGGGCGAAGGCGGCGATCTCCAGGGCGCTGACCGTCCTGGAGGTGAACAGCCGCACCGTAGGTTCCAGGCCTCGGGACAGGCAGAGCAGCAGGACGGCGGAGGAGAGCACCACCCCGCCCTGAAAACCGCCGCCCGGCGAGAGGTGGCCGAAGGAGATCAGGTACAGCCCGAAGAGCAGGATATAGGGGACCAGCTTGCGGGACACCAGACCGACGATCCCGGACTCCTTCATCGCTTGCCCCCGGTGACCGCCAGCACTCCCGCCACGGAGAGAACCAGCACGATCGTTTCCCCCAGCGTGTCGTAGGCCCGGTAGCCGAGGTAAATGGCCGAGACCAGGTTGATCGATCCGGTCTGCTCCACGCCATGGCTCAAAAGCTGGTCCCGTACCTCCCGGCCTTCGCTTTCCACCCGGTACATCTGCGTCGCGCCTGCGCCGTGAGCGAGCCGGGGCGCTAGAGAAACCAGGCCGAGCCAGCCTATCGCCGCCAGCACCAGGATCACCGCGACCCATAAAAGGATTCTACCCACCGCTACTCCTCCGGCCGGCGGGTCTTGCGCACCGCCCGCACGAACAGCGCCGTGGCCACCCCGGCCCCTACGGCCGCCTCGGCGATGGCCAGGTCGGGGGCCTTCAAGGTGAACAACAGCAGGGCGCAGATCAGGGAAAAGGCCCCCAGCAGGATGACCGCGTTCAACAGGTTGCGAAAAGCCAACACCAGAACGGCGAGCAGGAGCAGCAGCAGGAGCAGCGCTTCGGTCATGGTCGGTGCTTTCGTCCCCACGGCATGATGCCGCGAAGCCAGGCCGAACGGCCGATGATGTGGGCCGCCACCGGGCTGGTGATCAGGAAGAACAGGGCTATGACCAGAATCCGCCCGGTCATGGGGCTCCATCCTTTCAGGAGCATGCAGGCGAGCAGAATGGAAAAGACCGACGTGGTGCTGCACTTGGCCGCCGCGTGCAGGCGGGTGAAGACGTCGGGGAAGCGCAGCACCCCGACGTTGCCGGTGATTCCGAACAGGATCCCGAGCAGGAGAAAGAAGGCCGCGGCCCAGATCATGAGCTGCTCTCCTTTCTCCACAGCGAGCGGGCGATGGCCAGTATACCGATGAAGCCCAGGATCGCATACACCAGGGCCACGTCTAGAAAGATCGCCCGGTCCAGCCTGACCGCCCTCAGCACCAGGATGGCCAGAACCTGGGAAGCGGTCAGGTTCAGGCCGATCATGCGGTCTTCCGGCTCCGGGCCGATGATCACTCGTACCAGGCTCAAGCCGGTCACGCCCATGAGGCCGTAGACGGCCGCATCCAGCATCCAGGTCAGCTCCATAGTTCTCTCTCTCCTCAGCTAAAGGGGTATACCCCCGTGTCCGCGCAGGCTAGACCCAGATCCGCTTGAGCCAGCGCTCGAAGGGACGGGCGATCAGCCGGGCGGCGTAGCCGGAGTGGCTGGTCGGAGCGTCCAGCCAGTGCACGACCAGGTGATCCTCGTCGAGGTCCAGCGTCACCGTACCGGGAGTAAGGGTGATAGAGTTGGCCAGGGCCACCCGCGCCAGATCGGAGTGCAGGTGGCTGCGGAAGTGCACGATTCGCGGGGTAATGTTCCCGGTGATCACCTTCACGACCAGTCGAAAGGAGGCCGCGTACACTTTGACCATGATCAAGATCAGGTACCCTATCAACAGGTAGGCCCGAGGAAGCAAAGCCCTGCGCTCCGCCTCCTGCTTCTCGATGAACAGGCTGTAGGTCGCCAGGGCTACGACCGTGGAAAACAGCAAGCCGAGCAGCAGGGCGAAGGGAGCCAGGGTACCGGTGAACAGCAGCCAGCCGGCCATGAGGTAGACGGCGGTCATGACGATACGTACGATCTTCCATTTTCTCAATGCGTTCATCTCTACTCCTCCTTGGCCTCTTTTCCCCGTACGATCTCGAGCACTTCTGAGGCGCTTTGGGCCTGAAGCAGCGCCTGCCGGAAGCTGTCTTCCTGCAGCAACCGCGCCAGCCGGCTGAGAAGCCTGAGGTGGGCGTGCTCGTGGTGCTTCGGCCCGACGATCAGGAAAACGAGGGTCACCGGCCGGCCGTCGATGGCATCGAAGCGGATGCCCTCCCGCTTGCGTCCGAAGGCCATCACCGTTTCCCGCGCTTCCTCGCTCAGCAGGTGGGGGATGGCGATGCCCCGGCCTATACCGGTGCTGGCCAGCTTTTCCCGCTCGATCAATCCGGCCTGCGCCGCCTCAGGATCCTCGATCTTGCCCGCCCGGTGCAGCAGCTCGACCAGCTCCAGCAGGGCATCGCTCTTGCGGCGGGCTTCGAGATCCAGCTTGATGCACTCCGAGTCGAGCAGCTCGGCCACCCCGTTCATGGCTTGTCCTCCAAACTGCGCAGGCCGCGCGCATAGTCTACCGGGACCGTGAACAGGATGCCCGCTCCCGGCTCGCTGAGGGGCCCGCACACCTTTTCGATCAGCTCTTCCAGCTTTTTGACCTTTGCCTCGCCGTCTACGACCGAGAGAATGGTCTTATTGTAGGGCTTGTTGCCTTTCATGAACTCCTTGAAGCTGGCAAACAGCGGTACCTCGTAGGTGAGGAAGTGTCCCATGCCTTCGGAGTCCAGGATGGTGGCGCCGGGAACATCCGCTTCCAGGAAGGCGGCCAGCACCTTGTCGAGGAGCTCTTCCCTGTTCAAAACGAAGACAACCAGCTTCACCGGATATACTCCTCCTCAAGCGGCGCTCGCACTGGCGCTCGAGTGAAACGCAAAGTACGCCGTGGCGCCTCCAGAGTAGTCGATTCCGCAGCTGCCGTCAAAGGGTCGCCCTATTGACTAGGCCGCCGCTTCCGTAATTTACTGCACTGACGGTGTCCTCGCATGTTGGCGATCCAAGGAATCAGCAAGTCTTTCGGGGCCCTCCAGGCCCTGAAAGAGGTGAGCTTCGAGATCGAAGCGAACCGGGTTCACGGCATCATCGGCCCCAACGGCTCGGGCAAGACTACCCTGTTCAACTGCATCAGCGGCCATCTCCAGCCGGAAGCCGGCACGATCCGGTTGGAAGGCCGGACCATCACCGGGCTCAAGCCTAATGTGATCGCGGGCCTGGGGGTTCGCCGCACCTTTCAGGGAGGCAAGCTGGTAGCCGGTCTGACCGTGCTGGAGAACGTGATGGCGGGACTGTTCTCTTTCCAGGCTGCGGACTTTTTCGATATCTTCCTGCGCCCGCCTTTCCGGCGCTCGCGGCGGGAACGGGAGATCGAGGAGGCTGCCCGAGAAGCCCTGGAGCTGGTGGGCATGAAGAGGGAAACCGAACGCTGGGCCGCCGACCTGGTATGGGCGGAGAGGCAGTTCGTGCAGATCGCCCGGGCTTTGGTGTGCAGGCCGAAGATCGTGCTGCTGGACGAGCCCAACAGCGGCATGGGACCGCAGGAAACCGAGCTGGTGGAAAAGGTGATCGGTAAGGTTCGTGACATGGGGATAACCGTGGTAGTCATCAGCCACGACGTGAAGATGCTGATGAATCTGTCCGACTGGGTTACGGTGCTCAACTTCGGTGAAACGATTGCCGCCGGCTCACCGCAGCAGATCCGTAAAAATACCAAGGTTCTGGAGGCCTACCTTGGCGCCGAGTGAGCCGCTGCTCGAGGTCGAGAATCTCTCGGTGTCCTACGGCCATATCAACGCCCTGAAAGGGGTAAGCCTGGAGGTGCGCAGGGGAGAGATCGTAGTGCTGATCGGGGCCAACGGGGCCGGAAAAACCACCCTGCTGGAAACCACGCTAGGGATCAACACCCCCGTGGAGGGAACGATCAGCTTCAAGGGCAAGCCCATCAACGGAGTTCCCGCCGACCGCAATGTCCGCAGCGGTCTGTGCCTGGTGCCGGAGGGACGGGGCGTGTTTGCCTCGATGAGCGTGCTGGACAACCTGCTCCTCGGGGCGCATCACAACTTGAAGAATGTGGCGGGCAACCTCCAGCGGGTATTCGAGTGGTTCCCCAGGCTGGCGGAGCGCAGGTCCCAGATAGCCCGCACGCTGAGCGGGGGCGAGCGGCAGATGCTGGCCCTGGCCCGGGCTCTGATGAGCGCTCCGGAGCTGATCATGGTGGACGAGCCTTCCCTCGGCCTGGCCCCCATCGTGGTGAACGATATCTTCGACATCCTCGTTCACCTGAACCGGGAAGGCTACACGATCCTGCTCTCCGAGCAGAACGCCTACAAGTCCCTGAAGTGCTCCCACCGGGGCTACGTTCTGGAAACGGGTAGGGTCAGCCTGAGCGGGACCGCAGGCGAGCTGCTGGGCGATCCGGGGGTGCGAGCCGCCTACATCGGCGCCTGAAACGAGCGGCGAGAGGTAGTATTCATGGAAGTATTTATCGCCCAGGTGATCAACGGGCTCTCGCTGGGAAGCATCTACGTGCTGCTGGCCACGGGATTCAACCTGCTTCTCCTGGTGGCCATGATCATCCACTTCGCCTATCCGCAGGTGGTGGTGTTCTCCATGTACATTGCCTGGGTGGTGCTGCGCTATACGGGCAACAGCGTCATTCTGGCCGTGCTGGCGGCGGTCGGCTCTTCGGTGCTTCTGAACGTGATCTCGGCGCCCCTGTTCCAGAAGATCATGAGGAACAGGGAAGAGGTGGATATCAACACCACCATGGTCATGTCCCTGGGGATCGGCATGATCATCACCGACGTGCTTTCCCACGGCTTCAACAAGGGCCTGCCTATCGCCTTTCCTCAAGAGCTGGTAGGAGAGGCTCCCCTGCTGCGCGTCGGCCTGATCAGCCTGCTGGGCGGGCAGGTGGCCTCCCTGGCCGTCGGGGTGGTGGCCGTATCGGGAGTCTTCCTGCTTCTGTACAAGACGCGTCCCGGGCGGGCCTTCCGGGCCATCGCCGAGGACCCGGCCGGGGCCCGCCTGGTGGGGATCCCCATCCTGCGCACCGGGCTGGAGAGCTACGCCCTGTCGGGGGTCCTGGGCGGCCTGATCGCCGTGCTGCTGGCCATGCTCCTGGGCTACTCCTCCCCGGGTTTGGGCGAGCAGGTGGCCCACAAGGTGCTGGCCGTCTCCATCATAGCCGGCCTGGGCAACCTGCCCGGCGGCCTGGTGGTGGGTCTGGCCCTGGGCATCCTGGAGGCGCTGGTGCAGGGCTATATCTCCGGATCCTGGTCCAACGCCATCGCTTTCGTGGTCATGCTGGTGGTGATCCTCTTTCGCCCCAGGGGCCTGTTCGGTATGAAGCTGTGAGCGGAGGGAAGCGGCCGTGTCCTTAGCCCTGTACTACTTCCTGGCCATCGCGGCCGTCTACATCCTGTTGAGCTGGTGCCTGTACCTGCCCTACCGGGTCGCGCACCTGCACTTCATCACCGTGGCCAACATGCTCATCTCCGGCTACCTGGCCGGTTACCTGGTTCAAACCTTCCAGGTTCCATTTGCCCTGGCCCTGGCGCTGGGGTTCGCCGCCGGCGGGCTGGTCGGCTACCTGGTTTCTCTGTTTATCGGCGATGCTCCGACCTTCACGGTGGTGATCGTCGGCTTCACCTTCATCTACATCAGCCGCACCGCGGTGGAAAACATCAAAGCCGTGGGCGGCACCCTGGGAATGTTCGGCCTGCCCCTGGTGGCCGGCAGCCCCGCCCTGCACCGCCTGACCCTGCTGATACTGCTCTACGTCCTGGTGGTGGTGGTCGGCTTCCTTATCTATCGATTCGAGCACTCGCGGCTGGGGCGGGCGGCAGCCGCGGTGTTCGTGGACAAGGACCTGGCCACTTCGATGGGGGTGGACATCAAGAGGCTGGGCC
>CAYMEK010000022.1:0-59362 GCA_964389305.1 uncultured Spirochaetaceae bacterium
CAGTACACCTCGGTACAAGATCCCGAGCAGGGCGAGCTATATATCAAGTGTATCCCGAAGCCGGGCCGGCCTATCGTCTGGGGCTGGGTGGTGCTGGCCGTTGATGCCGGGAGCCTGCTGCCGAAAACCGAAAGGTACTACGACGAGAAGGGCGAGCTGATGAGAACGATGAGCTTCGGCGAGGTGAAGACCTTCGACGGTAGAAAGATCCCATCCGTCATGGAGCTGGTTTCGCAGAACAAGGAGGGACAGAAGACGGTTATCCGCTATCTGGAGGCCGAATTCAATATCGAGGTACCCGCAGGAACCTTCACTACGCGCAACCTCCATCTGTTCCGCGGTTAGGCCCTACCGGATGAACGTCAGGCAGACTGCGGTGGTGCATTCGGGTACGGCGCCGGCAGTCGTGGAGACATAATACCATGCTGACTTTGAGAATCGCCCTCCGCAACCTTCTTCGTCAAAAGCGAAGAACCCTGTTCACCGGATTGAGCATGCTGGTCGGGTTCGTTCTGGCCTGCTTTTTCATCGGCTGGGCCGACGGGACCTACAACCATATCATTGACGGATTCACCCGCAACCGGCTGGGCCATATCCAGATCCACAAACAGGGCTATCTGAAAAAACCGTCACTGTACAAGACCATCGATCACCCCGAGATAATCGAGGCGGAGCTGGATTCCGTGCCCCACATCGACTCCTGGACGCCCAGGATCTATGCCGCCGGCCTGGTGTCGGTCCGGGAGCGCAGCACCGGCGCCCGCGTTATCGGTATCGACCCGGAGCGCGAAGATCGCACCACCGACTTCTCCAACAAAATCGTAGGAGGCCGGTACTTCGTCGCAGGCTCACACCAGGCCATCATCGGCCGGAAGATGGCGGACATCCTCGATGCCGAGACAGGGGAGTCCATAGTCATCGTGTCTCAGGCGGCCGATGGATCGATCGCCAACGATCTGTACGAGATCGTCGCGTTTGTGGACACCGGAGATCCGCAGCTCGACAGAGCCGTGGTGTACCTTACTCTGGCCGACGCCCAGGATCTCTTTGTCCTGGACGGACGAGTGCACGAGATCGCCGTCACCGTCGACAGCCTTCGCCACGTCGAAGGCACAACCGAACGGCTGCGCTCACGTCTCGAGGGCAGGGATGTGGAAGTGGATCCATGGCAGGTGTTCGCCAGCGAGTTTTACCGCGCGATGCAGGCCGACAAGAACGGTATGTACCTGACCCTGGTCGTGGTGATTGTCGTCGTAGCCATCACCATTCTCAACACCGTGCTCATGTCTGTCCTCGAGCGGCAGAAGGAGTACGGCGTGCTGCGGGCGGTCGGAACCCGCCCGGCCCAGATCGTCGGCATGGTGGTTGCCGAGACCTCCCTGCTGTCTGCCGGCTGCATCATTCTGGGGTCGATAATCGGTTATTTGCTGAACCTTTACTTCTCCCGGCACGGGATCGTCCTTCCTAATCCGATAGAGTGGGGAAGCATGCAGTTCAGGTACATGAAGGGAGAGGTGAACGCCCGGAGCTTCTACCTGCCCGCCGCGACGGTGATTCTTACCTCTCTATTGGTTTGCCTCCCGCCCGCCCTGCGGGCGGCCAGGACGCAGCCGGCTGAAACCATGCGGACATTCTAAGCGGGGGAGCTTGGATGAGATTTTACCTGAAGCTGGCCTGGCGGAACATCTTCCGCAACCGAAGAAGGACCTTTCTGACCGGGCTTATCATTGGCCTGGGCTTGACATCGATGATCTTTGTTGACGCCAGCATGGTCGGAATGAAAGAGAATATGATCTCGGCGGCGACCTCCTCGTTTCTCGGCGACGCCGAGATCCACCGCAGCGGCTTCCAGGAGTCTCAGGACAGCACGGTGACCATCGGACAGGTCAACCGGGTAGTCTCTATGCTGCGGGACGATCCCCACGTAGCCAGCTTTACCGAACGGACCATCTGCAATGCCACGGTCTCCTCGCCGGCCGATCTCGCCTCCGTGGTTCTCTACGGCATCGTCCCGGACAGCGAGCAAGCACTGTCCAAAGTAGACGAATCCATGATCGAGGGCTCCTATCTCGAGACGGACCGGCAGGGCAGGGCGCTGCTCGGAGCCGAGCTGGCCGAATCCCTGGATGTTTCGGTGGGTGACCGTGTGGTTCTGACCGTATCCAAAGCCGGAACGGGCGAGCTCGCCCAGAACCTGTTCAGGGTGGGGGGAATATTCCGGATGCATATTCAAGAAATGGACACCTCGGTCGTGCTGGTTCCGCTGGAGCAAGCTCAACAGATGCTCGGGATCGGCCGGGGGGTACATGAGATCGCCGTTCGATTCCGGCGCCTCGAGTATGCTACAGCGGGTCAGAAGGAGTTTTCTCAGAGATATTCGTCGTTCGGCAACGTGGCCGAGACCTGGCCGCAGTTGTTGCCTCAGATCAAATACATGCTGGACATGACCAATATCTCGATAGCGATCACCGTAATCATCGTTTTCGCCATGATCATCTTCGGGATCATAAACACTCTGTTCATGGCGCTTTACGAACGTATTTTCGAGTTCGGAGTCCTTCGGGCAGTCGGAACTCGAGCGGGAAAACTGCGCACCCTCATAGTGTTCGAGGCAGGATCCCTGGCCATCTATTCCATAGCCCTCGGAATGATACTCGGCGCGGTTGCCACGTTGATCGGTTCGCTGGTAGGACTGGATCTGACCGGGGTCGAGCTGGCCGGAGCAACCTTCACCGGCCGTATCTACACGGTGTTCGCTCTCCGGCAGTTCACGCTGTATCCCCTGCTGGTGTTTGCCTTCACTCTGTTGGTGAGCCTTTATCCGGCAGGTCATGCCGCCAGAATGTCCGTAGCCAGGGCGTTGCAGCGGGCGATCTAGGTCTCAGCGTTCGAAGATTCGGTTCGGAGGATTCGGCATATCGGCCGCTTAGCGGTCGAGGAAGCCGGGCAGGAAGAGACGAGGAGAAAACAAGTATGAATGGGGGACAGGATATCGTCCTGACCAGAGGCGTCAAGAAGGACTACCGGCAGGACAGCATCGTGGTCCATGCCGTCAAGGGAATCGATCTCAGAATCGAGAAGGGGGAGTTCACCGCCATTGTAGGACCTTCCGGTTCGGGGAAGACCACGTTTCTGAATCTGATTTCGGGATTGGATACCCCCACAGAGGGGGAGGCCTGGTTGAATGGCGAGCTGATCTCGGAGATGACCGGCAACGAGCTGTCGGATTTCAGGCGGGATAATATCGGCTTTATTTTCCAGGCCTACAATCTCATTCCCGTGCTGAACGTGGAAGAAAACATAGAGTACGTGATGATGCTTCAGGGCGTTCCCGACGACGAAAGGCACAGACGCGTTTCCCAGATCCTCACCGATGTAGGCCTGGAGGGGTATAACCGGCGTTTCCCGCGGCAGCTTTCAGGAGGGCAGCAGCAGCGGGTCGCCATAGCAAGAGCCATGGTCTCCCGGCCCGTTCTGGTCCTTGCCGACGAGCCCACGGCCAATCTGGACTCCAAGACCAGCGAGTCTCTGCTGCAGATGATGCGGAATTTGAACCGGGATACCGGGATGACCTTCGTATTTTCCACCCATGACCAGAGGGTGGTGGACAAGGCGCGGAGAGTCGTGGTTCTGGAGGATGGTATAAATATCAAAGATGAAATCAAGGAATAGCCGGGGAGCGCTGCAAGCGGCCCGGATTCTCCTGACCGCGGCCGGAGTGTTTCTTACAAGCGAGGGCGTTCATGGTCTGGACACATCGTTGAGCGGTTCCTACAAGACCTTTCTGAACTGGATCTACGACCCCTTCTACCAGGGTAAATCCTATGGAAGCGCTTCATCCGGTGTGCGGCTGAACGGTAGACTCTATCCCTCCGATTGGTCGTCCCTTGAAATCGCCTATATTCTTTATCCGGAGATACGCGCCGTTTCGCTGGATGAAAGCACGGCTGCCTCCACGTCTGCGGACCGAGAGTATCGCCTGGCGGATATCCGGCGCCGCATCGTTCCTTTTTCAGACCGCGACCTGGAGAACATCGGGTTGTATAATGAGATCGATCGAGCCTCCGCTACGCTGACCTTCTCATTTATGGATCTGCATCTGGGCCGACAGGCTATTGCCTGGGGGAGCGCCAGGGTAATCAATCCGACGGACGTCATCGTTCCTTTTCAGTTTACAGCTACGGACACCGAAAACCGCAAAGGAGTCGACGCGCTGCGCCTTCGCCTGCCTATTGCCGGAATGAACGAGATCGATGCAGGGTATATCGCCGGAAAGAGTCTACGCTTCGATCGCAGCGCCGTATTCGGCCGGGCCAGGCTTTACATCCTGCAGACGGATTTGAGCATTCTGGCGATGCTGTTTAAGGAGAACCTTCTGGCCGGCCTCGACCTCGCCCGGGCCATAGGGAATGCCGGCGCCTGGCTGGAGACCGCCTACGTTGTTCCCGATATCATCGATCCGTCTATAGATTCTTGGGCGCTGGACTATCTGTCCCTCTCGCTAGGTCTGGACTATAATCTGTCCAGCGATCTGTACGGCTATCTGGAGTATCATTACAACTCGGCCGGAAGCAATCGTCCCCGCAAATACCTGGAGGCTCAAACTGAACCCGCCTACACCGAAGGAAACATATATCTGCTGGGACGGCACTATGTCAGCGTAGGTGGAAGCTATAACCTAGGACCGCTCCTGCCCCTGACCGGGCTGCTCATGGTGAACCTGAACGACTTTTCGGCCGAGATCTCCCTGTCGTTGGAGTACAACATCAAGGAGAACATATACATCTCGGGCGGATGTAATCTGGGGCTGGGAGCAAACCCGGAAGTAGTCGGCGGCCGGATCGTGGAATACGAGTCCGAGTTTGGCGCCTACCCCTGCCTGATATACTCGGCCGTGAAGATCTATTTCTAAGGGTTGTCGGTGCCGCCGTGCTGCTCAGTGTCGCTTCTTCACCGTGACCCAAAACTCCAGGTACTTGCCGAGCATCAGCCGCGTTTGAGCGTCGAGCGCCGGGATCGCCCCAAACAGGATGCTGATCGGCGGGATGAACAACCACTCGAAAATATGTGCGAGCCGCTTCAGGAGACGCATCCGCCCCCTGGCTTTCGGCAGGAAGAGCTGGCTGAGAAGCACATAGGTCAGATAACCACCGAAGGCCAGATTGAACATGGTGCTCATGATTCTCGGTTCGCTGTAGGTAATCACGGAGGTCGTGAACTCGCGGTTCATGAACACCGCCGGCAGCCAACTCATGATTCCCAGCAGGATCGGCCAGGTTGCCCAGGACACATGGGTCTGTAGGAGCTTGTAACCCTGCTTGAGGCGAGATGCCAGGGGAATACCACGGGTCAGCAGGAAGGCGCTCATGACCAGGGGTACGTTCTCCACTCCCCAGGCCCAGCGGCGTTTTTGCTTGTACACATTCGCTATGGTCTTGCGCCAGGTTTCGGCTTGGGTGATATCCATCGACACTGTGGTGTACATGGGCACGACCCGATAGTCGCCCCGAAACTTGACCAGGGCTTTCCAGTAGATCGCCGAGTCGTCGGAGATCATGTCCACCGGCCAGTAGCCGATGTCTACCAGTGCTTTGAAGCTCATACTGTGGCTGGAAAAGGTTACCAGTTTTTCCGGGTTGGTGGCCTCCACCAGCTGGAAAAAAGAAGAGCCGATGTCGAGAACCCTGGCAAATCCGGGGGCCTCCCAGAGATTGTTCTGGTACAGGGGGATGGGCTGGTAGCTTGCCCGCGTGCGGTTGGGGTTGACCAGGAAGTGGTAGCTCAGGCAGCCGAAATATTCCGGGTTTACCACGGTGTCGGAATCGAAGCAGGAGATAAGAACATTGTGAAAGGGAATCCCCCGGTCCTCGAAATAGGCGGCAGCTTTCCTGGCAGCGTAGGTGGCGTTCGCCCCTTTGACTCGTGCTTCTCCCGGCAGGCCTGAAGGATGAATGACAACCAGGAGATCTAGAAATCTGTCGGCATATTTTTCCCTGACCGATTGGGCGTCTGTCTTCGTGGCGGCCGGCGAGCGCTCCTCTACCGCCAGGATGACCAGCAGGCGGCGGCTGGGAAAGTTGCAGCGGCAGACGCTGGCCACGCCGGGCTCGAAGATCTCGGCCCTTTCTCCGGCAATGGGAAAGATCACCAGGTGGTAAATGAGGCTCCACGAGGGCGGATGGTTGCCGCTGCGAATGAGGGCGGCAAGCTCTCGTCGGTGGTTTCGCAGGGAGAGCTTTTCCCGCCAGGAGCCGCTTTTCCCGCTCGCCTCCAGCTCTTTCAGGTAGGCCTCGGGATGTTCCATTTTCCGGATTCGCTCCAACCAGTCGGTATTCCTTTCCGCCTGCAGGCGGAGGTAGGAAAGAACGAGGAAGATATTGGTGTACATCATTCTCAGCAACCAGGACAGGACAAAGGCCACAACGACCAGGGCGGAGAGCACGGGATCTAAAACCGTGAGGATCAGCACTCCCAGGACAATACTCCAGCTCAGCAGCGCCGGTAGAATCTCGAGGATGCGGCTCAGCCGCTTTGCCCGCTGGTGCAGCGATATTCTCGAGTATTCGAAATTCTCGCTCATGGCTGTATCCTCCTGCGAATGTCCAGCAGGAGCTGATCGACGAGCTGGGTGTTGCTGATGATTTCCAGACTCGAGGGTCTGCCGGTCAGGCTGTCGATGTAGTACAATTTTCCGTTCCGGTCCGAATAGTACACCGAAGTCTCGTCGCGGACTTGGACTACCTGGACCTGCTTCCTTTGCCCGCCTCGATCCGGGCCGACCAAGACCACCTTGGCTCCTTTACGGTACAGAACGTGGGTTCCTTCCAGAACGAAGAAGGCCTGCTGCACTTTGATCCCTGGGACGGGAATCCACTCCGGCTGCACTTCCAGCGTGTGTTTCGACTTCGGCTCTTTGGCTCCTCCGAGCGCCAGGACGCCGACCCGCCGGTCCTGCCACAGCAAGAGGCGCAGCGGATCGGTTTCGATACGGAATCCCTCCACCTTGCCCAAGGCCAGGCAGCCGGCTTTTCCTGCGGTGAGCAGCTCGCCGCCGGGCGCCCGCAAGATCACCGTGCCGTCCTGGAGAGGCGTAAGCCGCACAAATCCCGCCGGCGGCAGCAGGGCACCGATCCCACGGAATCCAGCCGGAAGCCTGGCTCTTTCGGAGTCGTATTCTTGGATGAGCAGGTCCCCTGCAGCGGTTAAGAAAAACAAAGTATCGTTACCCACACCGAAGCCGCGAACCCGGTAGGGAAAGCTGGGATAAACCGTAGCGGTAGGAACGTTTATCCGGGTCACAGAGCCCTGCCGGTAGAAAAACAGGTCTTCCGGCTTTTCAGCGGCCCAGCTCAGGTTGCCGACCCCTTCTGGAACCAGATCCGTGAGGTCGCGTATGTCGAGACTTCCGGAATGTATCGTCAGAAGCAACCGGCGTCTAGCCGAATCGAGCTTCACTTCGATCAACAGGACAGAGCCTCCCGCCAGCGGCACCAGGTCGAGAATCCGGGCCGCACCGAGGGCGGAGTCTGGCAGGGCAAGGAAGGCTTGCCGCCGAACCTGGTACACGAAAAGGTCCCGGAGCAGCGGTCCCCGCTGCAGCAAGAGATTCGGGTATTCCGAGGAGGGAAGTATGTCCTCGTAAGCCCGGGCGTCCAGCTCGCTATGGGGCCAATGTTCGGGCAGGAGCAATACGTCATCCAGGACGGTGGCCTTGCCCGGCCCGACCGTGATCGTCTGAGTCCAGGGCAGGTAACCCTCTGCCCAAAGCCTCAGACGGTACGATCCCGGTTTGAGGTCGAGCACCGACGTGGGTGTCGGTCGGGAATACTGCCTGTCGTCGATGAACAGCCTGGCGCCCGGCGGGAAGCTGGCCACGTAGAGGTCGCCGGTCGATACGATCTGCCTTTTCCCGCCTGGCCGGATGTCGTATCCCAGCACGCGGAGGATGACAACGGGGCAGACCAGGATATAGATCAGGACAAACAGGTAAAATAGCAGCTTCCGCAGGGTAGTCACGGCGATCATTCCTGTGGCTCTCTCTCGATGATCCGGTAGTACTCCATTGTCCCTGCTGTGGGCCGATAGGTAAAGCGGACACTTCCCTCCGTTGCGACCGCCGGGACCTCGCGGCCGAAGCCCGTGAGAATCCGAATGTCCCAACCCTTCTTCCCGGCCGGAAGATCGAGCCTGACTTCGGCTGCCCGGTCGGCCCAAAGCAGAAGGTCTCCGCCCGCTTCCTCGAGCAGATCGACCTCGGTGCCTCGATCGAGATGAAGACCGCCGTCCTCGCCGCGGACACGAATCCCCCGGCCGCCGTACAGGGAAGCGCTGCGCAGCCCGCCTGCGCTCATTTTCAGGATCGATACGCTGTGACCGCCGATAGACGCGCTCAAGGTTCGCCGGCAGTTCCCATTGAAGGGATCCAGATAGTGCACCTCTACGGAACGAGCCAGGAGGCCGCGGTTGATGAGAAAAAGATAGATCACCTCCATGCGGGGATTGATTAGGGGAACGATCTCCACCCGTGCGTCTTCCGTGTAGGCGTAGCGGGTGATGATCCCCTCCCGTCGGGCCAGCCATAGGAACAGGTCCGGGTCGGCGGTATAGGAGCCGATGTAGATGAGCCTGCCGTGCCCCACGGGCTTCTCTACAGCGGTAATATCACCGCTGTCTGTTCTTCCCAGGATGTGCCAGGAGGCTCCCTTCACCTTCAGATTATGGGTCAGAAGCTCTGCGGTCACTCTCTGCCCGTTTTGGTCGAGCCGGAACTTCAGGGACCCGCTCAGCGGCCGTCCCGCTTCGATTTCCAGGTCCGCAAGCAGGGTGTCTTTGAGCACCGAGGCCGGCCGCAGCTCCAGGTCCAGTGTTGGGACGGTCGGCATGAACACCAGCACCCCTCCCCGGCGGACATACTCCACCAGCGCATTCTGCGTAGCTGTATCCATTATCTCCTGGCTCAGCACGATGAGCATTGCCCGTTCGGCAAGCTCGTCCGCCTCCGCATTCTCCAAATCCACGATGTCGAACTCGGCGTCCCGCTCTATCAATCCCGCCATCACCTCCTGGAGGAAGTCGTTGGCTCCGATCGTGGAGGCGAACACATCCCGCAGCCGCGCGGCGCTTGCCCGACCGTAACGAGTGTAGAGCTCCGGCGCATTGTAGGGTGAATAGGAACCGAGGCTGATCGAGGAAACCGGCCGGGCTTCGGCGAAGGCTTTCCCTTCGGAATCGGTGTAGCGGGTCAATCGGATCAGCCGCCGGTAGGCCGGCCTGAAGTTTCCCCGCTCATCGATCGGAGCATCCCCGGGATAGGGTTCGGGGCTCGTGCTGTAGGGACGGCCTGCCAGCATGCCGGCGTGGCTGCTGTCCGACAGCGGGTAAATGTTGGTGGCCCTGGAGTACGGTAGGATGCAGCGAGTCAAAAAATCGAACTCCCTGGCATTGCCCCAACCCCAATTCACCTCGGGGGCGATGATCGGACGGTCGCGTTGACTGCCCTGCAGCTGCTTGAGGCGGCGCACTGCACGTACGTAGGAAGAATCGCTGTACAGGGGATGCGGGTGCAGCCAGAAGTTCACTCCCAGCCAGATCTGCGCCGTGATGGAGCTGAAACTCATCGGAGCTTCATCCTCCAGCATCCCGGCATTGTGGTACAGCGGAACGGTAACCCCGAGAGCCCTCAGCATGTCGGCGTACTCGCGGAGCACGGCGCCTCCGTACCAGCCTTTGAAACGGACCCAATCCTGGAAAGCCAGCCAGTCGGATCGTCTGCGGAAACGCCAGTCTCGGCTTTTCGGCGGCATTATATCGCTAAAAGCTGTGTATCTCGTGCCGTGGTCCAGGTTGTATTGACGGATATCGCGGTAGATTTCCTGAAGCCAGCGACGGTAGGGTACCTGTACGGCCGGCGTGTAGCCCCACGAGAAAGGATCGGCCAGCTCGGAAGTGCTGTATATCAGCTCGTTCTCCACCTGCATGGCTATAATAGGTCCCCGTTCGTACTGGTATTTTGAAATGACGGCCTCGTAGAGCCCGGTATACCATCGCCGTACGTAGTCGAGGTACGTGGGATTCAGGTGGTCCGGCAGAAGTGTTCGATCCTGGCGGAAGCGGACGGCCCGGCCGTACTGGTCGCGCATGGCAACGTCGGGATGCTGCGCCGTGAGCCAATCGGGGATGCCGCCGTGACGGACCTCGGCACAGATAAACGGCCCGGGCTTGGGGATGAAGTACATACCGCGCCTGGCGATGGCCTCGATGAACCCTATAAGGTTGCGGCGGCTGTCTCCATCAGAGCCGGTGAAATCGAAGCGTCCTTCGGCAGGTTCATGAAGATTCCAGGGAACATAAGCGGTGATGAAACGAATCCCGGCAGCCCGAGCCGCATCCAGCCGCTCGCCCCAGGCCGCGGGATCGATCCTGTAGTAGGGCAGCTCACCGGACCACAGATGCACGGGCCGCCCTTGGAAGTAAATCACCTCCCCGCTGTACTGCAGGCCCGGGCTGCTTGCCGGTAAGGGAGCGGGCGTCCGGACTTCGGGAAGAGAATGCCCCGCCGTCGCCGGCCGCCTGGTCATTTCCTGCCTTGCCGCTTCCTGCCGCCACCGACACGAGGACTGTGCCAGGGATAGGACACACAGGGGCAGCAGCAGAGCCGTCACGGTGCGTGCCCCTCTGTCCCGGGCTCCAATCCTTCGTCCGGACATATTGCCTTCAGCGGAACCGTTAGTCCGGGCCTGCCGGGCGGCGGCCGGCAGACTGAGCGGCCGGCTCCTATCCATCGGAGACCGGAACCAGCAGTACAGAAAGCTCACAGCGGCTGCTGACCTTGTGGGCGATGCTGCCTGCCCAGAATCCCTCCCAGCCCATCCGTCCATGGGTCGCCAATACAAGCAGGTCGACGTCCAGCGATCGTGAAGCTTTTACGATCGAGTCGGCCGGCTCCCCGCGGAGCACACTGGCGGTCACTGTCAACGAGGGCTCCTCGATTTCCCGTCTTCGTTCCGCCAGGTAACTTTTTGCCTGCTCGACGTTCATGTCCAGCATCCGCGACACGGTACCGGGCAGAAGCCTCCCGGAAGCGGCGCTGCGCCCCGGAAGAGTTCCGAAGGTGGGTACAATGACAACCAGGTGCAGAGTCGCCCGCAGGGCCGCGGCCAGATCCCGGGCGACACGCAAAGCCAGGTCATGGGCCGGTTGGGTATCGAGAGCAACCAGAATGGAACGCCAGGGCAGGCGGCGGTAGCTGTTTTTTTTGTCCGGACTGACGATCAACACCGGAGTATTCCCGAGGGCGGATACTTCCTGGGCGATGCTGCCGAACAACAGCTTCATCGTCTTTCCCCGGCCGTGGGTGCACATTATGATCAGATCGTACCGAAGCTCTCCTTCGTGTTCCACGATTCCTCCGGCAACCGTATCCACTCCGTCCGTGTGGACATGGATGTCTACTCGCGTCCCAGGAGTGAAGTCCCGCCGGGCCGTTTCCTCGAGATAACGCTCCGCGCTCTCGGAGTCCTGGAGATGCGGCTGGCCGTGTACCTGCCGGGGCGCCTTTTTCTCTATCACGTGCACTAAAATAACGGCGGCCTCGAGGGACCTGGCCAGGAAGGAGGCCACCGGGACAGCAGCTTCGGCGGTAGGTGAGCCGTCCAGAGGTACGAGCAGTCGTCTGATCATTCCTGCACTTTCTCCTTAACCCGTGAACAGCAACTGGTACAAGAGATAAACGTTCAATGCGATGATCAGGGCGGCGATCAGGCAGGCGACCGTGGTGGTGGCTCGCCGGTTGACCAGGGGGCCCATGATCTTTCGGTTGCTAGTGAACAGGATGAGCGGCACTACGGCGAAAGGCAACCCGAAGCTCAGCACTACCTGGCTGAGAACCAGGGTGCGGGTAGGATCCAGCCGCAGCCCGATCACCAGCAGGGCCGGACCTGCGGTAACCAGGCGCCGGATCCAGACCGGAACATGGCGGTGCAGGAATCCCTGCATGATGATCTGCCCGGCGCTGGTACCCACTGTAGAGGAGGAAAGTCCCGAAGCCAGCAGCGACAGGCCGAACACCCAGCCGGCCGCCCTGCCGAGCAGCGGTTCCAGAGTCCGGTAAGCTTGTTCGATAGAGGCGACTTGGGTCAAGCCGCTTCGGTGGAAGGTGGCGGCGGCCATGATCAACATGGCCGCGTTGACCAGGCTGGCGACTCCCATGGCCAGCACCACATCGGCGATCTCGAACCGCAGGAGACGGCGAAGCTTGCTGTCTTCGGTTACCCGGATACGCTTCTGGGTGAGGGCCGAATGGAGAAATATGGCATGGGGCATCACCGTGGCCCCGAGGATGCCGGCGGCCAGAATCAAACTCTCCGTTCCTGCAAAGCGCGGAACCACGGCGTGTAACAGCACATTGCCCCAGTCAGGCCGGTCCAGGACGGTCTCGATCAGGTAGCTGACCGCGATCACCCCTACCAGTGCCGTGATTACTGCTTCGAGCGGCCGGAAGCCGTAACGCTCCAGGCCGAGGATCAGAAACGTGGTGACGGCCGTCAGGATTGCGCCGGCCAGCAAAGGGATACCCAACAGCAGATTGAAACCCAGGGAAGCTCCCAGGAACTCCGCCAGGTCGGTGGCCATCGCCACCAGCTCCATCAAGATCCACATCCCGTAGACGAGCGGCTTGGGGAAGCGCAGCCGGCAGTGCTCCGCCAGGTTTCTGCCCGAGGCGATTCCCAGCTTGGCCGCCATAGTTTGCAGGAGCATCGCCATCAGATTGCTGGCCACGATCACCCACAGCAGGGTATAGCCGAAGCGTGATCCGCCCTGGATATTGGTCGCGAAGTTGCCCGGATCCACATAGGCGACGCTGGCGATGAAAGCCGGGCCGAGAAAAGGAAGCAGCCGCGAGAGGGGACTGCCCTTCCGTCTGCTATCCAGGATGTTCTTGGCCGCCGCCACGGTCGCGCGGTCGGCCCGAGGAGAGGCCCGATGAGAATGGGCTGCTTTGTGTCTCTTAGTGCTCATCAACGGTTCTTCGGTTTTCTCCACAGCATATCCCGGAATCGATTCCCAGGAAAAGTGGTTGCTGCAGTGGAATCGAACTACGCACCGCAGCACAGATTCTTACTAAGATGTAATCTTACGGAAAGGATTGGGAAAGACTGTTGCCATATGTTGGAATCTGGAGGCGAGTTATGAGCGAGTCTGAAGAGCTACAGAGCGCAGAACAGGATCTGGACTGTCGCTTTCGGGAAAGCATTCGCGGCACGTTCAACCGGATCGAGCAATGGCCTGAAGACACCAGTCTGCACCGGATAAAAAAAACCACGGCTTATCTGGAGTTGCTTTCGTTTGTCATAAACTTCAGTGACCTGCTCGGTTCCGGGCAAGCGACGGCCCTGGACAAGCCGAGGAGCCAGGAAAGGCTTCAGGAGCGGTCTTACCTGCGGGAACACGCATCCAGCGGGCGGGGCACCATTTAGAGCTCCTGTATGGGGTTACGAACGGCAGTCGGACCCCGCACCGGCAAGATCTCTACCGGCCAGGAACCATTCCGAAGGCTGGGAGTAAAATCAGCTTGATACGGTCTGTCGTCTCTGCGCCTCTGTCCAGCGCCGCCAGAGAATGAATATACCGGCCGCTCCGAACGCTATCTGAGCGATGAAGATGTCGAGCCCCGAGCGTACGAAAGCGCTCAGCAGACCCGGAATCCCGTCCCACAGCCAGTGGAGGACAACGGCGGTCAGATAAGCTCCTGCCACCGCGAAGGTTAGACGGAATCTGCGGCTCTTGCTGTCCCGGAACAGCACGGCCGCAAACAGCGCAGTCCAGGTTCCGTGACCGATAGGAGACAGCAGCCCGCGCAGCATGGTCACCCCCACGGTTGCCGAAAGGCTTCCTCCGCTGCGCAGAAAAGCCGTAAAGGAGTAACCCATGCTTTCGAAGGCGGCGAACCCCATTCCCGCCGCCGCTCCCAGGATGATTCCGTCCAGCTCCGAATCGTGTTGCAGCCGGCGGGCTATGAGCAAAACCCCCCAGATCTTGACGAACTCTTCGATCAACGCCACTACCAGGGCGGTTTGGAAGTCCAGACGCTGGATGAACAGCGGTTCCAACAAGGAGGCGGCCAGGGTACCCAGCACTCCGCCGTAGAAAAAGGTCAGGGCCGTGGCGGGCACCTTGACGCTACTCAAGTGGCGACGCTCGTAGAAAAAGGTTACATAGGTCACCGGAACCAGAAAGCTTCCGATCAAGATGGTCGTGGGGAAGATATTGGGATTCTCCGTAACAACCAGGATTACCAGGCCGGCTATATATACCCCAAAGCCGATCAATAGGGTGCGCCACCAGTAGTGGCGGCGCTTGCCGCTTCCCGATCGGCGAGCTTTCTTCCCGGTCATAATGATCCTCCGATTTCTGTCCGGAGTCTTCTTGTGCTCAGCCTCTCTTCCAGATGTCGTTCAGCTCGTTGAACAGCTTTTCCTGAGCTTCGCTGGGTGCTCCACTGTGACGCATCAGCTCGTACACGGTCTGGAGAATGATGTCCTGAGCCTCTGGATTCGTTATTTTCCGCGCCGACGCATAGAAGGTTTCACGATCCGGCGTATTCGCTTCAAAGTCCTGCAGGCATTGATCGTAGTCGTGAAATTGCAGGCGTTTGTAGATCTTGTCCAGATCCCTGATTTCCGTCTCTTCGATCTCGCCGTCGGCGAGGATGACGGACTCCATGCAGCCCGCCAGGAATACCTTCTCCTGGTGATTCAGCTTATCCAGCTCCGGCATTCTTCGACTCCTGACGATTTTTATAGATTGTAGGGACAAATCGGCGGAAATTTCAAGGAAAGGAATTCGCTTTATTCCGCCAGCCTGCTGGGAGCGGCTAGCAGCAGGCAGCCGGACTCTTGACCGGGGCGCTTTGCCCCGCCCGCCCTCTTACCACTCCCGCTTCCTGTGGGTTATTCCGAACGTACGGTCGTTCAATCCATCGACGTATGCCGAGAATGTCTTTGATCCGGTGCCGAATTGTTCGAAGGAAATGCCGATCGCGTCTGGGCAACGATGAATCACCCGGAAAAAGACGCCGGCCTTGCCGGCGGCCATCACCAAGGTGGCCAAAGCTCCTTTTTTCCCAGGTGTCAGCTCAGGGGCAACGCCGGCATACGGAAGCAGGAGCCGAGCCCCCTTTGGGCAGACATCGGTGACAGCGAACCGCAAAACGACCCAGTCATCCTCCGGAAGGTAGTCCAGAAACACGGGCTGGGAGCGTTCCGGCGTGAATCGAGGCTGCCTGCGCTTTGCGGAGATCCCGCGAACCGCAAGCAGCAAGTCCACGATTCGCTCCAGATGTACGTCTTCGCGAAAAGGCTTCAGAAATACAGACTGAATGCCGACCGAGGCGGCGTCCAGGGTTTGCTCCAAACTCATGCTCGAGACGAGAAGAACGATGCGGCTCAATGCGCTTAAGCTCTGCAGGTCCGCAATCAATGACTTCCACTCCCGATGCCATCCGTCCCCGTCTATCAGGGTGACATCGACATCTGAGCTTTGCAGCACGCCTGGAAGATGTTCCAGATCCGGAATCTCGGACACCGCGACGCCGAGGTAGGCAATCCTGCGGGCTACCGCCTGGCGGACCAGCAGGGATGGGGAGACTACGGCAAGATTGAACGCCCCCCTGTCGGCTGTCCGCGCCGATTCCTGTAGTTCCTGAACATTGTATTCTCTCGTGTACGTCACCTTCCTGACCCCCAATTTCTGTCTTCAGAGTAGCAAACGAGGCTTTCAGGAAGCTTGCGAAAACATTACAGATTTGACAGTCTGCAGACCTCGGCTATCCGGAAGGCGGGTGTGCCGGCAGGAGCGAACCTGCTGCTCCTCGGCTTTCTATGATTGCTTGAAAGCCTCTCGATAACGAAGAATGGAACGCTCAATGTTTCTCTGCGCCTCTTCCCGGCCGCAGGTCTCTTTGACGGAGGTTTTGGAGTGTTCCAGGGCTTTGTATACATCGAAGAAATGGGATACCTCGTTTACGGTGTGCTGGGGCAGCTCGGATAGGTCCCGGTAATCGTTGTAGGTGGGGTCCTTGAACGGGATGGCGATGATTTTTTCGTCCACCTGTTCGTTGTCGATCATCCTGAACGCTCCGATCGGGTAACAATCTACTTCGGTCAGAGGGTCGAGGCTTTCGGAGCACAGTACGAGAACATCGAGCGGGTCCCCGTCGTCGGCGAGAGTTCTGGGGATAAACCCGTAGTTCATTGGGTAGTGGGTCGAGGTGAACAGGATTCGATCGAGGCGAATGAGACCGGTCTCTTTATCCAGCTCGTACTTCTTTTTGCTCCCCTTCGATATTTCAATGATGGCGGTGAAGCATTCCGGCTTGATGCGCTCCGGGCGGAAGTCGTGCCAGGGATTCAAAGCACACCCACGAGATCGCTCATGATCGAGGCCGATCGCCACCATTCGTAATAGGTGGATTGGAGTTCTTCCAGCGAGGGAAAGGGATAGAACAGAAGCCGTTCACCACCGCCTACGTACACTCCGCTGGCAATGGTCTGATAGGGGAAGGCCTGCGGATGTATTCTGTCTACGGTCTTCGTTTCCTTTTCTCCTTTGTCCCTGAGCTCGATCAGGCAGTCACGCAGGTGCTCTATAGCATAGTAGGGCAGGTCCCGTGCGCTGCCGTACTCCGGATCCTGCGCCAGCTCTCCCAGCCGCAGATCTACGAAGCAGATCTTCGGAACGTGGATGGAGTTATCCTGATCGGTTATATAGCGGGCAAACTCTTGAGGCTTGAGAGTGCTGACAATTCGGGGATGTACGGGACAAATCTCCTGATACAGGTGGTATTTCTGTTCATCCGCCGGGATAGTCTCCTGCGGCTCGATCTCCAGCACCCGGCCGTCCTGGGTAACCATGAAGAGGCTGTGAATCGAGCTGATGGGGATTTGCTCGAGGACCCGGTAGATCGACAGATACAGGGAGTGCTTCGGTTCGCCGTTCGGGTGGGGGACGCATCTTCGCTCCACGTCCTCGAGATGAAAAGGAGCGCCTTGCAGATCCGCCAGGGAGAAGAACATGGCCTGTCCTCTAGTTCGTTTCTTGGTTCCCACGGCCAGGTATGCTCCGAAATCGAAAGGCGGCAGCATCGAGGCGATCAGAGCTTCGGGAATCAGTGATAGATACAGGTACCTGTTCATCATCACCTCCACCTAAAATTATAATAAAAAATAACGGAGCTTGCTTTCAGGATCCTTGCCCCAACATTACATTTTTGAAAGAAACGCTTCAGTTTATTTAATATTTCCACCCGAGCACCTCTTGCCGAGAGAAATGCTTTCCGGCTCTCACAATATTGAATATAATAAAAACAGCGTCGTCAGGACGTCAGGGGTAAGCTGCTCAGGCATAAAGCATAGATACGGAATTCAGCATGCGGATATTAATAGTCGAGGACGATACCCAGATCGCTTCATTCGTTGTGAAAGGTCTCAAACAGGCCGGTTACGCCGTAGACCATGTTGCCGACGGCGAGGAGGGCCTCTATATGGCCCAAGTCAACCCTTACGATGCCCTGATCATAGACCTCATGCTGCCCAAGCTGGATGGTTTCGCCCTGATCGAAACACTGCGATCCCGGGGTGTCGGTATCCCCGTGCTCGTACTCAGTGCCCGCAGCTCTCTGGACGACAGGCTCAGAGGTTTTCGGGCCGGTACCGACGACTATCTGACCAAGCCGTTTTCCTTTGACGAGCTGCTGGCCAGGCTTCAAGCTTTACTGCGCAGGGCTACCAGAGGACAGACGCAGAACACGCTCGGCGTGGGTGACCTGCACATGGACCTGCTGAGCCGGCGGGTTACCCGAGGCGCTCGCGAGATCGAGCTGCAGCCGCGGGAATTCGCGCTCCTCGAATACCTGATCCGCAACGCCGGAAACGTGGTCTCCAAAACCATGATCCTGGAACATGTATGGGACTATCACTTCGATCCCCAGACGAATGTGGTGGACGTCCTGGTGCATCGCCTGCGCAGCAAGATCGATAAGGAATACGAGGTAAAGCTTCTGCATACCGTTAGGGGCGTAGGCTATGTCCTTAAGGTCCCTTAACGTTCGCTTTACCGCTCTGTTTTCCGGAACCTTCATTCTCGGCTCTCTGCTTCTGTCTCTTACTACCTATTTTTTTCTCGCCGGCTCCCTGCAGCGGGACGAGTATGCGGAGATACGTTCCAGGCTGCTGGAGTTCTGGGCCATCTATCAGACAGGCAAAATCGAGCTGGTGCGTAAGGAGTTGACAGTGGAGCGTCTCATCACCGAGCAGAGGCTGTTCATGCTCCGTATCGCCGGCCGCGGCAACAACACCTTGTTCATTTACCTGCCCGGCCACTGGACGGGTTACAACCTGGATCGGTTAGAGCGGCTTCCCTACATTCGTGAAGGGGAGCTCATCCGGCTGCCCTCCAGCGAAGACAAGAGCGCCCTGGAAATCGCCTCCCTGGAGCTCCCGGACGGAAACATCCTTCAGATCGGAATCAACACTTCCAGGCGACTGGAAGTATTGCAACGCTACCGCCGTACCTTCTTGCTGGTATTTCTGCCTCTCAGCGCCTTCAGCCTGCTGGCGGGCTTCCTGTTCTCCTCTCGCTCGCTCCAGCCGATCCGGCATCTGATACAGATTACACGGAACATTGTAAACACGGGCAGGATGAAGGATCGCATTCCAGCTCGCGGCACCGGAGACGAGCTGGATGAACTGGGATCTTTATTCAACCAGATGCTGGCCAAGATCGACTCTCTGATTCAGGCCATGAGGGATTCCCTGGACAATGTAGCACACGATCTACGCACCCCGGTGACCCGCTTGCGGGCCACCGCCGAGCTGGCCCTGCAGAGCCCGAACAATCTGCGGAGCTATCACGAGGCGCTGGCTGCCTGTATAGAAGAGTCAGGGCGGATCCAGAACATGCTTTCCGCGCTGATGGATATCTCTGAAGCGGAAACCGGAGTCATGCGGTTGGATAAGCAGCCGACCGATTTGTCATCCGTGGTTGCCGACATGGTGGAGCTGTACAGCTACGCGGCCGAGGAAAAGAGCATCAGCATCGAGCAGGATCTCGCCGGGGATATAAAAGTCTCTGTCGATTTAAATCGCCTCCGCCAGGTCATCGCCAATCTGCTGGACAATGCGGTCAAGTACACGCCCGCAGGGGGGAGGGTAGCGGTGACAACTCGCCGCGAAGGCGGCCAGGCGCTGATAACCATCCAGGATACGGGCGTGGGCATCCCGGAGGCCGAGTTGGACCACATCTGGGACCGCTTGTTCCGCGGCGACCGCAGCCGCTCCCAGCCGGGGCTGGGTCTGGGGCTTGGCCTGGTGCGGGCCGTCGTTAAAGCCCACGGAGGCGGCATCGAGGTACACAGCGAGGCCGGCAAGGGCTCCTGCTTCACCGTCCATTTACCGGTCTAAGCAGCTTCTCTTCCTTACAGAACTGTAATTCTAGGGTCAGACTCCAGAAACCTTTCCGCGCTATGTTAAAAAAGTCGGAAATGATACAAGGGGGATCAGATGAACCCAAAAGAGATATTTCGCTCGAGAGCTTTCCAAATAGCGGGTGTAGCCCTCCTGGCCCTGGCGGGGGGGTTCTTTGCCGCCCGCAGCCTATACTTATCCGACTTACAAACGGCCGTTCCTGAAGATACCCTCTACACCAAGGATACCGCACAGGTTGGAGAAGGGTTCCAGACCATGGCCAACATCCAGGCAGCTTTTCGGCAGGTGGCCGAGGAGGTGCTACCGACCGTGGTGGAGATCGACGTCGTGGACGTGGTACAGACCGCGGCTGCGAACAACCCTTCGCCGTTCCAGTTTTTTTTCGCCCCGCAAAGTCAGAACAACAAGCTGCAGAAGCAGGAGCTGCTCAGACAGGGTCTCGGTTCCGGAGTTATTGTCAAGCGGGCCGGGCAAAGCGTTTACGTGCTGACCAACAATCATGTTGTCGGAGAGGCCGAACAGATCAGCGTGAAGCTTGCCGATGGGCGCAGCTACACGGCGAGTCTTGTAGGCGCGGACCCCAACAAAGATCTAGCTTTGGTCGTATTCAAGACCGATGAGAAGGTGCCGGTTGCCGAGCTCGGAGATTCGAACACTCTCCAGGTCGGTGATTGGGTTCTGGCCGTCGGCAGTCCTTTGGGCTTTTATTCCACGGTGACCGAGGGTATCGTCAGCGCCATCGGAAGGGAGAGCGTACCCGGATCTGCCATCGCTTCGTTTACCGACTATATCCAAACCGACGCGGCAATCAATCAAGGCAACTCGGGCGGCGCACTGGTCAATGTCGAGGGAAAGGTGATCGGCATCAGCACCTGGATTGCCTCGCCCTCGGGTGGAAATGTTGGTCTCGGTTTTGCCATCCCGATCAACAACGCCAAGTCGGCGATCGAGGATTTCATTACTTCAGGGAAGATTGCCTACGGCTGGCTGGGCGTGAGCATAGGAACGCTGTCACCCCAGGAGGCGGTGGACCTGTACGGAGATAACGTACAGGGCGCATTCGTGTACGGGGTCTACGAGGGCTCTCCCGCCGAGAAAGCAGGGCTGTTCCCGGGTGACACGATTGTCTCCATGAACGGCGAGCCGATAAGCGATTCCACTCACCTGCTGCTGGTGGTCGGCGATCTGGCACCGGGATCGGTTGCCCGGTTTGGTATCCTGCGGGGCGATCGGCGGCTTAGCCTCCAGGTGACCTTGAGCCAGCGTCTGGACAAGGAATCCCTGGATCGCCAGGCAAGCCTGTTGTGGCCGGGAGTATCGGTGGTCCGGATCACGCCTGAAATCAGGGCCAGGCTGGATCTGCCGCGGAACACGGGCGCGGTGATCATCAGCACAGTCGTTCCCGGAAGCCCGGCCGCCATAGCCGGATTCCAAGCCGGAGATATCCTGCGGAATGTAAACGAACATAAAATCATGTCACTTCAGGATTTTTACCACGCCGTGAACCAGCCCGATTCCAAGGAGCTGGTATTCACCGTCACTCGCCAGCAGAACGAGTACCAGGTGGGATTGTCGCGATAAACGTCGCTTTCAACATTATGGAGTGAATGAGGAAACGCTCCCGCCGGACACACAGATTTTGAGACTGGATTTACCCCTCCCGTCCATCGATCCGGCGGAGCGTTTCTTCTGATCCGTCTGCGCGGTCGAGGGGCCAGGCGATCCTGTCCATAGCCGCCGGCCGGGCACGAAGCTGACCGCCTTTAGAGTTACAAAATTGTAACGAATCGGAAAGGCCGTAGAAAGCCTTGGTTTTTAACTTGATTTTAAAATATCCATGAGGAGGATACACCTATGATTCAAAACAAAACGAACGGAGCCAAAAGGCTCGGGATATCCGTGCTGGTCCTGGTAATGGCACTGGCGGGATTCATCGCCGCAAGTCCGGCGTACGCCGACACGGATGCCGCCCGCAGCGGCGTTCAAGCGCTGGAGAGCATTCAAAGTGCGTTCCGGGTCGTTTCCCAACAAGTTATCCCCACCGTGGTGGAGATCGACGTCGTGGACGTGGTAAAGGCGCCGGCCATCACCAATCCCTTCGAGTTCTTTTTCGGCCCCCAAGGTCCGAATCGGTCTCCCAAAGAGCAGGAGTACAGGCAGTACGGCCTGGGCTCCGGGGTGATCGTACGCAGGGACGGGGACAAAGTCTACGTGCTGACCAACAACCACGTGGTCGGGGATGCCGAAGAGATCAGCGTAAAGCTGTCGGACCAGAGGCAGTTCAACGCCAAGCTGGTGGGCAAGGACGAGCGCAAGGACCTGGCCCTGGTGGTTTTCGAGACCAGGGAACAGGTACCGGTGGCTATCCTCGGTGATTCGGACAGAATGCAGGTAGGCGATTGGGTGCTGGCCATAGGCAATCCCTTGGGATTCTCTTCCACCGTAACCGAGGGCATTGTGAGCGCCCTGGGACGGCATTCCGTGCCCGGGTCGGATGTAGCCGGATTCACCGATTATATCCAGACCGATGCAGCCATCAACCAGGGGAACTCAGGCGGCGCTCTGGTCAACATCCGGGGCGAGGTGGTCGGGATCAACAGCTGGATCGCTTCTCCTTCCGGCGGCAACGTAGGATTGGGATTTGCCATCCCTATCAATGACGCCAAGAGGGACATCCAGGATTTTCTGAGCAAGGGGAAGGTCGAGTATGGCTGGCTCGGCGTCTATATCAGCAATCTACCTCAGCAAGTAGCACCGGACCTCAAGGTAGGTGGAGTGCATGGCGCCTTTGTCTCCAACATCTTCAAAGGCTCGCCCGCTGACAAAGCGGGGATCCAGCCCGGAGACTATATCACCGGCCTCAACGGTCAGGCGATACAGGATGCCAACCAGCTCATGCGGCTGGTGGGAAACCTTTCACCGGGAGACAGAGCCCGCTTCGAGCTCATCAGGGCCGGTTCCAGGATCAGCCTGAGCGCCAGGATCGCTGCCCGGGACCAGGAGCAGCAGATCGCCAGCCAGGCGAATCGTGTCTGGCCGGGATTGTACGTGACGGATCTCAATGACGATATTCGCAGCCAGCTCAACATCAACCGCAGCGTCGAAGGAATTGTGGTCGCTGGGGTCGAGCAGGGGAGCGCTTCCGCTGTGGCGGGCCTGCGTCAGGGGGATGTGATCGAGCAGATAAACGGCAACGCCGTGAAGAATCTCGCGGATTTCTACACCCTGCTCAATAAGAAGGGTGTTAATGATCTCAACTTCCATATCCTGCGTCAGGGGGTGAAGCTGTCCTACGGGCTGGTTCGCTGAAGCGGAGCCATACCAGCGGTTAGTCTTTCGAATCATCGGAGAGGCCGGCCTTGAAAGCCGGCCTCTCCTGTTTTTTTGCGCCTTTTAAAACGGGAACACTAGTCGGCAGTTTTTATCCGCGGCGGCTGCTCCAGTACGTCAATCCCTGAAGAACAGCTCGCTGACCGAGCGGTTGTAGTGCACCCGATTGATGGTCAGGCAGAATATCTCCGCCAGGCTGCGGATCTTGATAAAGGGCAGGGACCTGAACTCATCGGTCTGGGGAACGCTGTCCGTCGTGACCAGCTCGATCAGCGGGCCCTGGCTGTGCAGCTCGGAGAGTCTATCCAGGGCTTGGGGCCGGCAGAGGTTGTGGCCCACGCCGACGTAAAGCTCCTCGATCCCCTTTTCCCGCACCAGCTTGCGAGCCAGCTCGTAGATCGTGCCGCCGCTCGCGATCATGTCATCCAGGACGATCGCCGTTCTCTTTCCGGAGAAATCTCCGATCACGTCCGATATCTCCACGTTCCCCGGGCTCGGCCTGTACTTGGAAGCAACAGCGCAGCTCAGCTCCAGCTCGCGGCTGAAGTGCGTTGCCAGCTTGGCTGCTCCTGCATCCGGAGCCGTAACGATCACCTCCGGCTTGCCACCGAAGGCGCTGAACTCCCGCAGGAAGAGGTTTTCGGAATCGAGCAGGTGGATGGGGGCGGACCCGTAGAAACCGTGGATCTGGCTGGAGTGCGGAGCCCAGGCGATCAGCGTGTCTACGCCCGCGGTAAGGCTGAGCTCGGCCATGAGCTGTGCGGTTGTAGGCTCGCGGGTATACTTGGTAGGCTTGTCCTGCCGGGCGTAGGCCAGGTAGGGAAGCACGGCGGTGATACGGGCGGCTCCGTGCTCTCGAAACCCGCGGGCGGCGATGAGAAAGGAAAGATAGTTTTGGTTGACAGTGCTTCCGGAACGCGGATCGAGGAGCTGCTGCATAAGAAACACGTCGGCTCCCCCAATGTGCTCGTCCAACCGCACCCGGGTCTCGGAGTCGCTGAAGCTGTCCTCGATGCCGTGAAGGAAGGTGAAGCTGCCCCGGCTTCCCCGTTCGGACAGCTTTCTTCGATAACACTCGGTCACCTTCACGGCAAATTCCGCTGCGGAGTTGCAGGTTGCGATCACCAGCCTGTCGAGCTGAATCATCGTGTCCTCTGCGAGGTCTTCCGGGGTGACAAAGCTCTTTTTATCTGCTGACATAGCCCTATTGTGCCGATCTCCAGTTCATTTTCAAGCTCACCTCAGGTATATTTTTCACAACGCCTGTGTATTTTTTTTACAGCGTCGCAAGGTGAGATCTGCCTCTCGGCTGCGAAGTGAAGATTGAGGTATAGTGCCATTCTGGCATTTTTCTTGCATAAATTCTTGTAGAGGAGTATCAGCGGAGGGACGAGATGAATAGAAGCGTAAGGCATCTCCAAAGCTACAGAATAGAAGCACGGGACGGTTCGTTGGGTAGGGTGGGAGAGCTGTACTTCGATGATGAAAAGTGGACGATACGCTATTTGATGACCCACCTCGAGAAGATGCTGGGCAAGAGGCTGGCCTTGATCTCTCCCACCACCGTGGAACGGATCGATTGGAAGAATGGTACGATACAGGTCCGCCTTACCCGAGAGCAGGTCGCCAACAGCCCGGAAGTCAGGGGAGAGCAGCCGATCGAGCGGGCCAAAGAACAGGAATTGAGCAGGTATTACGGCATTCCGGCTTACTGGGACGGAGTCGGGCTGTGGGGCAATCATTTGTATCCGGGCTTGCTCTCCACGGAGGACGGCGAAAGAGAAAGTCCCGGCAGCTCTAATCCGCCCGAAGAAAACGGGGTACATCTTCACAGTACCGAGGAGGCTATGAGATACAGAATCGAGGCTATGGACGGGCGGATCGGCCAGGTAGAGGATTTCGTCGTTGAAGAGGAAAGCTGGGAAATCCAGTTTCTCGTGGTCGAAGCAGGCGACTGGCTGCCGGGCAGGAAGGTGATCGTAGACACCCACTGGATTGACGAAGTGGATTGGAGCCAGGGCAAGGTACGGGTGAGCCTTCCCCGCAACGCGATACGGGGCGCTACCGAGATATGATAGCCGCTGGACAACCAATGGAAATCCTGACGATCGATGACCTCAAAAAGCTCATCAGGATCAGGGAGGAATACTGCATATCCCTGTTCCTGCCCACCGAGCGGGGCGGCCGGGAAGTAAGGCAAAATTCGATTCGCTTCAAGAATTTGGTGAGGAAAGCGGCCGAAGAGCTGATCTCGGAAGGTATGAAAGAGCGGGAGATCGAGGAGCTACTCAAGCCCGCTTCCAGCATTCAGATAGACAAGATCTTCTGGCAGCAGCAGTTGGACGGCCTGGCCATGTTCCTCAAGCCCCGGCTTTTCCGCTACTACCGCCTTCCTCTTGATTTCGAGGAGCTTGTTGTCGTAGGCCGGCGATTTCACCTCAAGCCCCTGTTGAGCCTCTTCAGCGGAAACGGCAGATTCTATCTGCTTGCCCTGACGCGACGCCAGGTACGGCTTTTTCTGGGGTCTCACTACAGTGTGAACGAGGTGCGTCTTCGCCAGGTTCCGCGAAGCCTTGCGGAAGCCATGAAGTTCGACGAGGTGGAAAAACAGATTCAATATCATACAGGTACCGGCGCAGCCAGGCAGGATGGAAGGAGAGCCGCAGTCTATCACGGCCAGGGAGCAGGCAAGGCCGAGGTCAAGGACCAGCTACTACGCTACTTTCGCGGGATCGACAGGGCGGTTCATCGGGCGCTGCGCAACGAGCAGGCTCCCCTGGTTCTAGCCGGGCTTCCGTATCTGCTGCCTATCTACAGCGAAGCCAACAGCTATCCGAATCTTCTGGAAGAGGGGGTGGGGGCCAACGCGGATGAGCTTTCCGTTGGCGAGCTGCACGAAAAGGCCTGGGAAGTCGTGGGACCTTATTTTCGTAGAAAGCAGGAACAGAGCGCCGAGCGGTTCGGCGTTCTGGCTAGTACGGACAAAGCCTCGGACCGGCTGGAGGAGATCGTGCCGGCCGCCGCGTACGGCAAGGTCGATACCCTGTTTGTGCCGAAGGACCTGCATAGCTGGGGAAGTTACGATCCAAAAAAACAGAGAATCGTCAGAGCAAGCGAGCCCGGTCCGGAGAATGAGGACCTGCTGGATTTGGCCGCCGTACAGACGCTGGTCGCCGACGGTACGGTCTATACAGTCAACGGGAAAGAGGTTCCCGGAAACAAAGAGAGCGCGGCCATCTTTCGATACTAGGAGGATCATGATGTTCGGAAAGGGTTTGACTTTATTCAAGCTGTTCGGTTTCGAAGTCAAGGTCGATTTCAGCTGGCTCATACTGGCCGTATTGATTACCTGGACTCTGGCTCAGGGCGTGTTTCCCGGTGACATAACCGGCCTGCCGGCACGAGTTTACTGGATTATGGGAGCCTTCGGCGCCGTGGGCATCTTTTTCTCGATCGTATTCCACGAGTTCTCCCATTCCATGGTGGCCAGAAGGTTCGGGCTGCCGATTCGCAGTATCACCCTGTTCGTCTTCGGGGGCGTAGCCCAGATGGATGAAGAGCCCTCCAGCCCCAAGGCCGAATTTTTCATGGCCCTGGCCGGCCCGCTGGCCAGCGTCGCTATAGGCTTCTTTTTCTGGGGCGTCTATCTTGCAGGCAGGACCCAGGATTGGCCGGTATCGGTCACCGCCATCTTCCGCTATCTACGAACGATCAATTTTATCCTGGCCGGATTCAACCTGCTGCCGGCCTTTCCTCTTGACGGGGGACGTTTGCTGCGGGCCGGCATCTGGAAGTGGAAGAACAACATCCGCCGGGCTACCCGGATAGCCTCTTGGATAGGCTCGGGCTTTGGCTTTGCTTTGATGGCGCTGGGGTTCTTCTCCATCTTCCGGGGAGCGTTCATCGGCGGGATGTGGTGGATCCTCATCGGTCTATTCCTCCGCAATGCCGCCACGACCTCCTACCAGAAATTGCTGATGACCGAGACCCTGAAGGGAGAGCCGGTCAGCCGCTTCATGAGCACCGACGTGGTTACCATTCCGTCCCAGGCTACCGTCGAGGAGCTGGTCCGGGATTACGTGTATAGGTATCACCACAAGATGATGCCGGTGGTGGACAACGGCACGCTACGCGGGTGCATCACCACCAGGCAGATCAAAGAGACGCCCCGCGAAGACTGGGGCCGGCGCACCGTGGGCGAGCTGGCCGAGCAATGCACGTCCAAGAACACGGTGTCCAGCTCGGAAGACGCCACGGTGGCGCTTTCCCGGATGCACCGCAATGGCAGTAGCCGGCTCATGGTGGTCGATAACAACAAGCTGGTGGGAATCATTTCGCTCAAGGACCTGCTGCGCTTTCTGTCCCTCAAGATGGACCTGGAGGGCGGCGGGCGCCTGCTTCGCGGAGAACGGGACAGCGACGAGGAGTGATGACCTCCTGCAGGCAGGGGAAGGTCTCGGGAGAGCCGGGCATCGGAGAGACGATGAACGGCGCCGCTACGCAAGAGGCGTGGCTGCGCCGGCCCCGGGAAGTGCTGGAAGTCCCGGAAGTGGACCCCGATCGGGGCTCGAGGCGTACCCGGCACTCACCTGTGATCGACTGACTCCTCCGCTTCCTTTCCTTACGCTTCGTGAGCCGCGATGTCCCCGTCGGTAAATAGAAGCTGCTTTAGATTCTCCTCCCAGCCTGCCATGTTCCTTCTCAGCCATTCGATGGCCATGCAGGCGTGCTCGATTTCTTCGTCCCGGTTGTGGGCCATCACGGCGCGTAGCTGCTCGTCTGCGCAGGCGGCGACCCGCTGGTTGTACCAGTCGATGGCTTCGATCTCCTCTTTGAGCGAGTGCAGCGCCCGGGATATGTTCAGCGCCTGTTCGCCGAGGGACTCTACCGGTTCGTGATAATCAGACATTATTCCTCCCTAATGCGAAGTTGTTATACCATACCAGATGTTCAGCAACAGCGCTACTTCCCGCCTCGTTTGGGACGGTAGATGTCGGTGGCCGTGCCGTAGAACGCCTCGGCGGCTTCCATGAGGGTTTCGCTGAGCGTGGGGTGAGGATGGACGGTCAGAGAAAGGTCCGAGGCCAGAGCCGCCATCTCCACCGCCAAGGCACCTTCGGAGATCAGCTCCCCTGCCTGTGTGCCGACGATGCCGACGCCCAGAATGCGCTCGGTCTGCGGCTCTATAATGAGCTTGGTCAGCCCGTCCTTGCGTCCTAGAGTCGCGTTACGCCCGGAGGCGGCCCAATTGAACCGGACCACTTCCACCTCGCGTTGCTGCTCTTTCGCTTCGCTTTCGGTCAGCCCGCACCAGGCGATCTCCGGATCGATGTATTCCACGGCCGGAACGGCCCTGGGCTCATACGCCGTCTTCTTCCCGGCGATCGCTTCGGCCGCCACCCGGCCTTCGTGGGTGGCCTTGTGGGCGAACAGAGGATTGCCCGTGACGTCACCGATGGCGTAAATCGAGGGCTCCGACGTCCGGCGCTGGGGGTCGACCGAGATGAACCCCTTCTCGTTGACCTGTACCCTGGTATTTTCCAGACCCAAGTCCCCGGTGTTGGGCTTGCGTCCCACCGAAATCAGCACCCGGTCGAAGCGCCTGGACTCCGGCTGCCCCTCCTTGGTTTTGAGGATGGCTTTGACTGCCTTGTCCTGCACCTCCAGCTCGGCGGTCGTATTCACCCGGATTTCTTCAAAAAGCTGCTCGGCCTCGCGGATGAACACCTTCACCAGGTCACGGTCCGTTCCTGGAAGGATCCCGGGCATCATCTCCACGATCGTCACTCTGCTTCCCAGGGAAGCGTACACGCTGCTCAGCTCCAGGCCTATATAGCCGCCTCCGATCACCAGCAGCTTTTCAGGAATCTCCTCGATCTCTAGTGCCGCTGTAGAATCCATCACCCTGGAGGAGTCTAAGGAGATACCGGGAAGATCCCCGGGCCTGGCCCCTGTGGCTATGATCGCCTTATCGAAGGCAAGTTTGTAGTTCTTGCCCTCGTTTTCCCTGACCTCGAGATTGCCGGCATCGAGGAAGCGCGCCCTGCCGCGGACGTACTCGACCTTTCTCGCCTCGGCGAGTTTGCCCAGTCCTTCTGTCATCCGCGCGACAACCCTACCTTTCCAGGAGCGCAGCTTGTCCAGCTCTACTTGCGGTTCCCCGACCTTAAGGCCCCATTGGGCCGCCCGTTTAATGTCGTTCACCACCTTGGCGGCGTGAAGCAGGGCCTTGGTGGGAATGCAGCCCCGGTACAGGCAGACTCCCCCGGGATGGACCTCCGGATCGATCAACGTCACCCGGAGCCCGAGATCGGCGGCCATGAACGCCGCAGCGTAGCCGCCGGGCCCTGCGCCGACAACGACGAGCTGTTTCCGGTCCTCGGCCATTACAGTCCTCCTTCCATCAGCAAAAGAAGCGGATTTTCCAAAACGTCCGCGATCCAGCGAAGGAAGCGGGCCCCATCGGCTCCGTCCACCACCCGATGGTCATAGGACAGGGACAGAGGCAGCACGCTCCTCTCGGCCGGGATACCTTCCTGCTGCAGATAAATCTCGCGCCGCGCCCTGGCAACACCCAGGATTGCCACTTGGGGGTAGTATACGATGGGAGTGAAACCGGTTCCACCGATACCGCCTAGATTGGAGACGGTGAAGCTGGCTCCCTCCAGCTCGGCGGGCTTGACTTTCTTGGTCCGGGTGCGCTCGGCCAGCTCGGTCAGCTCGACGGCCACCTGGGTGATGTCTTTCCTGTCCACGTCCCGGATCACGGGGACCAGCAGCCCTCGATCGGTATCCACCGCCACGCCGATATGAATGTAGCGCTTGTAGATGATCTCGTCGCCGGCTGCATCCAGACTGGCGTTGAGCTGCGGGAAGACCTTGAGGGCCGCCGCCGCCACCTTGAGCATGATCGCCGTGATGGTTAGCCTGCCTCCGGCCCCGGAGACCCGTTTCGCGTAGCGTTCACGGAACCGCTCCACCGCTTCCAGGCCGGCCTGATCGAACTGAGTAACGTGGGGAATGGACCTCCAGGCTGCGGCGGTGTTGCGGGCGGTCGCCTTGCGGACCGGGGTCATGGGCTTGCGCTCGATCTCGCCCCAGCGGCTGAAATCGGGCAGGGCAGGAAGCTCTTCAGGGGTCCCGGCTGCTCGCTGTCCTCGAAGCGCTTCCTTGACGTGACGCTTCACATCGGCGTGGGAGATCCTGCCGCCCGGTCCGCTGCCGGATACGCTTTCGATGTCCACGCCCAGTTCACGGGCCAGTCTGCGGACCGACGGAGAGGCGGGCGCCACCTCCTTCTGCTCTGCAGCCCCCGGGGCTTCCCTCTCCGGTCCGCCCCGCTCATGCTCCTGCTGCTCCGCTTCCTCTGTTTCAGGCTGCGCCGCTGCTTTCTTCTCCTCAGCGGCAGCCTCTTTCTTTTCTCTACCCGCCTTCTGGCGGTCCTCTTCTGTTCTTTCTTCTTTCTTTGTTTTTTCCTCCGGCTCTTTAGTCTCCTGACCCGTTTCCACCTTGATCAGGATCTGTCCAACCCGAACGGTGTCTCCTTCGGCTATCGCGATCTCCACGACCTTTCCCGCCGCCGTAGAGGGTACCTCGAAGGCGGCTTTCTCGGTTTCCAGCTCAACGACCGGCTGCTCCTGCTCTATGGTCTGGCCCTCGGATACCAGCACCCGGATAACCTCGCCCGACTCCACGTTTTCAGAAATCTCGGGAAGCGTTACTTCTTGAACCATCGATCTGCCCTCCTAAGAGCTGACCGGGTTGGGCTTGTCCGGATCGATTTCCAGCTCCTTGATCGCCCGGCTGACCGTTTTTTCCTCGATCCGGCCCTCGCGGGCCAGCCCGTGCAGGGCCGCTACGGTGATGTGACGGGAGTCCACCTCGAAGAAATCCCGCAGAGCTCCTCTGTTGTCGCTGCGGCCGAAGCCGTCGGTGCCCAGGGCGTACAGCGGTCCGGGCAGCCAGCGGTCAATGGCGCAGGGAAGCGCCTTGAGATAGTCGGAGGCGGCCACGAATATACCCTGCTCTTTTTCCATGGTCTGCTCCAGAAACGATTTCTGCGGTTTTTTGTCCGGGTGCAGACGGTTTTGCCGTTCCGTCTCCAGGGCCTCCCGGTAAAGCTGCTTGTAGCTGGTCACGCTCCACACGTCCGCCTGAACATCATAGCGTTCTTCCAGGGTCTGTCCGGCTTTCAAAGCCTCTCGAAGGATCGCCCCGCTTCCGAACAGGTGGACCTTGTTCCGGCCGTCTTTTTTGCCCGAAGGCCGCAAGCGGTAGATGCCCCGGATGATGCCCTGCTCTACGCCTTTGGGCATGGGCGGCTGAGGATAGAACTCGTTCATGACGGTGATATAGTAAAACAGATTCTCCTGATCCACGAACATCCGTTTCAAGCCGTCCCGCACGATCACCGCAATCTCGTAGGCGAAGGCGGGATCGTAGGCTCTGAGATTCGGCAGGGGAAGAGCCAGGACGTGGCTCTGGCCGTCCTGGTGCTGAAGCCCTTCTCCCGGAAGGGTGGTGCGCCCGGAGGTGCCCCCGACCAGGAAGCCTTTGGCCCGGGCATCGCCCGCCGCCCAGAGCAGATCGCCTACCCGCTGGAAGCCGAACATGGAGTAGAACATGAAGATGGGGATCGTATTGACTCCGTGGGTGGCATAGGCGGTGCCGGCCGCGATAAATGAGCTGATCGAGCCGGCCTCGGTGATGCCTTCTTCCAGGATGGCCCCATTCTTGGCCTCTTTGTAGTACAGGAGGCTGTGCCTGTCCACGGGCTCGTAGAGCTGGCCGACATGGGAATAGATGCCTACCTGCCGGAACAGGGCCTCCAGGCCGAAGGTGCGGGCCTCGTCGGGGATTATGGGAACGATCAGCCTGCCTATCTTGTTGTCCTGCAGCAGCTTGCCGAGCAGGCGCACGAAGGCCATGGTGGTGGCCTCCTCCCGCTCCTCGCTGCCCTGCAGGAGCTCTTCGAACAGCTCGTTTGCCGGAAGCTCTATGGGCTCGGTCTGCACGGTCCTCCTGGGCAGGAAGCCGCCCAGCGCTTCCCTGCGTTCCTTCAGGTAGCGGGCCTCCTCGCTGTCCTCGGGGAAGCGGTAGAAAGGGGCCATGGGCAGATCCTGGTCGGAAATGGGGATCGCGAAGCGGCCACGAAAGTAGCGCAGCTCCTCTTCATTGAGCTTTTTCTGCTGGTGGGTGACATTGCGGCCCTCTCCGGCCTCTCCCAGGCCGTAGCCCTTGATGGTCTGCGCCAGGATGACCGTGGGCTGGCCTCGATGCTCCACCGCGGCCTTGTAGGCGTTGTAGACCTTGATCGGATCGTGGCCTCCCCGGCGCAGCCGCTGGAGCTGCTCGTCGGAGAGATTTTCGATCATTTCGAGCAGGCGAGGGTCCCGGCCGAAGAAGTTCTCCCGGATATAGCTTCCGCTCGAGGTGGCGTACTTCTGCATCTGTCCGTCGATAACCTGGTTTAAGTGCCGGACCAGCACTCCGTCCTCGTCCCTGGCCAGAATCGGGTCCCAATCGCTGCCCCAGATCACCTTGATCACGTTCCAGCCGGCGCCCCGGTAGGCGGCCTCCAGCTCCTGGATAATCTGGCCGTTGCCACGCACGGGGCCGTCCAGACGCTGAAGGTTGCAGTTTACGACGAAGATCAGGTTGTCCAGCTCCTCCCGGGCAGCCAGGGTGATGGCTCCCATCGATTCCGGCTCGTCCATCTCCCCGTCCCCCACCAGGGCCCAGATCTTCTTTTTAGAGGTGCTCTTGATACCGCGATCTTCCAGGTAGCGGTTGAAGAGGGCCTGATAGATGGCCATGATCGGCGCCAGCCCCATGCTCACGGAGGGGTATTCCCAGAACTCCGGCATCAGCCAGGGGTGGGGATAGGAGGCCAAGCCTCCGCCCGGACGAAGCTCCTGGCGGAAGTTGATCAGCTGCTCCTCACTCAAGCGTCCTTCGACGAAAGCCCTGGCGTACACACCGGGTGAGGCATGGCCCTGGAAGTAGATGATGTCTCCGCCCTGTTCAGCGTCCTTGCCCCTGAAGAAGTGGTTGAAGCCCACCTCCCACAGCGTGGCCTGGGAGGCGTAGGTGGAGATATGTCCCCCGATCCCTGAGGACTGCCTGTTGGCCCGTACCACCATGGCCATGGCGTTCCAGCGGATCACGCTCTTTATGCGCCGCTCGATCTCCTGGCTGCCCGGGTAGGGAACCTGCTCGGAGGCCGGGATGGTATTGATGTAAGGGGTGTTTCCCGGACAGAGAAAGACCACGCCATGCTCCTGGGCCCTGATCTGCAGAAGCTGCAGCAGCTCCCGGACCCGGTCGGCTCCCCCCCGCTGGAACACGTATTCCAGCGATTCGAGCCACTCCCGGCTCTCCGTCCGTTTTTCCTCTTCCTCGTATTTCTGTTCCATGGCTACAAGTATGAAATATCAGTGGATGGGAGAGAATAACCGCTATCGATTAAACCTGCAGGTTTTTCGGGTTAGGCTTGAGTTCCGGGAGGCTATGAAGCCGCTACTATGCGAACGGTGTAGGAATAGTTATCTTTGCTAGCGTCCGATGAATGGAAAGAACGGAAAAAACATCATCGAGGTGAAAGATCTCGGCAAGCGGTTCGGGGAAATCGCCGCGGTGGACGGGATTTCCTTTCAGGTCCGCTCGGGGGAAAGCTTCGGCATTCTGGGTCCCAACGGTGCGGGCAAGACCACCACCATCCGCATGGCCTACGGCTTTTCCCCGATCGGCTTCGGGTCCCTCAAGGTCTTCGGGCTGGACATCGCGCGGGATTGGAGGGAGGTGCGGGCCCGGATCGGCGTCTGCCAGCAGGATAACAACCTGGACCCCGATTTGACGGTCAGGGAAAACCTGGAGATTTTCGCCGGTTATTTCGACATTCCCAGGCGGGAGGCGAAGGAAAGGGCCTGGGAGCTGCTGCGCTTTGTTTCCCTGGAGCACCGCCAGGACGCCAAAGTGGAGGAGCTTTCCGGCGGCATGATGCGCCGGCTGGTGATAGCCCGGGCCCTGATAAATCAGCCTGAGCTGCTGATTCTCGACGAGCCGACCACCGGGCTGGACCCCCAGGCTAGGCACCAGGTCTGGCAGCGGCTGGAGGATCTCAAGTCCCGGGGCCTGACCATCCTGATCACGACCCACTACATGGACGAGGCCTCGCGGCTCTGCGACCGCCTGGTGATTATGGACCACGGTCGCATCCTGGTCGAAGGGAAACCCATGGATCTGATCCACCGCTACGTGGGCAAGGAGGTCGTGGAAGTGGCCTTTCCACCCGAATCCTTGAAGCACTACATACGATCTCAGGGTTTGGAGCACGAGGATTTGGGCAACCGGCTGATTATCTACAGCCGGAACGGAGAGGATATCTACCGGCTTCTCAGCCGCGAGTACTGCGACGAGGGCTGTTACCTGCGCATGGCTTCTCTGGAGGACGTGTTTCTCAAGTTGACGGGAAGAGGTTTGCGGGAATGAGCGGACTGCGGGTATCCATAGGCAGGCGCCTGTTCAAGGTCTGGCGCCGGAATCTCAAGGTGTACAGCAAGATATGGAAGATTAGCTTCGTACCGCCTCTTCTGGAGCCCCTTTTCTACCTGTTCGCCTTCGGGGCCGGCCTGGGCGCCCTGGTAGGGGCGCTGACTTATCGAGGAATGGAGATATCCTACGTGGCCTACCTGGCTCCGGCTCTAATCGCCATCAACATCATGTACAACGCCTTCTTTGAGAACTCCTACTCCTCCTTCGTGCGCATGTACTACCAGAAGACGTACGACGCTATCATGACCACTCCACTGTCCCTGGAGGAAGTGATTACCGGGGAGATTATCTGGGGCGGAACCAAGGCCGTGCTGGCTACGGCGATCATGATGATGGTGGTCAGCGTTTTCGGGCTGCTGAGCTATCCCTCGAGCCTTCTCCTGCTTCCGGCGGCCTTTCTCGGCGGCCTGGCCTTTGGCGCCATCGCCATGTTCTTCACCTCCTTGGTGGCCAGTATCGAAACCTTCAACCTGCCCATCTTCCTGTTCATTACACCGATGTTTCTCTTCAGCGGTACCTTTTTTCCGCTGGAAAACCTGCCGGTTTGGGCTCGGCGGCTTGCCGACTTTCTGCCCTTGACTCACCTGGTCCGCCTGAGCCGCTCCTTCGGCTACGGCGAGATGTATCTGCAGATCCTCTGGAGTGTCCTCTATCTGGTGGTGTTCGCGGCGCTCTTCTTCCCCCTGGCCCTGTTGGGCATGCGGCGGCGACTGATCAAGTGAACGGAAGACTTCCCACCGCCGAATCCAGGCCTGTTGCGGGCAGGCGAAAGCCGGACAGCGGGCTGGAGGGTGCTTTATGGTGAGCTTGCCCCGCAGGCGGCTTTACGGATAATCTTGGCGCATGGGAGTACTCGAGCTGGACAACGTTAGCCTGAGCCTGGACGGCAGGAAAATCCTCGATGGGATCAGCCTGGATGTTTGGGAAGGCCACATTCACGCGGTCGTGGGTCCAAACGGGGCCGGGAAGACCACCCTCTCGGCGACGGTTATGGGACTCAAGGGCTACGAAGGTTATCGGGGGACGATTCGTTTCGAAGGCAGAGACCTCAAGGGGCTCAGCGTTGACAAGCGAGCGCGGCTGGGGATTAGCCTGGCCTGGCAGGAGCCGGCTCGTTTCGAGGGCCTGACGGTGGAAATGTTCCTACAGGCTTCGACGAGAAAGGGTAAAATCGGAGATCTGGAGAGGGCCCTCGAACAAGTGGGGCTCGACCCGTCGGAATACCTGGGCCGGGCCATTGATCGGACTTTGAGCGGCGGCGAGCGCAAGAAGATCGAGCTGGCCTCGATCCTGGCCATGCAGCCCAAGCTGGTTATGCTGGACGAGCCCGATTCGGGAATCGACGTTGCTTCTCTGCAAAACATACTCCAGGCCCTCAAGCACTTCAAGAGCTACGGCGCCACCGTGTTACTGATCACGCACAGCGCTACCGTGCTCAGTCAGGCGGAGCACGCCTTTCTGATGTGTTGCGGCCGGGAGGTCTTGAAGGGGACCGTCGACAAGATTCTTCCTTATTTCGAAGGGGAGTGCATCCCATGTGATCACAAAAACAGGCCCGGGACCGCGAAAGGAAAAAGGCTGCAATGAGCGACCTCCAGACACTGGTGCGGGAAGCCCGGATAGATCCGGCTCTAAAGGATGCTGAAACGGCACACCTGGTCCTCAACCTCAACAAGGTGCTGGGAAGCCACCTAGTCCCCGGCCTGGAGATCGACACGACAGAGCTGGGGGACGGGGTAAAGGCGCTAATTCGGGTAAAGCCCGGAGTCAGCATCGCCAAGCCGGTCCACATGTGCTTCGGTGTAACCCACCGCGAAGCGGTTCAACGAATCGTGTTGCGCATCGAGGTGGGGGCGGAGGCAACGGTCTCCATCCTGGCCCACTGTATCTTTCCCTCTGCACTGAGCGTCAAGCATATCATGGATGCCGAAATATCGATCGGAGAAGGGGCACAGTACTCGTACCTGGAAAGCCACATCCACAGCGAGGAAGGCGGTCTGGAAGTTCTTCCCAAGGCCAGGATCGAGCTGGCCCCCAAGGCCCGTTTCAAGACCGAGTTCCAGCTCAGACGCGGACGGGTGGGACTGATCGATATGGACTACGAAACCGTCTGCGGGGAGGAAAGTGTGCTGGAGATGATGGCCAAGATCAGCGGCAAAGGGGAGGATGTGATCAAGATCAGGGAGGTGGGCTACCTCAATGGAAGAGGCGCCAGGGGCTATCTAAGCTCCAGGGTGGCGGCCCGCGACAGCGCCCGGGCCGAAGTGTACAACAAGCTGGTCGCCGACGCCGCTTACGCCCGAGGTCACGTAGACTGCAAGGAAATCATCAAGGATCGGGGTGTGGCTGCGGCGGTCCCTGTGGTGGAGGTTCGTCACCCCCGGGCGCACATCACCCATGAAGCGGCCATCGGCAGTGTGGACAGCAAGCAACTTGAGACCTTGATGTCCCGGGGTCTGGATGAAGAGCAGGCCACCGAGTTGATCATTGCCGGCCTGCTCAGGTAGGAAAGCTCATCCCCGATCAACGTAGTTCCTGAAACGTGCGCTTCTGGCGGGGTCCCTGAGCTTTTTAAGAGCCCTGCTCTCTATCTGCCGTATTCTCTCCTTCGACACCTTATAGCGGGCTCCGATTTCCTTCAGAGAAAGCGGTTTGCGGCCTTCCAGCCCGTAACGATCCCTGATTACCTCAGCCTCTCTTTCCTGGAGGGTACCCAGGGCCTTTCCGATCTCGTCGGAAAGAGAACGGTCGAGGGCCTCGGATTCGGGGTCCTTGTAGGCGGAGTCTTCTATGAAGTCCACCAGCCGGGCGGAATCATGGTCGCCCCCGATCTTGGCGTCCAGCGAAAGGTGGTTGTGGGAAATACGGATCAAGTTCTCTATGGTCTTGACATCTCTTCCCATTGCTTCGGCTACTTCCCCGAGATCCGCTGCCTTGCCCTCCTCATTCTGCTCCTTAATAAGCTTCTTGATCTTGGTGATTTCGCCTACCCGATTGAGCGGCAGCCGGATCAGGCGGGTTTTTTGAGAGATGGCCTTGAGGATAGCCTGCTGGACCCACCAGACCGCATACGATATAAAATGATAGCCCTTGTTTACATCGTAGCGCTCCACCGCGTTCATCAACCCGATCGTACCTTCGCTGATCAGGTCGATCAAAGGCAGCCCGCAGTTCTGGTACCTCTTGGCCACCTGAACCACGAAGCGGAGATTGGCGCGGATCAGCATGTTCTTGGCCTGCTGGTCTCCCTGCCTTGCTCTCCGGGCACACTCCTCCTCCTCCTTGCGGGACAGGATGGGGATCTTTTTCAGATCGTCGAAATATATGTCAAGCAACGTCTTTTCACCGTTGGTGTGTTTGCTCTCTCCTATATCAGCCATTTCATCCTCCTTGCCACGTCGATCTCACAACATCGCCTGCCCGGTCCGCGACCCGTGGGCGCGCGATGTACGCAGCGGACAACGGGTCTAGCTCGCACAGGGTATGGTAGTTCTTACCGGGGATTGATGCTCGCTTCGTCGGCGGCCGCGTCGAGCTCGCCGATCAGGGAATCGAACAGCTCCGGCAACAGAAATTGCACCGAGCCGCTCTTTGCCCCTAGTATTCTCTCCATTGCATCCTGGCAGACCAGGTACGTTCTCATTGCCTCCGGGCGACAGTGACGTTCGGCTGCGCAGTTGGCGGTGTAGCTAGCCAGCTGCTCCAACGCGCTCTCTCCGAGGGCAAGTATCAGACCGATCGACTCTCTGGGATAGCGCGTGTTGAACGCCCCTTCTTTCCTGCCCTGCTCCACGATCTTTGCCAGCTCCGAACCCGCTATTTCGATCAGGGCTTTATACATCTCCCGACGAAAGAGATGGTTGTTCCGCCCGTATGCTTCCTTCAACTGCGCCACCGCAGCCCCGCTTTCCAGAACTTCCAGGCAGCCGGCGGACTGCAGGATTCTATTCAGCTTTTCCACGGCGTCAATACTGCGGTCCTGCATCCATTCATTCCAGACAGCCAGCCGCCGATCTGCGTGCCGGACTGCCATTACTTCCAGGAGCTGTTCCTTGGACTTGAAGTAGTAATAGAACGTTCCTTTGGATATTCCTACTTCGTTGAGAATATCGTTGATCGAGGTCTGTTCATACCCCTTGCTGATGAAAAGTCGCAGAGCTGTATCGAGCAGCTCCGCTTTACGCTCCTCGTATTCCTTCACTATGCGCACACTTTACCCCACCCGTCGACCAATGGTCTATACCGACCGTCGGTCTAAAATAAAATACAATAATGCCATCGAAATGTCAAGACCGGCTGCCCGCTGGCAGAGATCTAATCGGGAAAGGCTGAGGCATCTGCTGCAAACGGCTTGCCGAGGCAGCGCTTGACTTCGATCCAGGAAACATTACCTTATTTAGCTTAGGAGGGGAAAAGAGGAGTGGAGAATGGCCTACTTTTTTCAGTACTGGTGGCTGTTGATTCCGGCTATCCTGCTGGGATTTATCGCCCAGTCCATGGTGCGGAATACCTACCAGAAATACAGGCAGGTATCAACACGCAGCGGGCTCAGCGGCGCCGCACTGGCCCGGCAAATACTCGACGCTAATGGTCTGCGGGACATCCCGGTGCAGCGGGTGGCCGGAGAGCTGACCGACCACTATGATCCTCGGGCCAGGGTGCTGCGCCTGTCCGCAAGTGTGTTCCAGGGCACCAGTGTGGCCGCTTTAGGGATCGCGGCTCACGAGTCCGGTCATGCCATCCAGCACTCCCGTGCCTACTTCCCTCTGGCGCTGCGCAACACCGTCTATCCCGTCGCTTCCTTCGGCTCCAAGCTCGGTCCGATCATCGTGCTGGGGGGCCTGCTTTTTGGGATCGGCGAGCCTTTCATCAGCATCGGCATAGCCCTGTTCGCCTTCGCCGTGGCTTTTACTATCGTTACTCTGCCCGTCGAGTTCAACGCCTCATCCAGAGCGCTCAAGCTGCTGCGTACCAGCGGTGCCATGACCGAGCGGGAGCTTCAGGGCGCCAGGAGCGTGCTCAATGCGGCCGCCATGACGTACGTGGCTGCGGCCCTGGCTTCGGTGCTTACACTGGTACGGTTGCTGCTGCTCGGCCGCAGCCGCTAGTCAGGCAAGCGGGCAAAGGACAGGTGTTGGGGAGAGCATTGCTCTGGATACACCTCCCTCTGCCAGATAGGATCGAGCAGCTCCGCCACCCGCCGGTCATAGTCCACCATTCGCCGGTGGTACTCGGAGTCGGCCAGCGACCTGGCCGCGTGCTCGTCCATCGGCTGCGCCTGGTTCGCCTTGATGGTCCGATGGGCGAACTCATAGTGGTCACGGATCGGGCAGGGCCGGAAGAGATTTCCTACTTTTTTCTGTCCGTTCAGCCACTCCTGCTGCCAGGTTCTTATGGCCTTGAAGTAGTTGCTGGTCAAGATTGAGGACAGCAAGCCGCCGCGGGAATAAAGCTCGTATACATTAGCGATCTTGTACGGGAAAAAGACACAAGGTGAGATATCGCCATTCCAATCTATATAGAAATACCCTCCGGGACGCCCGGCGGAGATGCAGCCCAGCGACATGATCCCCCCGTTCCAGAAATCCACCAGGAACAGGTTTTTCTCGTAGATCATCTCCAGCTCTTTCTCCAGCATCCAGCGCCGCTGTTCCGGAGTAACCATCAGATCAATCGTGTAGCTGCGCCCGATAGGCATGTATTGGAAGATCCAGCCGTAGATAGCCCCCATTTTGTTGAAGTAGTGATCCAGGAACTCATCCGAGAGGATGGTCTCGGCGTTTTCCCGGGTAGCCGTTACCGAGATCCCGAACGGAACACCGAAGCTTTTCAGGTTTTCCATGGCTCGCTGGATCTTGACGAACACACCTTGGCCGCGCCGCTCGTCGGTCTGCTTTTCCCAGCCTTCCACCGATATGGCGGGGGTAAGGTTGCCCGCCTCGGCCAGTCTGCGGGCAACCTCTCTGTCGATCAAGGTGGCATTGGTATACATCATGAAGTACTGGTCCCGGTTTTCCTCGAGCACGTCGAAAATATCCTTGCCGTCGCTCCTGTACATCAGCGGTTCTCCGCCCGAGATGACCGTGAAATGGGAGCCCCAGGCCTCCCGTTTATCCTTGAGAATGCGAGCGAATACCTCGTAGGTGAGGGTGTTGCTGTCCCGGGCCGAGCTGGCGGCATAGCAGCCCTTGCAGTGCAGGTTGCAGCGCTTGGTAGGGCTGATGGTAAGAAAGGTAGGAGGTGCGTGACCGTAGCGCTCCTGAAAGGCCGCTATGCGCTCGCTGTCCCCGATGACCAGGTTGCCGATGAACTCCTTGATGATGCTCCTGCGTACCTGGGCTGAGATCCTGCCGTCCGAGAGGGCTCGGTCGACGGAGTGGAGCAGGTTGACCAGTACACGGCAGCGGGTCTCCTGGATCTTGCGGGGAAGACGGTCCTCGTTCTCCACCACATATTTTTGAAAAAGCTGCCGTTCCCCCTGATTCAAGGCCCAGCTTCGCAGCGGTCCGAAACGCATAGCAGAATCGAGTAACTCGGTCCTCATGTGCTGCCATAGGTTGGACAGCTGAAACGGATTGGTCACAGCTTCCTCCTTATATAGATATACTTAGTATATTCATAAAGTAACAAACCCGTCTGAGGGTTGGAATAACCCGAACAGGTTATAAGGTTATAGCTGCTGGGATAATCGGGGAAAAAATAACGTATTGGGGTTGTTCGTAGTTGTTGCGCTTATCCTTCTACGTGGATGATCTCTACGGGACAGCCTTCGGCGGCTTGCTCGACACAATCGCGAAGATCCTCCGGTACTTCTCCACGGCTTCCGTCACTGTTCTCCTGGTACTTGGCCGTGATCTGGCTGAAACCGTCGTCGGCGTTCTCCTCGAATACCTGAGGACAGCTATCCCAGCACAGAGCGCAGCTCGTGCACTCTTCCCGATCGATTCGCACCTTCATTGCGTCGCACCTCCTATCATGGAAACTGGTAAATACTCCCCCAGACAAGCGCTTGTGCCGGGTACAGAGCATTATTGTCGAGCCCAGTCACTCTGATCGTTGCAGCTTAACAATACACGATTTTCCTCTGGTTGTGCCAGCCAGCAAAGGCGAACGGAATGGTATGCTTCTTGCATTTGTTAAAGGGAAGGGAGGCGGGATAAGGCAGAAATGTTCGAAGACAGAATGGACGCCGGCAGGAGACTGGCCCAGGCCTTGAGCAGATACACGGAGTGCGGCGCGCTGGTTCTGGCTATTCCCCGAGGGGGAGTCGAAGTCGGCTGCCAGGTGGCGGACCGGCTGAAAGCCGATTTCGACCTCCTCATAGTCAGGAAATTGCCTTTTCCGCAAAACCCTGAGTCTGGTTTCGGGGCCATAGCGGAGGATGGAACAACCGTACTCATCGAACAGGCCGTGAGTCACCTGTCCCCTGATACTGTACAGAGCACTGTCGACGACCAGAAGCGGGAGATCCGTCGCCGCATCCGTATACTCCGCAACGGCAGATCCCTGCCCGGGCTGAAAGACCGCCACGTCATCTTGGTTGACGATGGCTTGGCCATGGGAGCCACTATGCGCGCCGCAGTTCTGATGTGCAAGAAACGACAGGCCGGCAAGTTGGTCGTTGCCGTACCAGTAGCAGGAAGCAGAGTCGGCCGGCTGATGGAGCAGCTGGTCGACGAGCTGGTGGTACTGGAGCAGCCTGTCTTCTTCAGGGCTGTAGCCCAGGTGTACCGGCACTGGCACGACGTCACGGACGAGCAGGTCCTGGAGCTGCTCCAAAGCAGCTCATGTGGACAAAGTATACATTCCTCCCGGCGCAGAGGGTAAAGATTACACAGGGAGACTATGGATAGGGCCAATCGCATCGTCCAGATAGAGGACTATATAGGGGAGCAGGCGGTGGAGCGCATCTTCAAGAAGGTCCGAAAGATCGAAGACCTGCACGTCGTGAATGTGAGCTCCGCCTACTACGGCGGCGGAGTGGCGACCCTGCTTTCCTCTCTCACGACTCTGATGAACAGCGTGGGCCTCAAGACCGGCTGGCGGGTCATTCAGGGCGCCCCGGGTTTTTTCAGCATCACCAAGAAGATGCACAACGCCCTTCAGGGAGGCCGTATCAACCTTTCCCGGCTGAAGAAGCAGATCTACGAGCAGATCCTGTACAGAAAACGCGGTGCGCAACCATCTGACCAGCCACGACATGATCGTAATCCACGACCCCCAGCCCCTGGGTATGATCGGCCACTACCAGCACCATTCCCCGTGGATCTGGCGGTGCCACATAGACCTCTCCGGACCCGATCCCCAGCTCTGGGAGTACCTGCTGTCCTTAATCGAGCGCTACGACGCTGTAATCTATAGCTGCGAGGAATATAAGCAGAAAGTGGAAACGCCGCAGGTTGTTTTCATGCCGGCGATCGATCCCTTTTCCATCACCAACCGCGAGCAGGTGTATCATTCCCTGCTCGATGAACGGGAGGAGCGTATCATCATACTGAGCGCCGAGGATAGCGCTTTGGTGAATGCCCTGCAGCGTCAAGCCGCCGTGGTGCTCCAGAAGTCCAAGAGGGAGGGATTCGGCTTGACCGTGGCAGAGGCGATGTGGAAGGGCAATCCGGTGATCGGTGGTGACGTCGGGGGGGATCCGCTACCAGATCGCCGACGGAGAGAACGGCTTTCTGGTGTCATCGGTCGAGGAGGCGGCGCAGCGGATCGTGCTGTTGCTCAAATACGGGGAGCTGCGCCGTCGAATGGGAGAGAAGGCCAGGGAGACGGTTCGCAGGAAGCTTCTGCTCAGCCGACTCCTCGAACAGTACTTGGACCTGTTTGGCTCTTTTGAGACCGTGTTTCGCCTGAGGAGGTAGGCGAAGGCAACACTGCGCGTCCGAGCGATGAGCTGATCTCCGAGGGCCGGGCTAGGTTGGAGCCGAAGTTTTTTGGGGGCCGTCCAGAAGCTCCCGCACTCTTTTTGCCAGTTCCTGGCCGGTAAAGGGCTTCGGAAAAAAAGAGACTCTGCGCCCGAGTCCGGTCCGGATCTTCCGGGCCCTCTCGGGATAGCCGGAGATGAACAACACCTTCGTGTCCGGTCGCTTCTCCCCCACTGTTTCCGCCAGCTCCAGGCCGTTCAGGCCCGGCATGACCATATCGGTCACGAGCAGGTGGATCGGACCGCGGTGGCGGCGGCAGATAGCCAGGGCTTCGGCGCCGTTGGCGGCCTCAAGCACCGAGTAGCCCTGAACCTCCAGGCTGTGGCGCAGCAGCCCGCGAACAGACAGTTCATCCTCCACCAGGCAGATCGTCTCGGAGCCCCGGGCAGGTTCGGGCTGCGGTTTCTTCTCTTCAACCGTGCTCCGGTTTTCGTGGATCCAGGGAAAGCGGATTCTGAAAGTGGTTCCTTTTCCCGGTGCGCTTTCCACCTGGATGGTTGCGTCGCTTTGTTCCACGATTCCGTACACGGTGGACAGCCCCAAGCCTGTGCCCCGGTCCGGATCCTTGGTGGTGAAAAACGGATCGTATATCCTGCTTAGGGTTTCCTCGTCCATTCCGGACCCCGTGTCGCTGACGATCAGTATCACGCAGGCCCCGGCCGAGGAAGCAGAGGCGGAAGAGCCTGGCACCCGTATTGCGGCCGGTGCGCTTTCGACGGGCAGGACGCTGTTGGCGGTTTCGATGGTCAGGGTGCCGCCCTTAGGCATGGAATCCGCCGCGTTCACCGAGAGGTTGATGATGACCTGCTCGATCTGGCCGGCATCCACCCGGATAGGGCCGAGAGCCGGATCCAGCCTGGTCTCCAGCACGATGTCCTCACCGATCAGCCGGCGCAGCAGCTTGGTCATGTTTTCCACCAGGTTGTTCAGGTTGGTAAGCTGAGGCTGAAGCGTCTGACGGCGGCTGAAAGCGAGTAGCTGTCGTACCAGGGAAGCGCCCTTTTCGCTGGCCTTCCGGATCTCTTCGACCTGCTGCTGGCGAGGGTCCTTGCAGTCGATGGAGCTGGCCAGCAGCTCGCTGAAGCCCTTGATCACGGTAAGGATATTGTTGAAGTCGTGAGCCACTCCTCCGGCCAGCCGGCCGACGGCCTCCATTTTCCGGGATTGACGCAGCTGCTGTTCCAGTTCGGCTTTCGAGCTGACGTCGATAAAGCTGGCCATACCGCAGATCGGGGTGCCGGACTCATCCCGCACCAGGCTGGCGGAGACCTGGGCCTGGAAACAGGAGCCGTCCGGCCTGCGGGCCTCCAGCTCGCCGACCCAGGCTCCCTCCTCCATCAACGTCCGCACAACCAGCTCCGCCTCCGCCTCGTTTTTCCAGAACTCCACGGCTCTCCTGCCCAGCACCTCCTCCGGTTTCCGGTATGCCCACAGGGAAACAAAAGAGCTATTGGCGTAGGTGAGCCTGCCCTCCAGGTCCATCATGGCGATGCCGTTGATGGAAGAGGCAATGGCGTTTTCCTTGATGCGCAGCTCCTGCTCGGCCTGTTTGCGCTCGGTCACGTCGGTCAGAAAGTTCAACGTGGCCGGCCTGCCTTCCCAGGAGATCCGTACGGCGCTGATCTCAAGCCAGCGGGTGTTGGCTCTCCGGTCGAGGATGCGGAAGCAGTAGGTCTCGGGAAACTCCCGGCCTTCCAACCTGTTCAGGTGACGCTCGACAACCATATCCCTGTCTTCGGGGTGCACGATTTCCGCGAAGGGCGTGGCGGCCAGCTCTTCCCGGCTGCAGCCGACCAGCTCCAGCGCCTTGGGATTGAAAAATTTCAACATCCCGTCCTGAGCCACCACGATCGCCTCGTTGGCGTTTTCCACCACCAGCCGGTACTCCTCTTCCGATTTGCGCAACCTCTCTTCCGCACGCTTCAGCTCGGTGATGTCCCGGGCGATGCCGGCGCGCCTGTCCACCTTGCCCTCGCCGTTTTTGATGGGAAAACTCTGGCTCTGCACCCAGCGCTCGCTCCCGTCGGGTCGGATGAGCCGGAAAGTCTCGTGGAAGATCTCCTCGCTCGCGAACCTTCGGAGGTGGTAGTCCCGCAGCAGCCGCTCCCGGTCCTGCGGATGGATCCCTTCGAAATGCGAGCTGGGGTGCCGGTACAGGCTCTTGCAGGATTTTCCCCACACCCTCTCGTAGGAAGGGCTGACGTACAGGAAGCGCTCGGCGGTACGCAGCCAGAACACGTCCTGGAGGTTCTCCACCAGCTGCTGGAAGATCTGCTCGCTCCGGCGCAGCGTCTCTTCCATCCGGACGCGCTGGGTGATGTCATTGTGTACCCCGACGGTGCCGACAGGCTGGCCGCTCTCGCCGAGCAGGGGCACGATCACCGCTTCGCAGATCCGCAGCTCTCCATCCTTGCGCCTCAGCCGCAGCTCCCCCTCCCAGCGTCCCTGTTTCAGAGCGGTCTCGAGGATCTGAGCTGCGAGCCCCTCAGGGTCCTCCCCAGGCCAGTTGAAGGCTTGCGGAGGTGGCTTCCCCAGTACCTCGTCCCTGGAGTAGCCCGTGTTTTTCTCGGCTGCGGGGTTCAGATCGGTGATGCGTCCCTGCAGGTCGGTGACCACCACGCCGTCGTTGGTGTTCTTGAACAAGGATAGCTCCTGGCGAAGCAGTTTCTCCGTTCTGAGCTGCTCGGCTTCCCGGGCCGTAAGCTCTTCTACTCGCTGCTGGAGCTCGTCTCTGCTCGGATTATTCGAATCCATGGTTTGCTCAGGTTTGCACATCTAGTTCATCGGTCCCGGACACTTATTATTTGAGAAAGCATGAGTTTGGTCTACCTGCCTTGGCTGTAATATTACCGGTCGCATGTGGCGGGCTGCCTGTTATGGGCGGATACTCTTCGTAATCAGAAAAAACAGGAACCTTAACCTCTTTGGATTATTGTTACCCGAGCAGCGTCCCGCACATTATAAAGCTGAGAGTCGAAAGAACCTTGCGGAAGATTTTCGATTTCTACGACTCTGATGACAGGACAAGGAGCTGGAATGTATCCAGAGGTCATGATCGGCGAAAGCCTCACCACGAAAAAGCTTGAGGAGCAGATCGAAAAGGTTGCGCCTCTTACGGTGACGGTGCTGATAACCGGAGAAACGGGAACCGGCAAAGACCTGGCGGCCACTCGGATTCATCAGCTCAGCGGAAGGTCCCGTGGACCGTTCGTGCCGGTGAACATGGGAGCGATCCCGAGGGAGCTGGTCGCCAGTACGCTGTTCGGGCACGAGAGGGGGTCTTTCACCGGGGCGGACAGGCAGACTGGCGGGCTGTTCGAGCGGGCCCGGGGTGGAACGCTGTTTCTCGATGAGATCGAGACCACAGACGAAAAGACCCAGATCAGCCTGCTGCGGGTGCTGGAGACAAAGCGCTTCCAACGAGTCGGCGGCAGCGATTTTATCGATACGGATGTACGCATCCTGGCCGCCAGCAACCAGAATCTGCGTGAGGCGATCCGGGAGGGCTCGTTTCGGGAGGATCTGTATTATCGGCTCAACGTGTTCGCCATCGAAGTACCTCCGCTCAGGAAAAGGGGAGCGGATGTCCTGCTTCTGGCCGGTTATTTCCTGAAGCACTACAGTAGAGAGCTGGATAAAAATGTTACCAGGATTTCGCCGGAGGCGGAAAAGCTCCTTACCTCGTACAAGTGGCCCGGCAACGTCCGGGAGCTGGAGAACCTCATGCTGCGCGCTGTTGTTTCGGCGACAGGCGACACCGTCACAGACCGGCTTTTAGCCAGGACCGAGAACAGGGGGGCATCCACAAGAGACAGAGTAAAGATCGAGGTAGGTAGCTCGCTGGAGTCGTTGGAGCGGACCTTGATCAAATTGACCCTGGACAAGGTCCTTGGCAGCAAAACCTTGGCGGCGGAGATGCTGGGCCTAAGCCGCAAAGGCATCTACAACAAGATGAAGCGCTATAACCTGTAGTGTTCAGGCGTAGGTGTAGACCTGCCGGCCCTGATAGATCCTCTGACGGCCATGTCGTATTCTCACTTCTTCGGTCGTAACCGTCTTTAATAGGCCGGTTATCCCTCTTCAGAGCTGCACGATGCCCATCTTAATCGCGTATTTGATCAACCCGGCTTTATTGTGGATCTGGACCTTGTTCATGATGTTGTTGATATGAACATGCACCGTGTTGGGCGAGATGCTCAGCTCGTAGGCGATTTCTTTTTCCGTCAGTCCCTGGCATATGCGCTTCAGGATTTCGGTCTGCCGCCTGGTGAGATCCGTTTCCAGGACTTGAAGGTCTTCACCGTTTCGCTCCTGGAGGAACTCCTGGGCCAGGTAGCCGCCGACTTTGGGGCTAAAGTAGTAGCCGCCTCTGTAGATTTCCTCAACGGCCTGCACGATCTCCTCCGCAGCAGATTCTTTGAGGATATAGCCCTTGGCCCCCGCCCGGATGGCCCGCTCCACCAGGATCTTTTCGTCGTACATGCTCAGGAACACGACCTTTACCGGACCGTGTCGGTTGAACAGACGTCCTATGGTTTCTATGCCGTCCAGCTCGGGCATCTCGAGATCGAGGATGAACACATCCACAGGCTTGTTGCGGGCCAGTTCCAGGACTTCTTTGCCGTTCGAAGCCTCGCCTACAATGTAGATATTCTCCGCCAACCTTTGTATGATGGCCTTGATCCCGTCTCGTACCACGGCGTGGTCGTCCGCTAAAACCACTCTGATCTGTCGTCCCATTTTGTTGTCCATTATACCGCTAGACCGGTGCTCTGTGCCATCGGCTGCTCCGGCTTTTTCCTCAGGATCATTCACCCAGCCTCTCGAGGATTGCCAGGCAGAAGGCGGGCAGGTCGTCCGGTTTTCGGGAGGTGATGAGGTTGTCATCTACAACCACCTCCCGGTCCAGCCATTCGGCTCCGGCATTCTCCATGTCGTCCCGGATCGAATAGAAACTGGTCGCTTTCCTGCCTTCCAGAATCCCCGCGGAGGCAAGCATCCAGCCGCCGTGACAGATCGCGGCTACGGGTTTCCCCTGATCGAACATGCTTCGAGTCAGATCCACCATGGCCCTGCTGCGCCGCATCCTGTCCGGGGAGTAGCCCCCCGGGATGATCAGGGCGTCGAAATCTCCGGCGTCGATCTGTTCAGCGCTTGCATCGGAGTGAGCTGGAAGGCCGTGCTTGCCATGGTAGCTCCCCTTCTTGGGAGCCACGCTGAGCACCTCGAAGCCCGCTTCCCGCATGCGATGGTACGGATACCAGTACTCCAGATCCTCGTACAGGTCTTCCAGCATTATGAGAACTCTGACTTTCTTCTCAGCCACCGAAGCCGCCTCCTTCCCAGCCTTTAGGCTTTTGCTTTAACCGCCCTCTCCTCTCCTACCAGGGCCTGTACCTCTTCGCCATCCAGCACCTCTTTCTCCAGCAGCTCGCCGGCCACCCTGTCCAGCTTGTCCTCGTGCTCGTTCAAGGTACTCGCCGCCCGCTGGTAGGCGCGGGTGAGGATTTTCGTTACTTCCTCGTCGATTTCCCGGGCTGTGGCTTCGCTGTACTCCCGGGGCCTGCCGATCTCCTCGCCAAGGAACACGTGCTGCCGCTGAGTGCCCAGGGCCTGGTGCTGGAGACGCTCACTCATTCCCCAGTCCAGCACCATTTTACGGGCGAGCTGGGTGGCCTGCTTGAGGTCGTTTTCCGCCCCGCTGGTAATAGAGCCGTTCTTGAGTTCCTCGGCCACCCGGCCGCCCATCATCACGGCTAGGCGGTCGAGAAGATAGCTCTTGTCGTATATGTACTTGTCCCGTTCGGGAAGCTGTTGCGTAACTCCCATGGAGCGGGAGCGGGGAATGATGGTAACCTTGTGGATCGGATCGGTATGAGGAAGCAGCACGGCCAGCAGGGCGTGGCCGCTCTCATGATAGGCCAGCAGCTTCTTTTCCTCCTGGGTCAAGGCCATGTTCGATCGCTCCAATCCGAGCAGGATCTTGTCGAAAGCCTCATCTATCTCGCTTTGGCTGATAGCGCGCTTTTTCTTCCTGGCCGCGATCAGGGCGGCCTCGTTGAGCAGGTTTTCCAGATCGGCTCCGGTGAATCCGGGGGTGCTGCGGGCTACCTTTTCCAGGTCCACGTCCTTGGTAATGGGCTTGCCTCGGATGTGGATCTTGAGGATCTCCGCCCTGTCCTTCATCGTGGGCATGTCAACGGTGATCCGTCGGTCGAAGCGCCCGGGGCGCAGGAGGGCCGGATCGAGAATGTCCGGCCGGTTGGTGGCCGCCAGGATGATGACACTCTCCTGTGGCTCGAAGCCATCCATTTCGGAAAGAAGCTGGTTCAGAGTCTGCTCCCGTTCGTCATGGCCGCCTCCGAGCCCGGCGCCTCGATGCCGTCCTATGGAGTCCAGCTCGTCGATGAACACAATGCTCGGAGAGTTCCTCTTGGCGTCCTTGAACAGATTACGGACGCGGGAAGCCCCCACGCCCACGAACATCTCCATGAAGTCCGACCCCGTGATGCTGAAAAAGGGCACATTCGCCTCTCCGGCCACGGCTCTGGCCAACAGGGTTTTCCCGGAGCCCGGCGGGCCGACCAGGAGCACTCCTTTGGGATTCTTGGCCCCGATATAGCGGAACATCCGGGGATTTTTCAGGTACTCCACGATCTCGTGCAGCTCCCGTTTGGCCGAATCGATCCCGGCCACATCGTCAAAAGTCGTGCTCTCCTTGGACCGCTGGTACAGGCGTGCCTTACTCTTTCCCACCGAAAACATGTTCTGCCCCTGTGTTCTCATGTTCCGGTAGAAGGAGTAGAAGAGCCAGATAAGAATAACAAAGGGCAGGAATCCAATCAGGGTACCGATCCAGGAGCCGTTTCCGGCAGGCTTGGTGATAACCTCCACGCCGTTGGACCTGAGCAGGGAGAACAGCTCCCTGTCACCGAAAGAGGGAAGGTAGGTTACAAACCGCGAAGGCACCTGTTCTCCCTGCTGGGGAGGCGATACCGCAGCCGGATTCTTGAAGGTGCCCGTGATCTTCTCTCCCTGCACCGTGATGCGCTGGACGTTGTTCTGCTCGAGCTGCTCTCTGAAGGTGGTGTAGGGTATCTCAGAAACGTTCCCCCGTCCCAGGCTGGTGAATAGCCAGGGCAGCAGAAACACAGCTACAATGACCAGAAAAATGATCAGAGTCCTCGAGAGCTTCAGATTCCGGAAAGGACTCTGATCCTGATTTGGACCCTGCTTTGGTCCGTTGTAGTGCCGATTGTTACCGTTCATAGATTATCTCTCCATATAGATTCATGCACAATTCGTGCCATAAGTCATCTTCTGCTGCGTCCCCCTCTGACCTTTTCCCGAAACCAGGCTATGATGAAGATGATGCCCATAATCGCCGAAACCAGGTACCCTCCCAGGCCGATGACGGGTATCCCGCGCCATAAGGGCGGCACACCGGACAACACGATCAGCGAGGAGCTGATCAGAAGGGCGGCCAGAATCAGACCGAATACCAACCGGTTGCTCACGGCGTCGAGCACGAAGCGCAGGGCCTCCAGACCGGTAAACCGCATGTTAAGCCGCGCCCGCCCCTCGATGAGCTGCTCCAGCAGGTCCGTCGATTTCGAAGGCAGTTCTTTGAAGAGCCTCCAATAATCCAGCGAAGCCAGCGACAGCTCTTCCATAAGGGCCTTGGGATAGAACTTTTGAGCGAACAGCCTGCGCGCATAGGGCTCGATCTTGTCGATGAACTGGAACTGCGGATCCAGCTTCCTGCCGATGCCTTCCATCATGATCAGGGTCTTGATCATCAAGATCAGGTTCCGGGGCATCCTGAGACGAAACGTCACGATCACATCCAGCAGGTCTGAGAAGATCTGACGGATATCGATATGCTCCAACGGCAGGTCGATATAGCGCTCCAGTATTTGAAAAGCTCGATACTCCAGAGCATCCCTGTCCACCTTATGTGATGGACTCGTCATCTCCAGGAGAGTGCGGGCAAGCAGCCTGGTGTCACGCCTGGTTATCCCGAACATCAGGGTGCTGAGCTGCTCCTGCTGCCGCGGGCTGATCGTGCCCATCATGCCGAAGTCCAGGTAGCAGATTGCCGCCGCGTCAAGCACCAGGATATTGCCTGGATGGGGATCGGCGTGAAAAAAGCCGTTTTCGAAGACCTGCTTCAGAAGCAGGTCCGCCATCCGGGCGGTGAGCTCCCGGCTCCACGGGTATTCCGAGGGGCTTTTCAGGATTCTGGCCAGGCGGGTCCCCGGGATATACTCCAGGGTGAGCACTTGCCTGGTGGACAGCTGTTTGTACGCACGAGGCACGCGGAGGTGCTTTTCCCCTTTCAGAAGGGACTGGAATTTCTCTATGTTGAGCATCTCGAGCACGAAGTCCAGCTCCCTGTTGATCTGATCCTTGAACTCCTGCACCAGTATCCTGGGATTGAACAGCCGGGCGGTGGGAATGTATCGCTCGGTGAGCTCGGCCAGATTTTCAAGGATCTCAAGATCCGTGTGTATCTGTTCCTCGATGCCCGGCCGCCGTACCTTGACCGCCACCGATGAGCCGTCGGGCAGACGTGCTCTGTGTACCTGGGCGATAGAGGCGGAGGCCTCTGGTTTTCTTTGGAAATCCGAAAAAGTTTCCTGGATCGATGTTTTGAGCTGCTCTTCGATGATGGCAACGGCCTTCCCGGCTGGAAAGGGCGGGACCTCGTCCTGGAGCTTGCCCAGCTCTTCGATCAGGGCGGCGGGCAGGAGGTCCTGGCGGCTGCTGACAATCTGGCCGAACTTGATGAAGGTGGGGCCCAGTTCTTCAAGAGCCATACGGATACGCTGCCAGCGGCTGTGCTTCTCCGCCCGTACTTTTTCCTTCTCAGGCACCAGCTTCCCGATCGGCCCCTTCCTGCGGCTCAGCTTCAACGCGTCCAGGAACTCGCTGAATCCGTATTTGATCAGGATCCCGGCGATTTCCCGGAAGCGACGGGTGTGGCGTAACGTGCGGATGATGGGATTGCGTTTGAAAATGAACATGTTGGATATCTGCATATCACTTCCTTCCCCTTCTCCTGTGTAGTTGTTACCCCATGCGCCCTGTCGTTTGAGTATTTTTTACCACCCTTGAAGTGCCGGAGAAACAGCTCTTGGCACCCTTGGAGGCCGAAATCCGCCAAGCCATAATACCCGGCATCCTTCACATAACGGTAAGATTATATCGATAAAATTGCAAATGCTGTACCATCGCTACAGATATGAGGCGATGGAGTCGCCGAACGATTCCTCGTTCTTGGCACACTTTTTGCCTTTTTTATGGTAGGAACTTAGCTGATGTTCGAGCTGAATCGTGAGGCCCTGGAATATATCTTTGAAGGTCTGAAATCGGGATTCAAGAGATCTCCCCAGGAAATTTTTCTGTTTGTATTGATGCTGGCAGGATTTGTGTGTTTTCTGGCCGGCATCTATTTTTTCCAAAAATTGTGGAGGCGAAGCAAAAAGAGGAAGCAGTCGGCCAGGCGATTCGATGAGGTCGTAGAGGAAAAACAGATACCGCCTGAAGAGGCCCGGATCTTGTTGGAACTGGCCCGGAAGCTCTCTGGATGGCGTGAGAGACTTGCCGGGGTTGTAACCGATCCACACCTCTTCAACCGGGCGGCTCAGCGCTATCTTCGCGAGAATCCCGAAGATAGCGCAGCTATCGCCGCGCTGCGGCTCAAGATCGGCTTCAGCCGCTCGGATGGAGAAAAGACCATCCGTTCGTCTGCAGAGCTTGCCGAAGGCTTGAAGATCTACCTCCGTCAGGACAGCCGGCACAGCTTTCACGGAACCGTAACGGCACAGAAACCCCAGGCAATGGTCGTCGAGGTCACAAAAAACGGCCGCCTGCCCTCTCCCGGCGACCAGCTGCAGGTCTATTTCCTCCGCAAAAACGGGGTGTTCTTTTTCTCTACCCGGGTGCAGCGGGTGTACGACCACATCGTGCAGGTGGAGCACACCGAGCAAATTTCCCGAGTGCAGCGAAGGCAGTTTTACAGGAGCCGGGTGTCCTTGCCCGTGGAAGCCAGGAAGAAAGGATCCTCCCAGCCGGTGGTGCGTACCTACATTCTCGAACTGGGCGGGGGCGGTGCCACCCTGTTCAATCCCTACAAGGTTTTTCACCCGGGCAGCGAGCTGCTGCTGCACTTCAGGCTGCCTCAAACCGGGATGCTCCGTCTAGCCGCCCGGGGGCTGCGGTGCAGCCGGGGGGGCAATCATCTCCACGTGGAGTTCGAGCCTCTCAAGGACCCGCTACGGGATAAAATACTGGGATTTATACTCAATCGGGCATAATAGAAGGCCGGTTTTGCGTCTATGTATTTCTTACCAAGACGGACCGAGGACGGCGTGTAGTCTTTACGTGGCCCGTCCGGTTCAGGCGCGCTTCGTGCTTCCGCACACGATTCCTGCTACAACGGCCGTACAGCCGGCAACATGAATCCAGCTCAACTCCTCCTTGAGGATCAGGGTGGAGAGAACCACGGCACTGATGGGCATGACGGCGGTCGCCAGCCCGGTCTGATTCGCCGGAATCCGCAGCGCCCCCGCTCCCCACAGGATGTAGGCGATCACGGTGGCTACTGCGCCGTAGTACAGCAGCGACAGCCAGCCCAGGGAATCTATGGCGGCGAGCCTGAAGGCTCGAAGGTCCAGAAGGGCGAAGGGGGCCAGCAGCAGGAGACTGAGAGCGACCAATACGGTGGTATTGGTGATCGAGCTGGTTCTTGCTCCGGCAGACTTGCGAAAAATCGTCAGCAGTGCTTCACAGGCCACCGCGGCTCCGACCAGGAGATTACCCAGCAGGAACCCGGTTCCTGAGGACATCTTGAGCCCGTAGAGGTTGATTGTGCAGAGTCCTGCGATCACCAGTACGATGCCGAGGCCCCGTCGCCAGGATAGATGTTCTTTCAGGAACAGGGCGGCAAATACGGCCATAACCGCCGGCGAGGCGGATGTGATGATGCCCGCATGAATCGCTGAAGTGAAGCGCAGCCCATAGAGGGTAAACACCCGAAACAACACGATACCGAACAGCGCCTGCAAGAACATGAACTTGATCTCGCGGGCGGTAAGCCGCAGCAACTCCTGCCTGCGGGCAAGCTGCAGGGGGAGCAGGACGGCAAGGGCCGCTACCAGGCTCAGCTCAGCCGAAAGGAAAACCGGCGCTCGCACAGCCAGGATCTTGCCCACCACGATGCTGCTGCCTGCGAACATCATGGCCAGGATGACCTGTCCGAGGCCTAGTAGCTCGTCCTTTCTATGCTTCTCCGATTGCAGTACAGGATCTGGTCGGGCCTCTGCCGTCCAGATCGACGATCGCGCCGGCTCCGCGTTCCGAAAGTTTGTCCTCATCTCTGGAAAATCTACAGAGATAGAGTGGTTTACAAAAGAGCCACTTTAATGCATAAAACATAGTACCACTTTTAGGGTATAGCGCATGGCCTTTGTCTCTGTCGATCGCAGAGCAAGCCGCTCTCTGATCGGACAGGTATACGACCAGATTCGTGATCTCATCCTTGCTGGAACGCTGCGCTGCGGCGCCAAGCTCCCCTCTACCCGTGCCCTGGCTCTGGAGCTGGCCGTCTCTCGCAATGTCGTCCTGGAAGCCTACGAGCAGCTACTGGCTGAAGGATATCTGGAGACGCGGGCGGGCTCGGGCAGCTATGTGGCCGCAGGAGCGGCCTTCGACGCCGCTCCCGAGACGAATGTCGACGGACTCCGTTTGGTGGGCTTCAAGCCGTTTCGAGTCGACCTGGTCGACTTCCGGTCGGGACTCCCCGATCTGAGCCGCTTACCTGTGCGCACCTGGCGGCGTCTGAGCCGCCAAGTATGGGAGGGCATCACGCCGATTGACCTGGCCTACAGCCAGCCGGAAGGCCGGCCGGAGCTGCGTGAAGCGATTGCCCGCTACATCTCGGTGCACAGAGGGGTGCGCTGCCATCCGGACCAGATCCTCGTTACCGCCGGCACCACTCAGGCGGTGGGTATCGTCAGCCGGCTGCTGCTGCAGGGCGGCAACAAGACTTGCGTCCTGGAAGACCCGGTCACAATCGACATCCAGCATATCATCTCCGGCTTCGGGGGCCGGGTCATTCCCGTTCCCGTCGATGAGCAGGGGCTGCAGACCGACGCGCTCCCCACCGGCCGCATTCCCGGCTTTGTCTACGTCACCCCTTCACATCAGTTCCCCCTGGGAGTGACCATGCCGATCCAGAGGAGGGTAGGGTTGCTCGAATATGCTCAGCGCAGCGGAGCCTACATCGTCGAGGACGATTACGACAGCGAGTTTCGCTACGAGTCTCCTCCGGTCAGTTCGATCCAGGGCCTGGATCCGCAGAGGGTGGTGTACATAGGGACCTTCAGCAAGACTCTGTGCCCGGCCATGCGGATCGGGTATATCGTATTTCCCCCCGATTTGGTAAACCGGGGCCGGCAGGTCAAGTGGTTTATCGACCTGCATAATGCTTCCGTGGATCAACTTATCCTGGCTCGTTTTATCTCAGAAGGCTATTTCCTGCGTCACGTAAGCAACATGAAGAAGGTGCACCGGCAGAAAAGGCAGGTCCTCGTCGAGGCCATCACGGCCTGTTTCAGCGACACCGTGACGCTATTGGGGGCCTCCGCCGGTCTTCATCTCTGTGTTCGTTTCCCCGGTATCGAGTTCACTCCGGCACTGCTCGAGGAGCTGGAGCGGCGAGGTCTTGTAGTATACCCGGTGGAAGAGCATGCTATCCGCAAGGGCAGGTACCGCGATACCGTGATTCTCGGATTCGGCATGCTGGAAGTCGAGCGTATCCAAGCCGGGATAAAAATCTTGCAGCGGTGCATTGCCGGATCAGGATGAGGTTTTCCGGGAACAGGAGCCAGGGGGCCACGGTCCCTAAGAAGAGCCGGCAGTCTGGCAGGGAGGAGATTCTGGAGAGATTTCGGCTTAGGCAGCCGCGCAAGGGGATGCGGGAGAGGGGGAAATCATAGGATTGCGGAATGTGAAAGGGAGGTAAAAGGAGAAGTGAAGCGACAGATTGGGATAAGCGACTCGACGACCCGGGGTCATTTTACCTTACGACTCAGAAGTCTTTCACGAACACGCCTTCCAGGGCGCCAATCCTCAATCGTTTGCCCTGTGAGAGCGCTGTGTCGATCTCCGAGGTAGTTCGATTGTAGGCGATGATTCCGTGTTCGTATGTTCTGTAGGCGACACCCTTCGATATCTCAATCATTCCGGAAACCGGTTTGCCCAGATCTGTATGATAGAACTCATAGTACGCGTGCTGATGATCTCCTCCATCCCAATCATCGTTGTTGTCTGCATAGAGAAAATAACCGTTTTCCGGGATCACACAGGCCATCGCAGCAAACAGTCTCGCATACTTGCAGTTTGCTGTGGTGTACCTGTCGGCAATATAATCTCCGGTGGTAATCTTCCAGGGCTCGAAAGCGATGATCTTCGGCCATTTGAGGACAGAATCCCAGTGTTTCAATAGGTCTTCCATTCGCTCGATTGATGGAGTCCACTCGGAGCCATTCTCGTCATTGTAGGTGAGAACGTATTCTCCGGCTGTGTCGGGTTTCCACAATTCCATGAAGACACCGGATAGGTATCTTGCCGTCGGATCGTCAGTATTCCAATTCACGTTTCCCATCAGAACGAAAGCATCACCTACTCTCTTACGGATTGCTTTGATGATGGACAGTCGAGCCGCTTCAACATCCTTATCCTTTCGTCCATTCCCTGCACCGTTGTTCCACCAGTCCAATATGAGGCCGTCAAAGCCAGCTCGCTTGAAATTAAGTGCTTTTTCTGCCATGAGATCCGGCCAGTCCGGGTGTTCGAAATTGATCACCAGGGTATCGGGGTACTCGGAATCCACGTGAAACTTGAATACTTCATTGAGGTAGAACTTCGAGGCGGAAGATAAAGTTCTTGCAACAGGAAACCAATAATTCCACTGAAGAGATATGATATATAGCGTATTGTGATCCTCCTGCATGCGATAGCTCTCTATTGGAGGTAGATCCGGCTGTGCAGATTCGAGGTCACGCGCCAGGCCTGCCGTGGTCCAGATGAGACTATACGGAGAATCCTTGACGTCACAATCAGAAACTCGCTCTGAACCGCACCAGGCATAGAACACGGGGATGGTCGGCCTGCTATCAATCTTGGTCTTGATGGTATTGCGTGTTACGTTGATCACGGCACGAGTGGCTTCAATATCCAGTGCAGCAACCACGTCATCTGTTTTGGCCTTCCGAATTTGAATATTGTCAATCGAGATAGCACCTGTCCCGATGATATTCCATCTGAGCTGATAGTCGGTGAAATCCTTCAGTGTATTGGTGAGAGAAGCAGTACCCGAATCCCCTCCCTCTCCAGTGATGACAGTACCCGGCAACCAGATATCCTGTTGACCGGCTGTTGGTGAGTAAAAGATCGTCTCGAATCCTTTGTCCGGTGCCTCCAGTATGCGGTAGTCAAAAGTGACTTGATACGTTTCTAGCGGCTCAAGGGGAAGATACCTGTAGTCAGTATACAGATAGGGCGTATAGGACTCGGTTCCGTAGTAACGTCCCTTAAGAGAATACCCACCAGTAATAACCTCCGAAGGGTCCGCGGTTAGACTGCTGCACTCTGTTGTTAAAAACTCATATCTGTTCAGGAAGAGGATAGTCCGTCCTCCCTCTGATGGAAGCCCTTCTTCCTGATCCAGTGTATCCTCGGCCTCTCGATATGTGTCATCCCTCGTACTTCCTTGTTTCTGGCCGATGCCGTCATCGTAACCGACGCATTGCAGACTGCTGGCGCACACCAAAAGACAGATTATCGACAGATTGCAGCAGGAACGGAGTCGACGGTTCATCTGTATCCTGTTAATCCCGTGAATCATATCGAGCCCCTTTCTATACGAAATGATACTCAATTTAGGGCATCGCCCTACACGCAAGGGCGATGTATGTCTGCATCAAGATTGTCGTATTGTGAACGTAAGTCGAAGGCGGGATGTTTGGCATTATTTGTTACAATGTATAATTTTCCTATCCAGTTAGATAAAAATCTGACGTCATTTTCGCTTAAATGCGGTTTCCTATCGATAATGAAGAAAGTCAATTGAGGATACCTTTCTGGTATATTTGCACGGCTGTTTATCCCGATTTTTGCCATTACGCGACCCGTGTTTAGTGAGTTTGCAGCGATAGATTGTTCAATTTGATAATACTGATGAAGGCCTTCTTTTACACCAGCAATCCTTTTCCAATCTCGGTCAGAATCAAGGAGATCGGTTTCTCCAGTAGTAATCTTACCGTCAACTGACATGAGGAGGAATAATGTGGTTTCAGTGCGATCGTATAAGGTGTTTGAATGTTCCTGGCTCATACTTGCCCCCAATGAAGCTTAACACCCAGCATCAGCGGCGGCGCCCGGCGCCGACCGCTGTATGTTGGTGTTAGGCCTTGTCCTACAATTGAGGTCAACGGCGAACAAAAAACTCTGGAACTCAATTATCGAAGCATCGAGTGCTGTGCGCTGCAGAAATCAGCCGCCGGTAACGCCTTTGGCGATGCGGTCGCCGGTCTCTTTGTCTATATTACGCCAGTACTCGAATGCGCGCTGCAGCACGGACTCCGATACGCCAGCTTTGAGATGTCCGACGACGTTGGATACCAGACGTTCACGCTGCGCATCGTCCATGACCTTGCGCACCAATGTGCCGGCCTGCCCCCAGTCGTCATCGTCTTTTCGCGGGGTGTAGGCAGCGCGGACGAACTCTCCGCTGGCCTTCCATATCTCGACCTGGGGATAGCGCTCTCCGTCAGCCTTCGGCCCTCCCTTCGAATTTGGTGCGTACACGGGGTCGGACACGTTGTCGATCCGCATCGCCCCGTCCTTGCTGTAGCTGTGCACGGCGCATCTCGGCCGGTTGACCGGGATCTGCCTGTAGTTGACGCCCAGGCGGGCGCGATGGGCGTCGGCGTAGGAGAACAGACGAGCGAGCAGCATCTTGTCCGGGCTGGGGCCGATACCCGGCACGAGGTTGTTCGGTTCGAA
>CAYMEK010000023.1:0-58711 GCA_964389305.1 uncultured Spirochaetaceae bacterium
CGAAGCGCTCGGGCATGTTGAAATCGAACTGGATCGTGGTCATCTGCCACTCCCGGCCCAGGGAGTCCTTGACCTTCAGGTCGATCTTCGGACCGTAGAAGGCCCCTCCTCCCTCATCCAGCTCGTAGTCCAGCGCTTCCCGGTCGATCGCCTTCTGCAGGCTCTCGGTAGCCTGGGCCCACCGTCTTTCCTCGCCCACGCTCTTCTGCGGCGGACGGGTGGCCAGGTACGCCTTGACCTCCTTGAAGCCGAAAGCCTCCCAGATAGCGAGAGAAAAGCGCAAGGTGGAGTGGACCTCCTCCTCGATCTGTTCGGGAGTACAGATGATGTGGGCGTCATCCTGGGTAAAGCCGCGAACCCGCAGCAGCCCGTGCAGCACCCCCGAGCGCTCGTAGCGGTACACGGTCCCCAGCTCCGCCCAGCGCAGGGGCAGCTCCCGGTAGGATCGCAGGGAGGACTTGTAGATCAGGATGTGGAAGGGACAGTTCATCGGCTTGAGGTAGTATTCCACCTCATCGATGGTCAGCGGGGCGTACATGTTTTCCTTGTAGAAATCCAGGTGACCCGACGTCTCCCAAAGCCACGCCTTGCCGATATGGGGGGTGTTGATCAGCTCATAGCCGTGCTTGAAGTGTTCGCGCTTCCAGTAGTCTTCCACCAAGTGGCGAATCAGGGCGCCCTTGGGGTGCCAGTAGACCAGGCCGGGGCCGGCTTCCTCGTGGGTGGAGTACAGGTCCAGCTCCTTGCCCAGACGCCGGTGATCCCGCTTCTCGATCTCCTCGCGCCTCTTCAGGTACTCCTCGAGCTGGCTGCGGCTCTCCCAGGCGGTGCCGTAGATGCGGGTAAGCATGGGATTGGTCTCCGAGCCCCGCCAGTAGGCGCCCGCCACGGTCAGCAGCTTGAAGCCTTGAGGATCGATCTCCCCCGTATCCGCCACGTGGGGGCCGCGGCACAGATCGGTGAAGGTATCCTGGGTGTAGGTGGAGATCTCCTCTCCCTCGGGCAGCTCCCTGATCAGCTCCAGCTTGTAGGGCTGGTCCCGAAAGATGCTCAGGGCTTCCCGGCGGGAGACGACCCGGCGGGTAAACTCGTGCCTGCCGGCGGCGATCTCCCGCATCCGCTTCTCGATCTTCTCCAGATCCTCGGCCTTGAGAGGCTCGGGCAGGTCGAAATCGTAGTAAAAGCCGTCCTCGATCGCCGGTCCGATGGCGAACTTGGTCCCGGGATACAGCTCCAGCACCGCCTCGGCCATGAGGTGGGCCGTGGAGTGACGGATTTTTAAAAGCTTCTGTTCGGCCTGCTCAACCGGTGCAGCCTTTTGCATGTTAAACCTCCAACAATAAAAAAGCCTTTATACTTCGGACGGGATCGCGGCCGGTCCAAGGTATAAAGGCTCTCTCCGCTCGAGCCGGGCCCCGCAGGCGGCCCGCAAAGCGGAGATCTTCAGGATGTAGTGTTCCGCCGTGACTTCTTCATTGGCTCTTCGCTCATCGATCCTTCCAGGCGCTCTTGGCGCGCCTCTCTCAAATCGCTGGTCCTACCATAGGAAGAAACATCAGAATTGTCAAGCTCATCCTGCCGCGGTGGTACCCCTTCTGGCGTTGCCACCCCTGCCGCGTCCCGGCCGCCGATCCACATCCGGCTCCGGCGCTTCCGCACCCCGCCGGTCAGCCGCCCGGCGCTGCTTTCGAGCCGGACGCGGGCCGCGCGCACCTCGCGCCCGCCGCACCGGCCCGTGCGGCTAAGAGCCTAGAGCCTCCCTGGCGAAAGGCACAGTATTCTTGGGGCTGACCTTGTACCAGGCCTGCACCACCCTGCCCTGCTCGTCGATCAGGAAGGAGGAGCGGATAATGCCCAGGGCACCCCAGGTTCCATAGGTCTCGGCCGTCCGGTGCCCGGGGTCGGAGAGCAGGGGAAAACCCAGCCCGTACTTCACGGCGAACTTTTTCAACCGCCGCGGATCGTCCGGGCTGACACCCACCGCCTTGATGCCGAGCCCGTCGAACACCGGCATAGCGTCCCGAATGCTACAGGCCTGGGTCGTGCAGCCCGGGGTATCCGCCCTGGGATAGAAGTACAGAAGGAGCTTGCCGCCCACGAAATCGGAAAGCTTCACGGTCCTACCGTCCTGATCCTGCAGGCTGAAGGCGGGCGCCTGGTCGCCGGTTTTCAATCGTCCCATCTCGTTTCTCCTTGCCGTTTCCCTACCGCAGAAAATACTTACAAAGTAATCACCCGGTCAACAGCAGAACAAACGATTTACAGAAACAGGGTATTTCTAGTAGCCTGTAATAGAAGCTGAAAGGATTCATCGACTATGGCTACAGCAAGACCCACAGACCGGGCGGTACAGTATTTGCGAGACGGGCGCGAGCGTTTCTTGAGCGTTCTCGGCGAGTTCATCAGGATCCCTTCCATTTCCACGGAGCCGGACCGACGGACCGACGTCTTGAAGGCGGCCGAATGGCTGGCAGGGCAGCTGAGATCCCTGGGAATCGAAGAAGTGAGGATGTTCGAGACCGCCGGCGCTCCGATAGTCTACGGACGTTCCGATCCCGCCGCCAGGGCCCCCACCGTGTTGATCTACGGCCACTACGATGTTCAACCAACAGACCCGCTGAGCGAATGGCGGACAGATCCCTTCGAGCCGGAGATGCAAGGGGAGAACCTGTTCGCCCGAGGAGCTTCGGACATGAAGGGACAGCTCATGGCCGCCCTGAACGCCGTGGAAGCCGTGAGGAGGGCTGGTGACTGCCCGCTCGGGTTCAAGTTCCTGTTCGAGGGAGAGGAGGAGATAGGCTCTACCCATCTGGCTGCATTCATAGACGGCCACAAACAGATCCTGAGCGCCGATGTCTGCCTGAACCCGGACGCCGGAATGCTCGCTCCCGATCTGCCGACCATCACCTACGCCCTCAGAGGCCTCGCCTACTTCGAGCTGCGGGTCCGCGGACCCGAAAAAGACCTGCACTCGGGCAGTTTCGGCGGGGCCGTTCACAATCCGGCCCAGGTTTTGTGCGAAGCGATCGCCGCCATGCACGATTCCAAGGGAAGGGTCACCCTACCTGGCTTCTACGATCGGGTTAGGGAGCTCGACGAGGCCGAGCGGCGGGAGCTGGCCAGGCTGCCGGTAGATGAGTCTTTTCTGCGCAAGATCGCCGGGGTCGGAGCGCTCTGGGGGGAGGAGGGCTATACCCCGATCGAACGCATCGGCGCCCGGCCGACCCTGGAGGTCAACGGCCTGCTGTCCGGGTTCACCGGGAAAGGCTCCAAGACCGTGCTGCCGGCGGCGGCCATGGCCAAGATCTCCATGCGCCTGGTGGCCGATCAACGGGTCCAGGAGGTGGCGGAACAGCTCCAGGCGTTTCTGAAGGAGAAGCTTCCGCCCACCGTTCACTGGGAGCTGGAGCAGCTAGCCGGCGGGCCTCCCGTGCTCAGCGCTCGCGACTCGGCGGCGCTGCAGGCCTTGAGCAGCGCCTTCGAGACCGTCTGGGGCAAACGCCCGATTTTCCGCCGAGAAGGAGGATCGGTGCCGGTCGGCGCCTATCTCCAGCAGGCTGTGGGCATGGATTCGCTCATGACCGGCTTCGCCCTTCCCGATGACAATGCCCACTCGCCAAACGAGAAGCTGCACCTGCCCACCTGTCAGAAGGGAAGTGAAGCGCTGGTCCATTTCTTCTGTAACCTTGCCGGGGGAGGATGACAGGCCGCCCACCAGGGAATAAGCTGCGGTTTTTCTGCCGGCGGCAACGCCTCTCGGCCGAGGCCGGACAGCGACCTGCCACACCGGCAGCGGCTCGGAGCCAAGACAGCTGGGAGCAATCACGGGGGGTCTTTAGTACAGGGCAGCCAGGTTCAGGGTAACGAAGGGCTTAGAGCTCCCCAGATCGTAACCCCCCGATACAGACGCCTGCATGGACATCAGGCCGATCAGGGCGGCCTCCCCTTTCAGGCTCAAGCCCAGGGAAGGCTCGGGCCGGCTGGAAGAGGCGAGGACTTCGGGCCAGAACAGATCACAAAAGGCGGAAAGCTCGAAGCTTTTCAGCATCAGCATCTCCCAGAGCGGAAGGAACAATGATTCGGGGGCCAGGATGAGATCGAAGTTGAGAACCGCAAAGCTGTCCATGAGCAGGCTGCGGCCGGTCCCCCGGAAGAAGTCGTTGTAGGTCAGGGTAATCCCTTCACCCTCGCTGGATGCAAGCGAAGCGTTCAGCAGGGCCCTCGAGAAAGCCCCCAGCGCCCCGACCAGTCGCTTGCGGATCATGAGCTCGTTGGAGATCCCGTGAATCCCCGGCGTCTGGAAGAAGTAAGACAACCGGTCCTGCAGGAAATCCCTGTCCGCGGGAGCCAAACGGGCATCCAGACCGGCCGCCAGGTACAGCCGTTCTTCGACTTCCGGAACGGTGAGCCGCAGCTCGCCCGAAAAATACGGCCCGGCGACCAGGCTCTCCCCCAGCATGAAAGGCAGGGCGGCTTTCAGCCAGTGGTAGGTGTAGGAATCGGCCACCTGCATCTCATCCACATTCAGGAAGGCGTAGTTTTGCAGGCCGAGCAGCAGCCTGCCACGCACGGCGGCATCGAGGTGCAGGAGGGCTCCCCATTTGCCGCTCAGGTCGGAAAGCGCGCCTACCCGAATGCCGCCGTAGCCGGCCTGGTACAGGTAGCTCAGGCCCAGGTAATTGTTCTGCTCGAGGCGATTCTCTCCCCGGTAGCGTTTCAGAATCAGCAGTTGAATCTGCACAGCCCCAAAGCCCCGAGGCAGAGGCAGCCTGTATCCGGCGGCCATTTTTCGCTTGATCTCCCGCCAACGCTCCCTGTACATCTCCCCGAGCCGTTCTCTTGCCGCCGGACCGGAACCACCCGGTGCGTTCGCTTCCCGGATCGGTACCTCGATCCCCAGTTCCTGCAGGTATAGTTCGAGATCTTCGCTGCGGGCACTGCAGGACTCGTAACCGGCCTGGATGATTTGATCGAGCTGGTGCCAGCCCATATAGGTAAACTGCTCCACGTCGTTGCGGATCAGGAAGGGCCGATAGGCCTTGATGTCCCGCACCGCGGTGCGGCTTTTTCCTATGTTGATGGCCATGTTGAGGACGGTAACCGGATCGTCGGCCTTGAGGTCCCGGTCATAAAAGGCCGTGGAGACGATATGAGCGTCGGCGAGATCCATAAAGGGCTCCAGAGGCACCAGGTTGCTGATCCCGCCGTCGAGCAGCAACAGCCCTTCCATATCCACGGGCTCGAACACGGCGGGGATGGCGATAGCGGCCCGGAGCACTTCGAGGAAATCCCCCCGGCAGAGGAGGACTTTTCTCATGCTGTTAAGGTCCTCGCAAACCACGATCACCGGGACCGGCAGCTCGGCAATGTCTATCTTGCCGATCAGCGCGCCGGCCAGGGCCAGCAGACCGCGGAGGTCCGTCACCCCCCCGGAGGTGGGCAGCTTGGGGGTGAAAAGCTGCGAGTAGTCAACGCTGCGGAACAGGTCCTCCATTACGTCCACCGGGACTCCCGCGGCATACAGCAAGCCGATAATCGACCCCATCGAGTTGGTCACAACCAGGTCGGGGACCACGCCCTGCTCTTCCAGCCGCTTCAGAACCCCGAGGTGGCAGAACGCCCTGGCCGAGCCGCCGGAAAGGTGGAGCGCCACAACCGGCCGCTGCTCCCGCAGCGAGCCCAGACGGGCTTCGATCTCCTCGAATCCCAGGTAAATCGGCCGGTCGATATCGAAAAACTCCTCCCGGGGAGCCGGGAACAAAACCGGGGAAGTCCAGGTGAGGAGCAAAGCCAGCACGGCCATGGTTCGCATCGCAGAATCCCCCTGCTAAAGATAGAGTGTGACGGTCAGCAGCCGAAGCCGCAAGAGCGCCCGCCTGCGCTCGGGGTCCACGAGCAAGCCCAGAGCGCACAGCCTGGTGGAGTAGCAATATTCGGGGCTTCCCTGTACCAGGGGCGACAGGTTCACGGTAAGCAGCTTACTGTGATCCAGTCCGTACAGAAGTCCCGCGTCCACTACTAAATTGAAAAATGCGGTGGGCTTTCTCTCGATGATCCAGTATCCAGTCGAAAAACCGAACAGCACCTCGGAGTAAGGCCGGGGAGTGACCTGGGCTACCTGGTAAAGCTCGATTTCCAGGTGGCGGCCTGGAAGCCAGTTCAGCCCGGCGTGATAGTACATCCCGGCCGGGATGGGCGGATAGTCGGCCTTGCCCAACGGGAAGAACGTACTGGTTCCCAGGGTAAGGCCCAGTCCCGAAGCCCAGAGCTCGCCTGCGCCCAGGAACAACAGCAGCAGAAGGCTCCGGCGGCCCGCCCGGCCGGAGCCCCACAGACCGGCGCGCCCGCAGGCCCTTCTTCCTCCCGGTCGATCGCCTCCCTTCATAGCAGGAACACCGCCGTCTTGAACAAGGCGAATCCCCAGCCTCGGAGGCGAAAACCTGGCTCCATGAAAAGCAGGACCGAGCCCACGGAAATGAGCGCATCCGCCGCCCGTACACGCAGGGGCGCCAGCAGCAGCGTAAATGAGAAGCCGTGGAAATCGGGTTCGACCAACAGCTCCGTGCCCAGAGCCGGGCTCCAGCATAGGGAAGTATAAAAGCAGCGTTCCAGGGCCCGGACCTCGAGATCGAACAGGGTCAACTCCCCGGCGAACTGGTAACGCGTACCTCCGTCTTGGAAGGGCGCCGCGGGCACAAGCAATCCACAGTACAGCGACGGATTGAGTAGGGGCAGCGACAGCGGCTCGACAAACGCGCCGAAGGCCAGGTACTCCGCCGCCGGCAGCCCGGTCCGCTCGGAAAAACCGCAGCTCTCGGCGTACAGACCGGCCCACCAGGGACTCTCCTGACCCAGGGACCAGCCGCTGGCCGCCGGAAACAACAAGGCCGCCAGCAGGAGCAGTCTTCCGGCCGGCGGACACCGCCTCAGAACTCTCATCCTCAGCCTCCAAAGTAAAGCAGCAGGTAGTAAAACAGATGTCGAGGGCTCCGGTACCCCGACGCCTTCTCTTTGCTGATCCTCAAGGCGCGTTTCTTGATGCCCTCCAGATTTTTGAGCATAGGGGCGCCCATCTCGCTTCCCTCGAACAAGATGTTCACCTCCTTGCAGAGGTACGAGGAGCGGAAGTTTAGATTCGCCGAGCCAAGGGCGAACCAATGCCCGTCCACGATTACGGCCTTGTAGTGCAGGTGCGAGATCGGATGCCCGTATTCCCACAGGCGGGCGCCCGCTTCGATCAGGTCTACCATCCGGTATCCCGTGGCGTAGTAGAACTTGTCGAGGGTATGATAGGCGGATGAGTAGACTATGTTGACGCTGACCCCGGCGGCGGTCATCCTCCGGATCCGCTCGAGCAGCGCGCAGTCCGCCATGCCGTAGGCCTGGATCAGCCAGATCTCCCGCTCGGCCAGATCCATGAGCCGGCCGAACATCTCTCCGATTTCCCGGTCGCCGAAGCCGTCCTGATTCAGCAGCCAGAGACAGCCGACCGCCCCAGCGGTTACCCGGGCCGCGAAGTCCTCCTCCTTCAGCTTATTCATCGAATAGGCGTTCCATTCCCGGACAAAGGAATCCGCCAGCTCTCGGGAGGCCGTCGCGGAGCGAAACTCCACCATGGAATCGGTATTGCCGTGCTCGTCCGGTGGGTTCAAGGACTTGGACCAGACATTCTGCCCCCCGAGAACCACGGTCTGCCCGTCAATCAGCCAGAACTTGCGGTGGTCCCGGTACAGGAACACGGGAAAACGGGGGAAGCGGCTGGAGCGGATCGGATTGTACTCCGCAACCGGAATCCCCAATTCCAACAGGTACGGGAGAGCGGTCCTGCCGGGAACATAGGCCGAGGAGGAATCCATGAGAATATAAACCCGGACGTTTTCAGCCATCTTGGCCTTCAGAAGTGCATAGATCTGGTTGGACAGCTCATCCTCGATGGTCAGGAAGGAATCGATCAGGATGTAGTCGCGGGCCTCACGGATCAGCTCTACGGCGCGGTGAAAAAAGGCGTCGCCCGTGAAATAGAACCGCAGTCCGGAAACGTCGCAGCAGCGCAGGCCCGGAAAAGACGGAACGCTCCGGCTCTCCCCCGTCCTATCTGCCGCCGCCGGGCCGGGGCGAGGAACAGTGGTGCAGGCGGAGCTCAGCAGCAGAAGGCAGATCATCAGGCCTGCCCGAGCTGTTCTGGTAATCATCATGTGCTGGTTTGCCATTATGCACCAACAGAAGGCTTTGGTAAACGTACCGGCGACCCGGCGGCGATGCCGGCATCGGCTTCCAGCTCTCCAGCTTCCGACCCGTTGAAAAAAGGTCGGCGCAGTTCTGCGGATGAGAGGCTTATTGAGCCGGGGAAATATGCAGATAATTACTAGTGGAACAGAGAATACGGGACGGCGATGGGACCTGCAGGCAGGAACTGGGTTTTCCGTCTAGTCGTGGGTTCGAGACCCACCTGTTCCAGAACTAAGCCAGAAGCGGCTTCAGTCGTTCGGAAACTGCTCGGGCTGTGAAGCCCAGGTGTTCGGCGATCCTGGCTGCCGGGGCGGATTCGCCGAAACGATCGATGGAGATGATCTTCCCTTCCAGCCCCAACACGTCGGTCCATCCCTGGGCAACGCCGGCCTCCAGGCTGACCCGCAGGGCCCCGGGGGGGATCAGCTTCTCTCTGTAGGCCTTGGGGGCTTCGAGAAACAGCTCGCGGCAGGGCATCGATACAACTCGGAGCGCGGAGCCCGCCGGACCGAGGGCCTCCTTGGTCTCGAGGGCCAGGTTGACTTCGGAACCGGTTGCTGCCAGGACGAGCTTCCGCCGCGCCCCCTCGTCCCATTCCGAGACGATGTAGGCTCCCTGCCGGAAGTGCTGCCGCCAATCTGCGTCCTCTTTCGCGTAATTCACCAGGCTCTGGCGGGTAAGGGCCAGGGCCGTGGGGCCGTCGGTCCGCTCCAAAGCCACCCGCCAGGCCACAGCCGTCTCCTCGGCATCACCCGGACGCACTACCAGCAGGTTGGGAATTGCCCGCAGGGCCGCCAGCTGCTCGACAGCCTGGTGGGTCGGCCCGTCCTCCCCCAGGAAAACCGAATCGTGGGTAAATACATATATTACAGGCAGCCCCATCAGAGCGGCCAGCCGGATCGAGGGGCGCATGTAGTCGGAGAACACCAGAAAGGTGGCGCAGTAAGGCCGCAGACCGCCGTGCAAAGCCAGGCCGTTGCTGATCGACCCCATGGCATGCTCCCGGATACCGAAATGCAGGTTGCGGCCTTGGGGTGTAGAGGCTTGGAAGCTCTCGTAGCCTGAAAGCAGAGTGTTGTTCGACGGAGCCAGGTCCCCCGAGCCCCCGACCAAATTGGGCAGGGCGCCGGCGATCGAGTTGAGCACCGCGCCGCTGGCCTTGCGGGTGGCCATCTTGTCGCCCGGCTTGAAGACAGGGAAGGAGACGGCGGAGAGGTCCACGGCCCCGAAGCAACGGTCCCACAGCTCGCGCCTGCCCGGGCTCTCCTTGGACCAGACGGCGAAAAGCTCGCGCCAGACCTGGTGCCGTGCTGCCCAGGAATCCCGCTTGGCCTGGAAATAGGAACGAGCGGCGTCCGGAACGAGAAACTGGCTGTCTTCCGGGACTCCGAGGGCTTTCTTGGCCGCCCGTACCTCCTCTTCGCCGAGGGGCGAGCCGTGCGCCTCGGGGGAGCCGGCCTTGTTCGGCGCTCCCTTGGCTATGGTCGAATGAAGAACCACCAGGGTGGGCCTGGCCGCTTCCTTCCTGGCCTGCTCCGTAAGCTTCAGGATCCCTTCCAGGTCATAGGCGTCGCCCTCCAGGGTCTGCCAGCCGTAGGCCTCGTAGCGCTGGCGTACATCCTCGGAGAAGGCCAGGGCGGTCGACCCCTCAATGGTAATGCGGTTTGAATCGTAGAACACGATGAGCTTGCCCAGCCCCAGATGTCCGGCCAGGGAACAGGCTTCGGCGCTTACCCCTTCCATGAGATCGCCGTCGCTGGCCAGCACGTAGGTGTAGTGGTCGATGACTTTTCTTTCGGTATTGAAGGTCGCCCCCAGCATACGTTCGGCGATAGCCAGTCCTACGGCATTGGCGATCCCCTGCCCCAGGGGGCCGGTGGTGGTCTCCACACCCGCGGTCAGACCGTACTCGGGATGACCGGGGGTCCGGGAGCCGAGCTGCCGGAAGTTCTTTATCTCCTCGAGACTCAAGGAGTAGCCCGACAGGTGCAGGAGGGAATACAGGAGCATGCTGCCGTGGCCGGCCGACAGCACGAAGCGGTCCCGATCGATCCAGTGCGGATCCGCCGGATCGTGCTTGAGGATCTCGCCGTAGATCAGCACTCCCAACTCCGCGCATCCCAGCGGCAGACCGGGGTGACCTGAATTGGCTTTCTGTACCGCGTCCATAGCGAGCAGGCGCACCGCGGTAGCCGCCTGCCGGATCCCTTCGGTATGCATAATCAACCTTCTTCTCTCGCTAGTGTTTCTTCTTTTTCTTCTTTTTCTTGCTGGGCTGTACCCGGGTCACCTGGATGGGGGCTTTCGGTCCGGCGGTTTCGGCCGGTTTGCGTTCCGCCTCTTCAACCTGGCGTTCGGAGGAGGCAGGCTTGGCCGCCTCCCGCGGCTGCGCGACAGACGCGGCGACCGCCGGGCGTCCGTATAGCTGCAGGTCCCGTTTCTTGCGCCGCCGCTCCACGGACCTGGACCAGCCGAGAACAATGGGGGAGGCAATGAAGATCGTGGAGTAGGTACCCACGACTATCCCGATTATGAGGCTGAAGGCGAAGTTCTTTATATCTCCCGTTCCGAAGATGAAAATCATCACCACCGCCAGTAGGGTGGTAAGAGAAGTCAGCAAGGTACGGCTCATGGACTGGCTGATGCTGGTATTCAGGATCGTGGCCAGATCGGTGTCCCGCATGAGTGAGGTGTTCTCCCGCACCCGGTCAAAAATCACGATGGTGTCGTTGAGGCTGTAGCCGATGATGGTCATGACGGCGGCGATGGTGGTGGTGGTCATCTCCAGTTGAAATACCACAATCACGCCCATCATGATCAGGGTATCGTGCACCAGACAGAGCACGGCCGCCGTAGCGTAGCTGATCTTGAAGCGGAAGGTTGTGTAGATCAGGATCAGCACCATGGCGACCAGGACGATAGATACGGTTTGCCCGACCAGCTCCCTGGAGTAGCGAGGTCCTACGAAGTCGCTCGCCTGGATCTCCACGCTCCCGGCTCCGAACGCCTCATCCAGCAGAGAGGAGATCTTGTCTTCCATGCGATTCTGGAAGCCCTGATCCTCGGCCGGCGCGATGACCTTGATCGAAAACACCTGGTCGGCGGGCCTGCCTATAACCTGAAGGCTCAAGCCCGGGATTTCGGACAGCGCGTCCCGCAGGTCCCCTATATTCATTTTTACAGCCGCCGGATCGATCCTGACCTGCTGGACCAAGCCGGCGGTGTAATCGATCCCGAAGTTCAGGCCGCCTCGAATGAAGTACCCTGCGATCCCCCCGGCGATGAGAAGCAGGGAGATGATGATCATGACGAAGCGCAGCTTGAGGAAGTTGATCGTTCTTTTCATCCCGTCACCCTCCGCCAGGTGATGCTCAGCCGGGTAGCCTTGAGAACGTCGGTGGCGAAATCGAAGATCAAGCGGGAAACAAACAGGGCCGTGAACATCGAAGAGACGATTCCCACCGCCAGGGTGACGGCGAAACCCTGTACCGGGCCCTTGCCGAGCTGGGAGAGGGCCAGAGCCGCTATAAAGGTGGTGATGTTGGAGTCGGCGATAGCCCAGAAAGCCTTCTGGAAGCCGGTTTTGACCGCCGCCTTGGCTGATTTGCCGATTCGATACTCCTCCTTGATCCGTTCGAAGACGATGACATTGGCGTCCACCGCCATACCCACGGTCAGGATCACCCCGGCGATGCTGGGCAGGGTGAGAGTGAATCCGAACACGGACAGGATCGATACTATGAAAAACAGGTTCAATATCAGGGCCAGGTCGGCGATCAGGCCGGCGCCTTTGTAAAAAACGAGCATGAAGAACACCACCAGGGCAAACCCGTAGCTGATGGCTTTAAGCCCGACGCGGATGGCGTCTTCGCCTAGGGAGGCGCCAATGGCCTGCTGGTTGATAACCTCCAGGGGTACGGGCAGGGCTCCGGTACGCAGAACCAGTGCCAGGTCGTCGGCCTCCTCCTTGTCGAAGCCGGTGACCCTGACGGCGTCGCGGATGGGCTCGGCTATACGGGCTTGCGCCTTGACCTTGTCTCCCAGAACCACGGCCAGGGTCTTGTTGACGTTCTCGCTGGTTAGCTTGTAAAAAATATCTCCGCCCTCGCTGGTGAGGAAGAAATTCACCACCGGCCGGGCCGTGATCGGGTCGGTGCTGACGCGGGCGTCACGTATATAGTTGCCCGAAAGGCCTACCTCCGCCTTGATTACCGTGAATCCGCGTAGCTGATCGATCCCGTAGGCGTCCTTGGTGTATACCCCGCGCAACACGGTTCCCTTGGGCAGAACCGGCGGCTGCAGGATCTGTCCTTCCGGTCCGATGAAGGCTCCCGGGTTCTTCTCTTGATAGTCCCGAAAGATAGCCAGCGCCTCGTCATCCACGATGTGGAAGTTAAGGATTCCCTTGCCCTGAATAAACTTGTTCATCCGCTCCCTGTCCGCGTCCCCCGGAAGCTCGACCAGGATCATGTCTTCTCCCTGACGGCGGATCTGGGGCTCGGTGACTCCGAACTGATCGATGCGGTTGTTCAGGATCTCCAGGGCCCGGCGCATCGCATCTTCCCGCTCCGCGGCGTTCAAGGTCTCACCGCTGGTCCTCTCCAGCTCTTCCATATTGGCCCGAATCAGCACCCGCATGCCGCCGCGCAGATCGAGCCCGAGCTGTATGGTCCTTTCTTTCAGCTGTTTCAGATCAAGGATCTCCTGGCGGTAGTGATCCTCGAGGGCCGCCAGGAGCTCTTCCCTGCTCAGGTAGCCTCGAAAAACCTCCTCGACACCCCATACTCTGGGTAGGGGGCGGCCTTCGGCGCGGTAGTTCTCCTTGGCCTGGTCGATGAGAAACAGGTCCGCTTCCGGAAGGGGGTCTTCCGGATTCATGGACTGCAGCTCCCTCAGCGTGTCGGCGGCTCGGCGCTCGGCGTAGAGCTTGATCTGGTTTCTCGATCCCGAGGACAGCGCCCGCAGGTTGGTGGGAACAAAGAAGTACCACCTGATGGTCGGATAGAGGAAGGAAAAGGCGACGCCTAGGAGTACGAGAACCAGCAGCAATCTGAATCGTTTGGACATGGTTAGCTCCGCAATGGGTTTGTCAAGGATGCCAAGGAAGCTTGGATGCGGTTCGGGTCCCGCTATTCCTCAGGTTTCTTCTGTGCTTTCTCTGCTCTCTTTGCGCTCCAGCACGCTGCTCACCGCGGCCTTGTTGAACTCGATCTTGGTATTGTCATCGACTTTTACGGTAACGGTGTGCTCTTTAACCGCCGTCACCACGCCGCGAATACCACCCACCGTTGCCACCCGGTCCCCCTTGCGGAGGGCGGACAGCATGCTCTGAGTGTCTCTCTGTTTTTTTCTCTGTGGTCGAATGATGAGAAAATAGAAAATCACGATGATTAGGCCGAAGGTAACCAGCATGGTAACCATTTGGCTGCCTCCGCCTGTTGTGGCCTGTAACAGGGGAAGCGCGAAAAAGAAGCTTGTCATTGTAACTATCCTTTACCAGTACGAGATTTCTGCAAAAAGTAACACAAATCACTTGCAAGAGTCAAGTTAAGGAGGATTATACGACGGTGACCTTGCCGACGCCCTCGGGAACCTCGTACACACCAAAGATCCGCTTCAACTCCTCGACACTGCCGACTTTCCGCGCCGCGCTGCGGTTATAGATCTCCAAAACCCGCTGCAGGGCTTCTTCGCCCCGTTCCCGTCCCTTTCCTGCCTGCCCGGCCAGCTCGTAGACAGCAGAGCAGAGCGCCTGCTTGTACATTCCTTTCTCGGCGAGCTGCTCGCTGGACAGCGAGGAGTAGCGTCTCTTGAGCGTGCCGTCGACTACGGCGGTGTTCCCTTCGTATCCGATCGTAAAAACGAAATCTGCCCGGCTGATCAAAGTCTCCTCTCCACTCGATGGCTGCTTTTACGATTTTAGTATATAGTAGCTATAGAGATGATCATTTTCGACGAGGAAAAATTATCCGCTTTTTTCGATACTGTATCAAGGGGGTTTCAGCGCAGCCCCCTGGAAGTCATTCTCGTCATTGTGGCCGTGCTGGCCTTTGTGACCCTGCTCATCGTAACCGCCACCATCCAGCGGCGCAAGACCCGGCGCCAACGCTTGAAGCTGGCCAGGCGGCGCTACCGGGAACTAATGGAAAACAAGGATCTCAGTCCTTCGCAACGGGACTTGGTCGAGCGCCTGGCCCGCTATCTCAAGGATCCCGCCAAGAAGTACCTGATACTGGTCAACCAGCCTACGTTCAACTACTGCGCAGCCAGGTTGAGGGAGAAAGAGGGCTCCACCGGCGGCGAATTGGCCGAGCTGCGCCACCGGCTAGGCTTTCGCCTCCATGGTCCGGAACAAGTTCCCGCCTCCAGCACCGAGCTTCCGGAAGGACAGGGTCTGCTGATTGTGGGCCTGGGCAGACAGCAGGATCTCAAGGCCCAGGGCAGGATCGCGGGCCAGGAAGCGCGCTTCCTGGCCGTGCGGCTGCTCCCCGGCCCCGTGCCATTTCGGGAGCGCGAGCCGGTACGGGTCTACTTTCAAAACCGCTCCGGGCTTTTCAGCTTCGACAGCAGGATTCAACGCACGGAGGGTGCGAGCCTGCGGCTGGACCATGGCGAGCAGATCAAGCGCATCCAGAGGCGCAGGTATTACAGGAAGAAAATCTCCCAACCCGTAGCTGTGCGTAAGCCCGGCTCCCAGGACAGGCCCGAAATCTCCACGTTCTACGATCTGGGTGGAAACGGGGCCAGTCTGAAGAACCCCGGCAGGCGTTACGCCGCGGGGGACGACGTCGAGCTTACCTTCATGGCCGCCGGCGAGCGCTTCACCCTGGCGGCGGACGTGCTGCGCACCTCGAGAAACGGCGAAACATTGCACGTTCGCTTTGCACCGATGCGGGAAGCCACCCGGGATCGGATCATCGGGTCCCTGTTCCAGGGCGCCGCCACTGCCCGGGAACGCCGCTCATGAAGGTACCCTATGGCACGCATAACCTGTTCATTACCTGCATTGCCCCCGAGGAGAAGCAGTTCCGGGGAATATCCCGGCTGCTGCGCCGTCTGTCCGCAGCCAGGGACACCTGCTCGCTGAGCTGGCCGGGCGGCTTCCTGGAGCTGAGCAGGCGCCGGGTCCTGTCCCGGGTGCTGGTTTCCGGCCACGGCAGTGAGGAGTTACCGGGATTCGGACTTACTTCGGAGGCGGGGCTGCGGCCCGGCAGTCTCGGTCTTCCTCACTACGCTCACCTTTACCTGATGGGCTGCTTTCAGGGACGGGAAGACTGGCTTCTGCGCTGGGCCCGCGAATCGGGTATCCCGCGCGAACGGGTTTTCGGCAGCGACGGTGAAACCGAGAGCGCCCTGAGCACCTGCCTGCTTCTCCACCTGCTGGAAGAAGGGGTCGCGGCCATCGACCGCTGGTTTCCCGTGTGGAGCAGCTGCAACGCCGCCTTGCGGCCCTATTTCCCTCGCATCCGCCAGGCGTACGCCCGTCTGGGCGGGGACCCTCGGGCCACCCTGACGGAGCTGGCGGAAATCGAGGCGGTGGCCGCCCACGCGGAGTTCCTCGCCGTGATCGAACGCCACCCCCAGTATTTGACCGGTCTGGCCTGAAGCGCTCCTGCTATTCAACGAGCAGCTTCCGAGGGGCCGGGAGGACGCCCTTCTGCCTCCGATTCCTCCTTGAGCTCCTCGTAGATATTCCTGAACCGCCTTTTCAGCTTCTCGAACAGGTCCACCAGAAAGGGCTCGAACTGCTCGGCCCGCTGCTCTCTGATGACGGCGCAGGCCTGTTCGTGGGACAGCGGTTCCTTGTAGGGCCTCTTCATCCTCAGGGCATCATACACGTCGGCGATGGCCACGATCCGGGCGCACAGCGGGATCGAGTTCCCGGCGAGCCCGTGCGGATAGCCGGTGCCGTTCCAGCGCTCGTGATGCCGCAGGGCGATGTCCCTGGCCATGGGATTGGGATAGCTGGCCATGATATAGGCGCCGTTGATGGTATGCTCCTTCATGATCTCCCACTCCCAGGGCTCAAACCGTCCCGCCTTGTTCAGGATGTCATCGGGAGTGCCGATTTTCCCCACGTCGTGCATGGCGGACAGAAAACCCATGTTCTCGACGAATTCCACGTCCACCTCGGGATAATCTGGATTGGTAAGCAGCGCCTCGGCCATGAGCCGGCAGTAGCGGTTGACCCGCTCGATGTGGTTTCCCGTATCGTTGTCCTTCAGCCGCGCCGCTTCCAGCAGGCTCTGGTAGGTCGTTTTGAGCATCCCCCTGAAGTCGGCGGAAATGTCGTTCAGAATTCCCTGAAATGCTACCGGCGTCTCCGATTCCTCGCCGGAAAAGAGGGGCAGGATCAAAAGGTTGGCTGTTATGGCAAGCTGGTCCGGTACCCGTTTCTCCAGCCTCCCATACCAGCAGTGGCCCTTCTCGGCGGAGCGTACGCTATGATAAAGGGCGTTGCGGCTCTTTTCGTCGAAGCTGTCCAGGAAGTATAGGGCCAGATTCTGTCCGGTCACGGGGGGCTGGCCTGCAAAACTGTCGCGAAACGCCGGGTTCGCCCACACCAACCTCAGCTTCGGATCGAGAAGCATCGCCGGCGCGCTACTGTGCTGCAGGCTGCGTTGCGCCAGCAGCACGCACTGCTCGCGCCAGCAATCCTGAACGTCGGCTTCCTGTTCGTCGGGTTCGATCTCCTCGAGTACACCGATGTCTTCAATATCGCTCATAATGAAAAACCTTCTTTTATGTTCGAGGGATCCGGCCTCTCAGAGAGAAAGCGGCTGCGCTTTCTCTCCCGGCGGCCCCGGGTAATGCTATTGTAAAAGCGAAAGAGTATCAATGAGCCGGGCGATTATGGAATCCCCCGCGGACCGAGGAAGCTTTTTATGTTTGCGCTGCTGCGCCATCCTTCCCTTAGTCCGAACAAGGAGCGTCCTGCTTTCCCACAAAGGGATGCAGCAACAAGTCGGGAGAGTACCTGCTGGCCGGTACTGTACGGCCTAAAGCTTCGGCCATGGAGCGGACGTGATGGGGCGCCCCGCCGCAGCATATACCGATGTAGTTGACCCCCATCCGGGCCGCGCGAGAGGCAAACTCCGCCATCTCGAAGCGGGTGAGTAGAAAAGGATCCAGAGCAAGGGGAAAAGCGCACTTGTTCCCGGGTCCACGGAGCATTTGGAAGGAAGGCTGCTTCACGGTGGTGCGGTAGGGCACCGGTTGAGCCGCCACGGGGCAGCGCACGGCCTTGCGTATCCTCTCGAGCAGGGGATACATGGTACGCGGGCCGCGGCCGCAATTCAGTCCTATCACGTCAGCCCCGCGATCCTCCAGCAGCCGGCAGGCTTCCTCCCACGGATAACCGTCAAGGCTGCGATCCCCGGTCGGGATAAAGGTGATCACGGCGGTCGAGCCCGCCTCCTTGATCGCCTCCAGGGCGAGCACGGCCTCGCCCACGTGCGAAAACGTCTCTCCGATGAAGAAATCCACCCCCTCCTGCATGGACCAGCGCACCTGCTCCGCGAACATCCGGCGTACGACCCGAGCACTTTCCTCAGCACGCGTCGGGTCGTATTCCCAGGTATTGCTAAGATTGCCCGCCACCAGGGCGTCCCCTTCAGCGGCAACCTCTGCAGCCAGCCGCACCGCCGTACGATTCAGCCGTTCCAGCTCGCTCAGACGGCTGATCTTTCCCAGCTTACTCCGGTGGGCATAGTAGGTGAACGCCACCATCACCTCCGCCCCGGCTCTCAAAAATTCCCGATGAAGCTGCTTGACCGCCTCCGGGGCGTCGAGAACCGCCTCGGGGACATAGGGACCCGCCTTTACGTAGCCTCTGCGCTCCAGCTCGAACAGGTATCCCTCGGCACCGAGCACGACCCCGCCATCCAATCGCTCCAATAGACCGGCCATTGTTACCCCCAGTTTCCGCACAATCTATCCAGGATCACCCTTATTTTTATTATTAATATAGTAAGCTTATTCGCCAAAGAGAACAAGTTCAGTAGGCGAATCGAAGGACAAGTCCATCGGGGCCGACGACTATGTCGGGATTGTCTTGCGGACGGCCGCCTGCCAGATGCAGCCGGGGAATGAGAAACCCCACGACCGTTCCGAGGACGGCCCCTGAGAGGACATCGGTTAAAAAGTGCTCGCCGCTACGAACCCTCAGGTAGGCCGTGGTCCCCGCCAGCCCGTAGGCCAGGGAGGCAAACAAGACCTTCACCCCGGGGCCGTGATCCTGCCGGCAGTACAGGTACGTGGAAAAGGTGGCGCTCATAAACGAGAGGGTCGTATGCCCGGAAGGAAAAGAGGAGAAGGCCTCCGAGTCCAGTCCAGGAGTATCGTCGTAGCTCTGACTGTAGAGATAGGGACGGGGCCTGTGGACCAGGTATTTCAGGACGTTCTTGGCCCCGAAGGCATAACAAAGCGTTTCCAGATAGACAACGGCGAGCGGCCACGGCTCTTCGGCATCCTTTCCCAGCAGCAGGGCGGCGGGCAACCCCAGACTGACCAGGGCTAACACCTTACCCGCCCGGCTGATTTGTTCGGAATAGGAAAACAAGGCGAGTCGATCAAAGGCGTTGATTCCCCCGGAGTACGGGATAGGGTCAGACGGTGCTTCCAGGCTGGAAACGAGAAGCTGGCTGAGCACCGCCGCTCCCAGTCCGGCTCCCAGCAGAATACCGTCTTTCACCGGCTCGATGACCAGTTCCTTATTCTCCGCCTGAATCGGCCCGCTCGCCAGAAATAGGAGCAAAGACAAAACAGCAAGATACCTGCATCTCTTAAGCATATAGGCGTTCTCCGATCGTAATCAAATTACTAAGGAAGATTCAACCGGCCTCCCTACCATCCGAGGTTCCTCATACTACCACCGTTCAACCACGACGCGTCCAGTACAGGGAAGTAGCGGAAAACGAGAACAGAAACTCATCATGCCCTCCGTCCTTCTTTTCCTTTCTCTTTGTCAGAAGCCAGTACAGGACTGCCGTCAGGTATGGGAGCAGGATGAACAGCCCGTAAAAAGCGATGACAAGATAAAGATACCGGCTGGGCACTCTGTAGATCAAGCAAGCCAGGAGAGAAAGCAAATACCGATAAAGCCGCAAAGCAGGCCCGTGTAGTGCACGGTCTGGAACATGACCTCATCCACCACAGCCTTTTGGCCGGCAATCTGCAGTTCTTTCCTGCCCAAACTCCGGGCGGCGCAGACGGTAGTCAGTATGAAAAAGACAAGATGGGGCAGCCAAGCGAGCAATACTGTCTACAAGAAGGAGGAGACCGTCACCGCGAAGTCTCGAGGAGAGAAAAAGGAGTTCGGCGAAGCAACCTCGGTCGAAGAATATGCTGCTTTCGTGTTCTTGCCTCGCTTCCTTTTCGGGATTACTCTACCTACGGGACCGATGCCACGAAAAGCTCTGGACCGGCCCGGAATAGATGATGGCATTAAAAGTCAAGCACTCTCTAGTGCTGCTTTTAATCTTGTTCTCTCTGTCTCCCCTTCTAAAAAACCTGCGGGGATCGAAGAAAGAACAAGAGCTAGATCGGGATGAATCGCTGCTTCCTGCTTCCGCCCGTGATGTAGTATTGCTAACCGCCGATTTCTCTCCACTTCAAGGCGATGCCCTATCCCCCGACAATCTGCGTATCATCTCGGAAATCGATACAGCCATTAGGCAGATGGGAGGTCTGAGACAATACAGCTCTATTTTAACCGCCTCCGTTGTCCGAGCCCAGCATGACGAGATCTTGGTCGTACCCTATATTCCAGAAGAGTTGTTCCACACCTACGATCCTCACGTTGTTGTGAAGCTGAAAGCTGATTACCTGGAATTTCCCGAGATCTGGCCATACCTGAGCTCGGATTTCAGCTCCTGTGTCTTTTATCTAGAGCCCGGATTGACCTATTCCTCCCACCTCTTCATTGAGCAGATTGACGAAATCCGAAACCATATAAGCCATAGATATGGTGTTGTTATAGAGTATAGCGGCCTTCGTGCTATACAGGTGCATATCGAACGGTTCCTCGCCCAGGATATGCTCAAAATGGCTCCAATCTTGTTCTTGCTTATTTCCCTGATATACTATTTCAGCTTTAAAAATCTGAAAGTATTGCTCGTTGCCTGGTTTTTAAAGCTGCTGGCAACAACATTCTCCTACGGATGTTTTCGGCTGTTCTCTGGGAGATTCTCGCCACTAATCATTTTGGTTCCAACCCTTAATTTTGGCCTCCTCAGCGATTATTTCATCCACATGTTCTACCATCTTCACGGCAATAACGGCGTATGTTCGTGGCGTGAGGTTCGCAGTTATCTCCAAATCCCCCTTACTTTGACAGCATTGACATCGATCATCGGCTTCACAAGTCTAGCCTTTGTTGGCGGCGACGGTCATATTCTGCTAGCCTCGGTGATTAGCTTAAGCATAGTCGTTGTGTTTATCTTTGTGCTCTGGTGGCTGCCGTCAGAGAGCTGGTCTTTCCGGCAAGCAGAAAGCTCTTCTATCCACAGTCGCCGCTCGTTTTCCAACCGTATCTCTCGGGCACTGACAGTGGTGTTTTCCCGGGTCTTCAAAATGCGGTTTCCAGTATTGGCTTTCTGCTTTGCCGCGGGAGTCATTGGCAGCGTGAATCTGTCCAAGCTGAGGGTACAGCCGTATCCGTTGGAGCAACTTCCCGAATCTTCCACTATAATTAAAGCGGAGAGCCTGCTGAATGATAAGTTCTCTGGCACCATACCTTTTGCTCTCGAAATAGATGCGGTGAAAGCGAATGCTTTCACGGAAAGGAAAAATCTTCTGCGGCTAGAAGAGATGCTCAAAGAACTAACTCTCGACCCGGATGTGGGATTTCAGCACTCCATTTTGTCTGTCATCAAGCGTATACACTACTATTTTAACAACTCCGATCCGACCTATCTTACTGTGCCGGATATTGAAGATGGTGAGCTATTTAGCTCTCTGATTGAGCAATACTTTCTGTTTTACTCTGCTTCAGCAAGCCCGGAAGCCTATGAGTCACTCATAGATTCGAACTATACAACAACGACAATACAGGGAATCTTAAAGTACCGGGGAACACAATCGATCGATACATTCCTTGACTCACTATCCAAAATGGCAGGCGGACTCCCTTCAGATTGGCATGTCACCCTGGCCGGGCCGTTGTCTGGGCTGATCCAGAGCAAACAGAAACTTGAGAGGAACTGGTACCTTTCGATTGGTGCAGGCTCAATCCTGATATTTATAACCGTCCTGCTGTTTTTCAAGAATCTCAAGATGTCGTTGATCAGCTTGATTCCCTCGTTCTTTATCCTATTGGTTTTCACAGGAGTTTCACCCATTTTCAATATAAAAATCAACGAATATACGATCATTATCGTTGCTATATGTACAGGCTTGACTATAGACTATACCATCCACATTCTAAACGCGATAAAAAAAACAAGAAACAGACCTGTCATGTGGATACCGACTGCCGGAAATCGTCCGCAAATCCTAAGATACGGATATTCCCTTGTTCGAGCCGGCGGTGTACCTGTGTTTCTGAGTTTCATGACCTCGCTGGTAGCCTTTGCCTCCCTTTTCCTTTCTTCCTTCTCCGGCGCGGTTCACTTTGCTTTATTGCTCTCAGCCTCCTTAGGTAGTGCGTTTTTTCTTGGAGTATTTGTTCTGCCGTTGTTCTTCATCCCCGGAGCAATCATTCCGTCCAAAATTCTAAGAAAAAAGAGGTATCAATGATTATCGGTGTCCTTGTATTTTATTTCCTCGCGCTTATACCTGGCTATCCTCAAAACGTGTATAAAATCCTCGATCGCTCCGATGCGACGATTAATCCTCATAACCTGCAGGGTTCCTTCACGATGACTTTAACATCTAGAAAGGGAGACACAAGGATAACGAAGGTTATCGCCTATCAGAAAAGAATCAGTGAAAACAGGGAAGACCGCCTGTTTCTCTTTGAATTTCCTCCTTCGGTTAAAGGAACCGGCTTGCTCGTTTATTCATTTTTTGATCGAGAAGATGACAGGATGTGGATATATCTACCTGCGGTGGGAAGAATAAAGCGGGTTAATTTAAGTACCTCTGGTGGTGGATATTTCATGGGTAGCGATTTCACCTATAGCGATTTAATCAGAGCCGGGCGCGAGGAGTTCATTTTCGAACTGGTAGGTGAAACTGTTGTTAACGGAGCGGATTGCTATGTTGTTAGAAGAACCGGCAAAACCAAGCAGATACAGAGAAAATATGGATATTCTCGAGATGAGAATTATATCCGTAAATCTGATTATGTTCCGGTCAAGATAGTTTTCTACGATGTCGCAGGTGATCTGCTCAAGGAGCTGTCTGTTTTAAATGTAGAAGACATCGGAGAATTTCGTTACCCCTCCCATGTGATCATGGAGAACAAACAGACCGGACACTCTTCGGAAATCCTGTTTGAAGAGTTGAGTTCCCCCGACGATATCCCCGATGATTATTTTACCCACCGATATCTCCAGAACCAGTGAGGTATCGTGATAAAAAAAATCGGTTCTTTCATTATCTTAGTTCTTGTTGGTATTACTCCCCTGGCAGCAATAGATTTTAGCGGGATATTCCAGGTTGATTACTACGGGCTGATCGACCCATCGACCTTCTACGAGAGTGAGCGCATACGGGCTACCGTGGTTCCCCAACTGGATATAAGGAACGAGACAGGAAGCATCGATTTTCATTTAAGCTGCCTGTTCTACCTTCAAGCTATCAAAGAACCGATGGTAGTTGATCCGGCAAGGATCATCCGCGAGGCCTACTTGGGATTTCACTTCGGTATCTTCGACATCAATCTCGGACAGAAGTTTGTCAGCTGGGGAAAAGTGGATTTCCTGAGTCCTTTAAATGTCATCAATCACTCGGATACTTCCGTTTTGAGCAGCGACAACATCCTGGAAGCCTCCCTTCCCGATCTTCTGGCTCAGATTCAAATATATCCCCTGGATAATCTTTTCTTCGAGATCGTTTATGTCCCGTTTCTGCAGCCCAACATCTATGACATAGAGGACTTCCACGTAGTTCAATACCGTTCGCTTTCAGGAACTAATTACGATGTCGACGCTTGGTTCATCAACCGGGAGATTCCGATGTTCTCCGAATGGGCTCATTCGGTCCATTTCGCTGCTAACTTTACCTCCTATTACCTCGATATTATCGCTACCTACTCATACTACGTGGATCAAAACCTTGATTTTAATCTTTCCGGAGTCATCCAGACCTATGACTCAGGGACGATCACGTACGCCATTAGAGGTACGGCCTATCCTGCCTACAACCGGGTACACAACATCGGGCTGGGTTTGAGTTTCTACCTGGGCGACTTTTTAATTAGTACCGATTCTGCCCTAAAAATAACCCGGGATTGGGAAGGATCGATCATGGAAATCAAGAACAGTGAGCTTTTTTCCGCCTTCCAGGTGGAGAGGATGTTCCTTAACCGAATCCGTGCACATCTGAACCTATATCGCCGCTACGTTTTCAACTATTATACTCCCAACAGGTCTCCGTACAACATACTCATCCAAAGTAACATCGATGCCATCATCGACGATTATTTACTGCAAAAACCGGAGTCCCAGTTGTACCTGCTGGTTCATCTGGACACCCACTTTTTCCGGGAAACGCTGTTGTTGGCAGCGAACATCGTTTATGGACTCACGGAGAATGGTTGCTACATCGTTCCCCGAATCACCTATAAGCTGACCGATCATATCACGCTATTCGCGGGAGCGGACATCTGGATCGGAGGCGACGTAGAAGGGTACCTTGGCAGAAACGAAACGCGGGATAACTTCTATGTACGGATCCAATACGGATGGTGAACACGGAGGCAGATCGGATCCATGTTACTCGAGACGCCATTGGGGAATGGTAAACCCAAAAAAAGCCCCCGAGCATGCTCGGGGGCTCATATCTTCTTGGGTCAAGAGGCTCATGCGGCCTATAGCCGCGAGCCCCGCGCCGCACCCGCACCGGATACGACGCTGCTGACCGGGGCTGCCTAGTAGGGAGGCATCCCTCCTCCCGGAGGTCCGGCCGACATTTCCTTCTTCTCCTCGGGAAGGTCGGTAACGGTGCACTCGGTTGTCAGCAACAGCCCGGCGATCGAAGCGGCGTTCTGCAGCGCCGAGCGAGTTACTTTGGCTGGATCGATGATCCCGTGGGCGAACATGTCCGACCACTCCATCTTGGCCGCGTCATATCCGAAACCCTTCTTCTCTTTCTTGGCTCGCTCTACCACCACAGCCCCATCCAGACCGGCGTTCTCGGCGATCTGGCGCATCGGTTCTTCCAGGGCCCGCTTTACCAGCCGGTAGCCCACCTGCTCGTCCTGAGTAAGGTCCTTGACGTCGAAGGCATCCAGGGCCTTCACCGCCTGAACCAGCACCACGCCGCCGCCGGCGATGATTCCCTCCTCGATGGCTGCGCGAGTTGCGGACAGGGCGTCCTCGACTCGATGCTTCTTCTCTTTCAACTCGACTTCGGTGGCAGCACCCACGTTGATCACGGCCACGCCGCCGGCCAGCTTGGCCAGCCGCTCCTGCAGCTTCTCGCGATCGTAGTCCGAGGTCGTCTCCTCGATCTGGACCTTGATCTGGCCGATGCGGTCCTTGATGTCCTTGGCCTTTCCGGCTCCCTCGATGATGGTGGTGTTCTCCTTGTCCACCTTAACGGTCTTGGCCCGTCCGAGCTGGCTCATCTCCGTGTTTTCCAGCTTGAGACCCAATTCCTCGGAAACGACCTGGCCGCCGGTCAGAACAGAAATATCCTCGAGCATAGCCTTGCGGCGATCGCCGAAGCCGGGCGCCTTGACGGCACAGGCGTTCAGCGTTCCTCTCAGGTTATTGACGACCAGGGTTGCCAAAGCCTCACCCTCGACATCCTCGGAGATCAGCAGGAGGGGCTTGCCCGCCTGAGCTATCTTCTCCAGGATAGGCAGCAGGTCCTTCATGCTGGAAACCTTCTTGTCGTGAATGAGGATATAGGGATCCTCGAGCACCGTAGTCATGGTTTCCCGGTTGGTTACGAAATAGGGAGACAGATACCCGCGATCGAACTGCATCCCTTCGACAACCTCGAGGTGGGTTTCCATGGACTTGGACTCCTCCACGGTGATGACGCCATCCTTGCCCACCTTCTCCATGGCGTCGGCGATCAGGTTGCCGATCTCCATGTCGTTGTTGGCCGAAATCGCTGCGACCTGGGCGATCTCCTCCTTCTCCTTGATCTCTTTGGCATTCTTTTTGATGTCGCTCACAGCCACGTCCACGGCCTTGGCGATACCCCGCTTGATCTCCATGGGGTTGATACCGGCAGCCACCGACTTCAGTCCTTCCTTGATCATCGAGTAAGCGAGGACCGTCGCCGTAGTGGTGCCGTCACCGGCGATGTCGTTGGTCTTGGTCGCCACTTCTTTCAGTAGCTGGGCTCCCATGTTTTCGAAGGGATCTTCGAGCTCGATCTCCTTGGCGATGGTAACGCCGTCATTGGTTACCGTGGGAGCGCCGAACTTCTTGTCCAGTACGACGTTCCGCCCTTTAGGTCCCAGGGTGACTTTCACCGCCGTGGACATCTTGTCGACTCCCTTCAGCAGCGCCCTTCTGGCGGATTCGTTGAACTGTAACTGTTTCGCCATCTCTTTAACCCTTCCTTTAACAATTGGTTTATTTGATTGTAGATGGAGTTAGATTTTTCCTGTGTGAAAGATACAAATTCTTTCTTTGATCATCAACTATAAATTCGAGTTTTTTTCCGCGCCAGCAGCCCTCGAGCTTCAGCCGGACTTCTCGAATCCGACATCTTGACTTTGCCGTAGGATTTGCTAAAAAGAGGAGGTGGGCCACTGTCGAACATTAGGGCTTTTCTTAGGAATCCGCCTGCGGGCTCCCTCCGCAGACCACCTCTGCCGTCAAGGGGAACAGGCGCTGGAAGCCCTCGAGCGGCTGGAAACAGACGCTCCCATCCCCGTCCACTGGAACTTCGCCGTGGCCAGCCTGCTGGGCACACGAACCCGGCCCATCGACAACTTGATCGAGAGAATAAAGGCCCGCCTTTCCGAGCGGGGAGACCGGATCCTTCCGGCGGGCTTCTACGGCTCGGTTCACTCGCATCTACTGCGAAAAGAGTTGGAGCGCGAGCTGCGGTGGTGCTACAAGAACCCATGGTTCCCGGCTTTGAAATCGGTCTTCGGAACGGAGCCGGAGTCCATTCTGCCCTGGCACCCGGACCCGCTGCGGGAAGCCGCCTCGGGCGTCTACAGCCGTCAGGGGTTCCGGCTTCTGGGGGTCCCGCTGCCTGCTTCCCCCCTGCTGGAGCACTCTCCGTCCGGGAAGGCGGGCCTGCTGCAACTGCTCGCCGCCGAAGCCGTAGCGGCGGGCGGCGCCGACTGCCGGGCCCTGATCCAGCCGGTTCTGGAGGTTTCCACCGCCACGGAAGGGGAGCTGCACGAGCTGGTCTCAATCCTTCTGTCTCCGGCTTTTCACGGCAGGCGGCTGACCGTCCTGGTAGACCCCGGAGTCCAACCGGGGGATTCCGCGGGTGCAAGCGGCATTACAGCGGCCCTGGTGGCCCAGCTGGCCAGACATGAGGCGGTGGAATTTCTGTCCCTGGACCCCGCGGCGCTGGAGCCGGGAAATCCGGAGATTTCCCTGGGTGAGCTTCTGGCAGGCGCGGACATCACCGAGTATCCTCGCCGCCGTATAGCCTGGGCGCGGGCAGAAGGTTCGCGCAGTGGCAGGCGGCAGACCAATGACCGGATCCGGGCGGTGTTGGAACAGATGGCTGTCGGAGCGCAGAGCCCGGAAGCGCCGGGCGGTGGAGACCGGGACGACAGAATCCAGATCACCAATGTCAGCATGAGCGGTTCGGTTACTCTGATGGGAGCCGAAGTCCAGGCCACCTTCGTCGAGGGCCGGCTCGCCGACCTGCAGCAGAATCGGCAGGGATTCCTTACAGGAACACCGGCCTGCTCCTTTATCGCCGGACAGGCCAGGCGGATTTATCTGCAGACCCAAAGCGCCTTTTCCTTCGAGCGGGACGGGGAAAACGGGCTGCGGGCCAATCTGGCCGCCGAACTGCCCTACAGCCGGGAGCCGATGCGGGCCGTGATCGACTATTTTTTTCGGGCCGACGAAAGGGAGCTGTCCGTAGAGCTCGCCGTGCATTATCCAGGTTTCCGCGACCTGATTGTCGATGAAAACGCCCCTCTGGAGATACCCCTGTTTTTTTTCGGCGGCGTCGATGGAGTAACTCTCGAAGCCGAGTTCCCAGACGGCTCCCGCTACGGCGAGCAACTGCAGCCCCGGGAGGCCGTCAAAGTCCTCTACGGGCAGCGTTTCCTGGCGGTCAAAAACGGCTCCGCTGTCCGCCTGCTGGCGGGAGCCGCCGAGCGCCCCGTTATTCGTTCTCTCGAGCTGCAGGTGCTCAAATTCCGGGGCCGCTGCCTGCTGCTGGCCAACTTGGGGGGTAGCTACCGGCCGCAGCCAGCAAGCCATTTAAGCGGCGTGCAGGAGCGGCTGTCCTACAGAATCGGCTCACTGCAGCTCTAGGAAGGACTCGAGGAGCTCGCGGGGTCCGGTATCGAAATCTCGCCGCTGTACAGGCTGATCGTTTCCGGGCTCCCGAGGGGCTGAAACAGCAGGGCCCCCTGCTCATCGACACCACGAAGCATACCTCGCCTTTCACGCGCTGCCTCCGACATCCCCGGAGTGACGAAGCGTACAACGATCTCCCGCTGAAGCCCGTACAGCCGCTCGTGGAGCCTGGCTCTCCAATCCCGGTCGGAGAGCAGGACTTTTATGGCTCGCAGTAGCGGCTCGAGCAGCGCCAGCGGCTCCACGGATCTCCCCAGGACGGCGCGCAGGGAGGTGGCCGCCTGTTTCAGCTCCTTTGGAAACTCGAGCTGGTTGCAGTTCAGGCCGATCCCCACCAGGAGACCCAGGCTCTCGCCTTCGGCGAATGCTTCGCACAGGACACCGGCCAGCTTCCTGCCCTCGAAAAGCAGGTCGTTGGGCCACTTGACCTGGAGCCGAAGGGCGTACAACTCCTCGAGGGTGAGGGCCACGGCCAAGCCGGCCAGAACCGGGAGCCTCTGGACCGCTGCGGGGGCGACCAGGCCAGGTTCAACCTGCGGGCTTTTGGTTCCGGCCCCGGTCCGAGAAGCACTCTCCGGCCCCCGCCCCCTTCCCCGGGGGGAGCTGACCGCGGCTTGCCGCAGCACCAGGGTGAATAGCAGGCTCTGCCCTCTTGCAGCCAGCCAGCGGCGGTTTGCCAGCCTCCCCCTTCCCCGGCTTTGAAAAGCCGCCGCCGCTACGGTTCCCGCCGGACAACCCTGCTCCAACAGCCGCCGGGCATCCTCCATGGTGGACTCGGTGCTCTGTTTGAAGTACACCGGGGCGCCGGGCCAGGGATTACGGAGCGGAATTTGCTTCATTGAATTTCTTGTCTATATATATCATTTTATACATAAGGAGGAAACAGGTTGTGGAAAAGGTGCTGGTGTTCGCCGATATGTCCGAGCTTTCCTACCAGGCAGCCCAGATATTCTTCGCGGCGATCCAGGACGACTGCGCGGCTGGCAGAGAACCGGCGGTGATACTGGCCGGCGGCTCGACACCGCAGGCTTGTTACAGCCGGCTGGCGGAGCTGCTGCGGGAGTTCCCGGACGGCCGACGGCGGGTACGCTGGCTAGTGGGGGACGAACGCTGGGTCGACAGGGGGCATAAGGACAGCAACGAGGGCATGATTCGTGCTTCCTTGCTAACGCCTCTCGCGATAGCCGAACAGCAGATCTTCTCCTGGCAGGCCGGCAGCGGCAGTCCAATCGGCCGGGCCAGACAGTACGAAGAATTGCTGAAAGCGCACTTCGACGCGCAGAGCCGCTACCCGGACCTGCTGATCCTGGGTCTGGGAGAAGACGGGCATACGGCTTCCTTGTTTGCCGACGGCTGGGCCATGCGCGGCGGGGCGCCGGACCCTACCCGGGACGCCATGCCCATGAGTCCCAACCTGCCTGGCTGGACCGCTGCGGTATACGCTCCGCGGGCGCAGAGCTTCCGCCTGACCCTTACACCGGGATTCCTCAGGCTGGCCAGAAGGATCTACTTCCTGGTCAGCGGCGAAAGCAAGCGCGATGTACTGACACGGGTGCTCAACAGGGACCTGGATCTGCCGGCTTCGTGGCTCAATCTCGAGCACACTCGCTTCCTGGCAACCAGGGACGCCGTCGCCTCCGACCGGATCTAGAGTTCTCAGGCGATGATCCCTCCGCCGAGAACCAGCCCGTCGCGATAGAACACGGCCGATTGTCCCGGGCTCACGATCTCGGGCCTCTGCAGGGTCACCCGAAAACGCCCTGCCGCAGGCTCCACCGTGCAGGGGACTTCCATGACCTGGTAGCGGATCTTGACGCCGCAGGGCAGCCCGCCGCCAGGGGGATCGATAAACCAGTTATTCTCGTACACTGTGAACTCACGGCTGCAGGCCCGCTCCCGCCGGGCCACGATGACCCGGTTCTCCTGCGCATTAATTCGGGCGACGTACCAGGGCCCGCTTCCCAGGCCCAGTCCCCTCCGCTGTCCGACTGTGTAGTGGATCGTACCCCGATGCCTTCCCAACACTTGCCCTTCCAGGTCGACGATTTCCCCGGGACGCAGAAAGTCACTGCGGCCGGTAGCCTCCCTGATGAAATCGACATACCCGTGCTCCACGAAGCAGGCATCCTGGCTCTCTCGTACCCGGCCGAAGGGCAGCTCCAACTCTTGCGCCATGACCGTCACCTCGTTTTTCAAGTATTCCCCGAGGGGCAGCAGCAGGTTTGCCATTTTTTCCCGGTTCACCCGGTATAGCATGTAGGACTGGTCCTTGCCGCGGTCACGGCCCTTACCGATAAAAAAGCCCTCGCTCGTTTTCACAATCCGAGCGTAGTGCCCCGTGGCCAAAAACAGCTTCTCCCGCCGGCCTAGCATGCCCCGTTCTCTCAGTATGCTCTTCAAGCGGTCGTAAAACAGATCGAAGCGAATGAAACCGTTGCACAACACGCAGGGGTTGGGAGTTCGGCCCTCCAGATAGCTCTCGATGAAATTCCCGACCACCCGCTCCCTGAACTCTGGGAACAGGTCGACCTGGAGGTAAGGGATGTCCAGCCGGCGGCAGACCTCCCTGGCCCGGTCGAGCACCTCCTCGGAGCAGCATCGTGATGCGGGCCAGATGATATGGCTGGCCCCTATCAGGCGCGGCCAGCTTTTTTTCAGCACGGCTGCAGCGACGGCCGAATCCACGCCGCCGCTAAGCGCCACCACTACTACCATGAGGCCAATATACCAGAAAGGCAGACAGCCCTGAAAGCGGCATCTTCCGCTGCTGCCGCGATCGGCCTTTTACCTTGAAACCCCTTCAAGCCCGGTGTAGTGTATCTGTTAGGGATGAAAGAGGTCTTCGCCAAGATAAAAATCATCCATATCGCCGAGATCCTGCTGCACGAAGGTGTGGTCGCCGAGTGGACGGACAAGTTGAGCACGAACATCGACCACGACGGGATCATGAAAAACCCGATCATCGTCACCCGCTACCAGGGCCACTACATCGCCCTGGACGGGATGCATCGCGTCATGGCCTTGAAAGCGCTGGGCTGCCGGGACATTGTCGTCTACGAGGTGGACTACGATGATCCCTCGATCGGTCTTTTCGGCTGGGACGCCCTGATTCTCGACGCCTGTCCTCTTGACCGGATTCTGGAGACCTTTTCCGTACAGGAAGGCCTCAGCCTGCAGTGCCACGAGGATCTGCCCGCCGCGGTACAGAATATCCGGTCCCACCGCTCCTGTTTCGCGCTGCTCACCCGAGAACGCAGGGTCTACGAGATGAAGATGAGCGACGAGCGGCAGAGCCTGGACGTCCTGATCAGGGCTCTCAAGGAATTCGAAGCCGACCTGGACCGCCGCCGCCTGCACATCATCTACGTGGCGGACGACCAGTCCGAAACAACCTTCGAGCAGCATGAGAAGGCTTCCAGCCTGTTCAAGCGACCCTTCTTCACCAAGGAGGAGGTAGTGGGCAGGACCATCGAAGGAAAGATCCTGCCCAGGAAGAGCACGCGTCATCTTTTTCCCCTGCGGCCTCTGCGTCTGGATATCGACTTCATAATGCTGAAAGAAGACATAGATCTGGAAACGAAGAACCGGCTTCTCCAGGCCCGGTTGACCTGGTGCCTGGAAAACAACATGGTCCGCTACTACCCGGAATCGGTGCTAGTTTTGTCGGACTGATGCAGACCAGGCGCCGATTGTCCGCAGCGGCCCTCCTCCTGCTGCTGCTCATTGTAAGCCCCGTTTCGGTCGCGGCCGAGGAGACCGCCCCGGAGGCGAGTCCTTTCTTTTTTCGCCTCGAAGGCCTGCGCCGGTATTTCGCCTGGGGCTGGGACCTGATTCCCGCGGGACTGGACCTTACGGTGGGCTACAGCGGCTGGCGGCTCTTCCCGAAGCTGGACACCATCCTGCAGCTCACCGTCGGCGGAGGCTACGAGGGCTTCGGGACCTACAGGGCCGTCGACTATACGCCGAACTCCCCGGTCGATCCTCCTGAAGCGGCGGCCGGGGACGACCTGAACCTGGAGTTCAACAGTCCCAACTTCCAGTGGCAGCTGGGGATCAGGCAGGGCATCCTGTGGAACCGATCCCTCGACAGAAATCTGCTGGAAGCCCTGCTGTTCTACCGGGGCCGTTACGACCTGTATCTGAAGGGACGGCATTATTGGGGCACGGACGCCGAGCGGATCGCCGCGATCGAGTCCTACCACGAGAGCTGGCAGGCAAACTATCCGGGCAGCGACGCCCGGGGGATATTCGGCAACTCCTTCCTGTTCGGCCTGGCCCTCGACAACCTGCTGCGCAATCGCAAGACCAAGGCCTACGACGGCAGCTACGCCGAGATCACCTGCGAGATCAGCCCCTATTTCCCGTCGGTCCTGGGAGCCAGCGACTTCCGGCGCTTGAACTTCAGCACCAGGAACTTCAAGACCTTGTACGAAGCCAGGCCGGAGGAAGATAAGAACGTTTTCACGATCTATGCGGGCAGCTTCTTTTCCATCGACTACGCCTTCGCCCGCAGGCAGATGCCGCTGTACGTGATGCAGAGCTTCGGGGGCACTAAGCTACGCAAGGGACTGGGGAAAGCGGTGCGCGGCTTCGAGAAGTACTCCTGGGACACCCAGTTGAAGCTGGTGCACAATCTCGACCTGCGCTTCAACCTGCCCGCCCTGTTCTGCAGCGACCTGGTTCCCGGATTCCTTCTGTACTTCGACCTGGGCTACGGCACCGGTTTCTGGGGGGACCCCTCGGGCGCTCCCGGGGGATTTCTGGGCTCCACCGGGATCGGCCTGTACCTGGATCTGCTCGACCTCGACTACATCCGCTTCAATGTCAATTTTCCAGTGATCGGAAAGCGGCTGGACAGAGCCCCCGTCGCCCTGGATCTGGATTTACATCTCCAGTTCTAAACGCCGAAAGCAGCGCCTCGCCGTGAAGCAGGGAACGGAGATTTACGCTTGACGAGCACAGTCGTGCTGATTTATCGTTTATGGTGATCTAAAAAAAGCTTTTATATAAAGGAGGAGCAAGATGCTCAAAAAGATCGTCCCGATCTCCTTAACGCTGCTCCTGGCAGCGGGCCTGGCTTTTGTCTCGGCCACCGGTACCAAGGAGGCGCCCCTGGGCTCCGAAGAGCACCCCATCGTCTGGGCTTTCGTGCCTTCCGGGGAGATGGAGCGGGTGGCCGCCGGCGCCCAGAGCGTAGCCGACCTGCTGCACGAGAAGACGGGCCTGTACTTCGACACCCTGGTGGCCACCGAGTACGCCGGGGTCATCGAAGCCATGCGCGCCGATCCGCCCTCGGCCCAAATGGCCTCTCTGGCCACCTTTGCCTACGTGATGGCGGCCGACATGGGCGTGGCCAAGGCGGCCCTGGTTGCCGTGCGCTTCGGCAACCCCTTCTACAACGGCCAGATCATCGCCAGGTCGGACAGCGGCATAAAAAAGCTCACCGACCTGAAGGGCAAGACCTTCGCCCGTCCCGATCCCCTGTCCACCTCGGGCTGGATCATCCCCATGATAACCCTGAGAGCGGCCGGAGTGGACACCGAGCGGGACCTGAAGGTCGTGGACGCCGGCAGCCATGACGCGGTGGTGGCAGCCGTGTACAACGGGGAGGTCGACGGGGGGGCTTGCTACGTGGATGCCCGCACCCGCATCGAGAAGGATTATCCCGACGTCATGGAGAAGGTGGCGGTGATCGAGGTTTCGGTGAACATCCCCAACGACGGCGTGCAGTTCCATCCCTCGGTGCCCCAGGACCTGCAGGACAAGATCGTCAACGCCCTGCTGGAGCTGACCAAGACCGAGGAGGGCAAGGAAGCCCTCAACACGGCCTACCAGTGGACCGACCTGGAGAGGCACGGCGACGACTTCTACGATCCCTTCCGCCAGGTGCTCCAGGCGGCCGGAATCGACGTCCAGGAGCTGATGCAGGAATAGCTCGCCGCAGACAAAGCGCCTGAGGCGATCAGGGGAGGGGGAGCTCGTATCCCCCTCCCTTTTTTTCAGGTTGCGGGGGGCGCGACTCTCTGGTACTGTGTATACGGATTCGGAGGGAAAAATGCTGGAAGTGAAGAAGCTGACCAAGGTGTACGAGGACGGCACCGTGGCGCTAAAGGAGGTGAGCTTCACCGTGGAGCCTGGGGAGTTTCTGGTGGTCATCGGCCTCAGTGGCTCCGGTAAGTCTACCCTGCTGCGCTGCATCAACCGCCTGATCGAGCCCACCGAGGGCGAGATCATCTGGGACGGGTTGGATATCACGGCGGCCGAGGCGGACGAGCTGCGGCGGGTACGCCGGCAGATCGGCATGGTCTTCCAGCACTTCAATCTGGTCAAGCGCTCCAGCGTCCTGACCAACGTGCTGTCCGGGCGTCTGGGCTACGTCAATCCCGCCGCCAGCCTGCTGCAGCGCTTTCCGGCCCGGGACCGGCAGATGGCCTGGAAGGCCCTGGAACGGGTCGGCATCACCGACCAGGCCCACAAACAGGCCAGGGAGCTTTCCGGGGGACAGCAGCAGCGGGTGGGGATCGCCCGGGCCCTGATGCAGCAGCCCCGGATGATGCTGGCCGACGAGCCGGTGGCCAGCCTCGACCCGGTACTGGCCCACTCCATTTTGGGCTACCTGGAGCAGCTCAACAAAGAGGAAAAGATCACCGTGATCTGCAGCCTCCACTACCTGGACCTGGTGCAGCGCTACGGCACCCGGGTGATCGGCCTGCGGGAGGGCCGCATCGTCTACAGGGGCTCTCAGGAGGATATCCGCGCCATGACCGACGAGCAGTTCAAGGAGATCTACGGCGAGGAAGCGGTGCGGGTCAGCGCCGGCCTCACGGGCAGCAGGGGGGAGTAAGGCATGGCCAGAAAAACCAAGACCGTGAGCAGCCGCCGGGAACCCCGCCCCCCCCTGGCCCCCCCGCCGGTGGCGGCGATCGCCTCGCTCATCATCCCCGGATTGGGCCAGATCCTGGCCCGCACCGTCCAGAGAGGACTGCTGCTGTTCGGCTCGCTGGCGGTCATCGTCGCCATGCTGGGCTGGCGGATTAAGCTGCTGGCCCACCTGGAGCCCACGCCGGCGGCCATGCTGACGAAGGCCCTGGAGCGCCGCCCCTTCTTCATCGGTTTGATCATCGCCTGCCTGGCCGTTCTGTGGCTCTGGAACGCCTGGGACGCCCGCAGACAGGCGGCTCAGCACCAGCCCGGGGGCTTCGGAATCTTCGCCGTGGTGTTGTTCACCTTCTTCGCCCTGGGCTGGCAGATCAGTGAGATCAACATCTACAAGATGATCCGGGAGTTCCCCGACGCCACCAAGCCCTTCGGCAAGGTGATCTGGCCGTGGAAGGCGGCCGTCGAGCGGGAGCCGATCCTGGTCACCGCTTCGGCCAAGATCATGGTTCCCTGCGGTCCAAATCCGCCTCCGGTTCCGCAGGAGGAGCCGGGCCAGCCCTATCTCAAGGCCGAGCCCAACTGCGGCGTGCTGTCCAGGTGGGATGAGAATAACCAGCTCATCCCGGGCACGGTCACCCACCTCACGGGCAAAAACTTCCAGCCCGACGGCAAGGTCGAGATCTGGTGGAGCGATCCGCTGGGAAACGACTTCCAGGTCAGACAGGAAGGCCAGTACCTCACCGTGACCACCGACCACAGCGGCTCCTTCGAGCTGGACCTGGTCATGCCCTACCGCCTGATACCGCCCACCGCCGCCGAATATCAAATTCACGAGGTCGAGGCCCGCCAGCTAATCGACAAGGGCGAGCTGCACGTCAGCGAGCCCCTGCTTCTGACTATCGAGCGCATGGTGGAAACGATCTTCATGGGCATGATGGCCACGATCTTCGGGATCCTCTTTTCGATCCCGATAAGCTTCCTGGCGGCCCGCAACATCATGTCCGGCTCCTGGCTCACCATGGCCGTCTACTTCCTCACCCGCACGATTCTCAACATCGTGCGGGCCATCGAGCCGCTGATCTGGGCCATCATCGCCGTGGTCTGGGTGGGACTGGGCCCCTTCGCCGGCATCATCGCCTTGACCGTGCACTCGATCGCCGCCCTGGGCAAGCTGTACTCGGAGGCGATCGAGGCCATCGATCCCGGTCCCATCGAGGCGGTCCAGGCCACCGGGGCCAGCCGCCTGCAGACGATCATGTTCGCCGTGGTTCCCCAGATGATCGCTCCCTTCGTCAGCTTCTCGATCTACCGCTGGGACATCAACGTGCGCATGTCCACGATCATCGGCCTGGTGGGCGGCGGGGGCATCGGCTTCATCCTGGTGCAGTACATCCGCCTGCTGGACTATCGAGCCGCCGGAATCGCGGTCTGGTTCATTGCGGTGACCGTGGCGGTTCTGGACTACGTGAGCGCCGAGATCCGACAGCGCTTCATCTGAAAACCTGCGGAAACGGCGGATGTGGTCTCGAGGATTCTGCGTCCTTGGCCCTACATCCTCCGGGCTCTGCCGGGTTTAGCGCGCTTTCAAGTTTTGGCTTTCCGGCCTCAGGGTAGGAGAAGCAGACGGCGCGCCAGCGACTCCAGGCTGTAGCCCGATTCGGACAGCTCCTTGAGAAGCAGGGCGAACAGCATGGCCCGGTCCGGATAGTAGTGCAGCCGATACTCGCCGGCCTCCAGCCGCAGCTCCTTTTCCAGATAGGCCAGGGCCTGTCGAACCCCGCCGATCTCATCGATCAGGTCGAGCTTCCGGGCCTGCTGCCCGGAGTAAATCCGGCCGCCTCCCAGCTCTTCCACCTGCTCGTACGATAGCGACCTGGCCGCGGCCACCTTGCCGTAAAAGCGCTCGGTGAAGCGCTCGTTCAGATCGCCGAGCTTGTCGCGCTGCTGTTCGGACATTTCGGCTAGAGGTGAGAACATATCGTAGTTCTCGCCGAACTGCACCGAATCTGTGGTGATTCCGTAGCGCTCCAACAGCTTCCGGATGACCAGCTTGAAGCTGAAGGAGCCGATCGAGCCGGTAAGAGCGGTGTTCCAGGCGAATACTTTCTCACCGGTCATGGCCAGGTAGTAGCCTCCGGAAGCGGCGACCCGGCCCACCACGACCACCACGGGCTTCTCCTCCCTCAGCTCCATGATCGCCTTCCAGATCTTGTCGCTCACCAGCCCGTCCCCGCCCCCGCTATCTATCTGAAGCACGACCGCGGCCACGCTGGGCTCCTCTGCCAGCCGATCCAGCACCGGAATCAGATTTTTTTCGGTGATATAGACCTGTCCGATCAGCCGGTCCCAGGGGCTGACCACCTGGCTGGCAACGATCATTCCCGAAGCCTTGACCACGGCGATCTCCGGCTGCCGCCATCTCTTGGCCTGGTACTCCAGATAGACGAGCCGGTGCGGACCCAGCTCCTCAAGGTACTTGTCTTCAAAATCCTGCTCATAGAGAACCTCGTCTACTAGGCCGAGCTCCGCGGCCTGACTGCTCCAGTAAGGCCCCCCGTCAACCAGTTCCCGCGCCCGTTCCCGGGACAGACCCCGGCAGGAGACCAGGATATCCAGGATCAATTCGTAGGAAACCTCCAGATACGCCTCTATCTGGCGGCGGTTCTCTTCGCTCAGCTCCGCCCGCAGGAAACGGTCGAGGTACGCCTTGTACTCACTGGAGCGGGCGTACTCCACCTCGATTCCCAGCTCGTCGAAGAGATTCTTGAAGAAAATGAGCCGGGACCCCACCCCTACCAGAGGGACCAGCGAATAGGGGGAGGCCACCACGGTGCTGCCCGCCGCGGCGGCCAGATAATCGAGCTCGGAGAAGGAAAAATCCAGGTAGGTGATGATCCGCTTGCCCTTGCTCTTGAAATAGGAAAAGGCGGCGTAGAGCTCTTCCAGAATATCGACCGAGAGGATAACCGAGGAGTCGAACTCGAGCACCAGAGTGTCACAGTCTCTGTCCTCGGCTAGCTGGTAAATCCGGGTGACCAGGCTGTCCAGATTGTATAGGCTATTCTTCTTGGTGGAATCGCGGCTGAGCGGCTTGGACAGGGTGAGCCGGTAGGCCTCGGGGCCGAAGTGCAGAAGCGAGCGGGCCGGCAGCAGGTCGTAGCGCAAGCCGGCTCCCACCCGGTAGGAGGAAAACTCATAGTCTCCGGCCACGGAAAAATCCAGGTTCAGATTGTTCGCCTGCAGCGAGACACCGAGAATGAAATCCCGGAATCGGTTGGAGGTCCGGAAGCCCAGGTTGACGCCATCCAGAGGCTCGGTCCGAAAGCCGACCGCTGCGTCCAGGTCGGCCGGATCGAAATCATGGCTGAATATGAGGTCCCCGAACAGGGTGACTCGTTCGGTGAAGGGGCGCAGGCCCACTCCAAAAGTGTAGCTGCGGCCATCAGGATCGAGAAGATGCTGCTGGGCAGCGGCCACAGCCAGGTAGCGATGTGGGTAGAAGAGCAGTCCCGTGGCGAGATCGAGATCCCGCCAGCTAAAATCGAACAGGTCGGCACCGACGCTCACCCCGGCATAGAAGGGGTAATAGAGGGGAAAGCCGAAGCCGTACAGCAGCTCCAGGCCCTGCGATCCTTCCTCTTTCCAATACTGCATTCGCAGGCCGTCGCCAAGAGCGCCGGTCAAGGAATAGCTGTCCGGGGCGGAGAAGATCCAGCCGAATCCGAGCGCCTGGTAGTCGTAGACCGCCAGCGCCGCAGGATTGTACAAAAGTCCTTCGTACCCTTCGGCCGTGGCGGCCGAGGCTGGAATATCCTGGCCGAACAGGGCCGGAACGGCGAAAAAAGTAAGCACAAGCATCAACCCGGCAGGCAAAAAGACTGTTCTGTTGATCGCCACAGCATTTCCTCCTCGTCTGCTCCTCGCGCGCAGGGGCCCACGCTCCATTCAATATATCTCCGTCCGGCTGTCCCGGTCAAATCTGGTGACCCGCCCGACTCACAGTGACCTGTGGTATTGGGGGAGTTACTGACCCGGCCAGGCTTCCATCTGCCTTTTGAGGGAGCCTGCACCGAGAGCCGAAACTGCAGGGACAACAGCCGTACGCTTGCCCCTGCCGGCGATTTCGCCCTACAATAACTGCAACAACTCAGGTCATCTTCTCTGCTGCCTGACAAGGAGGGTAAATCATGATCGGCAAGCTGCCAGACAACGTGCTGAACTCACTCCTGGAAACCCTGCCCGTGGAGTTTTCCGTGGTCGACGCGCAGGACCGAGTGCTGGCCTGGAACAAGCACGAGACCCGGGTATTCAAAAGGCCCGAGGCGGTGGTCGGAAGGGATGTCCGGAATTGCCATCCCAAGAAAAGCCTGGATAAGGTGGAGGCCATCTTGGCCGAGATGAAGGCGGGCGAGCGCGAAACGGCCGAGTTCTGGATAGACATGAAGCTGGAAGGCAGCCCAGAGCCGGAAAAAATACTGATCCGCTACCTCGCCCTCCGGGATGCAGACGGGACGTATCTGGGCTGCCTGGAATGCTCTCAAAAGATAAGCCGTATCAAGGGTTTACAGGGCGAAAAGCGGCTGCTGGACTAGCGGACCGGCAGGCATGAAAACGATTATCGAGCCTTTTCGCATCAAGATGGTGGAACCCATCAAGATGACGACCCGCGAGCAGCGCGAGAAGCTGCTTCGGCAGGCCGGGCACAACCTCTTTCTTATCGACGCAGAGGACGTGATCATCGACCTGCTCACCGACAGCGGCACCGCCGCCATGAGCGACGCCCAGTGGGCGGGGATCATGAGGGGCGACGAGTCCTACGCCGGGGCGCGCAGCTACCATCGCTTCCACAATAAGGTGGAGGATATCACCGGATTCAGGCACATCATTCCCACCCATCAGGGCCGCGCCGCCGAACGCATCCTCTTCGGCCTGCTGTCAGAGAAAGGCAAAATCATCCCCTCCAATACTCACTTCGACACCACCCGGGCCAACATCGAAGTCCAGGGAGGGGAAGCGGTGGATCTAGTTATTCCCGAGGGCAACGACCCTCAGGCGCTGCATCCGTTCAAAGGCAACATCGATATCCCCCGCCTGGAGGAGCTGATCCGCGCCGCCGGAGCGGAGAACGTACCGCTGTGCATGCTGACGGTAACCAACAACTCCTGCGGCGGTCAGCCGGTATCCATGGAGAACATCCGTAGGACCAAGGAGCTGCTGGACGGCTTCGGCATCCCCCTGTTTCTCGATGCCTGCCGTTTTGCCGAGAATGCCTTCTTCATCAAGAAACGCGAGCCGGGCTACGCGGCCAAGAGCTGCCTGGAGATCGCCCGGGAGATGTTTTCACTGGCCGACGGCTGCACCATGAGCGCAAAAAAGGACGCCCTGGTGAACATCGGCGGCTTCCTGGCTCTCAACGACGACGAGCTGGCGCGGCAGGCCCGCAATGTGCTCATTGTGACCGAAGGTTTCCCCACCTACGGGGGCCTGGCCGGAAGAGACCTGGAGGCCATCGCCCAGGGACTCGAAGAGGTGCTGGAAGAGGACTACCTCACCTACCGCATCCGTACGGCCGAATATATGGGCGAGAAGCTGGACCGGGCCGGAGTTCCCTTTGTGAAACCGCCGGGAGGCCATGCCGTATACCTGGACGCCGGGGCCTTCGTCGATTCCATACCGCCGGAGCAGTTTCCCGGGCAGGCTCTGGCCTGCGCCCTGTACCTGGAGGGCGGCATACGCAGCTGCGAGATCGGCAGCGTAATGTTCGGAAAGACCGACCCTGCCACCGGCAAGCATATCCCTCCGGCCATGGAGCTGGTCCGCCTGGCCTTTCCCAGGAGGGTATACACCCAGAGCCACTTCGACTACGTGATCGAGGTGATCCTGAAGGTGTTCGAGAACAGGCGGCGGCTCAAAGGCCTGCGCCTGGCCTACCAGGCTCCTACACTGCGCCATTTCACCGCCCGTTTCGAGAGCCTGTGACTAAACTGCGATTGACTCACCGGCGGCAAACCGCTGACGGTAGGCCGCCGGCCCGGGGATCCGGTGGAAACATCGCATCATAGCAGGTGCTGTACCGGCGTGGGAATCCAAGACCAAAGGTCCCTCAAAGCAGCCCGCTTTTTTGCAGAACCCCGAGAATCGCGTTCACCTCTCCAATAGAGAAAACCTCCAGGTTTACAACGCCGGAGAAATCCCGCAGGTAGGAAGCAACCGCCCGGAACCAGGGCTCCTCGGCGCCGAACCGGCGGTGATCCCTGCCGCCCCGCACGCCGTGGAGGTGAATCTCCCGCACCCTGGCGCCGTAGCGGCGCAGGAACTGCCCGACATCCGCCCGGCCCAGGAGCAGGTGTCCGGTATCGCAGCACAGCGGCATGCCGACCAGGACCTCCGCCGCCGGCCAGGCATCCGTCCCGGCCAGGTTTTCCAGCAGGAAACGCTCTCCATAGCGCTCCCGCCAGCGGTTCATAAGGGCGGGGAAGGATCCGGCAGCCGCGGCCGGCGGATGAACGATGTAGCGGTCGGCCAGATCCCGCGTCAGCTCGATCAGCTCCTCGTGCTCCGGCAGTAGCAGCTCCGGCAGGTGCACGGAGAAACGAAAACGGTCCCGGTAGGAGGAGATCAGCTTCCGTTCACTCAGGAAAAGCTCCCGGCTTTCCCGGTCGTAGGAAAAGAATAACAGCTCCACCGCCCGGATCTCGATCCGGGGGGCGAGAAACTCAATGTTCTCGGCGTAGCTTCCGGGTATCACGTAGGAGGGGACCGATACGATCATCGGTAAGGCTCAAATGCGGATCAGGGCCGAGACCGCCGCGAGGGCCGCAAGCTCGCCGATCTCGCATACCGCGCCGTAACCGTCCCCGGTCAGGCCGCCGAGCCTGCGCAGGCACAGCAAGCCGACTATCGCGGCGGCGGCGCCCGCACAGCCCAGGGCGATCAGCCCCGCGGCCCCGAGAGAAAGAATCGTGCAGGCCAGGGCCACCGCCGTGCCGATGGCGAGCTGCGGCCAGCGGCAGTGCCGGCGGACCCTGAAGCCCAACCCGGAACGGACCGCCGATGGGAAGCTGAACAGGGCCAGCAGCATGGCCCAGCGGCCCAGAACAGGCACGAGAATCAATCCTTCCGGGCGGTAGATACCGACCAGCTCGGACAGGAAGGCGAATTTCCCGACCACGATCACGGCCACGGCCAGCACCCCGAATACTCCGCTGCGGCTGTCCTTCATCGCGGCCAGCTTCTGCTCCGCTCCGCCCGCCGCGCCCAGGCCGTCGAAGGTGTCCGCCAGGCCGTCGAGATGCAAAGCGCGGGTAAACAGGATCCAGACGGCCAGGCAGAGGGCCGCGGCGGGCAGGGGCGACCACAACCGGACAAAGAGGAACACGCAGCCGTACAACAGCACGCCGAGAACGACTCCGACCAGGGGATACCAGGCTGTGGAACGACCGAGCTGCCGCTCGGTTGCCTCGGTAGGTCCAGGAATCGGGAGAATGGACAGAAAGCGCAGGGCGAGGAAGAAGCCCATCTATTTCTCTTCCGCCCCCGAGACCCCGGCCTCGGCAAAGGTAGCCATCTCCCTGAGAATCCGCGCCGCCGCTTCGACCAGCGAAATCCCCAGAGCCGCTCCCGTGCCCTCGCCCAGGCGCAGGTCCAGATTGAAAACCGGCTTGAGCCCGAGGTAACGGAGCACGTGAGCGTGTCCGATCTCCACCGACTGGTGGGAGGCGATTAGGTAGTCCCGCAGCCGGGGATCGATAGCGCAGGCGATCAGGGCGGCGGCGCCGGAGATGAAGCCGTCGAGCACCACCGGGACCCGCCGGGCTGCGGCGGCCAGCATCGCACCCGCCATACCCCCGATTTCGAAGCCTCCCACCGCGGCCAGGACGCCCACAGGGTTTCGAGGATCGAGCCGGTTGGCCGCCAGGACCTGCTCGATCAGCGCCACCTTGCGTGCTAGGGAGCGGTCGTCCAGGCCGGTGCCGCGGCCCGTGACCTCGGCCACCGCCTCTCCCGTGATCAGCGCGGCTATGGCCGCCGCGGCGGTGGTGTTGCCGATGCCCATCTCGCCGACCCCGATCACGTCCATACCCCGGCTCAGCTCCTCCTCCACGATCTGCGCGCCCGCTTCCAGGCTGCCGCGGGCTTCCGCCTCGCTCATGGCCGCTCCTGCTGCCATGTTGCTGGTCCCCGCCCGGATCTTTTTCACCAGGAAGCGGGAACCGACGCCCGTTGCCGAAAGCCCGCCGAGGTCCGCCGCCACTCCCAGGTCCGCCACCACCACCCTGGCCCCTACATGGCGGCAGAGCACGTTCACCGCAGCGCCGCCTGCCAGAAAATTGCGCACCATCTGGGCAGTGACCTCCTGGGGGTAGAGGGTCACCCCCTCGGCCGCCACGCCGTGGTCACCGGCCATGGTGAGCACCACCTTGTCAAGGACTTGGGGACGGGGATCGCCCCGAATCCCGGCGAGCTGGATCGACAGCTCTTCAAGCCGCCCCAGGCTGCCCGGGGGCTTGGTTAGGGTGTTCTGCCGCTCGCGGGCCGCGGCCATCGCTCTGCGGTCCAGAGGCGGGATAGCCGCCGCAATCTTTTTCACTCCACGCACCCCCGGCAATTACTTCAGCTTCTGAGCCAGCCCGGCGATCATCAGAAAAACCTCTTCGGATTCCCGGGCTACCCGCTGATTGACTCTTCCGGCGATATCCCTGAAAACCCGTCCCAGCGGTGTAGCCGGTACCACCGCCAGGCCGACCTCGTTGGAAATCAGGAGGCTGTGCGCCCCGATCCTGCGGCATACGCTCAGTATGTCCTCCACCTCCTTCATCACGATCTGCTCCAGTAAGTCGGCGGGAGGCGAGGCGTCCGGACGATCGGCGCCCTGGTCGAGAAGTATGTTGCTGATCAGCAGGGTCAGGCAATCAAGGATGAGAATCGCCACGCTTCCGGCGGCCCGCTCCAGAATCCGGGCGACCCTGCGGGGCTCCTCGATCGTCTTCCACTCCGACGGGCGACCTTCCCGGTGGCGGGCGATCCTGCGTTCCATCTCCTCATCCTGACCGGCGGCGGTAGCCAGATACAGTACCGTACCGGCCGTCTGTGCCACCAGACCGCTCGCCATTTCCTGGGCGAAGCGGCTCTTGCCGCTGCGGGCTCCGCCCAGAATGAAGGTGATCCTACCCATGCGCTTCTTCCCTCATCCCCTGGCAGGAGCTCCGACTCTCCTCTGCAGGTTCACCAGAAATACGCCCAGGAGGATGGCCAGGCCGCCGAGCATCTGCGCCGGCAACAGCTCCTCGCCCAGGATAGCCATGCCTCCCGCCACGCTGATCACGGGTATGAGGTTGATGAACGAGGTCACCCGCACCGGTCCCAGCCGAGAGAGGGCGAAGAGGTAGAGAAAGAAGCTCAAGGCCGTACAGACCAGTCCCAGGTACAGCAGGTTCAACCACACCACGGTGCTGGAAAAGCTCCAGGCTCGGTACTCACCCAAAGCCAGAGGAAGCAGCATGGCCGCACCGATAACGGATTGATAGGTTGTCAGGCTCACCCCGCTCAGGCCCTGGTGCAGGTTCTTGCTGAAGATATTGTAAGCCACCCAGGAAAAGCAGGCGCCGAACATGAGCAGGTTTCCCAAAAGCGGCTGGTCGTAGTTGCCCGGGGTCCTTTGCACGACGAAATATACCCCCAGTATGGACAATGCGATTCCGATGGCCTGGTACCAGCGGACCAGGTTTCTATAAAAAAGATACTCCGCAGCCACGGTCAGGGCCGGGATGATCGCCGTGATCAGGGCGGCATTCGAGGCGGAGGTGAACTTGATTCCCCGGGACTCGCAGACGAAGTACAGGAACACCCCGAACAGGGCACTCAGCACCACGTACAGGCGGTCCTGCCTGCGCAGCCTGAAGCCCGGATGCATCCGGCGCTGCAGGAGCACGAGAACTACCGAAGCGATGAGAAAACGCAGGAACACCATGGTCAGGGGCGGAAAGCCGGTGTTTAGGATCGCCTTCGAGCTGACGAAGGACAACCCCCAGAAGAACATGGCAGCCAGCACGGCCAGGGTCGGCAGGAGCGCCGACGAAGAGTCTCGCTGGGCTCGTTGTTTCCCATTCTCGTCCATATCGGGTAGCTCCAAGCGATACCACAGAGCCGGCGACCCTGTCAAGAAGCGAGGCAGACGGGGCCATCCGGCCGCCACACGACCTTCTGCCCGGCTGCGGCCCGCCGCCTGGGGTGTGGCTCTACTTAAGACGGGGCAGAGGTACTCGCATGACGTTTTTTAGGGTATAGTGCAACAGACAGTGAACGAAACCCAGGAGTGAAGCAGCGCCAATGAAGAGCAAGGGCGAAAAGCTGGCCCGTCTGAGGGCGAAACAGGCGTTCATCTGCGACATGGACGGCGTGATCTACCACGGCAACCGGCTGCTTCCCGGGGCCAAGGAGTTCGTGGCCTGGCTCCTTGAACACGACAAAAAGTTCCTTTTTCTGACCAACTCCAGCGAGCGCTCACCCCGGGAGCTCCAGCAGAAGCTGGTCCGCATGGACATCCGCGTGCCGATGGAGAACTTCTACACCAGCGCCCTGGCCACGGCCGGATTCCTGGCCAGCCAGCATCCTCGCGGCAGCGCCTACGTCATCGGCGAGGCCGGACTCACCAATGCCCTCTATGAGATGGGCTTCTCTATGAACGACGTAAACCCCGACTACGTGGTTGTCGGCGACACCCGCAGCTACAGCTACGAACGCATCGAGAAGGCGGTTCGACTGGTGCTGAGCGGAGCCAGGCTGATCGGTACCAATCCGGATCTCACCGGACCGGCCGAAGAGGGTATAGCCCCCTCCACCGGTTCCCTTATCGCCCCGATCGAGCTGGCCACCAACCGCAAGGCCTATTTCGTAGGCAAGCCCAATCCGCTGATGATGCGCCACGCCCTCAAGCGGCTGGCCTGCCGGCGGGAGGAGACGGTGATCATCGGCGACCGGATGGACACCGACATTATTTCCGGCATAGAAGCCGAGATCGAGCCGGTGCTGGTTTTCAGCGGAGTGACCGCGCCTGAGGATCTGGTGCGGTTCGCCTACTCACCGTACTACGTGCTTGACGGGGTCGGAGAAATCGTAAATAGAACTTGACCTACCTTTCACCGCCGTATAGCATAAGGAGTTGACTCGGAGGTACGAATGGCGTCGTTACGCAATGAGGCAGTCTTCAAAGTCGTCGAAAAGATCCGGAATCACTATCACAATAACCTGAACAACCGCTACATCCGCAAAGCCCTACTGCTGATGAAAGTTCCCCGGGGGACCTGGGATGCGATTGCCAGGCTCACGGAGAAGTCAGATTTGTACAAGATCCAAGGCTATCCGTATAACGAGCTGTACGAGCAGATTTACGCCGCCGCCACCTTTGTGCACCACGCCAAAATCGAGGTGGCGCCCCGGCTGCGCTCGCTGCTGGCAGGCGGAACCGAAACCGTGTTCAGCCGGAAGAAGAACGAAAGCGACAAGGACAGGATTCTTTTGGATATGGCGATTAACAACTTCCCCGCCAACCTGGGCGTGTTTTCGGATCTGATCAATGAGCTGTACGTGAAAGCCGTGGAGCAGGACAAGGCGGATCATCAGAACGAGAAGCCCGTTTACACGCGCATGCCGGAGCTGAAAGAGCTCGGCCGCCTGCTGATCTAGAGCCGATCTAGCCTTCGAGCTGTCTGACCAGCTCCGGCACCACCTCGAAGAGATTGCCTACGATGCCGTAGTGGGCCACGTTGAAGATCGGGGCTAAAGGGTCGTTGTTGATAGCCACTATGATATCCGATCCCTTCATCCCGGCCAGGTGCTGGATCGCTCCGCTGATTCCGCAGGCGATGTAGATAGTCGGGTTTACTGTCTTGCCCGTCTGGCCGACCTGATGGGAATAGGGAATCCAGCCCGCATCCACCGCGGCTCGGGAGGCACCCACAGCCCCACCAATGGATTTGGCCAGTCCCTCAATCAGGTCGAAATTCTTCGGGTCCTTCAAACCTCGCCCGCCTGAAACAATGAAATCGGCGTCGGCCAGATTTACGGTGTCCATCTGTTCCGGAACGAACTCTAGAACCTCCACCCGGCTCTTGAGGATCGGAAGTTCCAGCTCGAGGATCCGGCCCTGATGGCCGTTTGCCTTCCCGGCAGCCTTCATTACCTTATGCCGCACCGTAGCCATCTGGGGCCTGTGGTTAGTGCAGAGGATGGTGGCCATGATGTTGCCGCCGAAGGCCGGGCGCGTTTGGCGCAGCAGCTTGTTCTCCCCGTCTATGGTGAGCTCGGTGCAGTCGGCGGTCAAGCCGGTGAGGATGCGCGCCGCCACCCGGGGCAGCAGCGAGCGGCCGATGATGGTACCGCCGCCGAGGAAGATCTCCGGTTTCTTGTCCAGGAGGATCTTGGTAACCAGGTCGGCCTGAATCTCCTCGTCGAAATCCCCGATAGCCGGATTCTCCACCATCCAGACCTCGTCAACCCCGTAGGCGATCAGCTCCTCGGCCATCGGTCTGACCTTTTCTCCGAGCAGTATGGCGCTTATCTTTCTGTCCAGGTTATTTTTCAGCTCCCGGGCCGCTCCGATGATCTCGTATACCACCGAGGACAGGGCGCCGCGCCTGTGCTCGGCAAACAGACAGATACCTGAGTACTCCGCTACCTCCTGGCCCTTGAAGGGACGCCTCTCGATGAGGATGGCGTCATACTTGCAGACGCTGAGGCAGGCGCCGCACACCGTGCAGCGCTCGTTCAACACCGCCTTCTTGTTCACCAGGGCGAGCGCATCGTAGGCGCAGGCCTTGAGACATAAACCACAGCCTACGCATTTATCCACTATGATCCGAATCGGCTCTGCCACCGCTCAAACCCCCTCTTTCTTCTGCCCTATGGGGATGCCCGCCTGCCGCAGCTCCGCGATCAGATCGGACACCGCCTGCTTGACCTCGCCTTCGAAGATCTTCCCTCCCGATGGCTTGGGGGGCGTAAAGATCTTCATCACCTGGGTCGGCGAGCCGGTGAGCCCGATGCGCTGGAGATCGAGATCGATGTCCTTTTGGCTCCAAACCGGTATCTCCGCCTTTTTCGCCGCCATTTTCCCTTTCAGGGAGGGAAGGCGCGGCTCGTTGATCTCCTTGACCACCGTGAGCACGATCGGCAGCCTGGACCTCAACCGCACGTAGCCGTCCTCCAGCAGCCGCTCGATGTAGATCGTACCGTCCTCTTCGATCTTCTCGATTTTACGGATCTCAGTGACGTGGGGCAGTCCCAGGTTCTCCGCCACTCCCGGTCCGACCTGTCCGGTGTCCCCGTCGATGGCCTGACGGCCCATCAGCACGACATCAATCTTGCCCAGCTTCTTGATGCCCCTGGCCAGGGTGTAGGCCGTGGCCAGGGTGTCGGCTCCGGCGAAGGCCCGGTCGCTCAACAGCACCGCCTGGTCTACTCCCAGGCTGATCGCCTCCCGCAGTGCGCTCTCCACCTGTGGAGGGCCCATCGACAGGGCGGTCACGGTCCCGCCGTGCCTCTCCTTAAGCCTCACCCCCTCCTCGAGGGCGTACATATCGAAAGGATTGATGATGGACTCCACTCCCTCCCTCATCAGCGTATTGGTCTCCGGATTGATGCGCACGTTGGTCGTGTCCGGCACCTGCTTTATACAGACCACTATCTTCAAAACGCGTTACTCCTTCTTCTGCAGGCTTTCCTTGATGAGCTGAAGCGCGATCACCTCCCTCTGAATCTGATTGGTTCCTTCGTAAATCTGGGTGATCTTGGCGTCCCGCATATACTTCTCCATCGGATACTCCTTCATGTAGCCGTAGCCGCCGTAGACCTGCACGGCGTCGGTGGTGACCCTCATGGCCGTATCCGAGGCGAACAGCTTGGCCATGGCGGAAACCCGGGCAACGTTCTTTGCCCCCGCATCGATAGTGCGGGCCGCCGCATAGGTCAGGGCCCGGGCCGCCTCCACCTGAGTGGCCATGTCTGCCAGCATGAACTGGATGCCCTGGAACGAGGAGATGGCCTTGCCGAACTGCTTGCGCTCGCGGGAGTAGGCCACCGCCCTGTCCAGGGCTCCCTGGGCGATCCCTACGGCCTGAGCGGCTACTCCCGGCCTCGACTGATCGAAGGTCTTCATAGCCACCAGAAACCCGGCTCCCTCCCGCCTGAGCAGGTTTTCCTTGGGGACCCTGCAGTCGCTGAAGATCAGCTCCCGGGTGGTGGAGGCGCGGATTCCCATCTTGTCCTCCTTCTTGCCGAAATCGAAGCCCTTGGTGCCCTTTTCCACCAGAATCGCCGAGGCGCCGCGGGGACCCCGGGTGGGATCGGTCAGGGCGATCACCGTGTAGATGAACGCCTCACCCCCATTGGTGATCCACTGCTTGGTGCCGTTCAGCACGTACTCGTCCCCGTCGGGGACCGCCCGCGTCTTTACCCCGGCGGCGTCGCTGCCCGCCTCGGGTTCGGTGAGGGCGAAAGCCGCCAGGATCTCCCCGGCGGCCAACCTGGGCAGGTATTTCTTTTTCTGCTCCTCATTCCCGAACAGGATGATAGGAATGGTTCCGAGACCCGAGGCCGCATAGGCCAGGGCGATCCCGGCGCAGGCCTTGGAAAGCTCTTCGACCACGAGGCTCATCTCCATGATACCTCCGCCCAGTCCATCATACTCTTCGGGGATGAACACCCGGAAAAGGTCCGACTTGGCCAGAACCTCCACAACATCCCAGGGGAATTCTCCGCTTTCGTCATTCTCCAGGGCCTTCGGCTCCACCTTCTCCTTGGCGATCCTTGCGGCCAGATCCCTGATCATCTGCTGATCTTCGGTTAAAAAATAATTCACTTGCTGTCCTCCGGCTTAGTTTTATGCTCCCCACTTGTCTAGAAATACCAAAGACTCGCGGGGCAGGGAGATTCCGACCGGTTTGGTCGGGAAAAATGTGGCCTATATAATAGAAGAAGGGGGGGTGTAATTTCAAGACCAAGTCGGCTTCAATGGACACCTACCCGGTGAGTTTCAAAGCCTCAGGTTGCCGTAGATCTTGTACACCGAACCGTCCCGCTCCACCCGCAGCTCTCGGTCCGGAAACTCCCTGGGCAGCTCCTCTCTCAACTTCTCGATGACCTCCTCTTCGATCTGGCTGCGGATATAGTGGGGTACCCTGCTCAGCGTCACCAGGCGTACCTCCACTACGTAGCCGGCGCCGCGGCTGGACCCGTAACCGGCGGAGAAACTGGCCCCCACGTTGAATAGCCCGTCATAGGCCTTGCTGGAGGTGGTCCCTCTGGGCGGTCGGGCCGGGTGGAGGGGATACCGGCCGCCGTATTTGTCCTCCAGATAGTCGTCGATTCGATCGAAGACCTTCTTCAGCCTGCTTTCCCAATCTTCCACCTTCTGGTGTCGCATGCTCTTGCCTGCCGTACATTGCATTGTATCGAGCCAGGTGCCGTTTGCAAATACCATTCCGGATTTTGCCTTTTCCCGCATTGACCCGTGGACCGCTGTGACACTAGAATAGGGATGCATGGGAAGCAGCGTGTTCGACCAGCTGGTAAAAGAGCTGGATAACCAAGAAAGACGGGCTCTGCTGGTCCGCATCCAGAGCTCGGCTCCGGTATACACCCAGGAGCTGGCGCCGCCTCTCGAGGAAACGGTGGCATTCCAGCCCGAGGAAGAGCTGGCCGAACTGAGCTTCCTACAGCGGTTATTCCTTCTCTTCAAGGCGTTTTTTACCCGCAAGGATCGCCTGACCCTGCTCAAGGAGCACTACCTGAAGCGCCTGGCGGCGGAGATCGAGCACAGGAACCCGGCATTGATCGACTGGCCGGCCTCCCGGTTCAAGTCAGGAATGTACGAAGAGCTGTTGGCTCTCAGGAGCCACGCCCGTACACTGCACGGCCCCCTTCTCGAAGTACTGGGCCAGCACAGGAGAGAGTTCATCGCCTTTTTAGCCCGTGAGGAGCTGAAAAGTTTTCAGGACCTTCTACTTGGAGAGCTGGAAGGCGAGACGACATGGAAACGCAGCAGTCCTGACGACGAAAAAGAGGTGCGGGCACGGCTGCTGCGACGTCTCGAGGAGCTGGCAGCCGCGATCCCGGAGACCAGCAAACAAAGGGTTTCCCGGGACAGCCGTTCTCTGTATTCCCTGTTCGCCTTGAGCGTTCTGCCCTTCGACGGCCTGCTGTCACCGTTTTCTCAGACAGAGGATTTCGGCGCTCCGGCCTGTGACTTTGATACACTGCGTAAGCCCCTGAGGGAGCTGGCTGGGGCTCTGGAACCGGTGCGGGTTCCTCCCTCGGCCCAGGCGTTGTACGATCTGTTCCTCTTTCTCCATCAGGAGCGCTTCGAGGAGCCGGAGTTCGATCTCGAAGAGCAATTAATGGCCGACCTGTCCGGTTTCTACGGCGCCCTGAGAGGAATTCGAACCTTTCACGAACGGGTACCCTTGCTTGCCATCCTGCGCCTCCTGACCGGCGATCCGGGATTTTACCCGGTTCCCCGCTCCACGGCGGCGGACTGGTTTTCATTCTATAAAGATTTCTGGCGCCAACAGGTACACCGCCGCTATCTGGATTTCGTCCACAGCCGCCGGCGCAGCCGGTTGATGGAGATCAGCCTGGAGTTCCTGGAAATCCCGCACCTGCCGGCTTTGACCAACTACCGGGCCAACAAGTTCGGAAGCGGCACTCCGGTGAAGCACGATTTCTCGCTGGCTTTCGTGAAGGGGTTCTTGAGCGGCATCTTCAGCCGGCTGTACCGGGCCTTGAAGCTGATCTACCTGAACGGGGAGTTCTACAAGGAGGAAAACCGCCACGATTACACCGACGCCTTCCTGTTCCTGAGCGAGTTGGACAACAAGATCGCCGGCCTGGAATCCAGGCTGGGACCTCAGGGGGACCTGCGCGCCGCCATCCAGGAGGTGAAAAGTCAGGCAGCCGGCGCCAGGGCTAAGCGGAAACGTATCCTGGAAATCCTTTCCCGCGCCGATGCGGAAGCGCGCTCTCTGATCGACGCCACCGTGGAGCAGCTGGGGAGCATGAAAGCGCTGCTGTACGGAATCCTCAAAGGGCAACCGGGCGATCGCTACGATACCCTGACAAATCTGAACAAGCTCGGCGGAAGCGAGAACAACGTCCTGCGCAATCTCTGGTCCGAAGCTCTGGAGCGGGCGGATCAGGTGGCCGCGCTCCTCGGTGAGATAAAAGATCTGGAAATCAATCAGTTCGAGACGGCCTAGGGCGGCCCCGCAGACGGACTAGCCGCCAAAAGCCCGCGGGGGAACCACCTCCCGGCCGTAGCTCTCCCGGGCGTGGAGAAGCCGTGCTTTCCACCGGGCGAGGCAGTCGCTGAACGCCCGGGGCACCTCCTGCTCCTCCGCATAGATCTTCTCCATGCGCTCCAGCTTTTCGAGAAACTTATCGATCCTGAGGGAGAACTGCTCCTCGTAGTCCTGTTCACCGTAGTCCCGGTCGAAAACCTGCCGGAACAGGGCGCGCAGGTCTTCATATCGGGGAATGTAGCCGATCGGTACCTCCACGGCCCCGTACTCTCCGTGGATCCTGCCCTCCATCCACAGAAGCCACACCTTCTTATCCACCTTCTTGTTCAGGAAGCGCCCGTCGCGCTTCAGGAAATAGTTGGTGGCGAACACCAGGGGCGGACTGTCCAGGCTCTGGCCGAAGCGGATGTGGTTTCCGATATAACGGCCCAGCGGTACTACCAGGAAGTCCAGGTTGGCCATAGGACTGAAAGAACGGACCCCTCCCTTGCCGAGAGTGGCGAAGGTGGTTTCGGACTCCAGGGTCGCGCCGATAGCAACGCCGTGCACCCAGTCCAGGCTCTGGTACACCGGCACCGAGGTATCCGAATCCCGGCCGCCGTAGATAATCCCTTCGATGGGTACGCCCTGCGGATCATCGAGTCTGGGATCGGCGTTCTCCAGCTCGGAGATGCGTATCGTGTAGCGGGCGTTCGGGTGGCAGTGCTGCACCGAGTTCCCCGCCTGGTCTTTGTCTCCTAGCTTCCAGGTGTCGCTGAAGTGGTTGCGTCCCTGGTCGGGCAGCTCCTGTCCCATGCCCAGCCAATACGCGCGTCCGTCGTTCACCAGTACGTTCGAAAAAATCAGCTCCCTCGGCGTAGTCAGCGCCTGATAGATGACCGGGTCATCAACGGGATTCACGTCCATGATAATGCCGAAAATCCCCTGCTCGATATTCACCCCGTAGGCCTTTCCGCCGGGACCGGAGCGGATGTAGGCGATGTCGTCGCCGAGGATAAGCTGTCCGGGGATCATGGCCGTGGAAGTTTTTCCGCAGGCGCTGGGAAAGGCGCCGGCGAAGTACGTGCGACGGTTCTTGCCTTGCGGCCGGGCCGCCATGATGAACATGTGCTCGGCCAGCCAATCTTCGTTGTTGGCCTTGTAAATAGCCAGCCTGAGGGCGAGCTTCTTCAGGCCCAGGCTGTTGCCGGCATACTGATTGTTGACGGTGAGGACCTGGTTTCCCACCAGGTCCATATAGATCCTTCGCCTGTCCACGTCCGCCGTGGTGCCCCGCTCATCCAGGCGGCCCGCCGAATGGATGAAAGTGAAGAAATCTCCGGAGCCACGGAGCCGTTTGAACTGCTCGTAACCGGTGCGATAGAGGATATCTTCGCTGTGGGCCACATAGGAGGAATCGGTAATCTGCAGGGCGAGTATGGAGAAGCGGGAGCCGACGGGTCCAAGGGAGAAGAAACGCACCAGGGCTTCCTTGCCCTCCATGCTCCCCTCCATAATCCCCAACACTTCTTTGAGACCCTGCTCCCGTTCGATGGTGTTGATGACCCCGCTCATTTTCATCTCTGGAGTGACCAGGACACGGGTATTGTGCTTGTCTCTGGCCTGATCATGGTAGCCGTCGTAGTGTACGGTGTGACCGGCCGTAGTCAGCTTCTCTTCCTCCCTGTTCTTCAGGGCGAGCTCGCGTACGTAGCGAATGTCTTCGGCCGCGTCTGTGATCACCGAAGCTTTGGCCGGCTTAAGGAGCTTGAGATACCTGTCCACGATCTTCACAACCGCCGGATTATCGAGCGCCTCCAGCCTGCTCAGATTCTGCGGTCCCAGTATGTCTTTGCCGATATCCACGGATATCCTCCTGCGCCTGCGGCACCGGGATCGGTGCGGCGTATTGGGTGACAAGCTTATCGTTGCCCGGGTGGAAAAGTCAAGGCGCGTAAGTTATATCAAGCGGTGGATTCGTCCGGGGACTGGTCAGGTATCGCGGTATCCCATGCGTTTGGAGATATCCCGGGCAGCCTTCACCACATGAGCGGCTATCGGTTCGACCCGCTGACGGGGGATCATGGAAGTGTAGCCGGAGGTGCTGACCGCCGCGATCACTTCGTTGCGGTAGTCTCGAATGGGTGCGCCTATGCAGCGCAGTCCCTCTTCATACTCCTCATCGTCCAGGCTCCAGCCCCTCCGCCTGGTCCTGGCGACCTCCTCGAGCAATGCATCCAGCCCGGTGATCGTATTGGCCGTGAATCCCTCCAGCTCTCCCTCGCAGTATAGTTGACGGAGCTCGATCTCGGTTATACCGGTAAGCATCGCCTTGCCCAGGGCTGTGCAGTACAGGGGGGCTCTCCTGCCGATGATGGAGTACTTGCGCAGACTGTTGAAGGTCTCCATCTTGTCGATATACACGACCTGCCCATCCTGAAGGGTAGCCAGAAACACCGTGTTGCCGGTCACTGAGGCGAGCTCGCGTAGAACCGGCTGGGCTTCGGTCTTCAACTCCAGGTTGTTCAGATACAGGCTGGCCAACTCGATGAATTCCATACCGAGACGGTAGCATCCCTGAACCGTCTTTTCGATGTAGCCCCTCTCTTTGAGGGCGTTGAGCAACCTGTACACGGTGCTCTTATGCAGGTCCAAACGGTTGCCTATCTCGGTGAGACTCAGTCCGTGCTGCTGGCGGGAGAGCAATTCGAGGATGTCGAAGGTACGATCGAGAGATTGGACCTTCATCGCCTATACCATACCTGTAAAGTAAGGGAACATCAACTGCCCTGGTAGCCGGCTCCCGAGCAACTCGACGACGCCGTGAAGCTCCGCCCGCTACCGCAGAATGCTCATCGGGACATCATCCATATCGGTGAAGGTCTGATTCTCTCCGGCCATCGCCCAGACGAAGCTGTAGTTCGTGGTTCCCACACCGGAGTGGATCGACCAGCTCGGGGAGAGTACCGCCTCTTCGTTGCGTACCACCAGGTGCCGGGTTTCCGAGGGCTCACCCATGAAATGCACTACCACGTCGTCCCCCGGAAGGTCGAGGTACAGGTAAGCTTCGATCCGCCGTATATGGGTGTGGGTGGGCATGGTGTTCCAGACGTTCTTGGGCTCCAGTATGGTCAGACCCATCACCAGCTGGCAGCTCTTCACCCCGTCGGGGTGAATGTACTTGTAGATGGTTCGCCGGTTGCTCCGTTCATCGGTTCCCAGATGAACCGGTGCGGCCTCCTCCAAGGAGACCAGGGTGGTGGGGTGGCCCTGGTGAGCCGGCGCACAGAGCAGATAGAAGCGGGCCGGCGCGTCCTTGCTGGCGGAGGCGAAGCCGAGATCTTTCGCTCCTTTGCCCACATACAGAGCGTCCCTGGCTCCGAGCGGGTACTCGCGTCCGTCCACAGTAACCGAGCCGGGGGAGCCCACATTGATAATGCCCATCTCCCGGCGATCCAGAAGGTATTTGGAGCCGATCAGCTTCTGGTCCACCTCCAGTCCCAGGGCAGTTGCGGGCTGCAGACCTCCGATGATGAGCCGGTCATAGTAGCTGTACACCAGCCTGCATTTGTCCGGCAGAAACAGCTCCTCCACCAGGAAGTTGCGCCGCAGCTCGCAGGTATCGAATTGCTTGGCCTGGGCAGGATGCAGTGCATGTCTGATTTCCATAGCATTCACCTTTCTTCTCTCTAAAAGAGCTCTATTTCATCAACAATCCGGGCAGCCACAAACTCAGGGCGGGAAGCAGCGTTATCAGCACCAGGGTTATGGCGTTGGCCAGCAGGAAGGGGAGTGCGCCTCGGAAGATTCTGCCGATTCCCAGCCTGGATATGACGGAGGCCACGTTCAGGCACATGCCCACCGGGGGGGTAACCAGTCCGACGGCCAGCCCGGAGATCAGGATAACCCCGAACTGGATGGCGGACATGCCCAGAGCCTGGGCGGCTGGCAGGAACACGGGAGTGAGCAGCAGGATCGCCGGGCTGACGTCTACGAAGGTGCCGGTAAGCAGTATGATCACATCGATCACCAGCAGGATGACAATAGCGGGCACGTTCAACCCGGTAACGAAGGCGGCCACCAGCTGAGGTATCTTCTCGATCGCCAGTATCCAAACGTATAGCTGCGACAGGGCGATGATGATCATGACCGTGGCGCTGGTCATGATCGCGGACTTCAGAATCGGAGGAATCTGTTTCAGCTTCAATCCCCGGATTATGAAAGTACCGATGATAAAGGCGTACAGAACGCCGATACCGGCCGATTCGGTGGCGGTGGCGATGCCTAACACTACAGAGCCGACCACAAATACCGGCATGATAATGGCCAGAATCGACTGGCGCACCCGTGTAAACTGCTCTCTCGGGGTCAGCCGGATCTCTTCCTTGGGATAGCCTTTCCAGTAGGAGATGCCGATGGTGATCGCCAGCATGAACAGGCCGATCATGATCCCGGGTATTGCGCTGCCGAGGAACAGCTTCCCCACCGACTCCTCGGCCACCAGGGCGTAGATCACCATGGGCACACTCGGGGGGATGATCATCCCCATGGTCGAAGAGGCTACGGTGATGCCGCTGGCGAACTCCGCCGTGTAGCCTCTTTCCTTCATCTCCGGGATCAGCACGGCCCCGATCGAAGCTGTATCCGAAACCGAGGAGCCGGAAATTCCCCCGAAGATCATGCTGGCCAGCACGTTCACCGCACCCAGGCCGCCTCGCAGCCGGCCCACAAACAGCAGGCTGAAATCGATCAGCCTGGTAGTGATGCCGCCGGCATTCATCAACAGCCCCATGGTGACGAATAGCGGCAGCGCGATCATGGCGTAGGAGTTCATGCCGGCAAAGAGGCGCTGGGGAAGAACCGGAAGCAGCTCGGGATGCACGACCAGAAAGTAGCAGAACCCGGACAGGCCCAGAGAATAGGCTATGGGGATCCCCAGGACCAGGAACACGACCAGGCTGACTATCAGGACGATCATAAGCCGTCCCCCCGTGAATCCTGGCCGCCGGCGAGCACGATCAGTGCGTGATACAGGCAGTAGAGGATGACCAGGCCGCTGCCGATCGGTACTATGAGCTGCACGCTGCGGTTGGGCAGACGCAACACCGGCGATTCGAAGCTCCCGACCGTCCTTATCCAGGGCACGCTGTAGTAGATCATCACCAGGTTGATGAAGGCGACCGCCAGAAAAGCGAACACGTCGACTGCCTGTCTGACCCGGCGGGAAAGCTTGTCTATAAACCAGGTGATCTTGATGTGCTCTCTCCTGGCCAGGGCCGCGGCTGCGCCCACGGCGGTAGTGTAGATGAATAGGAATTCCATGACCTCGTTTCCCCCGATGATGGCTTCATTGAAGCCGTAGCGGAGTATCACCAGCGTGATCGTCAGTACCAGGATGACGAAAAAAAAGATCGTGATCGCAGCCTCCAGAATTCTCGTCAGGATCTCGAATGCCGCGGCAAGCGGTCTCAACCTCTCCATACAGTGCCTTTCACAAAATATAGTAAAGGGTGCTGTTCCTGAAGGGTTAAACCGACCTTCCGGGTCCAGCACCCTTGTGCAATACGCGCTGCAAACGCTTTCAGATCAGCCCCGGGCGATCTTCAAGGCCGCGTTGATATCTTGCCAGGTGAAGAAGCCGTCGTCCACGTACGACTGCCAGACCGGCTTGGCCGCCTCACGGAACTGCTCGACAGCTTCCGGGGTCAGCTCGTTGGTCTGGAGCTGGTCCCTGAGGAAGTAGTAGTAGTCCTTCTCCGAGTTTAGCCAGATGGTGTCGCTGTAGATCATGGTGGACTCGGCCACCGAGTCGAAGATGGCCTTCAAATCGTCGGGCAGACTGTTGTACCAGGCCGGATTGACATACAGTGGATCGGGGTGAAGCTGCCAGTTGACCACCGAGAGGTACTTCTGCACTTCGTAGAACTTCATGTCCGTCGTGTTGGAGAAGGGGTTTTCCTGGGCGTCGACCACTCCACTCTTCAGGGCCATATAGGTTTCCGTGTAGGCTACCTGCTGAGGATTGGCCCCCAGGGCCTTGAAGGTCTTGATGGTCATGTCAATGGGCGGCGTCCTCATCTTCAGGCCCTTGAGGTCCGCGGGAGCAGTAATGGGTTTCACGTTGGAAGTGATGTTGCGGAACCCTCCTGCGCAGCCACAGGCCGGGATATAGAAGCCGTTTTTCAAGGCATCCCGGTTGACCTTGTCGCCGAAATCGCTTCTCATAAGCGTTACGACCTGGTCGGTGTTCTCGAACATGAACGGCAGGGTGTACAGCAGGTACATCTTGTTGGCCCTTTCGAACAGGCCGCCCCGGCATCCCTGAACGGAACCGGTGACCACCATGTCCAGCACATCCGCCTCTTTGCCGAGCACACCGGAGAAGTAAAGCTCCACCTTGATGCGTCCATTGCTGGCCTTTTCCAGCTGTTCCTTGAACAGCTCCATCGACTTGCTGCGCGGATGGTTGGGCGACTGGGTGTTGGCGTACTTGAAGGTATACACCATCCCTGAGGTGTCGGGCTGTCCTTCGGCTAATGCCAGGGACAGTCCAATGACCAGCAGGGCAAGCACGAGCATCAGCTTTTTCATCTCAAACCTCCTGTTTCGGTTTTTTTCGGGCGGATCCAGCCTGGCCGCCCGGTTGTTTTGGTTTCAGTAATTGTTTTACATTATGAAACCAGGTTTTATTATACAGCAAATAAG
>CAYMEK010000024.1:0-55936 GCA_964389305.1 uncultured Spirochaetaceae bacterium
TATGGTTGAAGCTGTGCAATCCCGGTGTGGCCCGGCTCATGTCCGGTAGAATCGGGGTGGGGTGGCTCACTCATGTGGAAGAGCTTAGAGGCTTGGCGCCCCTGGCGGAAGAGGAGGAGTTTCAGCAGCAGTGGCGGCAGGTGAAGAGGGAAAACAAGCTGCGGCTGGTCGAGTACATCCGCCGGCACAATCGCATCGAGGTCGAGCCGGACTCCCTTTTCGACTGCCAGGTCAAGCGCATCCACGAGTACAAGCGCCAGCTTCTCAACGCCTTGCACGTGGTCGCTCTCTACAACCGCCTGCGGGACGAGCCGGCCGGGGAGTTCCAGCCAAGAACGGTGATCTTTGCCGGCAAGGCGGCCCCCGGATACTTCATGGCCAAGCTGATCATACGTCTTATACACGCGATTGCCGAAACCGTAAACAGCGACCCGGCCGTCGGGCACAAGCTGAAAGTTGTTTTTCTGGCCAACTACGATGTCACCCTGGCCGAGAGAATCATCCCGGCCGCCGACCTGTCCGAGCAGATATCTACGGCGGGTACGGAGGCCTCGGGAACGGGCAACATGAAGTTCGCCCTCAATGGCGCCCTTACCATCGGCACCCTGGACGGGGCCAATGTCGAGATCCGGGAGCGGGTGGGGCAGGAGAACATGTTCATCTTCGGGTTGACCGCCCGCGAGGTGAGCCAGCGCCGGCAGCAGGGATACGATCCCCGGAGACTCTACGATTCGAATCCGCAGCTCAAGCGGGTTCTCGATATGATCGCCGGCGGCTTCTTCTACCCCGCGCAGAAGGATTTGTTCGCCCCGATCGTCGCCGGCCTGCTGGAAGGCGGAGATCCCTATTTCTTGCTTTCGGATTTCCAACCTTACCTGCAATGCCAGCAGCGGGTGGCCAGCACTTACCGGGAGTACAGAAGCTGGACCCGCATGTCGATTCTCAACGTGGCCAACATGGGTTGGTTTTCCAGCGACCGGACAATTCGCGAGTACGCAGAGGATATCTGGAACGTCAAGCCCGTTCCGGTTGATAATCAGAAAATACCGGTGGTCCAGTGAAGAAAAACCGAATGGCGGGAAACTGCAGAAGGGCCGACTATTGAAGGTAGGAAGAGTATAGCGTACACATGGCCAAACCGAGGCTCGAAGAGCTGCGAAAAATCCAGTTTTTCTCCGAGATGTCCGTACGCGACCTGCGTATGGTCTGCCGCTTTGCCATGTCTAAGAGCTGCTCCAAGGGTGAGCTGGTCATTCGGGAAAATACCGTTGCCGACACTTTTTACATCATCCAGTCCGGCAAGGTGGCAATCACCAAGAAGTTCGAAGACGGGCAGGAGATGGTCCTGGCCGTCCAGCACGACGGGGACTTTTTCGGAGAGATGGCTCTCCTGGACGAAGGGCCCCGCTCGGCGAGCGCTGTGGCGCTGGAGCCTTCCACGCTGCTGGAGATATCGAGAAAGGATTTCGCCGTTCTGTTGAAGAAAGCCCCGCTGCTCGCCTACGCCATGATGCGGGAGCTGAGCACGCGGCTGCGCGGAACGGGAACACTGCTGATCAGCCAGCTCCAGCGCAAGAACCGGGAGCTGACCAAGGCCTACCTGGATACCGTCAATGCGGTGGTCAATACGCTGGAAGCCCGGGATCCCTACACTCACGGCCACACCGAACGGGTCACCATCATCGCCAAGCGCATCGCCGCCGAGATGGGAATGGACGACGAGGAGCTGTTCACCATCGAGCTGGGAGCATTGCTGCACGACGTGGGCAAGATCGGGGTTCCCGATGCGGTCTTGCGCAAGCCCGGACCCTTAGAGGTGGGCGAAGTGCTCCAGATCCAGGAACATCCGGTCAAGGGCAAGCACATCCTGAGCAACATCGGCTACCTGAAGCAGGCCATTCCCTGTGTGCTGCATCATCACGAGCGCTTCGACGGCCAGGGCTATCCGGAGAAGATATCCGGCGAGAGCATCCCGCTTACGGGCCGGATCATATCGGTTGCCGACGCCTTCGACGCCATGACCAGTGATCGGCCGTATCGCAAGAAATGGAGCTTCGAACAGGCCCGGAAGGAGATCGAGAAGAACGCCGGCAAGCAATTCGACCCGCAGGTGGTCAGGGCCTTCCGGTCCGTTGTGGCTGACGGCAGCCTGATGCGGCTGCTGGCGAAAAAAAAGAAGAGCGTAGGCAGACTTCCGCAGCGCTGAAATCCCTACGCAGTGATGACCTGCGCCGGCAGCTCTGGCATCCCCCGCTGCGATAGCTTTTCAGGAGCCGATTTGCTCCTCGATTCCTCGAATCAGGGTATGCACGTATTCCTCCAGATCTTCGATTTCCGCCTTGGGAAGGCGAAAACCTATGGCCCCCTCGTGCCCGCCGCCGTTCTCGATCGAGAACAGCTCCAGAATGCTGCGCAGATCGAGCTGCTTGTACAGGTGGCTGCGGCGGATCCGGAACTGGATCAGGTCGGATTCCTGGGGAGGGTCGTAATAGCAGACCAACCCCAGCCATCTGCTCTCCTCGGCCAGGATGTCGGCAACCGCCCGGGCTACGGACACCAGGGTTTCGGTGTCGAACTCGCGGCTGAGAACAGCGCTGTCCTGTTCGTCGAGAACCACGTAGCCGAGCTTCCGCGAGAAGCGCTTGCGCGCCATGAAATAGGTAAAGCACTTTTCCTCGCTCTTGGAGAGCTTCTGGATCTCGGTGAACACCTGGCGCATGTCCGAGAAATTCGTACGCTGGACGGTCTTCTGGGTGAGCAGCTCATTGAACAGGGAGCTGAAGATCTGGTAGTATTTCTTTTCCCGCTCGGATTTCAGGTACATGCCCATCTTGGAGTCCCCTATGATACCGGTCAGGATGGCCAGTACGATGTTGCGGGCCATAAGGTCGTTGATCTGAAAGCGGCGCAGGAGCTTTTCATCGTCTTTTAGCTTGAGAAGAATCTGGCCCACCAGCTCGCTGGAGGAGGACGCCTCGGTTACCAGGCGGTAGCCGTCCTGGCCGAAGTACTCGCTGTCCGCTCCGAGATGATGGTCGATTTCTACCTTCAACGTCTCCGGGCTGTCGACCAACCTGCGGATCTGGGCATTCGCCTGGATCAACGAGGGCTTGGCGGTGTCGAACAGAACGACGGTGTCGATCGGTCCGGGAAGAGGCTCGTCCCCGTACAGCACGGGGATCGAATTGTACGTGCAGATGTTGAGCAAATAGTGGAAATGCTCGTGGATCGGCTTCCCCAGGTAGATCAGGGTGTGCTTGGCGAACTTGGCGGCCAGAAGGGCGAACGCTACCATCGAGGCGATGCAGTCCTCGTCCGGAGACTGGTGCCCGAGGAGGAGGAATTCCTGGCGGCTGCCCAATGCGGCGATGATATTGTCGATGATTCGGTTTTTTTCCCGCAGCGTGGAAATCGTAGTCTTACTCATCACCAGAGAATACTATCGTCACTTCTCGTCGATTTCGCAAGGGCACGACTGGGATTTTGTGGGTGTCGTTTCGCCTGCCCGCTCGCTTTTGCCCCCGATCCCCCGGCTACTATCCACAACGCAGGGCTCCGGAGCCGGATCGGCAGTCGAGCCGTAATCCGTTCTATTCCGGCAGGGGCGGGCCGTACAGGGTTTCGTCGACCGGCAGAGAGACGGTGTCGGTGTCCGTCACGGTTCGTGTTTCCAGGGTCTGCTCCTGGAAATCCACCTTGTAGTCTTTCCAGATGATGGAGAAGGTGATCGATTCATCCGGGTTCAAGGTCGCGCTGACCGCGAGCTTGGGGGTGAAGCGGTTCGTGTAGTCGTAGTCCATGGTGAACTCCACGGTCCACGGCAGGGCTTCTGCCGCCGGGCCCTGGTCGGCTCCCGTCTCGTCCGTATAGGTGACGGTGGCATTAGCCAGGGTTGGCGAGCTAACCTGGTATTTCACCACGTAGGTGTAGCGCCCGGCTACGGGCGAAACATCACAGCCGGCCAGCGCCAGGGCTGCGAGCAGCAGGGCGGAGGCGGCCGCGATCGATGCCTTCTTGCCGTGGTTCGGAGTACACATCTCTTTGCTCATTCCCTATAAAGAGTTTATCGTAAAACCGGGCGGTTTTCCAAAGCCGCACTTTTTTTTGCATGGTTTTCCCGCTGCTCTGTCCGCCACCCGGCGGAGGAGCCCTTGCGCCGCCCGGTCCGTTTTCCAGGCCACTGCCCGGCTGCCTCTTCTTACCCTGGCCGCCTTTCCTCAGGGTAAGCCCCGCCTGCGCCGTGCGGACCGCCGGTCTCTTTAGCCCGTCTGCAGCTTGTCGAAAGCGCTTTTTCCGATTAACAATATCCGCAAGACACCGCCGGCAGGCAGGAGAGGCAAAGCGCCATGATCGATCTCAAGAGCATCCGGGACAAGCTGGAGCGGACCGTGGTTCGCGCCCGCGAGCGCAATATCATCATCCCCACCTTCGAGCAAATGAAGAATCCCGACACCGTTCCGCAGCAGATAAAAGGGGAGCTGGCATCGATCGGACTGTGGGACCTTCACCCCCGCAACCTCTTCCGCATAACCTGGAAGAACGAGCCGGTGCCGGAGGGCGGACGCTTCGGCTTCGTGAACTATATCGAGTTTCCCCGCTCGTTGACCGGGGTCTCGGCACGCATCATCGGCCTGGTGGGCAAGTGGCTTCCTACCGGCTCCCACAAGGTGGGAGCCGCCTTCGGCTGCCTGGTGCCCCGCCTGGTCACGGGGCAGTTCGATCCGACCGTTCAGAAAGCGGTCTGGCCGTCCACGGGCAACTACTGCCGGGGCGGGGCCTACGATTCGGCCCTGCTGGCCTGCGAGTCTGTGGCCATTCTTCCGGAGCAGATGAGCCGGGAGCGCTTCGAGTGGCTGTCCAGGATCGCCGGGGAGGTGATTCCCACCCCGGGAAGCGAGTCCAATGTCAAGGAGATCTTCGATAAGTGCCGGGAGCTGCGCGACTCGGGAGAGGATCTGGTGATCTTCAACCAGTTCGACGAGTTCGGCAACTACCTCTGGCACTATGAGGTTACCGGACACGCCATGCAGGAGGTGCTGGAGCGCGAGCTTCACCAGGGGCAGAGCTATCACGGGCTGGCGCTCGCCACCGGCTCGGCGGGTACCATAGCCTGCGGCGACTATCTCAAGAAGCTCTATCCGGCAAGCCGCGTGGCGGCCAGCGAGGCCCTGCAGTGTCCCACCCTCCTGGAGAACGGCTTCGGCGCTCACCGCATCGAGGGGATAGGGGACAAGCACGTTCCGTGGATTCACAACCTGCGCAATACGGACATGGTCATGGCCATAGACGACAATGCGGTGGTCAACCTGGCCCGGCTGTTCAACGAGCCGGCGGGCCGAAGTTTTCTCGTCCAGAGGGGCGTGCCGGAGGATCTGGTTGCCAGGCTGGATCTGCTCGGATTTTCCAGCATCGGCAATCTGCTTTCCTGCATCAAGTACGCCAGGTACTACGAGTTGAACGAAAACGAGGTGATGCTTACCGTGCTGACCGATTCGATGGAGCTGTACGGCAGCCGGTTGAAGGAGATGCACGAAAGCTACGGCGGATACGGCGAACTGGACGCCGCTGCTCACTTCGCCCGCTACCTGGAGGGTGTGACCACGGATTTTCTCCGGGAGCTGACCTACCGGGAGCGGCGGCGCATCCACAACCTCAAGTACTTCACCTGGATAGAGCAGCAGGGCAAGAGCTACGAGGAGATCATGGCCCAATGGTATCAGCCGGATTACTGGCAGAACATCCAGAACCAGGTCGCCGAGATCGACGGCCTGATCGAGGATTTCAACCGCCGGGTCGGGCTGCTCGGGCCTTGAGCGCTGCTTTGGGCGCTTCTCGAGGCCTGAGTCCTGCGCAAGCGGCAGAGGATCTTCCGAACCAGTGAGAACACAAAAGCCCCTGAACGGCGGCGGCGGCAACCGCGAGGTGGGCCCGGGCCCTTTGAACTTCAGGATTTCCAGGGGTTCTCATCCTCACCCGCAACCTTCTACCCCTCTGCGGCCGCGCGTTCAGCCTCCCGCGCCTGCCGCTGCAGGCCCGGCAGGCCGGCTCCGCTGCTGATCAGGAACTGCAGGCTGACGAAGGTCCCCTCCTTGCAGAGCAGCCGCCCGCCGCACTCGCAGGAGCCGCACAGGCCCACGCCGCAGTGGGAGGGAGTCTCGAGGGAAAGCAGGATCTCCGGCGGGGCGGCCCCCAGCTCGATCTCCGCCTGGGCCGCTCTGGCCAGAAAGCCTTCGGGACCCACGTTGTAGAAGGAGCACTGCCCGGCTCCGGAGCTGCCGAGACGGCCCGGCAGGGCCGCCAGGACGCGGGCGGGCCGGCCCGCGTCGAACACCCCTATCTGCTCGCAGCTCATACCCACGGCGGCCGGGACCCCGGCTTCCTCCCGACGGGAAAATCCGTAGAACAGGATCACCTCCTTGTTCTGCCCGGTAAGCTCGCGGGCCAGGGGCGCGGCCGCGGCGATCCCGGTGCCGCCGGCCACAATGCAGGCCGTTGCCTTCTCGCTTCCGGGGGCCGGGGCGCCGTAGGGCCCGCGCACCAGGATGCGCCGGCCGGCCCGCTGTGCGAACCGCGCCGGGGTGACCGCCCCCCGTCTGCGCACGAGAACCACGGCCGGGTCGCCGACGGCGACGGAAAAGGGCTTTTCCCCTACGCCGGGCAGGAACAGGAAGGCGTACTGGCCGGCTGCGGCCGGCAGCGATCCGTCCAAGGTAAAGGCCCTCAAGGTTTCGCCGAAGCTGCGGATCTTGCGAATCCTCATGCCCCTGTACTCCATCAGCCTTTTGCTGCTCAGGAAGGCGGCCGCACTGTCGGTGTTCTCCTGGCAGTCGCGGCGCAGAGCGGCAAGGTAGAGGGGAATCAGCTCCTGCCGCGGGATGCGAGCGAAGACGCTGCCCAGACCCACGGCGCTGGCTCCGGCCTGCCTCATATTGCGCACGTCCTCGGCGCTGGAAACACCGCCGATTCCGATTATGGGGACCCCTTTCCCCACCGCCCGGCGGATCTCGGCCACCTTGCGCCGGGCCGTCTCCTTGATCCACTCGCCGGACTTCCCTCCCCTGCCGCCGTTGGGATTGGAGAGCACGGGTTTGCCGCCGAGCGGCTCCCGGAACAGCTCCGGGCCCACGGTGTTGATGGCGCTCAGGCCGTCGGCGCCGGAGCGGATCGCAGCCCGGGCGATTTCTCCTATGTCGGATGTGTTCGGGGTGAGCTTGGGGAACAGCGGTACCGAGGTCTCCCGGCGTATGGCCTTTACGTACTCGGCCACGGTTCGGGCGTTGGAGCCGATGCTGGAGCCGTAGCCGTCCGCAGCGTGGGGACAGGAAAAGTTCAGCTCCAAAATGTCGGCGACCCGGGAGAACTCCCGGGCCAGAGTCAGGAAGTCCTCGATGCAGTTGGCGGAGACAGATACGTTGAGAAGGCTGCGCAGGGTGCGGCGCCGGCGCAGCTCCTGCAGCTCCCGCAAGCCTTGGCGGAGCCCCGGGTTCTTCAAGCCCACCGCGTTGGCGAAGCAGCCTGCCTGCGGCTCCACCAGTATCGGCTCCCGGTTTCCCGCATTCGGGTGAACCTGGTAGCTCTTGGTGGTGATGATCTCGATCTCCGGCGCATTGCGGTCCATCCATTCGATTAAAGCGGGTCGAGTGGTCAGGACGCCGGACACCGTGGCCAGCTTCAGGCGGTCCTCCAGAAGGCGCTCGAGGATCTCCCGGTTTCTGCTCAACGCAAGACCTCGCTGCGCTGCTCCTGCCGAGCTTTTTCTGCAAGCCCGCGGCTCCTGGCCAGTTCGAGAAGCTCCGATATGCCGGCGTAGGCGTGAAAGCGGATCCCTCTCCTCTCGATCTGTTCCCGGCCCCCGCTTTCCCTGTCCACCAGAACCACCAGGTCGGTCACCTCCAGCCCCACCTCTTCCAGCATCTGGATGGCTTCCAGCTTGCTGCGGGCCGAGCTGATCACGTCGTCCAGAAGAACCACCCGGTCTCCCCGCTCGAAGTGTCCCTCGATGCAGTTGCCCGTACCGTGGTCCTTGTGGGTCAGCCTGGGGTAGATGAACGGCACCCCCAGACGAAGCGATACGGCGGCGGCCAGGGGCACGGCAGCCACAGGAATAGCGGCGATGCGGTCGTAGACCAGGGGCCGGAGCAGCTTCTCGTAGGCCTCGGCCACCCGGGAGAGCAGGCCGGGGTTGGAGATTATCTGGCGCAGGTCGAGGTAGTGGGGTGAGATCTCCCCCGATTTCAGCCGGAAGGATCCGAACTTCAGGCAGCCGTGTTCCACGATCTGCTCCAGCAGGGCCACGATCCTGGTCTCCCGCTGCATGGAACGCAGGGCCCGGGTGTTCCGGGAGCCGGCCACCTCCCAATTGATTCTGTCCCGGTACAGCCGGGCCTTCTCTCCCGGCTGCTCGTCCTGGTAGATGCTCCTGCCCACCACCAGAAGCAGGCCCAGCCCGTCCTCCCGCAGCCCTGCCCGTACCGCTGCCTCCAGGCTCCCCCCCTGGGCACCGATTCCGGGGCAGAGGATCCAGGAGCGCTGCTGTTGTTCCCGCACCTTCTCCAGGGCTCGGGGATCGGTGGCCCCGACAACCAGGCCGATCTCCGGGGCCCAACTGGAAACCTCGCGAGCAACCTCCAGATACAGAGGAGAGCCTTCCTCCCGGTCGACCGCCCCCCTGGATTCCCGCTGTACGACCGGCAGGGCCTGCAGGTCCCCGGACTGGGGATTGGAGGTGCGGCAGAGCAGGAAAAGCCCCTTGCCAGGATAGGCGAGGAAGGGGCGAACGGACTCCCGGCCGAGGTAGGGGTTCAAGGTCACCGAGCCCACGCCCCAGTACTCGAACAGCCCCTGCGCATAGGCCGAAGCGGTCTGCCCGATGTCGCCGCGCTTGGCATCCAGGATAACCGGCGTGCCTTCCGGGATCAGCTCGAGCGCCTGCCGCAGCGCTTCCAGCCCCTCCAGGCCGTAGGCTTCGTAGAAGGCCATGTTGGGCTTGTAACAGGCAGCGTAGGGCAGGGTCTGCTCCACCACCTTGCGGTTTTGCTCCACGATGCGCTGCGCCGCCTCTTTCGCATCCTTACACTCGGGGCGCGGATCGAGGGCGATGCAGAGCAGGCTCTGTTTCTCCCTGCAGGCGGCTTCCAGCTCGGCAAAGAAGCTCGTATTCATATCGTTCCTCCCAAATGCGGTGGTTTCGATTCCTTCCGGCGCCCGGCCCGCTCCGGCCGGAGCATCGCCGAAGAGATAAAAAAGGGCTGCTTCACGGAGGGAGAAGCCCTTCGACGGCGTATGAAAAAGGAGAGCCAGCGGCTCTCCCTTCACGTTCCGAATCGCGATCCGAAAAGATTAAAAAAAAACTCCGGCCGTACCGGAGTTTCAGGCTATGTTCTGGTAATCGATTTCGTACGAGCACGGACTTCCCTTGATTCCTTGCTGTCTGCTATCCCGAATTGTGAGGACTATGACACAGCCGGAGCGGTGTGTCAATAGCCGGAGCCGTGTTTCTTAAAAAACTGGCAGTTCATCTACTCCCCATGTACTGGCTTCCCGACCATGACTCGTATATAGTGGCCTCTATGAATCGCTTGCGGCGGCGACGCCCTGATCGAGATGAGCCTGAAGGCAGGGATGTTCGTGTCCGCCGCCCTTTACGGGACTTTTTTTGAAGGCGGACGGCGGGACGGAATATGAGCGAAACGAACAGCGGGATAGACTGCCTGATGCTGGCGGCCGGCAAGTCGACGCGCATGGACGGCTGGAAGATGACCCTCCCTTTCGGGGAGTCCACCGTGGTCCAGCAGAGCGTCCGCCGGGCCCTCGAGGCGTCCAGCCGGGTGGTTCTGGTCGCCGGCTTCCGGGCCGCCGAGCTGGAAGCCCTGTTTGCGGGCCGGGAGGAGGTGGCCGTGGTGGTGAATCCCGGCTATCAGCGGGGCATGTTCTCCTCGGTGCAGTGGGGATGCCGGTTCGTGACCGGCAAGGCGTTCTTCCTCGCTTTGGGTGACATGCCCGGAGTCACAGCGGCGACCTATCGAGCCCTGCTGGATTGGAACCGCAGGATCGCGCCGGCACTGGCTCCGGAAAGCCCCGCCTATGCTTTGATTCCCGCCTTCGGGGGCAAGAAGGGCCACCCGTTGCTGCTTTCCGAAGGCATGAGGGAGCGGATCCTCGGCTTCGAAGGTACCGGGACCTTGAGGGAGGTACTGGCCGGAGTCCCGACTATGGTGATTCCGCTGGCCGACCGGTATGTGCTGCAGGACATCGACACCCGGGCCGACTACCTGGAACTGCATGGGGAAGGAGAGTAACGGTGAGCCATGACTGCGTGGTGACCGGCGGATTGCTGGTCTATCCGGAGAAAACCGTCCGCGCCGACCTGGCTATTTCCGGCGGCAGGATCGCGGCCGTGGCGGAGCCGGGCGCTGTGCAAGGAAAGACCACCGTGGCGGCCGCCGGCTGCTATGTGCTTCCGGGCGTGATCGATCCGCACACCCACCCGGTGTACCTGGATTCGATCGCCGACACGGCCAGGACGGCGGCCTTCGGCGGCGTAACCACGGTCATCCACTACGCCTACGCCCGGCCGGGGGACAGCCTGGCAGCCAGGATCGAGGAGTTCAAGAAAGAGGGGGAGGCTGCCTCCTGCATCGATTTCGCCCTGCACGGAGGGCTTTTCGAAGCCGCCAAGCAGGCCGAGGAGATCCCCCGGGCCTTCCAGATGGGGGTCAGCTCGTTCAAGGTGTTCATGGCCTACGCCAAACTGGGCTGGATGACCGACGACTACGCCATGGCCAAGACCATGGATGTGGTGGGCAGGCACGGCGGCCTGGTATGCGTCCATGCGGAGACCGGGCTGGCCGTAGACTACATCATGGACCGGATGTTGGCCGAGAAGGCGGATTTCGTAGAGCGCTTTCTGGAGAGCAGTCCGGACATCGCCGAGGCGGAAGGAATCTTCCGGGCCGTGCACATCGGGCGGCTGATGGACTGTCCGGTCTACATTCCCCACGTTTCTTCCGCGGAAGGCGTGGGGGTGATGCGCTTTCTCAAGAGCATGGGCTACCCGGTCTACGCGGAGACCTGCCCCCAGTACCTCGGTTTGACCTGGGAGGAGCTGAAAGACAGGGGAGCCCTGGGAAAGGTAGGCCCGTCGATCAAGACCGAGGCGGACCGCCGCTGCCTCTGGAAGGCGGTGCAGGAAGGATTGCTCGACACGGTGGGAAGCGACCACGCGCCCAAGGATAAAAAGGTGGAGGACGATTTCTTCGCCGCCCCCTACGGCTCTCCGGAGGTGGAGACCATGCTTCCGGTGGTCTGGCAGTTCGGCGTGAACAGCGGCTCGATCACACCCAACGAGGTGGCCGCCGTGATGTCGGAGAACACGGCCCGCATCATGGGGCTCTTTCCGGCTAAGGGCCGGCTCGATCCCGGTTCGGACGCCGACCTGGTGGTCTTCGATCCGGCCGAGCGCTGGACCATCGGCGTCTCCAACCAGCACAGCAACGCCGCCTACAGCCTGTTCGAGGGCAGGGAAGTGCTGGGCCGGGTCAAGAAGGTGCTTGCCCGGGGCAGGCTGGTGGTGGACGGCGAGGAGTTTCTCGGAAAGCAGGGTGCGGGCAGTTTCCTGTCCACCAGGGCGGGAGCCCTTTCTCGCCGATAACCTCGTTCAGCGGAGAAAAAGCATGAGATAGAGGAGCCATGAATCGACGCATCGAGCAATTCGTGAAAAGCACGGTGGAGGCGGTCCGCCCCCTGGAGAAAGCCTACTACCTGGCCGAATGGGAGGCCGCGGTGAAGGGAAGCGAGCAAGCCCTCGCCGGGCTCAGGAAGGCCCAGGGGCGGTTGCTGCGCTTCTGGTCCGATCCGCAGCTTTACAAGACGGCCGGGGAGCTTGACCGGGATGAGCTGCTCTCCGATCCGTTGCTGGCCCGGCAGGTCAGGCTGATCTACCTCCAGGCGGCCCGCCATCGGCAGGACGAGTCCACCATCGAGCGGATCACCGAGCTGGAGGCCAGAGTGCGGGGGCGCTACTACAACCACCGGGGGAGGGTCGACGGGCGGGAGTTGAGCGACAACGAGATAGACCGCAAGCTCAGGCATTCGCGGGATTCGGAGGAGGTGCGCAAGGTCTGGGAGGCGAGCAAGCAGGTGGGCGGGCTGGTAGCCGGGGAGGTGCGCGAGCTGGCCCGCCTGCGAAACGCGGCCGCCAGGGTCCAGGGTTTTAGGGATCATTTCCAGCGCGCCCTGGTTCTGGAGGAGATCGACGAGGAGAAGCTTTTTGCCCTGCTCGCCGATCTGGCCGAGAAGTCCCGGGAGCCCTTTGAGCGCCTGAAGGCCGAGCTAGACCGGGCCCTCTGCGCCCGTTTCGCGACCGCGCAGGAAAGGCTCCGCCCCTGGCATTACGGCGACCGCTTCTTTCAGGACGGGCCCGAGACGGACGCCGAGGATATGGACCGCCTGTTCGCGGATCGGGACCTGGAGAAGCTGGCCAGGCGTAGCTATGAGGGCCTCGGCCTGGAGGTGGAAAGGATCCTGTCCCGCTCGGACCTCCATCCCCGTCCCGGCAAGAACCAGCACGCTTTCTGCATCCACCTGGACCGGGAAGGGGACATCCGTACTCTGAACAACCTGCAGGCGACCCACCGCTGGGCCGAGACACTGCTTCACGAGTTGGGTCACGGAGTCTACGATCAGTACCTGGATCCCGCGCTTCCCTGGCTGCTACGCGCTCCGGCCCACACCCTGACCACCGAAGCGGTGGCCCTGTTGATGGGCTCCCTCACTTACGACCGCCAGTGGCTGGAACAGGTTCTCGAAATCCCGAAAGAGCGAGCCGGAAGCGTTACGGCAGCCGCCCAGGATAGGGAGCGGGCGAAGAAACTGATTTTCACCCGCTGGTGCATGGTTGTGACTTTCTTCGAGCGCGAGCTGTACCGCGACCCCGAGGCTGATCTGGACAAGCTGTGGTGGGACCTGGTGGAGAAGTATCAACTGCTCCGCCGGCCCGAAGGACGGCGCGCCCCGGATTGGGCGGCCAAGATCCACATCGCGCTGTTTCCAGTATACTACCACAACTACCAGCTCGGGCATCTGCTGGCGGCCCAGCTTCGGGCGAGGATTGTCGGGCGCTTCGGAGGGATTGTCGGCCGGCCCCAGGCGGGGACCTGGCTGATCGAGCGGGTTTTTCGACCGGGGGCCGGCCTGGAGTGGTCCGCCCTGATAGAGCAGGCCACCGGCGAAGCCCTCCAACCCCGCTATTTCGTGGAAAGCGTGGCTTGCTGACCGGTGGGCCGGGCGGATTGCCCAACAGGCCCCACGGGGTTTTTAGCTACTGTACGACGGGGGATTGCCATGGAGAAACATCGGCTGGTGCGAATCGCCTGGACCGTACTCACACTTGCCGCCTTAGTCCTGGCCGGCTGCAAGTCCCTGATTCTGGCCAAAGGCTATCCGGTTTACGAGGGACAGGTGTCCGGGCTTCCCGTTACCGGGAACGTCGAGGTCATACGGGACCGCTGGGGTATCCCTCACATCTATGCCGCCGCCGAGCAGGACCTGTTTACGGCCCTGGGCTACGTTCACGCCCAGGACCGCCTCTGGCAGATGGAGAGCATGCGCCGCCTGGCCTCGGGCCGGCTGTCCGAGATCGCCGGGGAGGAGACGATCCTGCTGGACTACTTCGTCAGGCTGCTGGGGCTTCCGGAGCTGGTCGAACGGGAGGCGCAGGCCCTGCGGCCGGCTGACCGGCGGCTGATCGAGGCCTACAGCCGGGGGGTGAACGCCTACATCGACCGGAAAAGAAACGACCTTCCTTTTGAGTTTCAATCCCTTAAGCTCGTTCCCCGGCCCTGGAGGGTCGAAGATTCGCTGAGCGCTATAGCGGTAATGGCCTGGTACATGCAGACAAACTACGTCATGGAGGTGCTGGCCCTGCTGCGGGGAAAGGATCTGTCCAGGCGGGAGTGGGATCTGATGTTCCCCTCCCATCCCGGCGCCCGGCTCCCTGAGGACGCCTACTGGGAGCGGTTGCGCACGGTGGAGGTATCGGCGCTCCACCCGGCGGCCCTGGTGTTCTTCGAAGGCGTCCCGGAAGGGTACCGTACGTCCGCCGGAGGGTCCTTGAAGAGCCTTTTAGCCGCCGCCGGCGGCGGGAGCAACGCCTGGACCGTGGCTCGGGGAGAGGACGGGCTGCCCGTTTTGGCCAACGATCCCCATCTGGCCATGAGCGTTCCTGGCCTGTGGTATCTCTGCCATCTGTGCCTGCAGGGTGCAGTCGATGTGGTGGGGGCTTCCATACCGGGGCATCCCGGAATCCCGATCGGCCGCAACAGGAGGGTAGCCTGGGGAATGACCAATGTAATGACCGACTGCGTGGATCTTTTCGTACTGCGGGTCGATCCGGACTGCCCGACCCGCTACTATGTGGCAGACCGGGTCCTCGAGATGGAGGAAGAACAGGTGGCGATCGGGTTGCCAAAAGGCAGGCGGGTCGTCCTCCCCCTGTACCGGACGATATACGGTCCGGTCATCACCCAGGTATTCAGCGGGATCGAGGCGGTGGCTGCCCTCAAGTGGTACGGGACGGCCGGCCCCGGAGGGCTCGAGGACCAGACCGTGCACAGTTACCTGAGCTTGAACCGGGCGCAGAGCGCCGCCCAGGCGGTCGCCGCCATGGAGGGGTTGAAGATCCTAGGATTCAATATCCTGGCCGCCGATGTGGACGGGCACATAGCCTGGCATGCCACCGGGGCCCCACCCCTGCGGGAAGGGTATTCCGGGCGCTTCCCAGCCGACGGCTCGGCCGGCGCAATGGACTGGAAGGGATTCCTTTCTTATAGCGAGCTTCCCCAGGACTATGATCCACCGCAGGGGTGGCTGGCCAGCGCCAACAACCGGATCGTCGATGCTTCCGATTCTCATCCCCTGAGCTTCCAATGGTCTGCTCCCTACCGGCAGGAGCGCATCGTCGAAGTGCTGCATAGCCTGGATCGTCCCGGCTGCGAGGAGCTTGGCCGCCTGCAGATGGATTCCTACAGCCTGCTGGCTGAGAGACTGCTGCCGGAGCTGCTCGGCTTCTCCTACAAGCAGGCGAAGGCGAAGCAGGCCGTCGAGCTGCTGAGCAGCTGGGACCGGAAGGTCGAGGCGGAAAGCGTCGGGTCAGCCGTGTTCGAGGTATTCATCAGCCAGTTGGTGAAGATGATCCTGGAAGACGACCTGGGAGAGGAGCTGTTCCTGTACTACAACTGCTACCTGGCCGGGTATTCGCTGGAGGATGTGATTTTCGAGCACCTCGATTCCCCTCTGTGGGACAGGAAGAACACGCCGCACAGGGAATCGCCCGCCGAGGTCGTAGAGGCCGCACTGGCGGAGACGATTGAGTATCTGCGAAAGGAGCTGGGCCGCGATCCCGGACGCTGGTGCTGGGGACGGCTGCACCGCTACGAGTTCCGCCATCCGGGCGCTACGGGCTGTCTTTCCAGCCGGCTGCTCAACCGGGGTCCCTACCCGGCCCCCGGGAGCAACGAGACCGTCAACGCCGCCTACTTTGCGGGCCTTCCGGGCCTCTACGACGTGCTCTGGATCCCTTCCCTGCGCCTTACCGTGCCCCTGGGAAACCTGGACGGAGCCAGGATCATCGCTCCGATGGGCCAATCGGGGCAGCCCGGACACCCCCACTACGATGACATGATCGAGCCCTGGATTCGGGGGCAATCCGTTATGCTTCCCTTCAGCAGGCAGGCGGTGGAGCGGGCGGCAGCCGGCCGCCTGCTGCTGACCCCCTAGTCCTGGTTTTCCGCTCTTGATTTCTTGTCCTAGACCTGCATACTGTAACGCCCAGGAGGAGGAAACCGTATGGATGTCACCCGTCTGGCCAACCCCGGTGCCCGGTCGGTCGGGACCTACGTGCCCGGAAAATCGATCAAGGAAGTGCAGGCGGAGCTAGGTCTGGAGCACCTCATCAAGCTGGCCTCCAACGAGAACCCCTTCGGGCCTGCCCCGGCGGCGGCCAGGGGATTCGCCGGCTTGGCCGAGAGGATCCACATATATCCCGATTCCCGGAGCCGGGTGGTGCGGGCCGCCCTGGCAGAGCGTCTGGGGGTGAGGGCGGAGCAGATCACCACCGGCAATGGATCGGATGGAGTGATATATAACCTGGGGATGGCGGTTATCGACCAGGACGACGAAGTGATCATTCCCCGAATCACCTTCCCGATCTACGAAACCATCACCAGGGTAATGCGGGGCAAAGCGGTGCGCAGCCGGATGAAGGATTTGAGGATCGATCTGGAGGATATCCGCCGCCGGGTGAACCGGAGAACCAAGCTGATCTTCCTCTGCAATCCAAATAATCCCACCGGGGACGCCCTGCCCCCCGAACATCTGGCCTCCTTTCTGTCCTCGATACCCGAGCGGGTGCTGATCGCCCTTGACGAAGCCTACGTGGATTTTACCGAGCCGGCCAGCCGCCTCGATTCGATCGACCTGTTCAACAGAGGGATGGACAACCTGTTCATCCTGCGCACCTTCTCCAAGGTCTATGGCCTGGCGGGAGTGCGCTTCGGCTTCGCCGTCGGCGACCGGGAGCTGGTCTCCCTGATCGACCGGGTGAAGCCCCCTTTCGACGTTTCCCTGGCGGCCGAAGAGGCGGCGCTGCACGCCCTGGCGGACCGGGACTTCTATCTGAGGACCCTGGCAAGCTGCGGGGAGGAGAAAAGCTACTTCTACAGCGAGCTGGATGCCCTGGGCCTCGGCTATATTCCTTCGCATACCAATTTCGTTCTCATCGACACGGGCAGGGATGCCGGGGCGGTGGTCCAGGCCCTCCTGCGCAGGGGTGTCATTGTGAGGGAGGCGGCCCAGTACAGCCTGCCGAAACACATCCGGGTTACCGTGGGCCGGCACGAGGAAAACGAGCGCTTCTTTCGGGCCTTCGCGGAAGCTCTCGAGGAAACCGCCTGAGCCGCCCTGGCTTTTAGGAGCGTTTTTCGGGTATATATTCCTATGCGGATTATCGATTTTCACACCCATGCTTTTCCCGACGCCCTGGCCGAGCAGACGGTGCCCAGGTTGTGCGCCCGGGCCGGCATCAGCCCGGCGCTGGACGGCAAGCTCTCCAGCCTGCTTCAATCCATGGAGCGGACGGGTATCGAGGCGGCGGTGGTGCTGACCATCGCCACCAAGCCGAGCCAGTTCGAGTCGATCTTGAGCTGGTGCACGAGCATTGCCTCTGACAGGATCTACCCCTTTGCCTCGGTGCATCCGGAGGACCCGCAGGCGGTGGAAAAAATCGGCAGGGTCCGGGATGCGGGTCTGCGGGGTATCAAGCTGCATCCCTACTATCAGGACTTCGTCTTCGACGAGCCGCGGATGCTCCCGTTGTACCGGAAAACGGCCGAATGCGGGCTGATCCTGCTGGCCCATACCGGCTTCGATCTGGATTATCCTCATTACCGGGTCGCCGACGCTGCCAGGATCATGAAGGTAGTCCGGGAAGTCCCGCAGCTAAAGCTGGTGACCAGCCATATCGGAGGATGGAAGGACTGGGAGAACGTGGAGCAGCATTTGCTCGGGCATCCGGTATTCATGGAGGTGTCCTACTCTTTTCCGTTTATAGGCCGGGAGCGGGCGCGCAGATTCCTGCTCTCCCATCCGCCGGAGTACATCCTGTTCGGAAGCGATTCCCCGTGGGCGGATCAGCGGGCGACGATCGAGGATCTGCTGGAGCTGGATCTGGGAGCGCAGCGAAACGAGCGCATTTGCTACCATAACGCCGCCCGCCTGCTGGGTCTGCCCTAACTTGTGATGATACAAGGAGAATCGATCAAGTAATGCAGCTTTTATCTTCGGTAAAAAAGGCCCTGGAGTTGCTCGACCTTTTCAGCACCGAGACGCCGGAGATGAGCCTGGCGGAGCTCAGCCGCAAAGTCGCGGCCCACAAGAGTTCCGTATTCCGCACCCTGGCCACCTTGGAGGCTGCCGGCTTCGTGGAGAAGGACAGGGAGAGCGGCCGATACCGGTTGGGCCTGAAAATCCTCGACCTGGCCGGCCGGGTCTGGGGACGCTACGACCTCAGGCAGATCGCCGCCCCGCATATGGAGGAGCTGGCGCGCGAAACCGGGGAGATCATCCATCTCTCGATACTGGACGGGGCCGATATCGTGTATCTGGACAAGAAGGGACAGGGACAGGTGCTTACCGTGGCGACGCGGGTGGGAGGAAGGAATCCGGCTTATGCCTCGGCCATGGGCAAGGTGCTGCTGGCCGATTTGCCGGCCGGGGAGCTGAAAGCAGTCCTGGCCGCCAGGCCCCTGCGCAAGCTGACCGCCAATACTATCTACAAAGTATCCGATCTTGCAGCCGAGCTGGAAAGGGTGCGCAAGCAGGGCTACGCGCTGGACAACGAGGAGACCTTCCCGGGGATTCGCTGCGTCGCCGCCCCGATAAGGAACGCGCAGGGCAGGGTGGTTGCGGCCCTCAGTGTAACCGTGCCGGCCCCGCGGTTGAACGACGCGCGCGTGAGGGAGCTGTGGCGGCAGGTCGCGCAGACGGCGCGCCTGATCTCCGAACGGGCCGCAGCCAGCAGATCGGAAAGCTGACCGGCAGCCTCATGACTGCTTTCTTTCCTGTCCTTTTAGCTTGTCCCTGGCGGTTTCTATGGCCCGGAGGATGTTCGCATACCCGGTGCAGCGGCAGAGGTTGCCGCGGATGGCCTGCTTGATCTGCTCGGTGCTGGGATCGGGGTTGGAATCCAGAAGAGCCTTGGCGCTCAGGATCATCCCCGGAGTGCAGTAGCCGCACTGCACCGCTCCTTCGTCGATAAAGGCCTGCTGCAGGGGGTGCAGGGAACCGTCCTGCTCGAGTCCCTCGATGGTGGTGATCTTCTTTCCGTCAGCTGTGAAGGCCAGGGTCTGGCAGGAGAGGATCGCCCGGCCGTCCAGCAGCACCGTGCAGGCTCCGCACTCGCCGATGCCGCAGCCGTACTTGGTGCCCGTCAGTCCCAGTCTGTCCCGCAGCACGTTGAGGAGCGGCTCGTTGGGCTTGACTTTGAGACGGCGATTCTTGCCGTTCACATTCAGGGTGATCGCTAGGCGCATCGGCTTCCTCCCGACCGCCGCCAGGCTTCTTCCAGAGCTTCCCGTACCAGGAGCGCGGCGGTTCGCCGGCGGTACTCGGCGCTGGAACGGACGTCATCGATCGGGGCGATCTCCCGAACCGTCAGAGCGGCGGCCTCCCGGAACAGTCTATCGCCGCCTTGGCTGCCCTGCAGGGCCTTCTCGACGGCCGTAACCCGGACCGGAGTCGGGGCCACCGATCCGAGGGCAACCCGGGCTCGGCGAATCGTCTCGCCGTCACGCTCCAGATAAGCGGCGCAGTTAATCTTGGCGATGTCCAGGCTTACCCGGGCCAGACGACGGAACGCAGCGCCGGAGCGCTTCGGCGCCGCCGGGATAAGCACGGAGTGCAGCATCTGTCCCGGTTTCAGCACGGTCCGCTTGGGTCCGGTGAAAAACCCGCCGAGGGGCAATACGGCGCGCTTGATCACACCGCCGACGGCTTCGCAGACCGTAACCTCGGCGTCCAGTACCAGGAGAATCGGAGGTGTGTCGGCACCGGGAGAGGCATTGCAGAGGTTTCCTCCCAGGGTGCCGAGGTTGCGTATCTGAGTGCTTCCGATTGCATTAACGGCTTCGACCAGGGCCGGGTGGCGGTCTAGGACCTCCCGGTGGCGCTCGATTTCGCTCAACCGCACCCCGGCCCCTATGCTGAGTGATCCCCGATCGAGCCGGATTGAGGCCAGCTCCGCAACCCCAAGCACGTAGACCAAGCAGCGGGGCGCCGTCCGGTTGGTCTTGATCGCGTTGAGCAGGTCCGTGCCCCCTGCCAGGACCCGGGCGCCTTCACCGCAGAGGTCTTCCAGGGCTTCCTCCAGAGTCCGGGGGGTTGCGCAGCGGAAATCCAGGCTGATAATCCGAGTACTGGACAAGGCCTAAGCTCCGCTCGAAGCCCTGCCGATCGCCTTACCTGCCGCCGGGCGTCCGGGCGGAAGCTCTTCAACCTCCCGCCGCCTGGCGGCCCTGACTATGTCCTCCGGCAGGATGGGCAGCCTGGTAAACCAGATTCCGGTGGCGTTCTGCACCGCGGCCGCCACGGCGGCGGGCACCGGGTTGAGCGCCGCCTCTCCGATTCCCTTGGCGCCCATCGGACCGGTGGGCTCGTAGGTATGGGCGAAGAAAACATGAAAATCCTGGGGATCCGGCAGGTCTGCTGCACCCAGCATCTTGTAGTCGCTCAGAAGCCCGCGGTTGGTCAGGCGGCCGCTGTCGGGCTCATAGGCGGTGTCCTCCAGCAGGGCCATGCCGGCCCCCCGGCAAAACCCGCCCTGTAGCTGTCCCCTGGCCAGGGCCGGATTGATCACCGTGCCGGCGTCGCTCCCGGCCATCACCCTCAGGATCCGTACCTCTCCGGTCTCCATGTCCACCTCCACTTCCACGAAGAAGGCGGTGTAGGCGGGGGGACAGTTGACCTTGCGCACGCTGCGGGCCGAGATGGCGGTGCCCCAATCGTTGTTCATCGCGGTCTGGGCCGCTTCGCGAATGGTGAGGCAGCGCTCGGGCATGCCCTCCACGTAGATGACTCCCTGGCCGGCCTGGAGATCGGGACGGGTTTTCAGAGAATCTGCCGGCGCGTTCAGAATTCTGGAAGCGTATTCCAGCAGCACCTTCTTGGTGTCCCTCGCAACTTCCAGGACGGCTCCGGCGCCGCAGTACACCCCACGAGTGGCGTGGGTGCACACGTCGTAACCGGTGCAGCGGGTGTCCGCCGGCGATATGCCCACCTTGTCGAAAGGAACCCCGAACTCCTCGGCCACCAGCTTGGCCGCCGCATCCAGGGTCCCTCCACCGTGGTCCATCAGGGCGGTGAGAATATCGATCGACCCGTCCTCGTTCACCTTCACCTGCACCGTGCTGTAGTCCTTCACCTCTCCCGGAACCGGGGCCCCCGTGCCCGAGGTATGAAAGCCTCTGGCCATGCCGATGCCCCGCCGCCGGCGCCCGGTCTGCCTGTTCGCCTCCGATCGATCGTTCCAGCCGATCATCCGGGCTCCGGTCTCCAGCAGCTCCCGCACACCATCGGAGTGGATCAGCGAGCGGACCGTAGGGCCCTGTCCCCAGAAGATCTCCCCCAGGCCGACGTAGTTCTTCAGGCGCAGCTCGAGCGGATCGAGCCCGAGCTTTTCGGCCAGCATGTTCATGGTGGTTTCCACGCCGAAGGTTACCTGGGGGGCGCCGTAACCCTGCATGGCGCAGGCGGGGGCCTTATTGGTATACACGGCCACCCCTTCGTAGAGCATATTCGGCAGGCGGTACAGGGAGTGCCACCAGCCCGCCAGGACGCCGAGAAAAGCCAGGGCCTGTATGTGGTGGCTGCCGATATCGACCCAGGCCTTCATCTGTCCGGCCGTCAGGGTGCCGTCCTTCCTGGCACCTACCTTCAGCGTATACTGCACGGGATAGCGGCAGTGGTCGTAGAGGTCTTCCTCCCGGCTCTGAACGATCTTCACCGGCTGCCCGGATTTCAAGGCCAGGGCTACGGTGAGGAGGATCACAGGGTTGGTGTGGATGCCGCTGCCGAAATGTCCGCCGCCGCTGATTCGAACCACGTTGACCTTGTTCAGCGGAATATCGAACAGCTCACCCAGAAGAATGCGGGTGTTGTGCAGAGCCTGGGTGGAAGGCCAGACGGTAATGCCACCGTCGGCTTCCGGCCGGCAGACGCAGCCGCGGGGCTCCAGCTGGCAGTGATAGACTCTTGGGGTGAGGAACTCGTTCTCCACGATCACGTCGGCCTCGGCGAATCCCTGCTCCACCGCCCCTTCGGCCACCTCACGAGTGCAGGCGATGTTGTGCCGGATCTCGATCTGCCTGTCCTCCAGGTACACCCGATCGTGAATCGGGTCGCCCTCCGCGGACATGGCTTGCTCGATGTCGAAGTAGGAGGGCAGGATCTCCCACTCGGCCTTCACGGCTTCCGCCGCCTGCTCGGCCAGCTCTTCGCTCTCCGCGGCCACAGCCGCATAGGGGTCTCCCACCTGGCGCACGTGGCGGCTCAGGATCTGCCAGTCTTTGTAGGTGGAGCGGGGCACCGACACCAGGCGGACATTGAAGAACTTCTGCGGCACGTCGGAGGGCTTCAACCCGACCGCTCCCAGGGCTTCGGCCCGGGAGAAGTCGATCGACTTGAGCCGGGCATGGGGATGGGGGCTGCGCAGGATCTTTCCGTACAGCATCCCCGGCAGGACAATATCGGAGGGGTATTGCTCCCGGCCTGTGACCCTGGCCCGCCCTTCTTTGCGGGGAAAGTCTTTGCCGAGGAAATGATACTGCCTTGCGCTCACGGCGCCCCGCCTCCTTTTTTCCCGGCGTCCTGCGGTTCCCAGGGAGCCTTGCCGCCCAGCTTGTAGGAGATATTCGCGCTGGCCTCGAAGAACAGCTCGGCGTACTCCTCCATCTGCTCCCTGTCCAGGTCCAGTGCAACGCCTACGGCGGCGATGGACCCCACGACCCGGTTCTGTCTGCCGAAGATCGGAGCGGCCAGGGCGTTGATCCCGACGTGGAACTCCTGGACGTTGTAGGCTATTCCGCTGCCCCGGATGGTCTCCAGGTTTTTCTCCAGCTCCCGCCGGCTGGTGATAGTCGCCGGGGTGTAGGGAATCAGCTCCAGCGTTTCGAGTATCTCGGACCGCTCCTTGGCGCTCAGGAATGCCAGCACCGCCTTGCCCGCCGCCGAGGCGTGAAGAGGCATGACCTCTCCGCGGCCCACGGCTACCCTGATATTGATATGCCCGCAGGTCTCCATAGTGACGCAGTTGCGGCCGTTGAGCAGGGCGAAAAAGGTCGTCTCGTCGGTCTGGCTATGCAGATCTTCCAGGAAGGGCCGGCAGACCGCCGCCGCATCGATTCCCTCCAGCACGGACTCGGCGAAGCGCAGATGGGCGAAGCCGAGAACGTAGCGCAGGTCCGGCCGGCGCTGGTAGACGTAGTCGTACTTGCGTAGGGAGGCCAGGATCCGGTAGCAGGTGGAGGGCGGAATTTCCAAGCGCTCACTGATCTCCCTGTTCGTCAGCCCGCGGCGGAAGTTTTGTCTCAACAGCTCCAGAATGCTGTGAACCTTTTCGACTGGCGGCATTGTTTCCCTATCTATCTTCGATCCGGGCAACGCAGTTCAGGCCGAAACCGCAACTCGGGGCCTTGCCTTCGAGTTTCTCCGAGTAAAGCCGGGTTGTCAACATATAATTAATAAATTGATTTCAATAATTGAGAAATCAAGCATTTGACAGGGTGATTGCTACCGTATATCATGGGCGTTCAAACGGCTTGATGCTTTACCGGTCAGGCCGGGTAAATTCCGAAGGAGTCTGGCAGTATGGGCAAGTTCCGCTTTTTTCGGCCTCGGGCGCTCGGGGAGCTGCTCGAATACAAGAAGCGGGAAGGAGCCGGAGCGCACATCCTCGGTGGCGGATCCAACCTTCTGGTCTACATCAAGGAAGGAGCAATCGAAGGAGGAACCCTGGTGGACATTCGCTGCCTGGCGGAAATAAGGGGGATCGCCGTCCGCGACGGCTGGATAGAGATCGGCGCCGGGGAGATCATCGCAGATATCATCGGCTCTCCGGTGATTCGCACGAAGGTCCCCTTCCTGGGCGAGGCGTTGAGAAAGTTCGCCAATCCCCTGGTGCGGAACATGGCTACCCTGGCCGGAAACATCGCCGACTCCTCGCCCATCGGTGATACAATCCCGCCGCTGCTGGTTCTCGCGGCCGAAGTGGTTGCGGGCGCTGCGGCCGGCGAGCGTTCAATCCCTCTGGAGCTGTTTTTCACCGGACCCGGGCGGAACGTGCTCGAGGACGAGGAGGTCATCCTGAAGATACGCTTTCCGCTTCCCCGGGACGGCCGCGGCGGGTACGTCAAGCTGGGGCTGCGCAAGGGGGCCTCCTGCTCGGTGGTCTCCGTGGCGGTCTGGCTGGACACGGAAAACGATCGGGTTCGGGACATCCGCATCGCCGCCGGCGGGGTGGCCCCGACGCCGCGACGCCTGCCTGCGACCGAAGAGTCCTTCCGGGGGAAGCGGCTGGACCTGCGAAGCATCGAAACCCTGTCGCAAGCGGCGGCCGCCGAGGTCGCTCCGATCACCGATGTACGGGGCAGCGCCGAGTACCGCCGGCTGGTCTCGGTACGGCTTCTGGCCAGGGCAGTGCGGGAAGCCTTGGGCGTGGAGGAAGACGATGAATGAGGATGAGCTGTACGATATCCGCCTTACGGTTAATGATCGACCCGTCCAGGGCCGGGTGAAGGCCGAGCTGACCCTGCTGGATTTCTTGAGACAGAACAACTTCATCGAGGTGAAGCGGGGCTGCGACAAGGGCGACTGCGGGGCCTGCACGGTCATCATGGACGGCAGAGCGATCCTATCCTGCATCACCCTGGCCCTGCAGGCCGACGGCCGCCGGGTGTACACGGTCAAATCCCTGGGCACCTGGGAAAAGCCCCATCCCCTGCAGCAGGCCTTTCTCGATCACGAGGCCCTGCAGTGCGGCTTCTGCACTCCCGGGATGTTGATGAGCGCCAAGGCCCTGCTGGACTCCAACCCGCATCCCTCCAGGGAGCAGATCCGGGAGGCGATATCGGGGAACCTGTGCCGCTGCACCGGGTACCAGAAGATCGTAGACGCCGTGGAGGCCGTGGCCAGGGGAGAATACCGGTGAAGAAGGACTTCAGCCTGGTAGGCACCCGCGTCGCCGGACTGGATGAAAAGGACAAGGTGCTGGGCAATGTCGTGTTCGCCGATGACTACAGCCTACCCGGCATGCTGCAGGCCAAGGTCCTGCGCTCCAATACGGCTTCAGCCAGGATCAAGAGGCTGGACGTTTCCAAAGCCCGGAAACTGCCCGGCGTGGCCTGTGTGCTCACCGCCGCCGATGTGCCCAACAACGAATCGGTCAAGAACGTGGTCGGCCAAACCACCGAAGTGGGCCTGCTGGAGGCCAGGCATCAGGTGCTGGCCCGGGAAAGGGTGCGCTACTGGGGGGAACCTGTCGCCCTGGTGGCGGCCGAGAGCCTGGAAGCGGCCAGCGAAGCCTTGAGGCTCATCGAGGTGGACTACGAGGAGCTGCCCGCCGTATTCGATCCGCTCGAGGCCATGAAACCGCAGGCCCCCAAGATCCACGGGGACAACAACGTTATTGCTTCCTGGAAGCTGCGTAAGGGGGAGGTGGAGCAGGGATTCGCCCGGGCCGAAGTGATCGTGGAAAATACCTACCGTACGCCCCGGCAGGAGCACGCCCACCTGGAGCCGGAATCCGGGGTGGCCTGGATCGACGACATGGGGGTGATCAACGTCCGCTACGCCGCCCAGGTGATCGAGCACTACCGGGATATCGCTGCGGTGCTGGGCCTGCCGGAGAGCCGCGTCCGGGTCATCGGCACGCTGATCGGAGGAGCATTCGGCGGCAAGGAGGATGTTACCGTGGAGGTGTTCCTGGCCCTGCTGGCCTGGAAGACCGGCCGGCCGGTGAAGCTGACCTATACCCGGGAGGAGATGGGCTACGGGCGTCACAAGCGCCATCCCTACGTGATGAAGTACAAGACCGGAGCCACCAGGGAGGGGAAGCTGGTGGCCATGGAGGCCGAGTTGGTCTCGGACGCCGGCGCCTACGTCTACCTGAGTCCCTGGGTCCTCCTCTATTCCACGGTGCACTCCACCGGACCGTACCTTATCCCCAACGTCAAGGTGGACGCCTTCTCGGTGCTGACCAACAATGTCATGACCAGCGCCTTCCGCGGCTTCGGGGGCATGCAGGTGGCCGCCGCCTACGAGGCCCAGATGGACGAGCTGGCGGCCAGGCTCGGCATGGACCCGTTGGAGCTGCGGAAGAAGAACTTCCTGAAAAAAGGGGACCTCACGGCCAGCTTCCAGGAGATCACTTCCGAGGTGTGGCTGGAGCAATGCGCCCGCAGGGCCCTCGCCGCCCTGGGCCCGCAGAGCAGGGGCAGCGGCACCAGGAAGGTGGGCCGGGGTCTGGCCTGCTGCTGGCAGTCCTACGGCCGCATGACCTACCTGCACGACACCTCCAGTTGCTGGGTCAACCTGGAGCTGGACGGCAGTGCGGTGGTGCGCACCGGGATTCCGGATTTAGGCGGGGGCCAGCGGGAGTCGGTTCGAGCCATCGTAGCGGAGGTGCTGGGCCTGGCTATGGAAGAGGTGCACGTGATCTCCACGGACTCCCAGGTTACCCCTCCTGCGGGAACCGTAACCGCGACGCGGGCGCTGTACATGTCGGGAAACGCCGCCAAGCTGGCCGCGGAGAACGTGCGGCGGATCGTCGTGGAGCGGGCCGCCCGGATGCTTTCCCTGCCGGCGGAGGACCTGGAGCTGAAGGGCAAGACGGTGCGCTCGCTCGGCAGCCCGGACAAGCAGCTGCCCCTGGTGCAGGCGATCAAGCAGTGCCATTTCGAGGGCCTCGTGCCCCAGAGCCTGGCTACCTTCCGGGCGCCCTTCAGCGCGCCGATCGGCTCGGATCTGATCAAGGATCCTGTATTCCCCGATTTCACTTTCGGCGCCCAGGCGGCCGAGGTGGCCGTGGATACCGAGACCGGCGAGATAACCGTTTTGAAGTGGGCCAGCGCCTACGACGTGGGGCAGGCGATCAACCTGAATAGGGTGGAGGGGCAGATGGAAGGGGGGGCCGCTCAGGGCCTGGGCTTCGCGCTTATGGAGGACTATTTGGAGATCGACGGCGTTCCCTGGACCTGGAACCTGCACGACTATGTCATCCCCACCGCCAAGGATGTACCGGATATAACCTCGATCGTGCTTCAGTCCGGCTCGGGCAAGGGCCCGTTCGGAGCCAAGGGAATCGGCGAGCCGGCGATCTCGGCCGCCGCTCCGGCGCTGGCTTCTGCCGTGGCTTCTGCCGTAGGGGTGCGGATAACCCGGCTGCCCATCACCTCCGAGCGCCTGTTCTTCGCCCTGCGGGAGCGGGAAGCGCGGAGATAGGGGAATCTCATGCCTCATACCATCGTGGCCTACGGAGAGCTGCTCTGGGACCTGCTGCCGGGCGGGGCCAGGCTGGGGGGAGCTCCGTTCAACTTCGTGTACAGGGTCAACTGCCTGGGCGACCGCGGGATCATGATCAGCCGGGTGGGGCTGGACGATCTGGGAAGGAGAGCCCTGCAGGCAGTCGCCGGGCTGGGAATGGAAACCGGCTATATCCAGACCGACGGCGAGCATTCGACCGGAACGGTGAAGGTTTCCTTCGACCGGAAGAGAAACCCCGATTTCACCATCCTTCCGGACGCGGCCTACGACTTCATAGAGCCTGAGGCAGGGCTGCGAGAGCTGGCGGGGCGGGCCGACTGCCTGTGCTTCGGCACCCTGATCCAGCGTCGTGAGGTCTCGCGGAATACGCTCGGAGAGCTGATCGCAGCGTTTCGGGGCAGCTTCGCCCTGCTGGACATCAACCTGCGCCGGGACTGCTGGAGCAGGCAGAGCGTGCTCGGCTCGATCGAAAGAGCGGACATCCTCAAGCTCAACGAGGAAGAAGCACGCCTGGTGGCCGGGCTCTACGGCCGACCGACCGGCGGCCCTGTAGGTCGGGAGAAAGCAGACCTCCCGGTCCTGGCGGACAGGCTGTTGGAGCGCACCGCGCTGCAGATCGTGCTGATTACTCTGGGAGACAGGGGCTCCTTTGCCGCAACCCGGGAGGGGCGGAAGGTCTACCACCCCGGCTTCATGGTGAAGCTCAAAGACCCGGTCGGCTCGGGGGACGCCTTTACGGCCGGTTTCTTGCATGCTCTTCTCGGGACGGGGAGCCTGGAGGAGGCCTGCCGCTACGGCAACGCCCTCGGGGCGATGGTCGCCGCCCAGGAGGGCGCCACCCAACCTCTGGATCTGGGGGAGATCGAGGCGTTCCTGGCCCGGGCCGCGCCGGGTCCGATCGACAGCGGTCTCGAAGAGTATCGCATCTGAGCCATGCTGGATCCCTTTGCCATATCTCTACACCCGGTGTTCGAGCAGGCGCCGGGCAGGAAGCTATCCAGCCGCAACCGGCTGCCGGCCGACTGAGGGGGCGAAAATGAATCACCGCTGGTATCACGACGCCATGTTCTATCACCTCTACCCGCTGGGGCTGTGCGCCGCCCCCGAGCGCAACGACTTCCACTCTCCCCCCGCCCGGAGGCTGGAGGTACTGTTCGAATGGGTGGAGCACGTCGCCGGACTGGGGCTCAACGCGCTGTACCTGGGACCGGTCTTCGAATCCACGGCCCACGGCTACGACACCGCCGACTACTTCAGCGTGGATCGCCGGCTCGGTGACGCCAATCTGCTCAAACAGCTGACCGGCAGCCTGAAGGACCGCGGCCTGAGGGTGGTGTTCGACGGGGTGTTCAACCACGTCGGGCGGGATTTCTGGGCTTTCAGGGACCTTCGGGAAAAGGGAGAGGGGTCTGCCTATGCATCCTGGTTTCACAATCTCGATTTCAGCCGCAGCAGCCCCTACGGCGATCCCTTCGCCTACGAGGGCTGGCACGGCCACCTGGACCTGGTGAAGCTGAACCTGGCCAACCCCGAAGTGCGGCGCCACCTTTTCGACGCGGTGAGCATGTGGATCGCCGAGTTCGACATAGACGGCCTGCGATTGGACGCCGCCGATCAGATCGATCCGGACTTCCACCGCGCTCTGGCTGCGCACTGCAAGGCGATCAAGCCGGATTTTTGGCTGATGGGAGAGATCGTGGCGGGAGACTATCGCCGCTGGCTGCACGAGGCGGGTCTGGATTCGGTGACCAACTACGAGTGTTACAAGGGGCTTTATTCCAGCCACGTGGACAGGAACTACTTCGAGATAGCCTATTCCCTCAACCGGCAGTTCGGCCCGCAGGGGATCTATCGAGGCAGTTACCTGTACAACTTCGCCGACAATCACGACGTGGACCGGGTGGCCTCCCGCCTGAGCGAAGCATCGGACCTGTACCCGCTGCATATCCTGTTGTTCACCATGCCGGGGGTGCCCTCGATCTACTACGGCAGTGAGTGGGGAGTCGGCGGCAGACGGGGCGCCCACAGCGACGCGGATCTTCGCCCCGCCCTCGATCTTTCCCGCTGCGGATCGTATCCGCATCCCGATCTGGCCGCCGCCGTGCGGCGCCTGGCGGCCCTGCGCAGCTCGCTTCCGGCTCTGCGTCACGGGGACTACACGCAGCTTCACGTGGACCATCGCCAGCTCGCCTTCGGCCGCCGGACCGAGGACTGCTCGGTGGTGGTGATGGTGAACGCCGCGGAAAAGCCGGCCTCCGTCCCGGCGCAGCCGGGCCGTTACCAGGATGCGCTCAACCAGGATGAGATCATAGAGGTCCGCCCGCAGCGGCCCGGAGTGACGGTGCAGAGCAAGTGGGGGCGCATTCTGGTCGGAAGGTGACGGCAAGGAGAGGTGAACGGCGCGCTTGCGGCTGCCAGGCAGCCGCCAGACGGAAGCCGGTCGATCGCCGATCGTCTACGCTTGTACCGGCTTCGGGCTGCCTGCCCGTAGACTACTTTTCCGGAGCCAACCCTGTACGCCGGAGCGTGAAATAAAAGGTCGCACCCTGAGTGGCTTTACTTTCCGCCCATACACGTCCGCCGTGGCGGTTGACGATCCGCTGGACGATAGCCAGGCCCACCCCGGTGCCCTGGAATTCGCTTTCGTGATGCAGCCGCTCGAACACGCCGAAAAGCTTGTTGGCGTATTTCATGGGAAACCCGGCGCCGTTGTCGCGCACGAAGTACAGGGCTTCATCGTCGGTCTGCCGTCCTTCAACCTCGATGAGCGCCCTTTCTTGCCTGGATGAGAATTTAATGGCGTTGGCGAGCAGGTTTGTCCACACCTGGTTGATCAGGATGGGATCGCCTTCCGCCGCCGGCAGCTCTCCGACTTTGAACTCGATGCGCTGCCTGTCCTTCGGCATCGTCAATTCCTCAAAAGCCGACCTTGCCAGCGCCTCCATGTCTACCGGGGAAGGGTGCATTTCAGCGCGGCCGGCACGGGAGAAAGCCAGCAAATCTTCGATCAGCTGGCCCATTCGTCTGGTCTCGTTAGTCACCACGGCACACAGCCGTCTGCCCTCCGCATCCAGAGACGAGCTATACTCCTCCGAGAGAATACGGGTATAGCCGTCGATCGCGCGCAGCGGTGAACGTAGATCATGGGACACCGAATAGCTGAAGGCTTCGAGCTCCCTGTTTGCGGCAGTAAGGCTGTCGGCCTGGGCCCGTAACTGCCGGTTCAAATCCCGTATCTCGGATTCCGCCCGTATCCGCTCGGTCATATCGTTGATGGTCAGCAGCAAATGGAGCTGCCCGCCGGACTCGAAGGTTGTAAAACGGCAGTTCAGCCAGACATCCCTGCCGAAGGTGCTCGTCACGTGAACGTCTTTCTCCTGGCTCGACCCGGATCGCACCACTTCAAGAGCCGCTTCGTAGAGCCCTGAGTCTTTCCACGAGTTAATATGATGATAGTTCTGCGACAGCACCTGCTCCAAAGAGGCATTTATCATTTTGGCGGCCGCCTCATTGGCCAGGACGCATTGACCTGTGGAATCATAGGCTGCTATACCGGTGGAGGAAGCCGTTACTATCTGCTTTTGGAAGCTGAGGGTCTCTTGGAGTTGCTGTGTGCGCTCCGAGACCCGTTGCTCCAATCCTTGTAGTGTCTCACGCAATCGGGCCGTCATGCTGTTGAAGGCCCGGGCCAGACCGGCAACCTCCAGCGGTCCGCTGACCTCCGCCTGCAGCTCCAGCTCACCGCCGGAGATCCGGGTCGCTGTTTCCATCAAGTTCACCAATGGCACGGACAGGCGGCGGGCCACGTGCACGCCGACCAGGCCGGCTGCGGCTCCTATAACAACAATAATCGCCACAGATATGACTGCATCCCGAATGACTTCTCTGTATGCCTCGCTCCAGGGTAACTCGGTTACCACTGCCCAATCGGGTGTCTGCAGAGGAACATACGTGCCCACCACCAGGCTTCCGGTGATTCCCCGGTAGGTGCTCGTTTCGCCGGGGTTAACGGAGGATTGATGGATAAACGTTTCAACCGCCTCCAGGGACCGTACGTTTTCGCCTTTCAGGACCCGGGCTGCATCGTGAAAGGCGAGCAGATTGCCCTGTTTGTCCACTACGTAGGCCAGACCCCTCTGGCCCACCTTGAGCCGGTCGACCAGGTCCCACATGAATTTCAGGTTTACCTCGGCCACCAACGTTCCCTGGAAATCGCCGAAGACATTGTAGACGGGGACGGTCATCCCGGTCATTGGCTCGCTGGTTACCGGATCGATGAACACCTGGCCGATTTGCTGTTTTCCCCGCAGGATACGAGTCAGGGTCTCGCTCTCCAGCCTCTCGGCCAGCTCTCCGGAGGCCGCCCGAGAGAGACGGGAGGCTCGAGCCAGTTCCCGATTCTGGTTGTCCAATAAAACCAACTGGCGAAATGCCTGTTGCAGGCCCAGCAGGCTTTCCAGGATCTGCTTTTGTTCCCGCGAAGAGGCGCTGAGCGGATCGCTGAACCAAATTACCGTCTCCATGGCCTTGAACTTGTCCTGTATGAAATTGCTCACTGTTCCGGCAGCCCCTTGGGCGATGAGCTTCTGATTGTTGGAAATGATGAGTTGCTGAGTTCGCAGATCAGAGTACAGCTGCAAGCCGCCGGCGACCAGAAGCGTTGCCACGCTCAAGACTGCAAAGGCAAAGGCCAGTGTGGTGGTTAGACTTCCGGCAGGCAGGGACTTCTTCGACTTTTTTTCTGCAGCCTCTATTGACTTGCTCATTTCTTACTCACGGAGTCACCGGTTGCGCTGAACCTTCAGCCGTTGCCTTCGCCTTTACAGGCCGCCGGCTCATCTATCGAGCAGCTCCCGGATCTTGCCCATCAAGGTTGCCGCTGAAAACGGTTTCGCCAGGTACTCGATCTGGTGTTCCCGCAAGCCTTTGCGGACCATCACATCTTCGGTATACCCGGACATGAACAGCACCCGCATGTCCGGACGGATCGGTCCCAGGCGCTCGGCCAGCTCTCTGCCGCTGATTCGCGGCATCACCATATCCGTTATCAACAGGTGGATCGGCCCGTCATGGGCTTCCGCCCGCAGCAGTGCGTCGCTGCCGTCCCGCGCCTCGAGAACTGCGTACCCGTTGTATTCTAGCATTTGTCGCACCAGGTTCCGCAGAGGCTGGGCGTCTTCGACCAGCAAGATCGTCTCCCCGTGGCCGCGCTCCGCCCTCGGGGTCGAAGCAGAGGGCTTCTTAGTCGGGGTACTCTTGCTGACCGGGAAATATATCTTGAACGTGGTTCCCTGGCCGGGCTTGCTGCTTACCAGGATGTCTCCGCCGCTCTGCTTGACGATCCCGTAGACCGTGGCCAAACCCAGGCCGGTTCCTTCCTTGGCATTCTTGGTGGTGAAAAACGGTTCGAACAGACGAGATCGGGTTGCTTCATCCATTCCGCTGCCCGTGTCGGCTACCTCCAGCAGCACGCAAGGTCCGACCGGGGACTCCGGATGAGAATGGACGTGCGCTTCATCCAGATGAACATTATCGGTGCGGATGTAGAGGGTTCCCCCGTTGGGCATGGCATCCCGGGCGTTGACCACCAGATTCATGAGGACCTGTTCGATCTGGCCGGGGTCGGCGGTAATCTGCTGCAGGTCGGGGGCGAGTGAGGTCCTGACAGTGATGTCCTCTCCGATGAGGCGGCCGAACATCTTTTTCAGGTCGGAGATCAGCGTGTTCAGGTCGATAACCGTGGGAGCCAGTATCTGTCTGCGGCTGAAGGCCAGCAATTGACGGGTAAGGGTCGCGGCCCGCCCGCCCGCCCGCTGTATCTCCTCGAGTTCTTCCAGCAGCGGGCTCTCCGCCGGGATTTTCTCGTGCATGATCTCGCAGTAGCCCTGGATCACGGTGAGCAGGTTGTTGAAATCATGGGCGATGCCGCCGGCCAGCCTGCCCAGACCTTCCATCTTCTGGGACTGCCGTAGCTGCTCTTCCAGCTTCGTTCGCGCCTCTTCGGCGCGCTTGTGTTCGGTTATATCACGTACTACCGCTACGATCCCTGCCGGCAGTCCCTGGCTGTCCCTGACGGAGGAAATAGAGGCGAGAACGTCGATCGGGGTGCCGTCGCGGCGCTTCTGTCTCAACTCACCCTGCCAGGAACCGTGCTCCTGAAACCACTGGACGGCCGTTGCCATTGTTATGGGAAGTTGAACTACTTCGTTGATCCGCTTCCCAATGACCTCCTCCGCGCTCCAACCGTACAGGATCTCCGCCGCCTTGTTCCAGCTCGTGAGGCTAAAGTCTAAGTCCACGGCCACGATGGCGTCGGACACGTTTTGCAGCAGGCCGGCCTGGTACAGGAGTTGTTCCTCGGCCAGCTTCTGGTCGGTGATGTCCTGGGCGGCGCCGATTACCCGGGTTACCCGGCCGCTGCCGGCATCCAAAACGGGCTGGCCGTAGTCGCGAATCCAGTGTATGGCCCCGCTTCGGTCTACGATCCGGTATTCGGCAATGTGGGTTTCGCCCGCCAGATTGGCCTGTAGATGCTGGAACGCAACGGGCTTATCCTGCGCAATGATGAGGCTCTCCCAATTAGGACGCACGTTGTCTTCGAAGCTCGGTTCGTACCCGGTGATACGTTTCAGCGCCTCGGTCGTCCATTCGGGCTTGAACTCCCCCTCCGGTCCCATGGCTATGGCGTAGGCGAAATCGGAGGTGAGCTCGGAAACCGTGCGGTAGCGCTCCTCGCTTTGGCGCAGCGCCTCTTCGGTGCGCTGCTGCTGCGTAAACAGCCGGGCGTTGGAGATGGCCAGCGCGGCCTGGTCGACGATTCCCTGGAACAGCGCCTTTTCATCCACCGACAGAGACCGCTGTTCGCCCCGTGAAAGCACCTCGATGATGCCGATCAGGGACTCCCGGTAGTGCATGACCGAAAGGTTCAGCGAGCGGATGCCGAGCTCGACGAACTGGGGTGACGAAAGCAGTATATCCAGCGCCTCCGCCTCCGAGATCGTGATCGTGGAGCCTTCTTCCCCGTTGTTTTGCTCCAGCCTCTTACAGGGGATTCGAGGTACATGCTCCAGATGTTCGGGGCGGATGCCCAGCGCTGTAGCCGCACAGAGGGTGTCTTGAGGTTCATCATAGAGATAGATAATTACGATGGGAGCGTCGAGGGCTTTGGCTGTCTCCTCGCATACGGCCCTTAGAGCATCCTGGAGATCCAGGGTGGCGTTCAATAGCGCCGCTGTGCGCACCAGAGTGGCGGCGCGGGCGGCTTCCAGGCGCACCTGCTCCTCCGCCCGTTTATACTCGGTAATGTCCTCGAAGGAGCCCTCATAGTAGAGTACCGTGCCGTCTTGATCCCGTACGACCCTGGCGTTCTCGCGCACAGTAATTTCCGAGCCGTCCAGCCTGAGCCAAACGTTCTCCAGGCCGGTGACCACTCCCTTGCTCTCCACCTGTTCCCGGAAGCGGCTGCGGGGATAGTCCGGCGCATAGCCTTCCCGTTCCAGGTTGCGCTGTGCCAGCTCGGAAAAGGAGGAAAAGCCTAGCATCCGTACCGCAGCGGGATTGGCCATCAGAATGCGGCCGTCCGGTGTCGTGCGGTACAGGCCGACTGAGGCGTTTTCGTAGAGGCTGCGGAAGCGCTCTTCACTCTCTCGCAGTGCTTCCTCCGCCCTACGGCGTTCGAGACGAAGCTGCTTGTCTTCTAGAGCACGGAGTACCGCCTGTCCCAATCGCTTGAGGTGTTCCTTGATGACGTAGTCGGCCGCCCCCGCCTTCATACAGGCGACCGCCGTGTCTTCATTTATCGCACCGGTGAGGATGATCACGGGCGTGAAAGGCGCACGTTCCAGCGCCAACCTGAGTGCCGTCAGGCCGTCGAACTGCGGCATGCGGTAGTCGGTGACGATCAGATCGGGTTGAAAGCTCTCCAGAGCCTCCAGGAACCCATCTCGGGTATCAACGCGCTGGTATGAGCTGGAGGGAAGGACCTGATGGATCTCTCGCTCCGCCAGCTTCGCGTCCGTGGGAATATCTTCGACGATCAGTACCCGAACCGTATCATCCATAGGATGGACATTCCGTACTCTACGTAGATTGTGGGGAGTAGTGGTTCACCAGCAGCCAGTACAGCCCCACCTGGCTCATAGCTTCTACGAAGTCGTCGAACTCGACCGGTTTCACCACGTAGCTGTTGACTCCAAGCTTGTAGGCGGCTTTTATGTCGGGATCTTCCTGCGAGGAGGTGACGATCACCACCGGGGTGGTATGCGTTCGTTCATCACTTCTGATCGCCTGCAGTACTTCCAGACCGCTGAGCTTCGGCAGTTTCAGGTCAAGAAGCACTACTTTAGGATGGCGGGACAGATTCCGCTCGGCGTACTTCCCGCGGCAAAACAGGAAGTCCAGCGCTTCCTCGCCGTCCTCGACCACGAAGAGCCGGTTTACCAGGTTGCGCTTTTGAAGCGCCCGCAGGGTTAGCTCGACGTCCCGGGGGTTGTCTTCAACCAAGAGGATATCCACCTCATTGTGTTTCCGCATCTCTCACCTCTCCGAGAAAAGGCAGACTGGAGGATCGCCCTCTCCCTTTTTCGGCTCATGCCCCTCCGCAGAGAAGCCGAAACGACCCTCGGAAGAGCTATGAATGACCGTATACGAAATGAGTGTATCCGCTCTCTTGAAGCCCCGTTTCGAGTAATATTTATTATACAATCCGAACTGACCCGGAGTCCAGTAGTAATTATCGATTGAAGCGGCTCCGGCAGACCGGTCCGAGATAGATTCCCTTCCCTGCCGGTTTCGATGTACAATTGAAGCGAGGAGAAGGGAAAATGAAGCGGATTGGCGCGTTGATCCTTGTGCTGATCGTAGCCGGAAGTCTGCTTCTGGGCGGTTGCAGCTCGAAGACGTCCGAGGTCCATCACGTCGGCGTTTTGTACAACGCGGGCTCTTTTATCGAGATAAGCGGTGGCTTCATGGCCAAGATGACCGAGTTGGGCTACCTGGATAGAAAGAATATCGCCTACGATATTCAAGACGGAAGGGACGAGCCCGCGGAGATGCAGCGGATCGCCCGGAAATTCGTGGCCGAGAAGGTGGATTTAATTCTGACTCTGGCCACTCCGGCGAGCCTGACGGCCAAGGCGGTGACCCAAGGAACGGATATTCCCGTGGTTTTTGCCTATGCCGGTGTGGAAGGCTCGAACCTGATCAAAAGTGTGCGAGAGCCGGGCGGGAACATCACCGGCGTGCGCTACCCCGGGCCGGAACAGATCAGCAAGCGTTTGGAGATTCTGCTGGAGATGGCGCCGGGGATCGAACGGGTCTGGATTGGTTATGACAAAAACAGCTCCAACACCGCCCCGGCTCTCGAAGCATTACGCCGGGCTGCGTTATCCGCCGGTGTGACATTGGTGGAAGTCCCTGGCGCTGTATTTGAAGAAATCCAAGCGGACCTGGCGGCTCGATCCGAGGCGGAGGATATCGGCCTCGATGCCATGCTTCTCATGCCGGACGGCTTCAACCATTCGCCGTTCGGCTTGCCGGTGATCTGCAGCTTTGCGAAGCAACACGGAGTCCCGGTCGGCGGCAGCTTCCTTTACACGGTAGAGGCGGGGGCCTTGTTCGGCAACGCCAACAACCTCTCCCAAGTTGGCAGGCTGGCCGCGCCCCTGGCCGACAAGATCTTCAGAGGTGTTCCGGCCGGCACCATTCCGGTGGTCACACCCGAACAGGAGCTTTGGATCAATTATGCCGTGGCTCAAGAGCTGGGGCTCTCGGTGCCCGAGGGATTGTTGAAGATGGCGGATGGCATCATCCGCTAACCCGCCCGGCCGGCTGGGGCAAGCCGGACTGCCTGTCCTGATTCACCCGGAAGAAATCGGAGATGAGGTCTTGACTAGACCACCACGTGCGTTCCGCTCTTGCCTGCCACCGCCTCGAGGGCCCTGTCCAGCGAGGTGATGATGGCTTCCTTGCCGCTCCAGCGGACAAAACGAATCGCCGCCTCCATCTTGGGGCCCATGGAACCGGCCAGGAACTGGCGCTGCTTCAGGTAGCCCTCCGCTTCGGCCGCCCCGAGCCGGTCCAGGGCTTTCTGGCCGGGCTGGTTGAAGTTCAGGTAGGCCTTTTCCACGTCCGTTAGGATGAGAAACAGGTCCGCGTTCACCGCTTGAGCCAGCTTGAAGCCGGCCCGGTCCTTGTCGATCACAGCCTCCACCCCCGTGTAGCCGCCGTCAGCGTTTTTCTCCACGGGAATTCCACCGCCTCCGGAGGCAATAACGATCACCCCGTCGCGGACCAGGGTGTTGATCGACTCGCTCTCTACGATCTCGAGGGGCTCGGGCGAGGGGACCACCCTACGCCAGCCCCTGTCGCTTCCCGGCTTCACCTCCTTTACCACGTATCCCTTTTCGGAAGCCAGCCGGCGGGCTTCCTCTCTGGTATAAAAAGGGCCTACTGGCTTGCTGGGATCCTGAAAGTCCGGATCTTCCGGGCTGACCACCACCTGGGTCACGACCGTGCATACGGGAGATTCTACGCCCTCCTGCTCGAGCCTGAACGCGAGGCGGTTCTGGATCATCCACCCGATTTGGCCCTGGGTCATGGCACCGCAGACGGCCAGGGTCTGGGCGGGAACGAGCGCATCCGTCTCTTCCTGCTGGATCAACAGCGCCCCGGCCTGGGGGCCATTTCCGTGAGTGATCACCAGGCGGTAACCCGCCCTGGCGATCTTGGCCATCTGAGCGGCCGTGACATCCACGTTACGGAACTGCTCGTCGGTGGTTCCCTTCTGCTCTGCCTGCTTGATGGCGTTGCCGCCCAGTGCGACGACCAGTAGCCTTCCGTTCATCGGTTTGCTCCTCAGACTGAACACCTGCTGGATATAGATTCCCCTGGAATTTCAACTTGATATTAAAATGTGGTTTGATTCTTGGCAAGCCGAGCGGTAGCGGAGGATTCCCTATAGTGAGAGGCCGCTGTCCGGCCGAGGCGGTGCGAAACAGATTTCTTTCCCTGCCGGTTTCGATGTACAATTGAAGCGAGGAGAAGGGAAAATGAAGCGGATTGGCGCGTTGATCCTTGTGCTGATCGTAGCCGGAAGTCTGCTTCTGGGCGGTTGCAGCTCGAAGACGTCCGAGGTCCATCACGTCGGCGTTTTGTACAACGCGGGCTCTTTTATCGAGATAAGCGGTGGCTTCATGGCCAAGATGACCGAGTTGGGCTACCTGGATAGAAAGAATATCGCCTACGATATTCAAGACGGAAGGGACGAGCCCGCGGAGATGCAGCGGATCGCCCGGAAATTCGTGGCCGAGAAGGTGGATTTAATTCTGACTCTGGCCACTCCGGCGAGCCTGACGGCCAAGGCGGTGACCCAAGGAACGGATATTCCCGTGGTTTTTGCCTATGCCGGTGTGGAAGGCTCGAACCTGATCAAAAGTGTGCGAGAGCCGGGCGGGAACATCACCGGCGTGCGCTACCCCGGGCCGGAACAGATCAGCAAGCGTTTGGAGATTCTGCTGGAGATGGCGCCGGGGATCGAACGGGTCTGGATTGGTTATGACAAAAACAGCTCCAACACCGCCCCGGCTCTCGAAGCATTACGCCGGGCTGCGTTATCCGCCGGTGTGACATTGGTGGAAGTCCCTGGCGCTGTATTTGAAGAAATCCAAGCGGACCTGGCGGCTCGATCCGAGGCGGAGGATATCGGCCTCGATGCCATGCTTCTCATGCCGGACGGCTTCAACCATTCGCCGTTCGGCTTGCCGGTGATCTGCAGCTTTGCGAAGCAACACGGAGTCCCGGTCGGCGGCAGCTTCCTTTACACGGTAGAGGCGGGGGCCTTGTTCGGCAACGCCAACAACCTCTCCCAAGTTGGCAGGCTGGCCGCGCCCCTGGCCGACAAGATCTTCAGAGGTGTTCCGGCCGGCACCATTCCGGTGGTCACACCCGAACAGGAGCTTTGGATCAATTATGCCGTGGCTCAAGAGCTGGGGCTCTCGGTGCCCGAGGGATTGTTGAAGATGGCGGATGGCATCATCCGCTAACCCGCCCGGCCGGAACGGCTCAACCGCTCGAGCAGCGGTGGAGACAGCGGTACACGAAACGCTCCTGGTCACGGGTTTCCAGAGCCGGACGAATCTCGCGCACCCTGGCGATCGCCTCCCCCGCTTCCAGATCCAGATACCTACCCGTCAGGCAGCACAGCACCAGTCCGGTACGGCCGATCCCGGCGTAGCAGTGTACGCAGACCGCCTCCCCCGCTTCCATATGAGCGAGTAGCTTCTCCGTCAGCCCGCCGAGCTGCCGCTCATCCTCGGGAATGCCGAACTCGGGTATCGGAAAGAAGTACCAGGTCAATCCCACCTGCCGGCAGTAGGGACCGAAATGGGAAGCGGCCTCGGTAAGGGTTACCAGGCAGCGCACGCCCCGTTGGCGGAGATCCTCCAGATCGGAGAGCGTCTCCCGTTCTGCCCATTGGCTGCCTGGAAGCCCGCCTCCGGGCAGGGCCGCCCCGGCCAGTCTGTCCGGAATTACCCAGGAGAAGTTGGATACCATGCCTTACTGCTGCCCGATCCGCCGCGTGTTTTCCGCTCTTGCCTGCCGCTGCCCATACGGATAATTCGACGCCCTCCTGCGGGAAGTTAAATTTGATAGTAAAATGCTGTTTGATTCCTGGCAAGCCGAGCGGCAGCGGAATCGTTCATACAGTGGGAGAGCGCTTTCCACTCGAATCGAGGCTGGCAGCCGGGCCGTTTCCATGCCTGGCGGGTACCCAAGGGATCCGGGCAGGGGGATCAAGGCAGTCGCTTGAACCAGAGCATCGACAGCGTTGCGGCCAGCAGCAGCACTACGGCCGCCGCCCCTGTGAAGAACGCAGTCAGCTCGGTCTTTTCGGTCTCCGCTACGAGCTGGGTGCTCAGTGCTTCGTAAATGCTGACCAGGTCCGTCTCGCTGTCGGCTTTGAAGTAGCTGCCACCGGTCTGTCTGGCTATGCCTTTCAAGCTTTCCTCATCCAGGCGTACCCGGATCGACCGGCCGTAGAAGCTAAGGACTACCCCCTCCGGGCTTCCCAATCCGACCGTATAGATGCGGATACCGACGGCCGCCACCCGTTCCGCCACCTCCAGCGGGTCCGGGCCCCGATTGCTCTCCCCGTCACTAAGCAGAACGATTACGGCGGAGGAATAGCTGCCCGGAGCCGCCGTGCCCGGAGCCGGGCTGGAGGGATTGAACGAATCGTACAGCGATGGAGAGGCGCTTGTTTCGGGGTCTTCGAAAACGGCCCTCAGAGAGGTGAGAATTCCGCTGCCTACGGCGGTGCCGCGCTGGGTGGCCAGCCGGTTTATGGCCGCCAGCACCTCATTGCGGTTCCTGGTCGGAGCCTGCACCAGCATCGAGGTGGTGCTGAAGGCCACGATACCGACCCGTACGTTCCGGGGCTGCTTCTCTACAAACGCCCTGGCTGCGGCTTTGGCCGCTTCCAAACGGCTCGGTTGGATATCCTGCGCCCGCATGCTCCCGGATATATCCACGCTCAATATAACCGTTCCCTGCTGTGAAGGCAGAGTCACGGTTGCGGCCGGGCGTCCCAACGCCACGATCATGATCCCCACGCCGAGAAGGAACAGAAGCGGCGGAATGTGGCGACGCAGCCCGGGGCCGCGCCCGAGCGCATCCTTTACCAGTGACAGGCTGGCGTATCGTACGGCATACTTCTGCCTACGGCGCTGCAGTAGAACATACACAATGACCAGCACCGGCAGGAGCAGCAGCAGCCATAACATGTTAGTCCAGAGAAACGACATGCCTTTCTCCCGTGTTCTACCCGACCACAGGGCCGGCAGAAGAGTAGTAATCCGATCCGGCGGTGCCGGCCGCCGGTCTTGCCAGAGCTCTTCGCTGCTTACGCAGCGCCGTAAAGCGAACGAACTCTCTGACCAGATCGCCCTCCGTGGACAGGGCCAGGGTATCCATACCCACGCGCGCGAAGGCGCCCAGCAGCTCCGCCTCCCGCCGGCGGGCGGCTTCGATGAACCGCCTGCGGAAAAGCGGATCGTGGGTATCCAGGGGAAGCTGCTCGCCGGTTTCGGCATCCTCCATGACGATGAAACCGACATCGGGCAGCTCCACTTCCCGGGGATCGTAGAGGCGAATCGCCAGAGCTTCGTGGCGGTGGGTGAGCATTTCCAGAGGTTTGATCCATCCCGGCACACTGATGAAATCGGAGATGATGAAAACCAGGGAGCGCCGCCGGATGAGACGAAAAGCGCTTTGCAGCAGGACGGCCAGGTCGGTCGGCGGCGTTCGCCGGCGCGCCGGCTGCGCCAGCAGGATATCCAGCAGGTGAAGCACCTGGGGCCTGCCGCTGCGGGCCGGAATCACCTGTTCCACCTCCCCGTCGTACAACACTGCGCCGACGCGGTTGCCGTTGCGGGTCAGGAGCCGCGCCAGCACAGCGACGAAATCGACGAGCAGGTCGCGTTTCAGCTTCCGAGCCGTACCGAAATCCACCGAAGGGCTGAGATCGAGCAGTAACCAGGCCGTGACCTCCCGATCCTCGTTGTACTGGCGCACGTAGGGGGTCTGCAGGCGGGCGGTGACGTTCCAGTCTATGTAGCGCACATCGTCGTGAAGCTGATATTCGCGCAGCTCCGCCAGATCGAGCCCGAACCCCCGGAAAAGACTCTGGTAGTCGCCCTGCAGCAGCCCGTCGAGCCGGCGGATCACCGTCCATTCCAGTCGCTGCAGCAGTGTTTCAGGAATCCGCGCCGACGGTGACATGGCTTTCCAGTGGAGCATCCGGAGCCGGAATGTGCTCGAGGAGGCGCTCGAGTATCATATCGCTGCTGACCGCATCGGACAGGGCCTCGTAGGAAAGCACCAGGCGATGACGCAGCACGTCAGGAACCATATCGACCACGTCCTGGGGCATCACGTACCGGCGTCCGCGCAGAAAGGCGAGCGCCCGGGCGCAGACGATCAGGTAGATCGAAGCCCGCGGGCTGGCGCCGTAGGTGATATACTTCTCGATTTCCGAAAGGCTGTGGCTTTCCGGATCACGGCTCGCCGCCACCAGGCGTACCGCGTACCGCATGAGCGACGGATCCACGTATACCTTGGCGCTTTCCCGCTGCAGCTCGATCAACTGCTCGGTGGCGGCAACGGTTTTTACGGCAGCCGGAGTGCCCGTCATCCGTTCCACGATAACGAACTCCTCCTCTTCGCTCGGGTAGTCGACCAGCACCTTCATCATGAAGCGGTCCACCTGCGCTTCGGGAAGCGGATAGGTGCCTTCGGTTTCGATAGGATTCTGGGTGGCCATTACCAGAAACGGCTCAGGCACCCTGTAGGTCTCTCCGCCGATGGTAACCTGATGTTCCTGCATTACCTCCAGCAGGGCGCTTTGTACTTTGGCCGGCGCGCGGTTGATCTCGTCGGCCAGCAGGAGATTGGTGAACACAGGACCGAGGGAGGTGCCGAACGTGCCGGTCTTCTGGTTGTAAATACGCGTGCCCACCAGATCGGCCGGCACCAGATCCGGTGTGAATTGGATGCGTTTGAAGGCGCCCTGGATCGCTTCAGCCAGGGTCTTGACCGTCAATGTCTTGGCCAGGCCCGGTACGCCTTCCACCAGCAGGTGCCCCTGCGACAGGATGGCGACCAGCACCCTTTCGAGAAAATGGTCCTGCCCGACGATGACCTTTTTTACTTCATACAGGATCTGCTCCGTCTGTGTTTTCTCTTCGTTCACAGTTTCTCCTTATCTACCACAACGGCGGACCGGCAGCGCCGGCCGCCGTTTCGATGGTTACGGCCAGCCCGATGCCGACGAAAAACTCCTCGTCCGTGGGATTCACCAGGGCGGTGACGATTCCCACCACCTCTCCGTCCCGGTTGATCAGCGGTCCCCCCGAGTTGCCGGGGTTGACTGCAGCATCGAACTGAATCAGGTTCGCCAGCCGCCGTCCCGTTTCCGGCCAGACGTAATTCCTTCCCAGGCCGGAAACGACTCCTGCCGACAGCGAGTTGCTGATTCCAAAGGGATGTCCGACCGCCGCCACCTCATCTCCGATCCGCAGTCCGGCCGAGCCGGCCAGGGTGGCCGGCATCAGGTCGTCGGGAATAATGAGGGCCTGCAGCACGGCCAGATCGTTCTCCGGCTGTTCCACCAGGACGACCGCTTCGGATTCCGACCCGTCGGCGAAGATCACCCGCAGCGCCGAGGCGCCCATCACCACGTGCAGGCTGGTGAGTATGATCCCGCTGTCCACGATCACCACGCCGCTTCCGATGGAACTTTCGCCCATCGGCCCTTTTGTTCCGTTCAGGGCCTCGACCAGGACCACGGAAGGGCGGATAACCCGGTAGGCTGTGGAAGCAAAGGGAGCCTTGGGCGGCGCTTCTTCCAGGGCGCGTTCGGCCACGGCAGCGACCTCTTCCTCGCTGAGAGAGCGGGGATCGGGCTTGATCAGGTCGTAGAACAACACCGCCGCAAGAGCGACAATGACTGCCGACACCGCCAAAAGGAGCGGCCGGTACCGGTCGTACAGCCGACGCAGGCGCCGGCCTAGGATCTCGATTCTGGAGGGCGGCGCCGCCGGTTCGGGCTGCGGCTTGAACGAATAATGAGGATAGGATCTCGACCGTTTCATAAAACCCTCTCCGGCGGTCAGGCGGGATCGCCGGACCCTGAACGAAAGGGGATCCCCGACCGAGAGCGCCGGTTTCATTAACTTGACTAATTTAATCATAATATAGCTATGGTGTCGAGTGTTTTGCAGTATCAGAAGCTGCGGTTTTTGTATATTATGATCATGCCCGGAGCGCTCAGGCCGTCGGGCGAACAACAAGATGAACAAGTAAGGAGGCTTTCATGGAAACCAGAAAGCTGTCGATGCCCTTCTGGTGCGTCGCCAATCCGGTAGGGGACCCCTTCGGTCCGGAAGTGATGGATACTATCGGCCCACTCGAGGTATGCGAGCTTCTCTGCCAGGCGAAAAAAGAGGGGTTGATCGACTACACGGCCAGCCACGATGACAACCTGGTTGCCTGGGATCCGGGGTCCCCGGAGGACGACCGGGATCCGGGCAGCGCCGCTTCCAACACGCTCACCAAGATCAGAGAGATGATGGCAAAGGCGGGGCTGCAGATGAAGATGCTTACTTGCGACCTGCACTCCAACCCGGTATTCCGCAACGGGGGGCTGACCAATCCGAACCCCGAGATCCGGGCCCTTGCCGCCCAGAAAGTCATGCGCACTATCCGCATCGCCGATTTTTTTCAGGCCGAGTACCTTACCTACTGGGTGGCCAGGGACGGCTTCGAGACGCAGTTCGCCCTGCCCTGGGAGCGCAGTTTTCACTACCTGCTGGAAGGGTTGAATCTGGCCAGGCGCTACGCAGGGGACAACGATTTTTCGGTAAAGCACGGAACCATCGAGAGCAAGCCGAACGAGCCGCGCGGCGAAATGCTGCTGCCTACCACCGGCCATGCTCTGGCCCTTATCGATGCTCTGGAAGATCCGGGCTTCTGGGGAGTGAACCCAGAGATCCTGCAGCACGAGGGAATGACCCTGCTCTCACCGTTTGTGGCTTTGGCCTTGGCCGTGCATCGGGGCAAGCTGTTTTTCGTTCACCTCGGCAACCAGAAGCCGGGCCAGTTCGACAATGATAATCCCACCATGATAGGAATGAGCGGGCTCAAAGAGCTGATCGGGGTACTCTGGATGCTGGACCGTCTGGGCTGGAAGGGCCACTTCGAGTACGACAACCACATCCTGCGTACCGATACCGCCCCGGGAAAGGAGAACAGCCGCACGATCCGTTCGGCCTTCATCCGCTACAACGTCGAGAACTTCCGTCTGGCGGAACAGAAAGCCGCCCAGATAGCGGGAAACGGCAAGATCCGCGAACTGCAGCAAGCCTTGTGGGACCGCGCCGCCGACTTGGCCGGGACGCTCAGCCGCGGCGACTGGCGATCGCTTGCCAAGAGCAGACTGGATTATGGGCGTATCAACGCCGAAGCGGTGAGAATAGCCGAGCTGGATACCCAGGTCAATCGTCTGATCCTGGGTCTGGCCCGCTGATTTCGGGGGAGCCTACCGGCTGCTGTCTCGCAGTTCCCGGTAGCGGAAGCAGTGTACCAGGTGGTCGTTGACCAGGCCCGTAGCTTGCAGATGGGAATAGACAATGGTGGAGCCGACGAAGCTGAACCCCCTGGCTTTTAGCTCCTTGCTGATCCGGTCGGACAGCTCGGTCTTGGCCGGGACATCCGCCAGGCTCTTCCAGCCGCCGATCAGAGGGCTGCCGTCCACGAAGCCCCAGAGATAGCTGTCAAAGCTGCCGAATTGCTTCTGCACCTCGAGAAAGCGGGCGGCGTTGTTGATCGAGGACTCGATCTTACGCCGGTTGCGTACGATCCCCGCCTCTCCTAAAAGCCGCTCCACGTCCCGGATGCCGAAGCGGGCCACGATCCGGGGATCGAACCCCTTATAGGCTTTGCGATAGGCCTCCCGCTTCCTGAGAATGGTCATCCAGCTCAAGCCGGCCTGGGCGGATTCCAGCACCAGAAACTCGAAGTGAGTGCGGTCGTCGTGGACCGGAGTTCCCCATTCCTCGTCATGGTAGCGGAGGGCCAGCTCGTTACCCTCGCACCAGGAACATCTGGGAAGCGTTTCGTCGATCACGGCTGCGGTCATGAGTGCTGTTCTCCTCCGTTTTTCGAATGGCGGTCTAGGAACCAGTCGATCAGGCGTCGGGCGATGCTCAGCCTGTCAGGGATGCGTGGAAGCCGGTCCGCCCGATACCAGCCCGCATCCACCAGTTCCTTCCGATCGATGCAAATCTCGCCGGCGGCGTGCTCGGCGGTGAAGGCCACCATCAGGGAATTGGGAAAGGGCCAGCTCTGGCTGCCGAAATATCTCAGCTTCTCGATCGTAATTCCCACTTCCTCCTGCACTTCCCGGTGCACGCATTCCTCCAGAGACTCCCCCGGATCGACGAAGCCGGCGATCACACTGTACAATGCTTGGGGAAAGCGGCGCGCCCTGGCCAGCAGGATCGTATCTGCCCGGGTGATGGCTACGATGATGGCCGGACAGATGCGGGGATAGTGAACGGAGCCGCAGGCCGGGCAGACTTTGGCCCTCTCCCCCAGCTTGTCGGAGGTGGGAGCGCCGCAACGGCCGCAAAACCTGCTGTTTCGCTCCCAGTCCACGATCTGGAAGGCCCGTCCCGCGATCCAGAACAACCGCTCGTCCAGCGAAGCCCACAGGCCGCGCAGCGGCTCGAGGCCCAGGTCCGGCGGGAGGCGATATCCCGCTTCCAGCTCCGCACAAAAGCAGTCGCGGCCGTCCAGGGTTCCCAGGAACCGTCTGTGTGTCGGGTCGAGGCCCAGTCGAGGCAGCTCTTCGATCAGCGGCACCTCCACTCCTTGCTCTTTGAAGCGCACCAACAGCCTGTTTTCCTGGAAGGCGAACAAGTAGGCCGGATCCAGCCGGTCGGCGGCTGGCTCGAGCCCCGGCTCGAAGCTCATGATTCCCTTCCCCGGGCAATGGAGGCGGCGAACTCCGCCACGGCCGCTTCGACCGCCTCCCAGGCCGGCTGCCCGCTTTCCACCAGGTTATGGCCGGCCTCGACCTGGAGAAAACGGGGCGGCGTGCGGAAGCGGTCGACCAGCTTCAAGGTCGCTGACGGCGATACCAGCTCGTCGTACACGCCCTGAATCACGAGCACCGGAGCCCTGATCGCCGGTGTCCTACGGTATCCTTCCAATCCGGTTTCCATCACCTGGCGGATCACCGCAACCGGCGCCTGCAGGCTGCGCATCTTCTCGATCGCCCCGGGAGCCTCCAGATCGATCGAAGGAAACAGTTCGCCCAGGCCGCGGCGGAGCCTGGGATCGGCGAAATCCGCCTTCTGGAGGGGGCGAAAATAGCGGGGCAGGAAAGGACGCAGGAGCCCGGCGGCCAGCCGCTGCGCTGGCGAGCCCAGTCGCCAGAACGGGGCGAGCAGCACCAGACCGTCGGGAGGAACCCTCGCGGCCGCGCTGATCGACAGGGCCGCTCCCATCGAGTAGCCTACCAGGAGCACCGGGCTGTGAGTGCCCTTCAACTCCTCGAGCGATCTCGACACCGCTGCCAGCCAATCCTTGCTCCCGTACTCCAGGATCTCCGGAAGCTGGCGGCCGAAACCCGGCAGCAGCAGTCCCTCTACGGTCCAGCCGCGCCGCAGCAGGGACTCGGCCAGGGACCTCATCTCGGCAGGGCTGCCGGGAAAACCATGCACCAGCAGGGCGGCGGATGGACCGCCGGAGAAAAAAAAAGGGTCATGGACCGGGTCTTTAAAGACCGGCAAGGGTCCTGACAGGGAAGGAGGGGGCACGCTTTGGGCATGAATGAGGTCGAAGAAGAACAGAAAAGCTCCCTGCGGGATAATCCCCCACCCGTGTCCGAGCCAGTACGGACTGCTCTGGCCGGCGGTCAGGGCCAAAACGCCGCCGGCGGCCACGTACAGCGGATCGACAGCGGTGCTGATCCACAGCACCCGTCGCAGCCTGCGGCTTTCCTTCTCCAGCGCGAGAGTCTGCGACGGACTGCGGCCCCTGAGCCGCCGGCTGCGCCAGCAAACGGCCAGCGCAATCAGCGCCTCGATCCCGCCCCAGACCAGTACCTGGAAGGCGAAGCCGCGGCCGAAGGGGCCGGTGAAAAGCAGAAGAGCCGCTCCGGCCAGCAGGCTGGCCAGCGCCCAGAAGAGCAGACGCCGGGACAGGGTCGTCTGAAACTGCCAGATATCGGCTGCCCGTGTCATGGTTGATTACGGGTAATAATTTAACTATTTTTGTCGTAAAATAAAGCATCCGGGAAGGTTTTTTTCGCAGCATGTCAATACGGAAAGCGGCAGGGATCGTCACAGCGAGACGGCTGCGAACCGTTGATTTTCTACTAGTGGTTGTGGTCTGTGGCGCGGCCCTGCTTCCGGCCGCGCTGTGGCTGGCCGAAAGCAGGATCAGACTGGAATCGATACGCCGACAGGCTGCAGCCCGGCCGTATCGGCCGGGTGCCTGGTCCGCCGTTTCCTCGCCTGCGGTCCTCTCCCGCTATCCCCTGGCGCCCTGGCGGGTCGGTGTGCAGGCGGGACACTGGAAGATAGAACAGCTTCCCGCCGAGCTCAGCCGCCTGCGCTCTTCCACCGGCGCGCGCTACGGCGGCTACGGGGAAGTAGATTTTAATCTCGACATAGCCCGACGGGTGACCGCCTACCTTCAGGCCGCCGGCATCGAAGTGGACCTGCTTCCCGCCACCGTGCCTCCCGGCTACCAGGCCGACGCCTTTATCTCCATTCATGCCGACGGGGCCGTCCGGCCGGGAGTTAGGGGCTGGAAAGTCGCCACTCCCTGGCGCTCCTCACCGGCTGCCAGGGAGCTACGCGAGATCATGGCCGCTACCTATCCGGCGTTCACCGGGCTCCCGGAAGATCGCTACGGCACCACCTACAACATGCGGGGCTACTACGCCTTCAGTCCCCACCGCCATCGCCACGCGATCTCCCGCACCACCCCGGCCATTATCATCGAGGCAGGCTTCATCACGGTACGCCGGGACAGGGAGGTGCTGTTCGGCGAACCGGACCGGATAGCCAGAGGAATCAGTGCGGGGGTGGTTCGCTATCTGAGCGGCTTTGATCCCCTCGATCCGCAACTCCTGGCCGTACCCACCTATCCGGCGATGAGGGTGATTGCAGACCGGGCCGATCTGACCTTTCGTCCCGAGGAGGAAGCGAAAGTGGCGGCCCGTCTGCCTGCCGGCACCCTGGTACGCCCGATGCATGTGGAAAACGGCTGGGTGGAGGTTGTTGTGTGGGGCAATCGCCGCCGCTTCGGCTGGGTGCGGGAAACAGAGCTGGAGTCTCTGTGAGCGGTTCCTCCTGAGAGCACCGGACCTTAGAGCGCTTGGGGCGGTCCTTGGCTCAGCGCTTGGATTCCGCCCGGTTTCGCCTCAACCTTTGCGGTCCTCGCCCCCGCCGGCAGCCGGCGCTCTCAGGGAATAGCTTACGGGAAGGTAGCGCTCCGGGATTTCCCAGATGATCAGCCGCGGCGTAATTTCCCGAAAGGTGTCGCTTGCCAGATAGGCCTGCATCGGCAGGAAAGGTCCCTGTCCCTCGGCGGCTACATTGAGAACATCCGCCTCCAGGGCCTGCTTGAGCGCTCCCACGAAGTTCCAAAGGCTGCCCGCGCTGTAGCTGCTGCCGATTAGGGCCACGGGGATATCCGGATCGTCGAACAGCCCCAGTCTGCGGTCATTAGCCGCCACCATCTCCATCTCCGCCACCAGGTCCGGCCGAGGGCCCAGAGGCTCTCTCAGCTCACCCAGAGGGATGAAGCCGGTGAGGTCGCCGTGGATCAAGCGGGTTCCAATAAGCTGTCGGTCATAGGGCACCGGCTGCACGCCTTTTTCCTTCAGTGTGCGGCGGGCGCAGGCAGCCAGAGCTTGCGCCGCGGTGCGTGCACCGAAGGGACTCCAGTGGGTGTCGGTACGCAGAAATACTTCGGCCTGCCTTCTGGCCTCCAGCAGTGCAGCCAGCAGGTCGGGGGTGCATATGCCCAGATTCAGCAGCCTGCGCCGGAAGTCCCGGTAGCGCGGTCGAACATAATCGGGAAGGACGTAGCGTCCGAGCCTGTCCTCATAAACTCTCGCCTTGGCGGGAACCAGGGCCACGACCAGCTCGATCCCCTGACTAAGCAGGCTGTCGCGAACCGCTCGCACGCACTCCAGATTCTCCGCGACCGCCTGCTCCTCCCCGGGCTGGCGAGAGAACTCCTCGGTGCTGAACAGCCAGCCGTCGGATCCGACCAAAACGCCCTCCAGGCCCTCCCGAAACAGCAGGTAGCGTACGAGTCCGAGCGCGCGTACGGCGGCCTGCCGAACCGGAATCTCGCGCTCGTAGTTCGCCTGGTAGCTCGTCGTCAGCTCTCCGCTCAAAAGCTCGCCTTCTCCGGGCGCCTGCCCGGTGGCGGGATTGAGCAGGCTGAGCAGCAGCCCTGCGCCCATGGCGCCCAGCATGAACACGCCGGGCAGGAGCTTGATCAGCCTGGATAGCCGCAACATGGCCCTGCCCATCAGAACCTGAAGTACAAAAAGGGCGAATAGCTGCCCGCCAGGAGCTTGGCTACGCTCCAGACAAAGACCGGAATTACGGCGGCGTTCGCCCCCAGGGCTAGCCCGATTCTCAGCCGCGGTATGGACCGGGAATACCTGTACAGGACGGGCGCCGCATACATCAGGAGGTACGCCGCCGCCAGGACGATCAGGACCGACCCTCGGAGCTGCCAGCTCAGCTCGCTGCTGACCCCGAACCCGTACAGCCCTACCATTCCCGCGTACATGTGCAGCGCCCCGGCGAAGTCGGGAGCTCGGAACACAACCCAGCCGATCACTATCAGCAGCATGGTTCTGAGAACGCCCAGAACGGGCGGCAGGGTCCGGCGCCCCCGCCCGGCGAAGCGCTCGCCTACCAGCAGCAGCCCGTGCCAGGCGCCCCAGGCGGCAAAGGTCCAGGCGGCCCCATGCCAGAGGCCGCCGAGGATCATGACGGTCAGCAGATTGACGTAGGTACGGCCTGTTCCCCTCCTGTTGCCCCCCAGCGGAATGTACAGGTAGTCGCGCAGCCAGGAAGACAGACTGATATGCCAACGGCGCCAGAACTCCGTGATGCTCTTGGACAGGTAGGGCCGATTGAAGTTCTCGGGAAAGCGGAAGCCCATCATCAGGCCGAGCCCTATGGCCATGTCGGAGTAGCCGGAGAAATCGAAATAGATCTGGACCGTGTAAGCCAGTGCACCCAGCCAGGAGTCGACCAGCGTCGGCCGCGATAGGGCGAACACCGCATTGGCCAGAGCCGCCACCGTATCGGCTACCAGCACCTTCTTGCTGAATCCGAGCATGAAGCGCAGGGCACCCGCCGACCACTTGTCGAAGGTATGGACCCGCTGCTTGAACTGCGGGGCCAGGTCCCGGTAGCGAAGGATCGGCCCGGCGATTAGCTGCGGAAACAATGCAATATAGGCGGCCAGATCGAGAAAGTTGTCCGCCGGCGCGGTGTCCTGGCGGTAGACATCGATGAGATAGCTGGTTGCCTGGAAGGTGTAGAAGGAGATACCGATAGGCAGAATGACTTCCCAGGGCGTGAATCCAGCCGCGCCCAAGGCGCCGAGCAACGCCCTGATGCTTTCCGCCCCGAAATTGAAATACTTGAAATAGCCAAGAGTGCCCAAGTTCAGGCATACACCTGCAATCAGCGCCGCCCGGGCGCGAGGACGGCGCCGCCGTACGTTCCTGGCCGCCAGTGATCCGAGGCCGTAGGTCCACAGGGTCGTGGCCGCGATCAGCGCCAGGAAATCCACCCGCCACCAGCCGTAGAACACGTAGCTCGCCAGCAGGATCCAGGCCGAACGAAACCGGTAGGGAAGCGCATAGTAGCAGAGCAGAAACAACGGCAGGAACAGAAAGATGAACAGCGGCGTGCTGAAGATCATCGGGGCGGCTCAGCGCTCCACGTCGACCTCGGCCTGTGTCGTGAAAACCGTGGGCGCGGCAGCCCGTCCGACCACGAATACGCTGTAGGATTCTCCGCGCCTCAAGCCCAGCTCCCCCAATTGATGGATGGGTTCGCCCCTACTGAACAGGCCAAGCTCGATCCGGACCGGATTGACCGAGACCTGGCCGGCGCTGCCCGGAGGAACCGCTGCTATAACCTCCAGCCGTCCTTCCGAGTCCATGAGGGTGACCTCGGACAGGGTAGACAGGTTGTAGAGGAAAATCTGGGCGCGGGCTGGATCGGTGTGCTTGGGATCCAGCAGTATCTGGAACGTCTGTCCGCTGAACACAATGGTATAGTAGCTGCCGGCTCGCGGCAGAAACGTCTGCTCGATCCCGGCGGCCCGCAGCAGGTAAATATCTTCCGAGACCGGCCGGTACGGAGTAACCTGAGCGTAAGCGATGGGGCCGAAGGTGCTTGCTCCCACGTCCATCTCCAGAGCGCCCCGGTCGACTGCGGCGTGCAGCACGCGTACCAGGGCGGAATCCTCCGGCGCGGCGGCGCTGTACAGCCCCGCCTGGGCTCCGGCCATCTGGACTGCGCCTAAGAGTAGGAGCAGTACCGAGACAAGAACGGCAGTGCGATTCATGGCTACGATGTTACAGTACGGAAACCCGTCCTCGCAAGCTCTTCGAGCGCGGCAATCTCTACGGGCAACCGCTTCGATCGACAGACTCAATATAATCCCGAAGCAAGCGGTCGGGCAACCGCCCATGGACCAGCGGCTTGCGGCGGCCTCCACGAAGGGCCGGCCGCTTTGTCTCGGCGCTGTCCGGGTCCCGGCGGCCCCGCTCCGACAGCACCCGCGCAGCTTGTAGTTCGGCGGCTGCTATGTTTCGACCCTGCCCCGGCGGAGCCGCCCCATTGACAGCTGGAAGGCGTTTTGCTATACGTGATGCTCGTGACCCGCAGTGTTGTGAGCCCGAAGGCCGTACTGGGTGGAATTGCCGCTGTCCTGCTGATTCTGTCCGCTGCTCCAAGAGCACGGGCCGTGGAGCCTGCGGGGAGTCTTCTGGAGGTACGGCCGGACGGAAGCCTGAGCCCCGAGGAGCTGGCGCGTACCGTTGCCCCGTTGTTTAAAGGCTTCGACGATCCCCTTCCCCGCTATACCGTGGATGCCTACTTGATTCGCTACACCAGCCGCTATCCGGACGGCGGCGAGGCTGTGATCGTGGCCCAGCTCTTTGTTCCCCGGCTGCCCGCCGGGCGGCCCGGCTTGCTGTACGTATTCGCCCCGGGATCTACCGGTCTTCTCGATGTCTGCCGTCCCTCCAGGGAGCATATCGCGGGAATTCGCTGGGGATTGTACCGCTCGCACGTGCTGGCCTTCGCCGGTCGCGGAGTGATCGGCCTGCTTCCGGACTACATGGGCTTCGGTGACCCGCAGCGGCTTCAACCTTACTTCAGCGCCGTAGCCGAAGGCCGGATGATGCTCGACGGCGTACGCGCCGTGAACGCCTTCCTGGCCGATCGCTTCACCGCCGGCGCTCGCCGGCCGGCGGCTTTCTTCGCCGGCTACTCTCAGGGGGGGCACGCCGCCTTCGCCGCGGCCGACCTGCGCGCCGCCTACGCTCCGGAGCTTCGCATTCATGGAATCATCGGCTACGGTCCGACCACGAACCTTGAGGCCTTGTTCCTCGAGTTCACGGTGGCCGCCCCCCTGGTGGTGTACTCCTATTCCCGCATCTATGGGAGCGAGCGCTTCAACCCGCAGGACATCCTGGCCGAGCGCTGGGCGGCTACCCTGGAGCATGACGTTACCCGCCAGTGCATCGGCGGAATCCAGTCCTACTATCCTATGTCTCCGGAGCGTCTGTTCACTCCCCGCTTCGTCGGCGCGCTGCGCGCCGGGACCCTGGCGCAGGAGTTTCCAGGCATCTACGCCATTCTGGAAGAGAACAGCAGCGGTCTTTCCGGGCACGGACTGCCCGCCCTGATCCTACAGGGCGGCCACGACATCGTTGTACATCCCCCATCGCAGGACGCCTTCGTGCGCGCCCTCTGTCGGGCCGGCAGCCCGGTGACCTATCTGCGCTATCCGCAGTCCCGCCACGACACTCGCCAGATAGCTTTCGAGGAAGTGCTGTCTTGGATGGAGCGCCTGGCCGCGGGGGCGGAGCCTTCTTCCAACTGCGCCGAGAACCGCTAGACCGAGGTTCGTTAGGAGGAGAAGATGATGATCAGGCCGCTACGTTTTCCGTTTCAGAGGATCGGCCGGCCTGCCCGGCGAGCCGCCTTCCTGCTTCTGCTCGGCGGTCTTGGTGCGGCCCATGCCGCGGGCGCCCCGGGTGATCTGCTGGAGGTGGTGCGAACGGGCCGGGTGGAAGCCGTAGAGATTCCCGCCCTTACCAGCCGGTTTTTCGAAGGGTACGAAATACCCGAGGCGAAAAACCCGGTCGAGCTGTACCGGATCTGCTATCTGAGCCGCGACTACGACGGCTCCAGCGCGAAGATCCAGGCGCAGCTTTTCATTCCCGATCCGGCTGGAGCGGCCGAGCTTCCCGTGCTGGCCTTCGGCTCCGGAACCACGGGAATCGCCGATGCCTGCGCGCCGTCACTGGAGCGCCCGGAGGTGCGCCGGTGGGGCTACTACCGGGGCAATATGCTGGCCTACGCCGGTCAGGGCTATATCGTGATCTTTCCGGACTATCTGGGTTTCAATGATCCGGACAGACCTCAACGTTACTTCAGCAAGATTGCCGAAGGCCAGGTCATGCTGGACGCCGTTCGGGCTGTATATCGTTTCTTCGCCGGCCGCTCCGGCGCCCCGCGGCCCGCCCGGATTGCCTTCGTCGCCGGCTACTCGCAGGGGGGGCATGCCGCCTTCGCCGCCGCCGATCTGCAAGCCAGCTACGCACCCGAAGTGCCGCTGGCCGGGATCATCGGCTTCGGTTGCACAGCCGACGTGACCACCCTGCTCAGGGAAGGCCCCTACTACGCCGCGTTCATTTTCTACACCTACGCCCGAATGTACGGCCGGGACGAAATAGAGCCCGCCGCCTATCTGCAGGCCCGCTGGGCCGATACCCTCGAGCGGGATGCCGGGCGGCTGTGCGTGGACGAGTTCCAGAGATACTACCCCTTCGACGGTACCAAGCTCTACCGGCCTGAGTTCTATCAGGCCCTACACGAGGGCACCCTGGCCGAACACTTTCCCCGCCTGTACGCCCGCCTGGAAGAGAACCGCAGCGGCCTGAGCGGCCACGGCCTTCCGGCGCTCATCGTCCAGGGGCTTCTGGATGTAATCGTGACTACCCCGTCACAGTCGCGTTTCGTAGCTTCTCTGTGCGCTGCGGGCAGCCCGGTGCGCTACCTGAAGCTGGAGGGAGTCCGACACCGCTTCACCCGGTCGGCGGGCTTTCGTGCCTCTCTGGACTGGATGGCCGCCCTGAGGAAAGGCGCGAAGCCTCCGTCGGACTGCCCTGCCGGTCCCTGATCCCTGCCGCCTGACACCGCCCCGGCGTAGGCTCTCAGCCGCCGCTCGGCTCATTGGTCCGGCGGGAAGCCATTTCGCCGCGCATGTGCGGGACCTCCGCGCCGTTGAGAAGCGCCACCACCTCGGCGGCGATCGAGACGGCGATCTCCGCCGGACTGTCTCCGCCGATCTTCAGTCCCACCGGGGCATAGAGGCACTGCGGGGCCTCGAGGCCGTCCTCCTTGAGCTTCTCCAGAGTGGTGTGGATCTTGTGCGTCGATCCGATCAGCCCGACGTAGCGAAAGGGCTGTCGGGATTGAACTAGCTGCTTCAGCACGGTGTAATCATGCTCGTGGCCGTGGGTGGCGATGAAGCAGAACTGGCAATTTTTCAGAATCTCCTGAACAGGTGCCAGGTCGCGGTAGTCCCCGATAACGATCTTTCTTGTACTGTTTTCGCCGAGCAGCTCGTGTACCTCCGGGCGGGAATCGAATACCGTAACCCGAAAACCGAGAGATTCCAGGATCGGGGACAGGGCCCGGCCGATATGCCCGCCGCCAACCAACAGGAAGCTGCGCAGGCCTTCGAAATACTCGTACAGCAGGGTGACCTGGCCGCCGCACTTCATGCCCAGCTCGCCCAGGTTGTAGCTTTTCAGGCGATTTTCCCGAACCCGTAAAACCTCCCGGGCCTCCTCGACAGCCTGGTGCTCGACGGCTCCTCCTCCAACGGTTCCCAGCAGCTCTTCCCGGTCGGTAAGAATCATCTTGAACCCTTCCTTGCCCGGTGTTCCCTGGCTGGCGTTCAGCACCGTAACCAGGACCAGATTTTTACCCTGTTCCAG
>CAYMEK010000025.1:0-55664 GCA_964389305.1 uncultured Spirochaetaceae bacterium
CGCCGATCTACACCACCGACAGCCTGCACAGCGCCGTGGTGGAGATCATCGCCAAGAGGGGCGCCAGGGTGCGTTACACGACCATCCAAAACTGGTCCGGGGACGTGTATAACCTGGTCACCAAGCGGGCCGTAGCTTATGAGAACGCCACCGTGGAATGGGTGGACGGGAACCTGGGCTCCAAGCGCACCATGAAGTATCCCTCCGTGTACCTGATGGGAGAGGGCGCCCACGGCGAGGTGCTCTCGATCGCCTTCGCGGGCAGGGGGCAGCAGCAGGACACCGGCGGCAAGGCCGTGCACGCGGCCGCCAATACCAGCTCGGTGATCACCTCCAAGTCCATCAGCAAGGACGGCGGGATCTCCAGTTACCGGGGGCTGCTGAAAGTTCATGAGGGTCTCGACAACATCCGCTCCCGGGTGGTGTGCGACGCCCTGATCCTGGACGAGCGCTCCATCAGCAACACCTTTCCCTACATGGAGATCGACTCCGACGACGTGTCCGTGGAGCACGAAGCCCGGGTGAGCAAGATCAGCGAGGAGCAGCTCTTCTACCTGATGAGCCGGGGAATCGGCGAAGAGGAGGCCTCGATGATGATCGTCAACGGATTCCTCGATCCGCTGGTCAAGCAGCTGCCTATGGAGTACGCCGTAGAGCTGAACCGGCTTATCGAGCTGCAGATGGAGGGTTCGGTTGGCTGAAGTCGATCAGATCACCGAAGAGAAGCTCGTCGTAGAGGAGCAGGACGCGCTGCTGCGCTCCTATCTGGAGACCGAGCGCGAGGGGCGCTGGCTCACCGAGCTGCGCCTGCAGGCGCTGGACCGATTTTCCCATATGCGGTGGCCGACCCCCCAGGAAGAGGAGTGGAGGCGCACCGACATTACGGGGATCGATTTCCTGCGCTACCGGCCTCAAGCCCGGGAGCTGCTGGATTGGTCCGCGGCCGCTCCGGCGCCCTCCGGTTCGGGGATTATCCTGACATCTCTGCAGGAGGCGGTCCGCAGCCAGGCCGAGACTTTGAAGCCGATTCTGCTTCAGGGATTCGAAAGCCTGGACAACCGCTTTCAGGCCTGGCATTACAGCCTGTTGAGTGAGGGGCTGTGCCTGTACGTGCCTCCCTTCCTCGAGATCTCCGAACCGCTGGTCATCGAACTGGAAGTTCGAGGCGAAAAAGCGGTGAGCGCGCCTCACGTCGTGATCGTGCTGGACCGAGGCGCCAGGGTACGGGTAATCCTGCGTCTCAAGGAAGCGCCGGGAGCCCGGTTGCTGGTGGACGCAGGAGTAGACGTGCGGATAGCCGACGCGGCGGCACTGGAGCTGGTGCAGCTCCAGGAGCTGAACGAGGACTCCTACCATATTCATCACGGCCGAGCCTCAGTGGCGCGGGACGGGATGCTGCGGCATTTCGAAATTATCCTGGGCGGCCGGCTGGTTAAGTCGCGGCAGGACTGCAGCCTGGAAGGTCCAGGCAGCGAGGCTCTGCTGAACGGCCTGTTCTTCGCCCGCTCCCGTCAGCACATGGATATCCGTACGGTCCAGAGGCACCTCTGCGAGCGGGCGAACAGCCGGGCCTTCTACAAGGGCGCGGTCAAGGACAGCGCCCGGACCATCTACCAGGGGCTGATCGAGGTCTCGCCACAGGCGGTCAAGACCGACGCTTATCTGAGCAATAAGAATCTCATTCTCAACGACGGGGCGCGAGCCGACTCGATCCCCAGCCTGAGGATCGAGACCAACGATGTGCGCTGCAGCCATGGGTCCACCACGGGACGGATAAACGAGGAGGAGGTGTTCTACCTTACTTCCAGGGGTCTGGCTCCCGGAGAGGCTCGGAGCATGCTCATCCTAGGCTACTTCGACGAGTTACTAAGACAGCTTCCCGATACGCTGCAGGAGCAGCTTCGCATGCGCATCGAGGCGCGGCTGGCAAAAAAGGAGTGCGCCGAAGATGGTTGAGTGGGTCCGGGTGGCCGAGCTTTCAGCCTTCCCGGGACTCGAAGAGGAGGAGAGTCTGCGGGTCGAGATCGACGGGCACCCGATCGCCCTGTTCCGGCTGGAGGAGGGAATCTACGCCCTGGACGATATCTGTTCCCACGAGTTTTCCCGTCTCTCGGAAGGGGAGATCTGGGACGAGGAGGTGTACTGCCCCAAGCACGGCTCCCGTTTCAACATACGCACCGGCGCCGTCCGGGGGCTGCCGGCAGTCAAACCGGTTCGCTCTTTTCCCGTCAAAGTCGAGGAAGGAAGGATTTACCTGCGGTGGCGCGAATAGATACGGCCGGTGAAACGGCGACTATCGGCAGATATCCGCTGTTTATGGTCCGGGATGATTTCCCTATCCTGAAAAGCTCCCTCCCTGTAAACGGAGCTTCGAAGACGGAGGGAAGAAGGACAGAGAATACGCTTGTCTACCTGGATAATGCGGCCACCACCCAGAAGCCCCGCCCCGTTCTGGACGCGGTGTACGGTTACTACAAGAAGTACAACGCCAACGTCCATCGGGCCCTGCATTCCCTAGGTGAAGAGGCCACCGCCATGTACGAGGCCAGCCGGGCCCAGGTGCGGGAGTTTCTCAACGCCCGCAGCGTCCGGGAGATCATATTCACCCGCGGAACTACCGAAGCCATCAACCTGGTGGCCTGGTCCTGGGGACGGAAAAACCTGCGGCAGGGGGACGAGATCCTGCTCACCGAGATGGAGCACCACAGCAACCTCGTGCCCTGGCAGCTCCTGGCCGAGGAATTGGGTTTAGCCTTGCGCTTCCTCCCGCTGCGCTCGGACGGCTCGCTGGCGCTCGAAGAGCTGGACGGGCTGCTCGGTGAGCGCACCCGTCTGCTGGCTATGACCCAGATGTCCAATGTTCTGGGTACGATCAACGATATAGCGGAGGCGGTTGCCCATGCCCACCGCCGCGGCGTACCGGTGCTGATCGACGCGGCTCAAGGGGCGCCGCACCTGCCGGTAGATGTGCAGGAGCTGGACTGTGATTTCCTGGCCTTTTCCGGCCACAAGCTCTACGCCCCTATGGGTATCGGAGCGCTGTACGGCAAGGAATCGCTGCTGGAGCAGATGCCTCCGTTTCTCGGCGGCGGTGAGATGATCCGCGCCGTGTGGAACGATCGGGCCATCTGGAACGAGCTGCCCTACAAGTTCGAGGCGGGAACCCCCAACGTGGGTGGGGCCGTCGGATTGGCGGCGGCGATCCGCTATCTGACCGTGCTGGGAATGGAAAACATCCGCCGCTACGAGGAGACGTTGACCGCCTATGCCCTGAAGCGGCTCCAGGAGGTGCCGGGATTGACCGTCTACGGGCAGGCGGTCCGGCGCGGGGCCGTGATTGCCTTCAATCTGGGGAACCTCCATCCCCACGACGTGGCCCAGTTCCTCGATTCCCGAGGCATTGCTGTTCGAGCCGGCCATCACTGCGCCCAGCCACTGCATAGAAAGCTGGGTCTGGAGGCCACCCTGCGGGCCAGCCTCTGCTTTTATAATATCGAAGCGGAGATCGACAGGCTGGTGGAGGCGCTGCGGGCTGCGGGGGAGTTTTTCGGCCATGGATTTCGATGAGCTGTACCAGGAGGTCATCCTGGACCACTACCGCCGTCCCCGGGGCGCCGCTTCCCTGGCTCATCTCCCCGAGTCCAGAGTCCACGAAAACCCGGCCTGCGGCGACTCTATCAAGGTGCAGGTCTCTGTCGGTCGGGACGGCATAGTGCGGGAGGTGCTGTTCGACGGCAGGGGCTGCGCGATCAGTACCGCCTCGGCCTCCCTGATGACCGAGTTGCTGAGCGGGAAGCACCTGCGCGAGGCACGCCGGCTGGCCCACACTTTTATCGGGATCATGCGGGGGGAGCGGGAAGCCGGGCTACTGGACCGCTGGGGCGACCTGAGCTGCCTGAAAGGCGTCATCCGCTATCCTGTGCGGGTCAAGTGCGCTACCCTGGCCTGGCACGCGCTCCTGGATGCGCTGCCCGGCGATCAGGACTAGCCGTGGAAAGCTTGAAGGAAAGCTCGCAGCGGCTTTCGATCCTGCTGCCGGACGGAACCATGAACGGCCGCGCCTCCGGCTTGCCGCTGCTCCAGGATGACAGGCTCCTCGAAGCCTACCGACTCATGCTCCTGGCCCGCCAGGCGGACGAGTGGGCCGTGAGCCTGAACCGGCAGGGGCGGATGCCGACCTACCCTCCCAACAAGGGCCAGGAGGCCAACGCCGTCGGGGCCGTTCTGGCCCTGCGGCCGGACGACTGGCTGGTGCCCTCGTTCCGTGAGCTGGGCGCCCTGCTCACCCGGGGCATCCCGTTGAAACAGCTTTATCTGTACTGGTACGGAAACGAGCGGGGGAGTTATTTCCCCGTAGAGGATTACCACACCCTGCCGATCTCCGTCCCGGTCGGCAGCCAGCCCTTACATGCCGTAGGCCTCGCCTACGCGGAGAAGCTTAAGAAAACAGGACGGATCGTCCTGACCTTCATGGGCGAAGGAGCCACCTCACAGGGGGCGGTACACGAGGCCTTCAACCTAGCCGGCGTCTGGGGGGTGGGGGTGATCTTCTACATCCAGAACAACCAGTGGGCCATTTCCCTGCCGACCGAGAAACAGACCGCCACCGCCACTCTGGCCGAAAAAGCCTGCGCCTACGGTTTCGAGGGTATCCAAGTGGATGGCAACGATCTGCCGGCGGTCTACGCGGCCGTTTCTCGCGCCGCCAGCAGCGCCCGGGAGCAGAGCCGGCCGGTGCTGATCGAGGGCTACACCTATCGCTTGGGCGCCCATACCACCGCCGACGACCCCAGGCTCTATCGCGACGACCGCGAGGTGGAGTCCTGGGCGGCCAGGGATCCACTGCTGAGGATGGAGTCGTATTTAAAGGCCAGAGAGCTTTTGGAAGAGACGGGACTGGCCCGGCTGAAGGCCGATGTCCTGGCGAGCGCCAGGGAAGCCTTCGAAGAGGCCGAGCGGGAACCGGACCCGACCCTCGAGGAAACCTTCCGCCATACCTTCTACTCCCTGCCCCCGGTCCTGGAGCGCCAGCTCGGGAGAAGGGTGGACGGTTGAGCCAGCTTACCATGGTCGAGGCGGTCAACGACGCCTTGAAAATAGAGATGACACTTGACCGAGCGGTGTTGGTGTTCGGCGAGGATGTCGGCCGCGAAGGAGGGGTGTTCCGGGCCACGGTCGGGCTGCAGGAGATGTTCGGCTGCGAGCGCTGTTTCGATACCCCGCTGGCGGAGGGTGGCATCGTGGGCGCCGCCGTGGGCATGGCGGTCGCCGGGCTCCGGCCCGTGGTGGAGATCCAGTTCGCCGGTTTCTCCTATCCCGCTTTCGACCAGTTGGCGAGCCACGCAGCCCGGATGCGCAATCGCAGCCGGGGAGCCCTGCAGGTTCCCTTGGTGGTGCGTATGCCCTACGGCGGTGGCATCGGAGCGCCGGAGCATCACTCAGAAAGCCCCGAGGCCCTGTTCGCTCACGTCCCCGGTCTCAAGGTGGTGATTCCCTCCACCCCCCACGACGCCAAAGGGCTGTTGATAGCAGCCATCCGTGATCCCGATCCCGTGGTCTTCCTGGAGCCTAAAAGGATCTATCGGTCGGTGCGGCAAGACATTCCGGAGCCGGCCTACACGCTTGAGCTGGGACGGGCCAGGATCGTGAGCCCGGGGGAGGATCTGACCTTGGTATCCTATGGGGCGCAGATGAAGGAAGCCGCCCGGGCGGCCGCAGAGCTGGAGCAGGAGGGAATATCGACGGAGTTGATCGATCTGCGCACGATTTACCCGCCGGACGGCGAAACCCTGCTGCAGTCGGTCCGGCGCACCGGCAGGGTCCTGGTCGTGCACGAGGGACCGCAATCCTACGGGGTGGCCGCGGAGATCATCAGTCTGGTCCTGGAGGGAGCGTTCGACTATCTGGAGGCGCCTCCCAGCCGACTGACCGGCGCGGACACCATAGTCCCCCTTCCCCGGGGCGAGCGGCACTACCTGATCGGCAGCGAAAGGATCGTCGCGGCGGCCAGGGACCTGGCTGCTTACAGGCCGTGAAGGGGGGAAGGGGGATACGCAGGTGCTGTTCAGCTTTACACTGCCGGACATCGGCGAAGGAGTTCACGAAGCCACGCTTTTGGAATGGAAGTGCAGACCCGGAGAGAGGATCGACGAAGGAGACATCCTGGCTGTAATCGAGACTGACAAGGTGACCGCCGAGCTTCCCTCTCCTCGCTCGGGAATCGTACGCGAGCTGGGTGTGCCGGAGGGCGGGAGCCTGCGGGTCGGAGAGGTGCTGGTCCGCCTGGAGGTCGAAAGCGGACCGGGGCAGGAGAGCGCCTCGGTGGTGGGCAGGCTGGAGAGCTATTCGGGCGAGGTCTTAGAGGCCAGTCGGGAAGGGATATTCGACGGCGGGCGGGAAGGCGCGGCCGCGGAAGAGCAGGGAGAAAAGACGGCAGAAAAGACGTCGGGGAAAAGCGGTAAGACCGCCGCCACGCCGGTGGCCCGCCGCCTGGCCGCTCGGCAGGGAATCGAGATCTCAACTCTTAAAGGCAGCGGTCCGGCGGGGCGGGTGCTCAAGGAGGACGTCCTGCGGGAGGCCGGGCGGCATCGAGGTACTGCCGAAGGCGCCAACGGCTCGCGGTCTCGGTCGGAGCGCACAGAGCTGTCCACCCTGCGCAAGACCGCTGTCCGCAACCTGGAGGCCAGCCGGCGGATACCCGCGGCTGTGGTTCACGAGTTCGCCGTGGTCAACGAGCTGGTGCAAACCAGGCGATCCCTGAATGCTGAAGGCGAGCAGAGCGACGGGCCCCGCTTGAGTTATCTTCCCTTCTTTATCAAGGCTGCAGCGCTAGCCTTGCGGCGCTATCCCCTGCTCAATGCCTGGTACGATCCACAGGAGATGGCCGTCGAGCGCCGCGGGGAAATCAACATCGGCTTCGCCCTGGACACGGAGGCGGGCCTGGTCGTTCCGGTGATCCGTGCTGCGGATCGGTTGACCTTGCCCGAAATACAGGGCCAGATCGATCTGCTCAGGAAGGAGGCGGCCCGCCGCGAGCTGCCTCTGGAGAGGCTGCGAGGGGGTACTTTCACGCTCAGCAACTACGGGTCGATCGGGGGCACCTACGGCAAGCCGCTGATCCTGCCTCCTCAGGTAGCCATCCTGGGAACGGGCCGCATACACCAGGCCCCGGTGGTCAGGGAGGGGAGTCTGGAGGTCGGACACGTCCTACCTCTGTCCCTGGTTTTCGATCACCGTCCCCTGGACGGCGCCTACGCCGCCGGCTTTCTCCGCTGCTTCATGGACCTGGTTTCCAGGCCGGTTCGCTTTCTCGCCGCTCTTCGCTAGATTCGATAGAAGACTCTGAAGCCCCGCAACCGAGGGCGCATCCCCCCGGACCGTCAGGATGTTTCGAGGAGCCGGTAAAGGATCTGGAAGTTGCCTACAGTCGGCATGATGCAGGCGCCGGCGAAGTGCGTCCGGGCCAGGGATAGCATCTCCGCCGCCGCTTCGAGTCCCTCCTTCAGCGGATCGCCCGCCTCCCTTAATCGCCGGCAGATGTTTTCCGGAACTGCAATGCCGGCTACCTTTTCCTGGAGGAAGGCGGCATGCCTGGTTGAACGCAGAGGCAGTATCCCCATCATGACCGGAACGCCCACATTCCTGGTGCGTTTCGCCAACAGCCCGGCGGTGCGCTCGTCATATAGCGGCTGGGTCACGGCAAACTGGGCCCCTGCAGCGATCTTGCGCCTGAGACGGTCGAGCTCCTTCTCCAGGCTCCCCGCCTCGAAACGGGGATCCAGTACCACCCCGGTCTGGAAACCCGCCTCCCTGGCCAGCCGGACCAACGCGAAGACGTCCAGGTCGCGCACCGTGGTCATCTTTCTCTCTCTCTGCAGCGCGATCAGGTCGCCTGTGGCCGCCAGCACCGTTTCTACTCCCATGGCTCTGGCCCCCCAGAGCAGCCCCTGGAGGCTCAGGTAATTGTGGTCGCGGGTGGTGCAGTGAAGGACCAGTGGCTTGCCCGTCCTCCTTTGCAGGAGTGCGGAGAAGGCCAGAGCGTCCATATACGGCTTGGCGACCGGGTTGCTGGCCACGCTGTAGCCGTAGAAGGGCAACTGCTTCACTGCCTCGAGAGAGGAAAGCAGAGGACCGGCATCCGGGCCCCCCGGTGGTACGACTTCCACCGTGATCGGAAAAGACTTGCCGCCGAAGGCGATCATAACTGCCTGCCGTCCGAATCAGGAGGCGGCCTGATCGGCGAAGGCGCTCCTCGTCAGGCTCTTGACCGCTGCAGCCAGCTCCCGGCCTCGCCGGCGCAGCAGGGCAAGATCTTCCCGTCCGGGGGCGCCCTTGAACTCGACCGGATCGAGGAACTCCCAGCGCATGCGCAGGCGCTCCATGATTGCTTCCAGCTCCCTCTGGGCTCCTCCCGACCAGCCGAAAGAGCCGAAGCGAAAGGCTTTCTTGTTCATCACTCGCTTGCGCCCCAGCTCGTCCAGGACAGCGGCCACCGGCGGAAACATCTTGTACTCGTAGGTGGGAGCGCCGACAACGATGCCGGCAGATTTCCAGGCCGAGGCCAGAATGTGGGAGATATGGGACTCAGGCACGCGGAATACCTCGGCCTGTACCCCCTCGGAGCGGACCCCTTCGAGGACCGCTTCCAGCGCCCGCCCGGTCATTCCGTACATGCTACCCCAGATTACCGTGACCTGAGGCTCTGCTTCACCCTTTCCGTATCTACAGTACTTCTTGTACAGCTCTACGATACGCCGCGGATCCTTGCGCCAGACAACCCCGTGAGCTGGCGCTACGATCCGCAGGTCTAATCCTTCCAGTTTCCTTATCGCCCTGTCCACCGAGCTGGTAAAGCTGGCCAGGATGTTGGCGAAGTAGCGCAGGGTTTCATCTTCGAAGAGCTTGAGCGCTTTTTCATCGAGCTGGTCGTCATAGGGGTGGGCTTCTATTTTGCCGAACGAGCTGAAGGCGTCGCAGGGAAACAGAGTCCCACTGGAGCGATCGTAGGTGGCGATGGTCTCGGGCCAGTGCACGTTGGGAACCTCCTCGAACTGCAGGTTAACTCCGCGGCCGAGATCCAGCGTATCCCCGGATTTTACGGGCTGCCCGTTGCCCCGGATGCCGTAGAAGGCTTCAGCCAGCTCCAGCCCCTTGCGGCTGGCGTAGAGGCGGAACTCCCCCGCCACCTTGCGGAAGGGAACCAGCCAGGCCGTATGATCAGGCTCGAGGTGGTTGAGAATCACATGCCGGATCTGGTCCGGCTCTATCGACAGCTCGCGAAGCTGAGCGAACAGGGTGTCCGGTACCCCGTCCCAGCCGCAAACCCCATCTATGATGGCACATTCCTCTCCTTTCACGATGTAGGAGTTCATAGACAGGCCGTGGGGCAGGGGCCACATTCCTTCGAAGAGTATTTCCTCGCCCACATTGGCGGAAAGACGGAAGATATTATCGCTTACTTGGGTTACATCCATTGTCCTGTTTCTCCTCTCGTTACCGCCGTTGTCGTGTTGTGACCGCGCAACGGCGGTGCTGGCCCGATCCAAAATAAATCGGGACATGTCTACAGTACAAATCAGTTGAACTAGAGTCAATACTTTACTAATATAGTCATAAATGATCAGAAGTATGAAAAGGATTCTAGTATTCGGAACCTTCGATGTGCTCCACTCAGGGCACCTGGAGTTCCTGAAGCAGGCGAAAAGAAAGGAGGGGCGGCTTGTCGTTTCCCTGGCCCGGGACTCTTTCGTGCGGCGATTCAAAGGAAAGGATCCGAAACACACCCAGAAGGATCGAGCCCGGCGTCTACTCAGGACCGGATTGGTGGATGAGGTGCGTCTCAGCGACCGGGTACCGGGTACCTACAGGCTGGTTCTCCGGCTGAAGCCCGACCTGATCTCTCTAGGATATGACCAGCAACGGCTGGAGGAGAGCCTGCGTTCCTGGCTGAAAGCCAGAGGACTGAACATACCGGTTGAAAGACTTCCATTTTACACCGCCCCGGATCGCCCTCCTTCGGGAAGCCGGAGGATTCCTGTGGAGGGCAGCCGGGCGCAATCTTGGATGCATATCCGGCTGAGGGAGCCGGGAGCCCGGCGGCTTGCCCGGACGTTGGGCCGGAGACCTGGAAACGGCTGGCGCCCTGATTCGTTTTTTTGTAGAATATATGGTTATTATATATATATAGTTTTCAAAAGAGGGGAGTAAGCTAGCAGTGGGTCTTAGCCAGATCCAGGAGCCGGGCCAGGCAGTTCTGCTCATCGAGGACGACCCCAAGATCGTGGAACTGTTAACGCTTCACTTGAAGGATATCGGTCTCGGCGTGGAAGCGGTGTCTTCCGGTAACAGGGGACTGAAGCGGGCGCTGGAGACGGAGTACAGGCTGATCATTCTGGACCTCATGCTACCGGGGCTGGACGGCCTGGAGGTGTGCAAGAAAATCAGGGGCGGAGGAAAGAAGACCCCGATCTTGATGCTGACGGCCAGGGCAGAAGAGCTGGACAAGGTGCTGGGCCTGGAGCTTGGGGCCGACGACTACATCACCAAGCCTTTCGGTATACGAGAGCTGCTGGCCAGGGTCAAGGCGATCATCCGGCGCTCTACGGATTTCGTCGACGGAGCCGACGCCGGCCAGGTACTCAGCATCGGCGAGCTTCGCATCGACAGGCACAAACGCACCGTATTGGTGCGGGGCAACCCGGTTGAGCTGACGTCTAAGGAGTATGACCTGCTGGTTCTTTTCGCCGGCAATCCGGGCAGGGCCTTCAATCGCCAGCAGTTACTGGATTCGGTATGGGGCTACCAGTTCGAGGGCTATCACCATACGGTGAACTCCCATATCAACCGCCTGCGCAGCAAGATAGAGCGCGATCCCACCAATCCGGAGTATATAAAAACGGTCTGGGGCTACGGCTACCGCTTCGTAGAGCCCGGCGAAGCAGCGACGTGATGTCTTTCCTCAACAGCTTCTACATCAAGGTCTCGTCCCTGTTCCTGGTGCTGCTCCTGGCCATGGGGGCAGCCCAGGTGCTGATTACCATGGGGATCACCGAACAGCGGCAAATCGAGATCGATCAGCTTGTCAACCGGGACCTGGCCCGCGATATGGCCTCCGAGATCGAGCCCGTTCTGGCCGAAGACGGGGACATCGACCGGGTGGGAGCGGTCATTCACTATATGATGGTTCTGAATCCGTCCATCGAGATCTATCTGCTCGACGACGGAGGGCGGATCTTGGGCTTTTTCGCCGAGCCCGGCAAAGAGGTGCAGGCGGCCTCTGTCTCGCTGGAACCGATCCTGGAGTTTCTGGACGACGGGTCTGCGGCGCCGATCTACGGCGACGATCCCAGGCAGCCTGGGACCCGCAAGATTTTCTCCGCCGCACCCATTACGCTGCCCGGCGGTGAGCCCGGGTACCTGTACATCGTGCTCAGGAGCACCCTTTACGACGCGGCAGCCGGCCGGCTGAGGCACAGGTATCTTACCTCGGCCTTGGTCCAGGCCTTGATTCTCTCGATCGCCTGTGTCGGCATCGCCGGTCTGGCCCTGTTTGCGCTTCTGACCAGGCGCCTCCAGGCGGTGGCCCGCTCGGTGCGGGAGTTCGAGCAGGGCAGTTACGACAAGAGAGTGAAGGTCAGCTCCCGCGATGAGATCGGCAAGCTCGGGCGGGCCTTCAACCGCATGGCCGACACTATCGCCGCCAATATGGAAAAGCTGAAACAGACGGACAGCCTGCGCCGGGAGCTGGTCGCCAACGTGTCTCACGACCTGCGCAGCCCCTTGACCTCGATTCAGGGCTACGTGGAGACCCTGCTGATGAAGCACCGGGGGCTGGACCGCGCTCAGATCGATGAATATCTGCAGATCATCTTGAGCGACGCGATCAGGCTGAACGAGCTGGTCCACCAGCTCTTCGAGTTATCCAAGTACGAGGCCAGACAGATCGAGCCGAAGCTGGAGCGTTTTTCCCTGACCGAGCTGGTGCAGGACGTGAGCGTGAAGTACAGGCCGCAGGCGGAGAAACAGCGGATCGTCTTGGAAGCGAGGCTTCCCGAGAAGCTCCTGCCGGTCCGAGCGGATATCCATATGATAGAGCGGGTGCTGTCCAACCTGATAGAAAACGCTCTGGATCACACTCCTGAACGCGGCCGGGTGACCCTGGAGCTGGAAGAGCGGGATCGACGGGTGCAGGCACGGGTGTTAGACAGCGGCAAAGGAATCGCCAAGGAGGACATCCCGTTGATTTTCGAGCGTTTCTACTCCGACCGTAAGGTCCGATCCCGCTCCGAGCGGGGAAGCGGTCTGGGATTGGCGATCGCCCAAAAGATACTGGAGCTGCACAACAGCCGCATCCACGTGGACAGCCAGCCGGGCAGGGGAAGCGTCTTCTATTTCGAGCTGCCCCTGGAGGGAAAGCAGCTTAGCACAGTTTAAACATTTTTTACTCTCCCGTGATAGTTTCATTACATCTCCTGAGTAGGTTTTCTTGAAAACAAACCACTTTTTGAGGAGGTGCTTTATCATGCAAACGCGATTTTCCATTACGGGACTCGTCCTGGCGGTTGGCTTCCTGCTCGCCGGCTGTGGCACCATGGATACGATGAAGGAAGACCAATCCATGGCCGACATGAGCGAGATGGAGGAACATGAGGTCATGGACGATATGGAAAGCATGAGCGGCGGCAGCCCGGCGTCCTTTACCGTCACCATCGAGGTGCTGCAGGACAGCCCCACACCCATAGCCCCGGTGGCCTGGGCGGTGTATACAGGCGACAATCCCCTATTTACGCTCAACAGCGCGACCCGCATCGAGGGCCTGGAAGCCCTCGCCGAAGACGGTGATCCGGCGACCGCGGTCCAGGCTCTTTCGGCCTCGATGGAGGTGACGGCCAGCGGCGTGGCGGATATCCCGGTTGGGTCCATGGACGCCGGTTCGGCGGCTCCGGGCTGGTCCTACTCGTTCAGCTTCCAAGCCGCCGAGGGGGAGAAGCTCACCTTCGCCGCCATGTACGTTCAGTCTAATGATCTTTTCTTCAGCCCGGCTGCGGGCGGCATCGAGCTGTTCGACATGGGCAGCCCCATTTCCGGAGATATAACCTCCGAAATCTACATGTACGACGCGGGCACGGAAGCCAATGAGGCTCCGGGATCCGGTCCCAACCAGGCTCCCAGACAGGGCAGGCCCAACACTGGGCCGGAGGAGATGGGTACGGTGCGTCTTATCACCGAAGTCTCCGATGGATTCATGTATCCAGCAGCGGCCAGGGTCCTCAAGGTCACCGTTTCGGCCATGTAGGCCTCTTTGCCTGTCAGCGCAGGCTCCTGCGAGCCTGCGCTGACGGCGGAAGGTCGGGCCGGCTGCCTCCCACCGGGAATGGTTGCCTATCGCCCGTGGCAGTATTTGTACTTCTTGCCGCTTCCGCAGGGGCAGGGGTCGTTGCGCCCTACTTTAGGATAGCTGCGGCGCACCTGGGTCTTTTCCGGCTGGGCCTCGCGGCGTTCGCCCATGGAGGGTCCTCTGTTCAGCACAGAAACCGGGGCGCCCCGCCCCGGAAGGCCCCCTCCGGAGGCCCTGGCGGCCGCCTGTCCGGCTCCGCGTTCGAGCGCCGGGCCCGCGGCGGCCCGGGCCGCTCCGAACTGTCCGAGCAGTACATGCCGGGCATTCCCGAAATCCTGACGCCGTCGAGTTTCAGGCGCTGCTGCTCGAATACGTACCTGGAATATCTTCCTGGCTATGGCCTGGCGGATCTCCGCCAGCATAGTGTCGAAGATCTGAAAGCCTTCCAGCTTGTATTCCAGCAGGGGATTTTTCTGGCCGTAGGCCCTCAGGTATACAGCCTCTCGCAGGGCTTCAAGGTTCTCGAGATGATCCTGCCAGCGGGCGTCTATGTTGCGAAGATACTCGAAACGGATGAACAGGTTAAGGTTTTCCTGACCGATTTCTCCAGCTTTTTCTTCGAGGTCCTCCTCCAGCTCCCGTAGGACGAGCTGGCGTATCTGCTCCGGCTGCAGCCCCTGCAGGGATTCGGACTCCTCCTGAGGTGAGTAGAACAGGGTGTCCTTCAGCCGGACCAGAAGCGTCGAGAGGCGGGAATCGTCGCCGCCGGACATCTCCCTGTATTCGTCGATCAGAGTATCGACGATGTCTTCGGCTGCGGACATGACCCGTTTTTCCAGGTGGGGGTCCTCCAGGATGCCGTCCCTGCGGCTGTAGATGAACTTCCTCTGCTCGTTGAGCACATCGTCGTATTCGAGCAGGTGCTTGCGGATTTCGAAGTTCCTCTCCTCCACCCTTTTCTGAGCCCGCTCGATGGCTTTATTTACCCAGGGATGAAAGATAGGCTCTCCGTCCTGCATTCCCATCCTGCTCATCAAGCCCTTGAAATTTTCGCCTCCGAACAGCCGCATCAGATCGTCGTCCAGAGAGATATAGAAACGGGAGGAACCGGGATCTCCCTGGCGGCCCGAGCGGCCGCGAAGTTGATTGTCTATCCTCCGGGCGTCATGCCGCTCGGTGCCCAGCACGTGCAACCCCCCGGCTCTCTTTACCTCCTGGTACTCATTCTGCCAGCGGCCCATTTCTTGGGCCAGGAACCGATCGTATTCTTCTCCGTCGTCGTCTCCGCCCATCCTCCTCTGGGCGCGGTGCTCGGGATTGCCGCCCAGCTTGATGTCCGTTCCCCGCCCGGCCATGTTGGTGGCAATTGTTACCGAGCCCCTGCCCCCGGCTTCGGCGATGATCAACGCTTCACGGGCGTGGTTCTTGGCGTTGAGCACTTCATGGCGGATACCCAGGCCGGTGAGCATCCTGGCGAGCGCTTCGGATTTTTCGATCGAGATCGTGCCCACCAGCACCGGCTGCCCCTTTTTATTCAGCTCCACGATCTCCTGGCAGATCGCCCGGAACTTCTGCTCCTCGTTCAGATAGATAACGTCGTCGTTGTCCTCCCGGATCACCGGGCGGTTGGTCGGAATAACCACCACGTCGAGATTGTAGATTTTCGAGAACTCCGTGGCTTCGGTATCTGCGGTTCCGGTCATGCCGGATAGTTTCTCGTACATCCGGAAGTAATTCTGGAAGGTGATGGTGGCCAGGGTCCTGTTGCGCTGGGCTATCTTTATGTGTTCCTTCGCTTCAATAGCCTGGTGCAGCCCTTCGGAGTAGCGCCTTCCGTGGAGGATTCGTCCGGTGAACTCGTCGACGATCTCCACTTTCCCGTCATTGACCACGTAATCCACGTCCTTGTGAAACAGACGCCTGGCCCTCAGGGCCTGGGTACAGTAGTGAATGAACTCGAAATTATCCGATTCGAACAGAGAGCCGTGAATAAGATTACGCCGCTTGAGCAGCTCTTCGATGCGGTTCATGCCCCGGTCGGTAAAGGAGACGCGTTTGCTCTTCTCATCGATCTTGTAGTCCCCGTCATCCTGGGGCTTCCGTACCTGGAATGGGGAAAGCTCGTCGGCGTATTGGCCCGTCTCCGGGTCCTTGGGACACTCCTCCAGGGTTTCAACCAGCTTGTTCGCTTCAGAATAGCTGGCCGTATCGTCCTCGGCGGCTCCGGAGATGATCAGGGGGGTCCGCGCCTCGTCGATGAGGATAGAGTCGATCTCGTCGACAATGCAGAAGTTGTGACCCCGCTGTACCTTACCGGCAGCGTCCCAGCGCATATTATCCCTCAGATAATCGAAGCCGAACTCGTTGTTGGTCCCGTAAGTGATGTCCTGCTGGTAGGCTTTTTTTCTGTTCTCATTGTCCATTTGACCGAGCACCACCCCGACGGAAACGCCGAGCAGTGAATAGACTCGACCCATCCAGTTAGCGTCCCTCTCGGCCAGGTAGTCGTTGACCGTCACAATATGCACGCCGTTTCCGGGAAGGGCGTTGAGGTAGGCGGCGGTGACGCTGGAAAGCGTCTTCCCTTCGCCAGTCTTCATCTCCATGATCTTGCCCTGGTGGAGCACGATTCCTCCCATGAGCTGCACGTCGAAGATGCGCTCTCCCAAAACCCGCCGCGCCGCTTCACGGACCAGCGCGAAGGTTTCGGGAAGCAGGGAGTCCAGACTTTCGCCATCGCGAAATCGCTGCTTGAACTCCTCTGTTTTTTTCTTGAAATCACCGTCGTGCAGGGCGAGCATCCGGGGCTCGAGGGAGTTTATCTGGCGAACCAAAGGGCCCAAGGTCTTGATGTCCCGCTCGCGCTTGGAGCCCAGGATCTTGGTGAGAATATTTTCGGCCATGTCATCAATGTAGCTTTAATGCCCGGCACCGGTCAAGGATTGCCGCCGCATGTTGCGGGCGTAGCAGGCAGATTGACACTGCGAAGACCGCGCGTGTATAGTCGCTAGAGGTTGTTTCCTAATCATCATGAAGATTCGTTATATCTCAATTCTGTTCTCCTTGCTTCTGCTCGCCTCATGCGCTACCAAAGAGCTGGAGGAGCTGGCGCCGGAAGAGCTGTTCTCTGTGCAAATCGGCAAGATGGACAACCAGATCGATCTCTTCCAGATCAACGGGGTCATGGCCGGTGCAAAGAACCGGATCTACATGCGGGACGGCCTGTTCTACATCGCAAACGGCAACTCGGCCAAGATCATGGAGCTCAGCTCGTACGGAGACCTGATTTTCCTGATCTACAATCCCCAAGAGAATCCTCCCCCAATATCCTTTAGCTCCAATGAGAGCGAAGGATTGGCGGCCACCAGAAAAGCCGTAGCATATCCTCTGAGACGGATCGGGGAGCTGGTCGTGGACAGCAACAAGCGCCTGTACATAGAGGACGCAGTCAGTGAAGAGAGGCAGGTCAAGGACAGCGAGCTCAACGTCCTGCTGGACCGGGTGGTGCTTCGCTTCGATCGTCACGGTTCCCTCATCGATTTCATCGGTCAGGAGGGTGTGGGCGGAACCCCGTTTCCGTATATCGACAGCCTGTACATCACGGACCGGGACGAGCTGGTGGTAATCTGCAGGACGCCCCGTTTCTGGCACGTGTATTGGTATTCCCCGGGCGGCGTTCTGCTGTATCAGGTGGATATCGATCAGGAGCACCTGCCCGACTACGAGGAGGAGGCGGTCTCCTCCCTGGGGAAGATCGTGCCCGACCGGGGCGATCCGGTCCTGTATTTGATCGTCTACTTCAGCCTGCAGGCCCTTGATGAGACGGCGAACATCGCCTCGTCGGTCGGAGGCTATTCCACCAGGATCTACAGGTTGAGCCTTACCTCGGGGCGTTACGAAGGATTTGTTGAGGTTCCTCCGGACGGCACCCGCAAGGAACGGGTCGGCACTCATGAGGTCGAGGTAACCGCTCCTTCCTTTGAGCTGCTGGGAGTCAACTCCAAGGGGTTCTTGTTTCTCCTGCGCCGGGAGGATGCAAATCTCTTCCAGCTACTCATCCTCGACAGCCGGGGCAATGAGCAGGCTCGCCGCTATATCGTGATGGAGGACTCCGAGTTGTACTACAAGGAGGTCCGGCTCTCGGCCAGAGGGATCGTCTATGCCCTGCTCGGGGAGGAATACGAGGCCAAGATCGTGTGGTGGCGCAGCGATCGCCTGGCACGAGAGGGTGAGCATGAAAGTAGTTGACTCGGCCCGGATGGCTGAGATCGATCGCCGGGCTCAGGAGCAATTCTCCATCCTACAGGCGGTTCTGATGGAGGACGCCGGCCTTGGCATGTACGCGCATCTGCGTGATCGCATCTGGGGGGGGAAGGCCCCGGGGGAAGCGATCGTATTCCTGGTCGGCAAGGGCAACAACGGGGGGGATGCCCTGGTCATGGCCCGACAGTGCCGCTTTGCCGGGCTCGAACGCCTGGCTATCGTGCTGGGAGCGGGCGAACCGGAGCCTGGAAGCCTGCCCGCCCGGCACCTGAAGATCTGTCGAGAGCTGAAGATCCAGGTCCTGGACTACAGCCGGGAGAGCCGCAAGGCCAACGGTTTGATCCAGGGAGCTCGGTGGCTGATCGACGGGCTGCTGGGTACGGGCCTGACCGGAGCGGCCCGCTCTCCGCTCGCCGAGCTTATCGAAAGGGCCAACCGTGCTTCGGCCACACGCGTAGCGGTAGACATTCCCAGTGGGGTGGGGGACGCCTACCGACAGGGATATCCGGCGGTGCAGGCCGATTACACCCTTACGGTGGAGCTTCCCAAGCTCTGCCTCTATTTGCCTCTGGCCAGAAGTTACTGCGGGCAGATCCTGGTTGTGCCTGGGGTGTTCCCCGCGCAGCTCGGCCGAAGCGCGGATATTCCAGGCGAGATGATCACAGTCGAGCTGAAGGCGAAGCTGCTGCGGCCCCTGCCGCCCGAAGTCCACAAGGGACATCGGGGACATCTGGCGGTGCTGGCCGGGTCGGAGGGTACCACCGGCGCGGCCTGGCTGTGCGCCAATGCCGCCGCCCGCAGCCGATCTGGGCTGGTAACCGTGCTCGTCGACCGGGAGCTGTACGCCGGTAGTATCGGCAAGTTCAACTCGGTGATGGTCAGCCCCTTGGAGCAGAATCAGCTTGATCTGAGCCGCTTCGATGCCCTGCTGATCGGCCCCGGTTGGGGTCTCGGGGAGGAGCGAGAGAGGCTGCTCGAGCGGTTGATAGCGACCGGATTGCCCGGAGTTCTCGATGCGGACGGCGTTACCCTGCTGGCACGGCTGAGAGCAAAGAGGAAGGTGCGCCTCGGCGGCAAGTGGATACTCACACCCCATCCAGGGGAGTTTTCCCGGGTAGTGGGAATTGGAACCTCGGAGCTGCTCGAGAATCCCCTGGCGGCTGCCCGTTCAGCCGCGGCCGAGCTGCAGGCAATCGTCGTGCTGAAAGGCCACTGCACCTACGTTGTTTCCCCGAACGGCCGCTACGGGATTCTCGACGGCATGAACCCCGCTCTGGCTACGGGGGGCAGCGGCGACGTATTGGCCGGGATGATCGCCGGGCTGCTTACCTCCGGTTGCGATCCGGAGCAGGCGGCCAGGCTGGCCGTGCTGCTTCACTCCGAGATCGGCAGAAAGCTGTACGAGAGCCGGGGATACTTCCTTGCCGAGGACATGCTACCGCTCGTATCTTTGGAGTGTAAAGACATTTGAGCGAGCGTCGATCATGACCGCCGGCGGCCAGGACAACAAGCGGGAAAACCAGGTTCCGAAGGGCGAGCAACCGCCGGTTTTCCGCTACAGCCGGGAGGAACGGCTTTCGCTTCCCGGAGCTCCCAGGCGCCGTGACGGGGGCGGCAGGGGTTTGTTCCGCCGCAACCGCACCCTTTTGATTATCCTGCTCGATCTGATCATCATCCTGGTTCTGGGGCTGTTTCTGGTCCGCTTTCTCTACAGCCAGACCTACAAGGCCAATATCGAGGGCTACCTGGTACAGCTCAGCGGATTTCGCTACGATGAGGTAGTTTTCGCTACCCTGAAGGTTAAAAACACCGGCAGGGGGGAAGCTAACCGCTCTGTCACGGACGGCAGGATCTACGCCCGCTTATCCCTGGAGCGGTCCCTGAGGGAAGCCGACTCCACCTTTGCTTCATCGGCTCTGCCGGAGCCCGCGCAGGAAGAGACGGTCCTCAGGGCCGCCATTTCCGTGGAGGGAGAGCCGGAGGTTCTATACGCAGAAGTGCGAATCGGAGAAACGGTAAGGCGGCTTTCCTGCGGTTTGGGGCACTGAGCCTGTTCGGGCGTATGCGGCGATCGGCCTTCAGGCATATGGCGTGCAGGTCGATACGAACGCCTCCGGCGGGCTTGCCGGAGACTCGCAGAGGAGTCCCGCTAGCGTACATTTGACAGTAGATCGGGAATAGGATATCTTTTGGGGGAGGAGAAGTCGGTATGCTGCAGTTCTATTTCTTGTCAGTCCTCGCCAATGTTGTGGCCGGTTTTACGCTCACCTCCGATTATCTGGCTGATAAGTTCAAGGCTTTTCTTCCTTTTCGAGATCTCCTTGCCAAAGGCAATGTCAGGACAACCGTAGGCATCTTTGCCTTTGTCGTAGGCTTTCTGAAGCTATTGATTCGTCCCGCTCCTCCGGCCGATGTGCTGGTGGTGGGGGATTTGCTTCCCGCGCTGGCCGGGCTGGCCATGGGCACCGCCCTGCTGATGAGTATGGTCAAAGAGCGAGGCTCCGTTTCAGCGGAAAAGGTAGGCAATCTCGAAAAAACGGTTATGACCTATCGTATTCCCCTGGGCCTGGCCGGACTGCTGATCGGTGCCCTGCACTTCCTTATACCCGGCGCCCTGTTCCTGTAGAGAAGAATCCACCCGGATTTTGGAGCTCTCTGTTCTGCGACACGTCGTGTTGGCCGTGCCGCCCGCTTAGCTTTCAGCCTCTTCATGGGCCGCCTTGGCGGCGGCGATGACCTGATCGGCTATCTTGCCGGTTATAGGGCTGTAGTGGCTGAACTCAATCTCGAATCCAGCCGTTCCCGAAGTTATCGAGCGCAGATCGATGGAGTAGCGCAGCAGCTCCGCCTGCGGGACCTGGGCTTTTACCTCCTGGATCCCTCCTCCTACCGGTTCCTGGCCGAGCACTCTGCCGCGGCGGGAGCTAAGATCCGACAGCACGTCGCCTAGATACTGGTCGTCCACGAAGACGATGAGATTCATAATCGGCTCCAGCATTACCGCGTCCGCCTTCTCCATCGCCGCCCTCAGCGCTCCCCTGGCGGCCAGCTTGAAGGCCAGCTCCGAGGAGTCCACCGGGTGCTCTTTCCCGTCTACGACCTTCGCCTCCAGGTCTACCACCGGATAGCCTGCCAGGATCCCGGATTCCATTCCTTCCAGGACCCCCTTCTCTACGCCGGGAATGTGGCCCTTGGAAATGCGCCCACCCACCACGGCGTTGACAAACTTGAATTGCTCGCCTCGAGGTAAAGGCTGGATCTCCAGGATGACTTTGGCGTACTGGCCGTGCCCGCCGGTCTGCTTCTTGTGCTGGTACTCGGAGCTGGCGCCAGAGCGGATCGTCTCCCGGTAGGCTACTTTAGGCATGCGGGTCTGCATGTCGATCTTGGCCTGGGTCTTGATCTTGTCCAGGATGATGTCCAGGTGCAGTTCGCCCATGCCCGAAATCACGGTCTCTTTGGTCTCGGGGTTGTAGTTGACCCGGAAGGTCATATCCTCTTCAGCGGCCCGCTGCAGGAACTGGTTCAGCTTGTCCTCGTCCTTCTTGGCCGCGGCGCTAATGGCAACAGCATGGACGGGCTGTGGAAGCTGGAGCGGCAGATACCGCAGGATCTTGTCCGGGCTGCACAGGGTGTCGTTGGTGCCGGCACTGGCAACCTTGGTCAGCACCCCGATATCGCCGGCCGTCAGGCTGTCGACGTCTTCCAGCTTCTTTCCCTGACAGCTGTAAACCTTGGATATTTTTTCTTTCTTCTGCTCCCCGGAATTGATCAGCTCGGTGTCGCCGGAGATCGCGCCGGTAACAACCTTGATGTAGGAGAGCTTACCCGAGAACTGGTCGATGCTGGTCTTGAACACGAAACAGGAGGGAGGTCCCGCCTCGCTGATCTCCTGAACCGCCTGGTCGCCGTTATCCGATTGAAGCCGCTCTTCCCTGCCTGTCGGGGAAGGACAGATGGCGGCGATAGCGTCCAGACAACCGGACACCCCGCTGTTCAGAACAGCCGCGCCGCAGAATACAGGAACCACTTTTCCCGCAGCCAGGCCTTTGGCCAGACCGAGACGGATTTCCTCGTCGCTCAGGGTTTCGGACTCGAAATATTTTTCCATCAGCGAGTCGTCTCCCTCGGCCGCTGTTTCGATCAGAACCTTCCGAGATTCATTCATCTGGGCAGTCATTTCCTGCGGGATCTCCGCAGGGGCCGGTTTTTTTGCGCCCTCTTCGGCCAGGAAGGCTTTCTGAGCGATCAGATCCACGACTCCCTTGAAGCCGGCGCCGGCGCCGATGGGAATGGTTACGGGTACGAAGCCGGACTTGAAGTTCTCCCTTAGATCGTTCACCGCCTTGGCGAAGTCGGCGTGCTCTTTGTCCATCTTGTTTATAAACACGAGGGTCGGAGTCTGTCGGCGCTTCAGACGTCTCCAGGTCTGAATCGTTCCGATCTGGACTCCTGCATCGGCCGCGACCAGGACCAGCGCCGACTCGCAGACGCGGAGTGCTGCGATCACCTCGCCGACAAAATCGGTGGATCCTGGGGTATCGATGAGATTGATTTTCTTGCCTGCCCACTCCAGGTGCCCGGGGGCGGCATGTATCGAGATCTTTCTGCTGATCTCTTCCTCAGTGCAATCGCTGACTGTTTTTCCGCTTTCTACGGTTTCGGGTTTGGGTATCTTTCCGCCGAGATAAAGAGCCTGCTCCAGCAACGTGGTCTTGCCCGTGCTTCCATGTCCGGCAACGGCGATATTCCGAATTTGCTCACTTTTAGACGTCATCTCTCGCGCTCCTCGTGCGTTGTTGTGCGGGAATGCACCATGATACTCAGGCCCTACGGCCTTTGTCAACGGGAGTCATTTCTCCGAAGTCGTCTCGGACTTGGGGGCAAAGTGGCTGAACTCCATAGTGAAAGTAGCCCGGCCCTGGGTAGCGCTGCGCAGGGAGGTGGAGTAGCCGAACATCGTGGCCAGCGGAACGTGGGCATGGATACTTTCCACCTTGACCTTGCTGTCGATCCGCAAGATATCGGCTTTGCGCATGGTCAGGTTGCCCAGCACCTCGCCCAGGTACTCTTTGGGCACTAGGATATCCACCTTCATGATCGGCTCCAAAAGGACCGGATCGGCGCGGCGGCAGGCCTCGTCAAACCCCAAGGCTCCGGCAGCCTCGAAGGCCAGCACCGTGGACGTGTTGGGATTGTGGACCGCATCGACCAGGGTGACGCCGATGTCGATCACCGGGTATCCGTATACTATGCCTGAGGGAAAAGCGCCGGTTACTCCCCGCTGGACGGCTTCGATCAGCTCTCTCGGCAGCCGGCTGTCCTGCAGATCGCTATGGAAGTGGTTGCCTGTCCCCTGCGCCAGACGCTCGACCTTCAGGGTGATATCGGCGCTGTTCTCCTTTCCGGCCAGGACCTTGTGGTACCTCTCCCGGTGGATCGCTTCCTTGAGTATCGATTCCCGATAGGAGACCTGCGGATTGCCCACCTTGGCCTGGACCTTGAAATCCTCGATGACCCGAGTCACCAGCACCTCCAGGTGCAGCTCGCCCATACCGGAGATGATCAGCTGGCCGGTGTCTTCGTCATCTTTCACGGTGAAGGTGGGATCCTCCTTCTCCAGCTGACGTAAAGCCGCTTCCAGCTTGCTGCGCTCGGACAGGGTCCTCGGCTCCACGGCCACCGAGATCACGGGAACGGGGAATTGCATGGGCTCGAGGATCACGGGAAACTGCTCATTGCCTATAGAATCGCCGGTCTGGGCGAGTTTGAAGCCGATCACCACGGCCACGTCGCCCGCCTCCACCTGCTGTATCTGCTCGTAGCGGTTGGCGTGCATCCGGAGCATGCGGTTGATCCGCTCCCGCTTACGCTTGTCGATGTTGTATACCGCCGCGCCCGCGCGAAGGTGCCCCGAATACATCCGGATATAGCTGAGATTGCCCGCCTCGCGATCGGTCTGGATCTTGTAGACCAGAGCCAGCGGAGGAGCGTCGAGGCGGCAGGGCACTTCGACCCTTGCCTCGCTCTTGGCGTGGATGCCCACCGGTGGTGGAACCTCGTCCGGGGCGGGCAGGAAATCCACGATCCCATCCAGCAGGGGCTGTACGCCGACGTTGCGCAATGAGGCCCCGCAGAATACCGGAACGAAGCTGCGTTCCAGGGTGCCCCGGCGGATCGCCTTGCGGACCAGGGTTTCCGGGATATCCCTGCCTTCGAGGAACATCTCCGTCAGGGTGTCGGAAAGCTCGGTATCGGAAATCGAGGTAAGCTGGTCGAGCATCTTCTGCCGCTGCTCGCGGGCCGCGACCAGGCGGGAAGGGTCGATTTCGTCGTATACGATGGTGTGGCCGTGGTCGCTCTGGTCCCAGCGCAGCTCGCGCATGGAGATCAGGTCGATGACCCCCTCCAGCTCCGATTCCCGCCCGATGGGCAGCTCCAGGACGAGGGGCACGGCCCCAAGCTTGTCCTGCATTTCTTTGATCACCCCGTAGAAGTCGGCTCCTATCCGGTCCAGCTTGTTGATATAGGCGATGCGGGGCACCCGGTAGCGGTCGGCCTGGTGCCAGACCGTTTCGGATTGCGGCTCCACTCCGCCCACTGCGCAAAAGATCACCACCGCGCCATCCAGTACGCGGATGGACCGTTCGACTTCGGCTGTGAAGTCCACGTGTCCCGGTGTATCGATAATGTTGATCTGCCTGTCTTTCCAGAAGCAGGAAGTGACGGCGGCGGTTATGGTGATGCCCCGCTCCTGCTCCTGCTCCATCCAGTCCATGACGGCCTCACCGTCGTCGACCTCTCCCATGCGGTGGCTTTTTCCCGTGTAGAACAAGATCCGTTCCGTTGTGGTGGTCTTGCCCGCATCGATGTGGGCAATAATCCCGATATTTCGTATTCTTTTGAAATCTACCATTGTGTTCCTCGAAGAGGTTCTGGATTAGCTCCCGGAACAAATATATAATCATTTACGGTAGCAATGAAAAGGGCAGCTCGGACACTCGCTACACTGCTGGCTTTGTCGACCCTGCAGCTCGCCTGCGCCCTGGTGGGTGCCTGCGCCCTGGTGGGTGCCTGCGCCCTGGTGGGTGCCTGCACTCCGGTGAGTGCCTGCGCTCCGGTGAGTGCCCAGGCCCAGCAGGCCCTCGAACGGATCAACTCCCTTCGCACCCGAGAGGGGGCGGCGGAGCTGCTCTCCGATTCCCTCCTGGAACAAACAGCCGCCGCCTATGCAGCCGTCCTGGCCGAGCGCGGTGTACTATCGCATCGCGACAAACAGGGGCGTTCGGCCCTGGAGCGTTACCGTGATCGGGGCGGTACCAGCGTCCTGATAGGGGAGGTGTTGGGAAGCGGGGCCGATCTGGAGGCAGTGCTTTCTGCCTGGGGGAGCAGCCCTGTCCATCTGGAGGTTATACTCAAGTCCTCCTGGACCCACGGCGGAGCCGGAGCGGCCCGACGGGGTCAGGCGGAGGTGTGGGTTGTGCTGTTCACAGTCCGTCGCATCCAGCCTCTCGATGTTTCGTGGACCGAGGAGGGATTCTCCGTGAGCGGCCGGCTGAGGGTAACCGGATCGGTTGAGCCGGTGCTGTATTCAGGCGTCCTGCGGGTTGCACCCGAATGCTGGGATGCGGACAGCGGGCAGTTCCTATTCCTTCTCAGCCCGGAGAGCGGCAACCTCTATCATCGCCTCGGTTATCGCGGCGCTGAGGGAGATCTCAAGATTACAGATATCTTTTTCCCCGCCGTGGCTGCCGCCGCGATTACATGCGATCGAGGAAGGGCACCCCGATAAGCCGCATTCCGTTGTAAAGTACCTGGCGAACGGTCTGGACCAGAGTGATGCGGCTGACCACCAGGTCCGGATTTTCGTTATGAAGCACCGGGTTTTCGTGCCAGTAGTGACTGAAGATCTGGGCCGTGTCGAAGAGGTGGGCGGTCACAATCGAAGGATCCAGTTTCCTGGCCGCCTGGACAACGATTTCCGGATACAGCGCCATTTGTTTCACCAGTTTCCATTCGTCCTCCTGGACGAGAAGCTCGGGCCTGAAGGTTCCTTCCCGGAACCTGTCTTTGCGCTCGCCGAACTTGCGCAGCATACTGGATATGCGGGCGCCCGTGTACTGCAGGTACGGACCGGTACTACCGGTGAAGGCTATCGATTCCCGGGGATCGAAGATCATATCCTTGAGCGGGGAGGGTTGAAGCAGGTAGTAGTTGAGGGCGCCCAGGGCGATTTTTTCGGCCGTGCCCGCGAGGTCACCCACCTCCTCTTCGCGCTGCTTTTCCCGGATCTCCTCGGCCGCCAGGCGCTCCAGGTCTTCGATCAGGTCGTCTGCGTCCACCACCGTACCTTCCCTGGATTTCATCTTGCCTTCCGGTAGATTCACCATGCCGTAGGCCAGGTGGCGAAGATTTTCCGCCCACTCGTAGCCGAGCAGCCCGAGAACCTTGAACAGGACCTGAAAATGGTAGCGCTGCTCGTTGCCCACAACGTAGATCATCCGATCGAAAGGCCAATCCCGATATCTCTGGATGGCCGTTCCCAGATCCTGGGTCAGGTACAACGTGGTCCCGTCGCTGCGGCGCAGCACTTTCTTATCCAGTCCCTCATCCGTCAGATCCACCCAAACCGAGCCGTCCTGCTCCGTGTAGAAGACCTCATTTCGCAGACCTTCTTCCACAGCTCTTCGTCCGAGCAGATACGTTTCGCTCTCCAGGTAGGTCCTGTCGAAGCTGACCCGGGTTTTCCGGTAGGTCTGCTCGATCCCCTCTATGGCCCAGCCGTTCATCATCGCCCAGAGTTTCCGTACCTCCGGCTCACCGTCCTCCCAGCGTTTTAACATCTGCCGTGCCTGCTCCTCGGTCTCGGGCTCCTGCTTGGCCCATTCGGCAAAGCGGACATAGAAGTCCCCGACCAGGTGATCTCCTTTCTGGTTACTGCTGGCGGGAGTGGTTCCCTCACCGAAACGCTGGTAGGCCAGCATCGACTTGCATATGTGCACCCCTCGATCGTTGATGAGATTCACCTTGAGAACCGTGGCGCCCGCCGCCGAGAGTATCCTGTCGATGCTCATACCCAGGGCGTCGTTGCGCAGATGGCCGAGATGCAGAGGCTTGTTGGTGTTCGGGCTGGAGAACTCCACCACGATCCGTTGTCCTTTAAGCTCCTCTCCCATTCCGTACAGGTCCACGGCCTGGAGCACGTTCCCGATCACCTCCCCGGTGACGGTTAGACGGTCCAGGTGGACATTCAGGTAGGGACCCTTGACTTCCAAACGGCCGCTTTCGGGCTCCGCTGTCACCCTGGCTTGGAGCCGACCGGCTACGCGTTCGGCGATATCCTTGGCAGGTGCGCGGATCAAACCGGCGTAGGGAAACATGGGGAAGGCCAGGTCGCCCAGTTCCGGGCGGGGAGGCGTCTCAATCACCAGCTCTATTCCGCCCAAGCTCCGTCCGAGCTCTTCCTCTAGAGCCTGCCTGACCATTTCTCTCCACAACCGCTTATGTCTATTCATTATCAGGTACTCCGATACTGGCCAGCATGTGGATGCATCCCGGGCCGTCTCGCCGATATGAGGCAAGTTGAGGGGAACAAACGGTACAGTCCAGGCAGACCAGGACTTCGCCTATCCCGAGGCGGCGCAGGAGGGCAACATTCGCCTCCCGAAGATCGAGGAACAGCTCTTTTCGCCTCCGGCGTACGCTTTCCGGTCCGAAGCGACGTCGAAAATACCGGTAGCGGCCCGCATCCACCCGGTAGCAGCAACTTCCGATGCCGGGTCCGATGACTACGGTCAAATCCGAGGCCCGGCTTCCGAACTCCCGCTCAAGGCTCTTCACTCCTTCGACCGCGATTCCCGTACCCTGCCAGCCGGAATGTAGAAGACCGAAGGCCCCCCGCCTGCGATCTACCAGGAAGATCGGCAGGCAGTCTGCGACCGTAACCGTGAGCAGAACATCCGGGCGGTCCGTAACCAGACCGTCCGCTTCCAGCCGGGATGTGTCGTAGGCCCCTCCACCACGAAGCACCACAACCTTCCTGGAGTGTACCTGCTTGCAGTAGTACACCTTCTCCGAATCCGCCTTCAATCCTTGCAGGTAACGGTCCCGGTTGGGATTCCCGCCCTGACTGCCGTCTCCGGGCCCCATATCTCCCGCTCTTTTCAAGGTGATCCTGGCCTGCAACGGCAGAGGGGCTGCCCCCATTGAAGGGCGGCCCGACGGTGCGGATAGTGGAATCCGGACATCTTCTTTACCGTCTTGCGGGGCGAGCCGGTACTCGAGCATTGCAGAACTGTATTGAATCAGAGCGTTCCGTGATAGTCAATCCACCGCGATCCTCTTAGAGATACACAGACTTGACAAACGATAAATACGGTTCATAGTGATATTCGGAGCTGCTTCATGAGCCGTGTAGAAATCGTCGTTCTGGTCGAGGATACCGTCCATATCCCTAAAATGAGGGCGGAGCACGGACTTTCCCTCTATGTGGACACGGGACGCTTTCGCCTGCTCTTCGATACCGGAGCTTCGGCCCTGTTTCTGGGCAATGCCAAACAGCTTGGAATCCGGCTACACGATCTTGATGCCCTGATTCTCAGCCACAACCACTACGATCATACAGGCGGCGTCGAGTTCCTGGTCGACCTGTACTCCGATGTACCGGCAATATACGGTCATCCCAAGGTGTTCGAAAAGTCTTACGCCAAGAGAGATGCTCAATCTGGTCAGGAGAGCGCCCCGCGGGCCGGCCGGCCTATCGGTTTCCCCTATCCCCTGGGAGTGAAGGATCTGCAGAAACGGGGCGTCCGGGTGACAATGAATCGCGAGCCCCTGGAGGTCGGTGAGGGGGTCTGGTTGAGTGGAGAAATACCTTGCCGCTGCCCCTTCGAGGAGGTGGAGAAGGGGTTATTTCTGGATCCGGAACTGAGCATGCCGGACACCCTGAGTGACGATCAGGCCCTAATCCTGAGGGAGGACAAGGGCTTGATTGTGCTCACCGGCTGCTGCCATCGTGGATTAGTAAACACCCTGGAAGCCATGCGTGCTCTTTTCCCCGCCGAACCGCTCTGGGCGATTGTCGGGGGCTTCCACTTGCTTCACGCCGACAAGAAACGGATACGCAGCACCCTGCAGTATCTGAAAGAATGGAAACCGGAGCTGATCCTGGCCGGGCACTGTACGGGTTTCGACGCCATGTGCGGTCTGCGCAGAGTATTCGGCAAGCGGCTTCATCCTCTATCTGTGGGCAAGCGTTTTGTCGTCCAGGATCACAGATGAGGTGAAGCTGTTATTGCTCCGAAGGTATTTTCTGACTCCGGCGACGGCGTCTCAGGCTTGATTCGGGCTACTCGTAAGGACCCGCTTTTCCCCTTCGATGATGTCCTTCAGCGTGACTCCAGTGAGATGCTCCCGGATGGTGTCATAAAAGCTGTTCCATATCGGCGCCAGGGCGCAGCTTGACTGCCTCGGACAGGGCTTCAGGTCGTGATCCGTACAGGGAGTGGGGTAAAGGGATTCTCCGACTGCATCGAGAATTGTCTTCACGGATATTTCCGCCGGTTCGTAATTGAGCACGAAGCCGCCCTTGGGTCCCCGCACCGATCGAATGATCCCCGCCTTCTTGAGCTTGAAGAAGATCTGTTCGAGGAACTCCGGGGACAGCTCTTCATCTCTGGCGATCTGGCTGATCGAGATTGGTTCTTCTCGTGCCCGAGAGGCCAGGTTGACGACCGCCCGAACCCCGTATCTGCCTTTGGTAGTCAATCTCATCCGCACCACCTCTTGCCTGGTTGTCTCTCCCGCCACCGGACTGGAGAGATACGTCCCCTTCTCATCCTCACACCGACGCACCGCCAGGGTAAAGCCGGGGAGGGTAACGCCAAAACTTACTTATTATGTAAAGTATCATACCACTTCTTAACGGTTTTTGCAAACAGAATTTACCTATAAGGCCGTTCCTTGCACCCTGGTTCGATCGCGGGCTGACAGCAGGCGGTCGCCCAGCAGGATAGCAAAGCCCAGGAAAAAGCTTACCGCCACCAGGATGTCCGATCCGGCGAGCTTGCCGGCCAGGGCGGTCAGGCCCCCCAGGCAGGCGGCCGCCAGGGCGGCGGGCCGGCGGAGAGGCCGGCCGAGCAGCCCGGCAAGGATGGGAACGAACAGGCCGCCGGAGAACACCGAATAGCCCAGCAGCAGGGAAGGGATAATTCCTCCGGAAAATATTCCCACCAAAACAGCGGCTGCCCCGCAAAACACGACTGTGAGCCGAGGCACCAGCAGCCGGTCCGTAGCGCCTTGATGCAGAAAGTCCACCGAGATAATAGCCGACATGGTGAGCAGGGTGGTATCCGCCGAGGATAGAAAGGCGGACAGCAGGGCTATCAGCAGCAGCGCCCCGAGCCACGGCGGCAGGGCCCGGCCAGCCAGAAGCGGCAGGGCCGCCTCCGGGGCCGCCTCCGGGAACAAGGCCCTGGAGATCAATCCACAAGCGGTGACTAAGAGCGTCACGGGAACAATGATCGCGATGGAGATCAACACTCCCCTGCGGGCCGCTCGCTCGCTGCCGGAGCAGAAGATGCGGGAAAGCATATCGGGTCCTATCAGATAGGTGGAGCCCACAACGAGGACAAGGAGTGCAAGATCGAAGAGAGAGAAGCTCGGTGAAACGGGGAAGCTGAACATCACAGGGGGCAGGGTGGAGCGCAGGCCCGCCAGGCCGCCGATCAGGCGCAGACCGATCAGCGCGGAACAGCCGATGCCCAGGAAGATGAGCAGGGCCTGGAAGAGATCGGTCCTGATTACGGATATCTGTCCGCCGGCCGCCGTGTACAGGACAAATACGGCCCCGCCGGCGGCGGTCCAGATCAGGGGATCGCCTCCGAGGAAGGTGCAGAGGATGCTGCCGGCGGCGCGAGCCTGGGCCCCTACGATACCCATCCAGGCGACCAGGATGAATATACCGGCCAGCTTTCGCATCACAGGGCCGTACCAGCCACCGATCAACTCTGGAAGGGTATAAACGATGCGGCTCCTGAGCGAGCGCAGGAAAAACAGAAGCAGCGACAGGCCGATGGGACCGACCAGCAGCCACCAGCTACCCGTGAGACCCCGCTGAAAGGCGAGGCCGGCCAGCCCCAGCGTGCTCGATCCGCCGACGATGGTAGCCGCCAGGGAGCCGCCCGTGGCGAGACCCGAAGATCTTCTCCCGGCCAGCCAGTAGTCAGCCGCCGAGCGTACTCTGAGAAAAGCGAAGGCCGCGACAGTACATATCAGGACCAAGTAGGCTGCCAGGGCTAACGGAAACGCTGTCATGCACCCGAGATTAACCCAAGAGCCGGAGGGCCGCAAGGCCGGTCCCGTGAAGCGATGGCCGCGGATTCTCTTTATTCAACTCACAAATTTTGGTACGGCAGAGCTTTTTGCTCCACGAACTCCTGCAAGCACCTGCATATGTAACCAATAATGTTTTGTTCGACTTTTTTACTCATGTGATGCAGATCAAAAAGCACGACGTGTACTATCCGGTTCAGCCTGTCCAATCGGACGATCACTATTTTACCCGAAAGCATGCTGATCACTCCGTGCAGCTTGAGCTGGATATCCCTTATAACCGTTCCCTCACTGTGCCGTATTGACTGATCGTTCAATATGCATGCCATCCCGCCGATGCTTATATCTACAATATCTCCGACGTAAAGGTCGTCGTTTACCTTGAAATTGACGCTGCAGCCGGCCCCGCCGGCGGCACGTACGTATCTTCTACGCCCTCTGGCTTCATTCGCATCCAGTATTTTTAATATTACCTCTTTAACTCTTTGCAGATCAGAGATATAGGAAATGAAGCCGCATTGTACTTCCAGATCGAATAGGTATTTTTCCGCCCACACATCCTTCTTGTTCAATCGTGCATCGGTAAGTATCCCGATATGAGTATCCCGTGTTCCCTCGCTGCTTATAATGCTCCCTACGTATTGGAACCACTGCCCGTCGTCTTGCCCAGCGTCGATATTAACATAAAGTATAGAGTTCCGGTATTCCCTCACCAGCTCTAAGGCGAGGCTATGGTCGTATACCAGGTAGGCTTCGAAGCCTGCGTGCACCAGGTCGTGATACATTTTTTCAATCAGGAAAGGAGGATGGAGGAAAAAAACCTTGCGCTCGAAGAACGGCGTTCGGTGCCGCTCTTGTTCGTTACCGGTCATCTCAATCAGCAAGCAATCACAGAAGACCCCTTGGCTTACAGCGCCTGCCGGGTCGCCTTCGCACCTCTGTGTGAGAGAGAGTTTACAACTCCAAGATATTCGATTGAAGAACCTATTTCAAGGAAAGCTTCGATGCGCAGGGTAACGGGTATTGGTATTGTAGATTTTATGATTGTATTACTGTATAATAATTGGTAAAATGAGTTCTGCAGGAGCCGGTGCGAATAAGCACTGCAGCTTCGCCCTGTTGGAACCACGATGTTAAGCGGAGAGAGCGATGGCAGTCGTTAATGCAAAAGAAATCCTCATCAAGGCCACGGTAGAAAGGTATGCCGTAGGAGCCTTTAATGTAACAAATATCGTTCAGATGGAGGCTGTAGTGGAAGCGGCGGTCGGTAGGAACGCCCCGCTCATTATCCAGACTTCCGTAACGCCTTCCAAGTTTCTGGGACCAGAGGTACTGGTTTCCGTTTACAGAACCCTGGCAGAATCCGCACCCATACCTATCTGCCTGCACCTGGACCACTGCACCGACGTGGAATACTGCAAGCGGTGCGCGGATGCAGGATACACCAATATCATGATCGACGCTTCGAGACAGGTATTCGAGGAAAACGTCAGGCAGACAAAAAAGGTGGTCGACTATTGCCACCGGGTCGGGAAGATATCGGTGGAGGGCGAGCTGGGCACGGTTTCCGGCGTGGAAGATCAGGTTCGGGTGGCCGAAGATGAGGCCGCTCTCTGCGATCCTGCCCGGGCCTTGGAGTTCGTCGACAGCACAGGAGTGGATCTGCTTGCCCCGGCTATTGGAACGGCCCACGGCATCTACAAGACGGAAAACCCGAAGCTGGATTTTGAGAGGCTTAAGACGATAAGCGATCTTCTCAATGGCGAGACGCCGAGAGTCCCCGTGGTGATCCATGGCGGAACCGGCCTGCATCCGCAGGTGGTTAGAAAGCTGATTTCTCTTGGGGGGTCGAAATTCAACGTCTCAACAGAGCTGAAGCATGTTCTCATAGATTCCACCTACGAATATATTTCCGCCCATAGAGAGGAATACAATCCCGGGAAGGTCGACGGCGCGGTGAAAGCGGGGATCAAGAAAAGCGTCGAGTCCTGGATCGATCTGCTGGGCTGCGCAGGCAAAGCCTGAACGGGTCGTAGACTCCGCAAGCTTTTTATAACGGCTTTAATGTATTTCCAAGGAGACAGCGATGGCTGAAATCAAAGCACTGATTTTCGATCAGGACGGGGTGATTATCGATACCGAGCGTGACGGACACCGGGTAGCCTTTAATAAGACATTCAAGGAGTTCGGCTTCAATGTGGAGTGGGATGTGGATTACTATCACGAGCTTCTTCAAATCGCCGGCGGGAAGGAAAGAATGAAGCATCATCTCCGCACCCGTGGGTTCGGAATAGAGATTCAACCCGGGCAGGAAGAGGAGTTGATCAAGAGGCTGCATAAGCGAAAGACGGAGATATTTATCGAGCTCATAGAAAGCGGGCAGCTTCCCCCGCGGCCGGGGATCAAGAGGATCATGGGAGAGGCTATGGACCGGGGCATTAAAATGGGAATCTGCACCACTTCTAATGAGAAAGCGGCGCACGCGGTTGCTTACAAGATACTCGAAGGCTTTACCTTCAATTTTGTGCTGGCGGGGGATGTTGTCAGCAAGAAGAAACCGGATCCGGAGATCTACCTTCTGGCTCTGCAGAGATCCGGACTCAAACCGCAGGAGTGCATCGTCATTGAAGATTCCCGCAACGGCGTTCTGGCTGCCAAGGCTGCAGGCATGCACGTAGTGGCGACTACCAACTACTACACGGAGCGAGAGGATTTGAGTCAGGCGGATATTGTGGTAACCTGCTTGGGCGACCCCGAGGGTCAGAAGGGGGAGTTGAAAAGAGGAGGGGCCGGACTCGATTATCAAGGCGTCCTGTATCTCGATCAATTGCTGAAGCATTTCGGCGGCTAGGGGAGCGCCATGGAGATTGCATGCATAGCGATTATCGGGCTGGGTGCAATGGGGACCCCTTTGGCCGCCCGTCTCTTAAAAGCCGGGTACAAGGTAAGGGGATTCGACGTCAATACAAAACGAATGTCCGACCTACTTCCCCTGGGCCTCTTTCAGGGAAGGTCTGCCAGGGAGGCGGCAGAAGGAACGGATCTGGTCATACTGTCACTTCCCAACTGGGATGTTGTGCGAGAGGTTGTGGAAGGCAAGGAAGGCATCCTGGACGCTTTGGGGAAAGGGCAGATTGTCGCTGACACAACAACGGTACCGCCCTGGGAAACGAGAGCGATGGCGCAGAGGCTCGAAGGAGCAGGCATTGAGTGGATGGATGTGCCCATCTCCGGTGCAGCCAACCAGGCCAAAGAAGGGAATATGGTCTTCATGGTCGGCGGCAAGAGATCGGTGTTCGACCTGATCAAGCCTGTACTCGATAAAATCGGAAAAAAAAGCGTATATGTCGGCCGCAACGGGGAGGCGGCCATGTTGAAGGTGGTGGTGAATCTAGTCTTGTTTCTCAATCAAGCGGCCGCCATCGAAGGGTTGACTCTAGGGCTCAAGGCCGGTCTGTCTCCAGAGGTCATGATAGATGTCCTGGTCTCCGGCGCCGCCGGAAGCGATTTGCTGGCCGCCCGCGGCAAGGATATGCTCGCAGGCAACTTCGAGCCCAAGGGCCCCATATGGCTGGCAGTTAAGGATATGGGACTCGCTGTGCAGAGCGCCAGGAAGCTAGGCGCTGTGCTGCCCATGGCAGGCCTGTACCAGCAGTTTCTGCTCGCGGCCCACTACGCCGGCTGGGATCGAGAGGATGCCACGGCGGTCATGAAAGTATACGAGCATCTGAGCGCTGACAACGGCGGGGCAATCGGACGATGAAAACCTGTGGCCCTGTTCGACTGCCGTTTTTATCGTTTGATGTCTTACAGGGAAGTAATATTTGGTGTATAGTGTGTATCACTTTTGTACAGTGGTGTTAAGCAGAGATGAAATTTAAACGCGTGAACCGCACTTCCGTATCGGAGGAAATCATTGAGCATATCAAGAGCCTGATTCGCGACCAGGTTCTCAAGTCTGGCGATCAATTGCCCTCCGAAGAAAAGATGGCCGAGCAGATGGGGGTGGGCAGAGGAACGATCCGGGAAGCACTCAAGGTGTTGATCTATTTGGGCCTGATCGAGCGCCGAAAAAAAGGAACCTATATTGCGTCTTTGGCTTTCGAAAAGCTTCGCAGAAAAGATATTTTCAAAAAAATAGAGAAACACCGTGATGTCATGGAGATGGTCGAGCTGAGGAAAATCATCGAACCCGAGGCAGCGGGAATGGCGGCCGAGCGGGCCGACCCGGAAGAAATCGCCCAGATAGAAGAAATGTATCGCCTGATGAGCAAGGAGCAGTATGATGTCGAGGATTTTATCAGCCACGATATCAAATTCCACCTTTTGATACTCAAGGCCACGGGAAACAGTCTTATCACCGAAATCATGCAGAATATCCAGCGGCTTTTAAACAAGAATCAACACCTGGTTGTCAGAGAACGCCGCAATATCATACCGCGCTCCGTGGAGTTTCATGGAAAGGTCTGCAATGCCATCAAGAACAGGAATAAAAGCCTGGCCAGGAAGTACATGCTGAATCATATCCTGGATGTAGAAAAGGAGATGTATCAAATCTTCAAGCAAGAAGCCGAGTAATACTCTGCCGCTCAGCCTCCGGCCACCGTCTTCAAGACTACATAGGATTGTTTTGCCTTCTATAAAATAACTGCCTGTCCTACGACTGTCGTACACGCAATCCCAACAATAAACCTCACCGGTGACAATGAAGGGGACCGCCAGAAAAGGCCTCTTAAAAAAATTTGACAAACCCTACGGTATTATGATACAATTGTACTACAATCCTAATGAAACAAGGCATTATAGTAACGCTTATCGTCCATGATGATGATAGCAGCGTGAAGCGGGTCCATCTCAGCAAAACCAGTCAAAGAAGGGAGGTGGAAGCAGCGAGGTCATTGTAAGCTCTACTGTCCAACCGTACCGATCGATCCAATCGAGCAGGAGGTATCTGTTATAGAATCTCCTGGTGCGTCCCAACATCAGAAGAAAGGGAGGAAAAATGAAAAGGAAACAGATTTTTCTGGTACTAATCCTGTCCGTGCTGGTGCTTGTTTCGGGTTTTGTCTATGCAGGTCCACAAAAAGAGAAGGGCGCCGAGACATTCAAACTGGGCGTCCTGCTGCCGCTGACAGGCACCTTCGCCGCCGTGGCGGAGACCCAGCAAGAGGGAGTACTCCTGGCCGTAGATGAGATAAATGCCGCAGGTGGGTTATCTATGCCTTGGGGTAAGGTCAAGGTAGAGGCAGAGGTGATGGATGATGAGGCCAAGCTGGACGTGGGAGTCAGAAGGTTCCAGTACCTTGTCGATCAGGGCGCCAAGGCGGTGGTCGGGCAGACCTGGGCGCCGCTTACCTTCGCCATAAACGAAGTGGTTAAGAAGAACCTTATTCCCTACTTTCCCGTATGCGTGATGGCCAAGGAAGGATTCGAGAAGGGCAAGCTCGCGGCGTCCACTTTCGCTACGGCGTTCAGTCCCTGGACCGTAGGGTTCATGGACGGCTCTGCCGCCATCAATGTACTCGGTAAGAAGAGGATCTTCTTTTTAGCCAGATCCGATAGCTGGGGCTGGGATATCTGGGACGGCGTTCAGGATGCCGCCAAAAAATACGGAGCTGAAATCGTAGGCTATGATGAGATGCCGTTGGGAACCACTGATTTCACCACCGTGCTGCAAAAAGTAAAAGTGGCAAAACCAGATGTCTTCATCTCTGCTCAATTCGGCGGTGATGCGGTGGCCCTCCTGAAACAGGCCTATCAGATGGGACTCCACAAAGACATGACCATGTTCAACTCCTGGATCACCAACGTGGTCGCCAAGGGAATCCCGGCGGAAGCCCTGGAAGGTCTATACTCCATGCACTACTTCTACTGGGATATGTCCGGTTTCGAGGATCAGGAAGTCGCCCGACTGGCCAAGAAGTATACAGACAGCTACCGGAACAAGTACGGCTACCCGCCCGACTCGTACGCCACGATTGCTTATGTGGCCACGAACGAGCTTTTCAGAGGGGTGGAGACGGCCGGAAGCTTCGAGGCCGAAGCAGTCCGGGATGCACTGTTCGAAAATCCTGATTTCATGTCAGTGAAGGGAGCCGGAAGCTGGAGGATCGATCATACTCCTATTTACAAGTACGCCGGTTTTCTGGTTAGAGGAAAGGGGCCGGACGAGCAGAGTTCCGAATGGGATCTGTTTTCGATAGAAGGATATCAAGGTGGGGAAGAAGTGATGCCCACCCTCGAATCCTTGGGTTACTAAAGAAAAGAAAGCCGTCCCGAGGGAGGATGATCCCCTTCCCCGGGACGGCGATTTAGCAGATCTTCCCCAAAATACTCTCAGGGTAATATTATACCAACAGGATGGAGACCGATGTGGCAACCAAGGACAGTAACGAGCTGATACGAGTCGAAAACTTAACCAAGCGGTTCGGAGCCTTTGTCGCAGTGGACAATGTGAACTATAGCTTGAACAGAAACGAGATCATCACGATAGTAGGTCCGAACGGTGCGGGGAAAACGACGTTTTTCAATCTTCTCACCGGCTATTTCCCTCCCGATGGAGGCTCGGTACTGTTCGACAATAAGGACATTTCCAGATTATCGCCTCAGAGAAGAGTGGAACTGGGCATGATAAGAACATTCCAGCTCACCTCTACCTTCGACAACCTGAGGGTAATCGACAACCTGATCCTGTCGTATTTTAAGGCCCGCAGTAAAACTTCCATTCTCTCCATGTTGCTGTCCAGGATGAACTCGTACATACAGATAGAGAAAATACACCAATACCTGGAAACGTATGAACTCGCCCATGCTGCCTACCGGGAGACGAAACAGCTATCGCTGGGGGAAAAACGAAGGCTGGAAATCGCGATGGCTCTTATCGCCGATCCCCAGGTCCTGCTGCTGGATGAGCCGCTGGCCGGGTTGAGCGAGAGAGAGATCAACGAGGTTCTGGAAGTTATTCGCCGTCACATACATAAACAGACCATTCTGGTGGTGGAGCACAAGATATCCAAGATCAAGGAGCTGACCGAACGACTTACCGTGATGTATGAGGGGAAGGTGATCGCCGACGGTAGCTATGAGGAAGTTCTTCATTCTCCGCAGGTGCGCAAATGCTACTGGCAAATCGATTGAACTACCGTCGATCTTTGCCTGATGACAACATAGATCGAGGGGGTGGTTGTCATGTCATCGGATAGGCTACTGGCAGTTGACGGCTTGAACGTCTGCTATGGTGCTTCGCAAGTGCTGTTTGACATCTCCCTGGAGGCGGCCAGGAAACAGAGGATCGCCGTGGTAGGACGTAATGGAGCGGGGAAGACCACGTTATTGAAGACCATCGGGGGTTTCTTGAAGCCGGCCAGCGGCTCGATCACCTTCCGCAATCAAAGTACGGCGGGAGTGCCTTCCTTTCAGCTGGCCAGGATGGGCCTCAAGTACGTTCCTCAGGATAAGCTGTTGTTCTCGGACCTGACGGTAAGGGAGAACCTCGAGCTTTCCAGCTATGCCACCGGAGATTATGAGTGGGACAAGGTGCTGGATTGCTTCCCCCGCCTGAAGTCTTTGCTGAACAGGAAGGGCGGCTATTTGAGCGGCGGGGAGAGGCAAATGGTCATGATCGGCCGTGCCCTGCTGGGCAATCCCGAGATCCTTTTGATAGACGAACCAACCGAGGGATTGGCTCCGGGCATAGTTAAGGTCCTGACAGAAACCTTTCTCAAGATAAGCGACGAGGCTGTTCTCATAATCGTGGAGCAGAATCTGACCGTGGTGGCGGAGCTGGCCGACAGGGTGTACGCCATGAAGGAAGGCAAGATTGAAGCGATAGTGGAAGATAAAGACGATATCAAGAGCATAGTCTACGAAAAGTATTTATAAGGGACCGCAGGCGAGACCTGCTTGGAGAAAAGGGGAGTAACGTTAGAATGGTCGAGATAGTGAAAAAATGGGGAAGTATTCCGATAGCCTTTGCTCTACTGGTTCTGATGAGAGTTCTTTTACCCTTGCCTTTCACCATCGAGGTATTGATCTTCGCCATCTATGCTATGGGCCTGAACTTCCTTTTGGGCCGGGTGGGATTCATTTCGTTCGGGCAGCCGGCATACCTTTGCACTGGCGCCTACGTTACTGCCGTCTACCTGTTCTATTTCGGCCATAACCCTTATTTGGGATTTCTGATAGGTATCCTCGGCGGGCTCATCTTGACCGTCATTCTGGGTCCTTTCTTTGTCAGGCTGCGCAGTGACTATTTCGCACTGGTGAATTTGGCGTTCGCGGTGATCGTTTTCTTTATGCTGGAAAAAGTGCTGGTCAAGTGGACCCACGGTGACAACGGCCTTTGGTACATGATGAGGATCTCTGCGACGCCAATCCTCGACCTCGGCAGGTCGGGAGACTTCTTTATCTTCACCTTGATTGTAACGCTGCTGGTGTGGATCTTTTTCAAATATCTGGATGGCACGGTGTTCGGAGCCGGCTGCCTGGCCACCAAGATCAATGAGGAAAAACTGAAATTCCTTGGTTACAGCACCTTTCAAATCAGGTGGCTGTCTTTCGTCATCGCCAACACTATCTCAGCGCTGGCCGGGTCCTTGTATGCAGTGTATTTCGGCTTCGTAAGCCCGGGGTTGACCGAACCCTCCCGGGTGGCTGATGTGGTGGTAGTGACATTGCTGGGAGGCGTCGGTACCTTGTACGGTCCGCTGGTGGGATCATTCGCCTACACAGGGATGAAGGATCTTATAAGTAAGTTCATTACCCACTGGGAGCTAATTGTAGGATTGCTGCTGGTCACCATCATGCTGGCAGGTGAAAAAGGTATCTGGGGGACCTTGGAACCGGTACTGAAGAGGATTTTCAGCAGGAATAAGGACAAGGCCGGACAGCCCTAGATGCTGTCATGTCGGAAAACAACTATCTGGAAGGGGCAAAAAAGCGATGGATCCGCAGTTGTTGATCTCCAGTATCATTTTCGGCTTGAGTATCGGCAGCATTTTCTTTCTCCTGGCCGTGGGGCTGTCGCTGTGTTTCGGCCTTATGCGCATCATCAGTCTGGACCAGCTTCTGTACTATTCCCTGGGGGCCTATATGACCTACACGGTCCTCAATCTGCTTGGAAGCTTTTGGGTAGGATTGATCGTGGGTATGGCGGTGGCCGGTTTGGCCAGCCTGTTCGTGGAGAAAGTTATCTTCAAGCGCATATACGAAAAAGCGATAACCTTCACCATGATAACCTCCTTTGGAATCCTGCTGGCAGGAGTCGGCAGCATCAAGTACATTTGGGGGTTGATCCCGCGTCCGGTTCAGTCCCCGATCGATGTGCAGGCGCTCGTACTGGGCACGCAAATACCGGTTTACCGTATAGTCGTGATCGGCATAGCACTGTTGATCTACGTCGGGATATGGATCTTTTTAAACAAAACGATCGTAGGGAAAGCCATCCGAGCGGGCATCGAAGATGCGGAGAAGGTTGAGGGGTTGGGCATCAATGTGTACAGGCTGTTTACCCTGACCTTCGTCATTGCAGGGGCCTTGTCGGGATTGGGCGGCGCGCTGCACGCCCCTTTGATAATGGTGGCCCCACATATGGGCCTGGAAATGGTTCCCTTTGTCTTCATGGTAGTGATCATCGGCGGCTTGGGCAGTATAAAAGGAACCTTGGTATCAGCCTTGATTGTCGGCCAAGTCATTTCTCTGGGTTCTCTCGTGTGGGCGCCTTTATCCAATATGGCGCCTTTCGCTATTATGCTTTTAATATTGCTGATCAGGCCGACCGGTCTATACGGCAGCAAGCTGTTGAAGCGCTAAAGGCCGTTCGACGCTCCCACCGGGGAACCTATCGAGGTCCGTCAGCAAATCGACTGTCTCCGTTACCTGCTCGCCAGGTGAGCCTTGATGCTGCTGGTGATGATGGGCAGGGGCGGGGTGTCGGAGAATCCCATTCCGGAGAGGACAAAACTGCAGAGCTGCTCGATGTCGGTCCCCTCCAGCCCGGCTTCGTTAGCCTTGATTCCTCTCTGCTGATAATAAGAGGTGATATGCGTCTGCACTTCGTTAACCACTCTCTTCCCGTTCTCGATCACCCCGGCGATGCCGCCGCAATACCCGTCGAAGGCGGAGATAACGTTTCCGGCTCCTGTTTGCTCTAGTTTTTCAAAACTGTCTTTCAGACTAATCAAGTCCTCGTATATGGGTATATCCCCCCGTCCGGGTACGGCGTCCCCAATGATCAGGAGATCTTTTTCAGGTATAAATATGGAGATCGAGCCCCGGGAGTGTCCGGGAGTATGAAGTATCTGCAGTTCCAGGCCAATATCCACTCGCTCGCCATCCGTAAGCAGACCGTCGACACCGACGGGTCCGGCAACTAGATCGTGAAACCCCGGTACGGGCCGCCGCCGGTATTGCTCATCTATATCTTCAATGAATGGTTTGGCCAAAGGATGGGCACAGAAAACAATGCCCGGATTTGCTCTTCTCAGCAGCAGGTTCGAGCCGATATGATCGGCGTGGCAGTGGGTGTTGATGACAAAATCAAGGTTATCCACGGTTAGCCCTTGCCCGGCGCAGAGATCAAGAATCTCCTTGAAGTTCCCCGCCGTCCCCGTATCTATCAGGCAGTTTTTCCGGCTTTTGAGCAAAACAATATGCACCGAGCGGGTTACCCGCCTTTCGCCCGTGCCCAGCTTGAAGAGCAATCTTTGCACAAAGATATCTTTGGCTGCCTCTTTCATGGTCAGATTTCGATCACGATCCTCAAGGCCCGCTGAGACCGATCGTGAAGCATGGCAAATCCTCTTTCCAGGTCATCCAGCGGCAAACGGTGTGTTATAATGGCCCCCAGATCGATCTTTCCCTTTTCTGCCAGGCCAATCGAGAAAGGCCAATCTTGAGGCTGCATGGCCCGCGAGCCGACAATGGTCAGGTCCTTGTAGTACAAGGCGTAGGAAGAAAACCTCTCCACCGCAGGGGAGGTGATCCCAAAGGCCAGAATGGTTCCGCCCGGACGCACTAGGTCCATGGCCAGATTCAGGGTTTCGGCGGTGCCGGCGCTTTCGACGACGAAGTCCGCCCCTCTTCCGCCCGTGAGTTTCTGTACCTGTTCGTGTACACGGTCGGCAAATACATAGTCGGCGCCGTAGGTGCTCTTGGCCAGTTCCAGTTTCCACCGGCTGCGGGAGACTCCGATTACGGGATCGGCGCCCCGCAGCTTGGCCAGTTTCGTGTGCAGCAATCCAGCCGGCCCCTCCCCGATTACCACGACACTGGAATCGGGAAGCATGTGAACCTTCCTTTGAGCATAGACTACCGTGGTCAGCACGATGAAGGTGGTGGCTTCGAGCGGGGTTATGCTATCCGGCAGTTTGAAGGCTCTGTTTTCGGCCAGGGAGGTATACTCGGCGTACGTTCCGTCGAACTCCCTGCCAAACAGGCCTCCGTTTTCACAGATATTGACCCGCCCGGACAGGCAGGCGGGACACACGCCGCAGTAAGAGGTGGGGCTCATTACTACTTTGTCTCCCACCTTCAACTCTTTTACTCCCTCTCCAACCTCAAACACCTCTCCCGCCGATTCGTGCCCGATAATGCGGGGGTATTCGACCGCCGTCTTCCCTTCGTAGATCGAGACGTCCGTACCGCATATCGCCGTCGCTTTGATCCTGACCATAACCTCGCCGTAGGCGGGCGCCGGGGCCGTCACCTCTTCGATCTCCAGCCGCTTGGGCGCTTTCAGCACTGCCGCTTTCATGCATGACCTCCTTCCCAAAGAATGAACCCCCCGCAGCCTTGCAGACCGCAGGGGGCTCGATCGAATCCCGTCATTCGGGGTTTTAAGCCTTCCTCTATAGTGTAAGAGTGTTTATTCCCCGAAACCCGCCTGGTGCGGAGCTAGCGTCAGGATCTGCGCTCCCTTGTCCGTTACCACCAGATCCTCTTCCAGTCTCACCGACTGCTTGAGACCTGCTCTGCCGGTGAAGGTCTCGATGGCGAAGCACATGTTCTGCTTGATCTCCATCGGATAGTCCAGGGAATAGGCTCTTGATATCCACATGCCTTCGTAGAGATCCAGCCCGATGCTGTGGGCAAACTGCTGCAGGCTGACACTGCCGTACTTGTCGTCCGCGTACTTGGGAAACTTCTCCGCCACCTCCTTGGTGGTGGCCCCGGGTTTCAACTGGGAAATCCCCGCGTACAGCGACTCGTAGCATTCCTTGTACAGATCCTTCTCGGCCTTGGTCCAGTTGTCCCCGACCTTGAAACAGCGTACGAAGTCCACGAAGTATCCGCCCGGACCGATGGCGTTGATGTCGACGATAACCAGGTCGCCGTGTCTGACCAGCCTGTCGGTGTGCCATCTTCGGTAGGGATTGGTGTTTCCTCCTGTAGCCACGATGATATCGTAGACGAAATCGAAACCCTGCTCGTAGAGGAACTCGTTGACCTTTGCCGTGATGAAGGACTCTTTGACCCCCGGTTTCAGCCATTCGTTCTTTATCTTCCACATGGCCGCATCCCCGTAGGCGCTCGAGATCTTCAGCAGCTCGATTTCGTCGACGGTCTTGACCACCCTGGCGGCCGACATGGCGGGCCAGGCGTTCACGATATTCAACCCCGAATCCTTCAGAGCCTGGTAGGACTTCAAGTCCATGATGTCGATGCCGATCTTCTCGTTCTGAACACCGTTTTCGGCCAGTACGTCGTACACGCCTTTGGCCATCTTCTTGACCATCATGTCCTCGGCGCTCTCCGCCCACTTCCAGGTGATGGCCGGCCTGATATTGCCTTTCAGCCACGGGGCGTCTATTTTCGCGCATTCCATGTCCGAGCCGATGGTCTCGAACAATACCGGATCTCCGCCACGAGGCAGCACCGCGTAGCGGATGAAGATGTTGTTCTTCCAATTGCCCTGGAAGACGCTGGTCACGTAGCGGACGTTTTCTCCCTTGAACAGAATCAGGCCGCCCAGATCGAGCTGCTCCATCTTGTCCCGGGCTCTCTGCAGCCTCTCCTGCCGCAGCCTGTCGAAGTTCACCCTCATCTGCCAGTCGGTGGCGGTTGTGCTGAAATTCCTCCTGGGATCGTATTCGTGCGGGCTACCCAAAAAACTTAGATCCATTTCCTTAGACCTCCCTTGTTCTTTTATTTTGCCAGTACTCTTTCTGCGATCATTCTGAACTCTTCCTCGTTGAGAAGTCCTGACTTTTCCAGGGCCTTTTGTTTTACCTCGAACAGCATCTCCTCCTTTTGGCCGTCGGTCGCTTTCGCCCCGATCTTGTCCAGCCAAAGGTCGATGGAGGCCAGTCCGCTGCCTTTACCCAAGACAGCCTCCGGAGGTCTCTGGCCGACCAGGTCCCAAGTGAAGGGGGCCAACTCCAGGACGTGCTCCTGCCCGCAGTTGGACAGCCAGCCCGTGATGATTCCAGACTCTATATCGAAGAGCCTTTCCCCGACTATTGGCCGGTTGGGAGGGATCTGCATGCCGGTTATATCTCTCATCAGCCTGGATATCTCGTAGAACTTCTCCGTCCTGATGCCTAGATCGATTCCGTACATCGTCAGCAGGCTCAGCACCACGTCCTCGTAGGCCGCGTTCCCCGCTCTTTCTCCGATGGAAGTAATGGTTGTATGCGCCACTTCCGCACCGGCCGCCAGAGCCAGTACCGTATTGGCTGCTCCCAGTCCGAAGTCATCGTGGAAGTGGGCCTCAAGGGGCTTGTTGATGCGCTCTTTGGTCTTCCTCACCATGTAGCCCACCGCACTGGGGGAAAGACCCCCGAAGGTATCTACCAGACCCAAAGCATCCATGTGTCCTTCGGTTGCAACCTTCTCGATCGTGTCCAGGAACCATTTCATTTCCGCCCGGGAAGCGTCGATCGGAAAAAAAACGGTGTATAGGCCTTGCTGTTTGGCGTAGGCGGTGGCCTCGATGGCCAGGTTTATAGCCTTATCCAGCGGCCACTTGTAGGCGTATTCGATGATGTGCTCGCTCGAGGGTATCTCCACTACGATTCCGTCCACACCGCAGTCGGCCGCCCTCTTTACGTCTTCGACCATGCAGCGGGAAAAGGCGAAAATCTGGGTCCCTCCCAGGTCCCTCTTGGCCAGCTCTCTAATGGCTTGCTCGTCCTGGCTGGAGACGGCCGGCATCCCTGCCTCTATCCTGTGCACGCCTGCTTCGGCCAGTGCTTCCGCGATCCTGATTTTCTGGTCTTTATTGAAAATCAAACCCGCCTGCTGTTCTCCGTCACGGAGAGATACGTCGTGAATCTTGATCTGTTTGGCAAAGCTGTATTCCCGGACCACCTCTTCGGCGTAATTCCAGGGACTAACGTACCACCTGTCTGTTTTATATGGCACGGGGCCACCTCCTGTTATTGTTTGAGCACTTCGGGATTCAAGCACGCTTTCGGCGCCTTGCCTGTCAAAATCCGCACTACTTCCTGGACGGCTTTGTACTGTAGATCCCGCACCGACTGCTCCGAGTAAAAGGCCACGTGAGGGGTGAGGATCACGTTTTCGAAGCGGGTCAACGGGTTCTGCGGATCAAAGTCCTCGCTGGCCAGCAGGTCCAGGCCCGCTCCGGCGATCTGACCTTCTTCCAAAGCGCGGACCAGGTCTTGCTCCTTGATCAGTCCTCCACGTGCGGTATTGATGAGAAAGGCCTCCTTTTTCATTATTTTGAACTGCTCGTAGCCGAGCATTCCCTGCGAGTCCTGGGTCAGGGGAGCGTGCAGCGAGACAATGTCGCTTTCACGAAGCAGCCGTTCCAATCCCACTAGTTTCACATTGGGCTCCGCTCCGGTCGCCTCATCCAGGTATGGATCGTAGGCCAGAATATCGAACTCAAAAGCCCGCACCTTCTCCGCCAGTCGACGCGGGATCTTGCCGAAGCCTACCAGGCCCAGCGTCTGGCCGCGCAGCCTGTACAGCGGCCGCTGTTCCTTGAAATCCCATTTGCCTTTCTTGACGGTTTCATTTAGCTGGCAGATTTTACGGGTACAGGCCAGCATCAATGCCAGGGCGTGATCGGATACCTCTTCGATGCAGTAATCAGGCACGTAGGTTACGGCTATCCGTTTTTTGGTGGCCGCCGGTATATCAATGTTGTTTACCCCGATGCCGTACCGCGATATTACCCGGCATTTGTCGAGCGATTCGATTACTCTTGGGGTAAGTTCGGCGTAGCAGGTCAAAACGGCATCCGCATCCCCTGCTTCTCTGATGATAGCCTCCTCATCGCTGCTTCCACATTCAACGAGCTGCGCACCGATTTTACTCAGCTCTTTCTTTTCGATCTCCAGGTCAGGAAATACGTAATCCGTTATGACAACTTTAAAATCCATCATGCCGTCCTTTCCCCCGCCTCAAAGCGCTGCGGACCGTAGAAAGCCCTCTTTACCGCGATCAGTGTCAAAAAAACATTGTGCTTAGGTCTTTCTAATGCCGCCCCGGGACCGGCGCAGTATGGCTCCACCGTTTCAGCCGTTGTATACCGTTTCAGACTATACCAACAATGCATGCCTGTCAAGCAAAATATTGTCTAAATGAATTAAAAATTGACAATACTACTGTATTACAGTATAATAATGTGCAACTTTATTGACGAAGTATTTCTTTCTTTATTTATATAGGCCGGGACGGCCGATATGAGATTATTGACAGTGCGGATACTGTACGGTAAAGTAATACTGTAGGACAATTGTACTTAAATGCAAGCCACGAACAAAGGATCCAGCCAGATCGAATTCAAGCGGATGAATCGGGTTTCAGTATCCGAGGAGATCATCGCGCACATCGAAGAGCTCATACTCGGTAGCAGGCTCAAACCGGGTGAGCAGCTGCCCTCGGAGGAGAAGATGGCCGCCCAGATGGGAGTAGGCAGAGGAACGGTCCGGGAAGCTCTGAAAGTGTTGATCTACCTCGGTCTGATAGACCGGAAGAAAAAGGGAACCTTTGTATCTCATCTGGCCCCCGAACGGGTAGCCATCAAAAACATTTCCGAAAAGTTCAGAAAACACCGCGATGTCATGGAAATGATAGAGCTGAGAAAAGTGATTGAACCGGAAGGAGCGGGTCTGGCTGCTGAAAGAGCAGGTGAGTCTGAGGTCAAACGTATCGAAGACCACTACCGGTCAATGGTTGAAGTACAGCGCGACGTTGAACGGTTTATAGACTACGACAACAGATTCCATCTCGACCTCATCAAGGCGGCGGGAAACAACCTCCTCAAGGAGATCATGGAGGGCATTCAGCAGGTCATGATCAAGAATCAGTCTCTGATCCTGCACAGAAGCCGCGCGATCATGCCGCGCTCCCTGGATTTTCACCTGAAAATCCTGACAGCCGTCAGGAACGGAGACAGATCGCTGGCCAAAAAAAACATGATGCGCCACATTTTGGATATCCAGAAGGAAATGTACCTGATTCTCCAAGAGGAAGAGCGGTAGATGAAAATCCCCGAAACAATGAAGGCCGCGGTTCTGATGGCCCCCAACCGTCTGGAGGTCAAAGAGGTTCAGACTCCCAAGCCGGGGCCGGTGGACGTGCTGATAAAGGTCGAGGCCTGTGCTGTCTGCAGCACCGACGTATCGCTGATCGACCATGCCCTGCCGGGACAGCCTCCCTACGGTAGCTTCATTCCGGGTCACGAATATTCAGGTACGGTGGTCGCTCTCGGAGATACCGTGGATGAGTTCCAGGTGGGCGACAGGGTGACGGTGGAAGCCCATCTGGGATGCTTGAGGTGCAGTAACTGCAGAATCGGGAACTATACCGCCTGCCTGAACTACGGCAATACGAAAAAGGGACACCGGGCGAACGGATTTACCACTAACGGGGCATTTGCTCAGTATGTCATCAACCATATCAACACGGTCCACAGGATTCCGGATTCGGTTTCCTTCGAAGAGGCCTCTCTGATCACCAATCTTGGCTGCGTGCTCTACGGGTATGAGACCGCCGGCGGATACCTGGTAGGCGACCAGGTTGCGGTTATTGGACCCGGACCTCTGGGGCTGGCTGCGGCGGCTGCCGCCGGGGCGCTGGGCGCGGAGCGAGTCTATCTGATCGGAACCAGGGAATCACGTCTGGGAATCGGCCGGCAGATCGGAGTGGACAGGATCATCAATATCCATGAGGAAGATCCGGTGGAGGTGATGCGAGAGGAAACCAAAGGTGTGGGCGTCGATATAGCGGTCGAGGCGTCCGGGTCGGCTTCTGGCCTCGACTCGGCCATCAGAGCCACTAAGAGAATGGGCAGGATATTGATACTTAGCTTCGCTCATGAACCGCTGCCGGCGGACTTCGAAGCTCTGGCTCTCGACAACAAGGCAATATACACGGTCAGGGGGGAAGGATGGGCGAATGTTGGCCGGGCGGTTACACTCCTTCGCCGGCAACGTGTAGACCTGAAACCGCTGATTACCCATAGTTACCCCCTGGAGCAGATCGGCAAGGCATTCGAGACCTTTACCGGCAGAATCGGCGGCGCTGTCAAAGTGATTGTTCGGCCCAATGAGCGGTAGTCCAACCGTCCTGATTATAGCTACTCTCGATACCAAGCACCTGGAGGCCCGATATTTGAGAGACAGGATCGAGGCCAACGGATGTCGGGGAGTACTCATGGATACCGGCGTTTTCGGCCCTCCGGCCGGTGAGCTCGACGAGAAAACGGTTTTGGCCTCCAGAGAGGAGGTTGCCCGTGCCGGTGGCTCGTCGATCGAGGATCTGATCGCCGGCCGGGACAAGGGTAGATGCATTCGGACCATGATGGACGGAGCGCAGGCTTTGGTCCGCCGGCTTCACTCCGAGGGAAAATTTCACGGATTGATCGCCATCGGCGGAGCGCAGGGTACCGATATTGGGACCGCAGCCATGCGGAACCTGCCTTTCGGAGTGCCCAAGTTCATGGTCTCCACCGTGGCCAACGGCCAGGCCGCCTTCGGACCCTACGTGGGCACCAGGGACATTATCATGATGCACTCCGTTGCCGATATCCAGGGACTGAACGTCCTTACAACCAGGGTTCTGGCCAATGCCGCTGCCGCCGTCTGCGGTATGGTCAAGAACGCCGCCGTCCCGTTGGAGAGGAACAGCGGGGCCGTTCCGGTAGCAATGTCCATGCTGGGCACGACCACGCCCGGGGCCTTGAGAGCCAGAAAGACACTCGAGGGCCAGGGCTTCGAGGTGGTAGCCTTTCATCAGAACGGAACCGGAGGGATTGCGATGGAGGACATGATTTCGGAGGGAATGTTCGCGGGAGTGCTGGACATCAACCTTCACGAAATCGGGGATTACGTGGCCGGCGGACTTCACGGCGCGATCAGGGACTATCGGCTGGAAACGGCGGGAAAGCTGGGCTTGCCTCAGGTGGTTGCTCCAGGAAGCATCAACTACACGGTTCAGGGACCCTACGCCAGGCTGCCTGAAGAGATGAAGAAACGCAAACTCATCATCCACAACCCGAACCTGACGCTGGTGAGGCTCTCCCCAGAAGAGCTGGAACGGACGGCAGAATTGACGGCCCGGAAACTGAACCAGGCCAGGGGACCGGTTCACGTGTTCATACCGCTCAAGGGTTTCTCTTATCCCGACAGGGAGGGATTGAGCCACTGGGAGCCGGAGAGTAACAGCCTTTTTATTGCGATACTGAAGAAAAATCTTTCCGCAGCCGTTCCCCTGGAGGAGATCGATGCGCACATCAATGACGGGCAGTTCATCGATCCGGTCGTGGAAACCTTCATTGCTCTGGTGCGCAGGTCGGGGGCAGGTGAATAGAGCCGTCCGGAGCGGCGATTGAGAAGGAGGAAACACATGAACGATATCAGGAAAAAGCTTTCAGGCGTGTTCGCGCCGATCGTCACCCCCTTCCGTGACGATCGGATCCTGTTCGACGGCCTGATCTCCAATGTCGAAAAGATGAACCGGTCGGGACTGAGAGGGTATTTCGTCCTGGGGACCAACGGCGAATACAAGTCTCTCGCCACCGACGAGCGTACCGAGGTCCTGAAAGCCGTAGTCGCCCACAGGTCGCCCGATAAGGTGATCATGGCCGGAACCGGAGCGGAAAGCACCAAGGAAACCATAGAGCTGAGTTTGAAGGCCGCCGAGCTGGGCGTGGACATGGTGAGCCTGCTCATGCCGCACTTTTTTGCCAAAAAGATTGACGACGGAGTCCTGGCCGCTTATATCCTGGAGGTGGCCGATGTTTCGCCCGTACCCGTGATGCTGTACAACAATCCGTCGGTGGCCGCGGGCGTCACCATCGGTCCGGATCTGATTCGCATGGTCGCCTCCCATCCCAATCTCGTGGGGATCAAGGACAGCTCGAAGCAGACTTTCAAGGACAATCTGCGGGCGGCGGGAGAGGATCTTTGCGTGCTGGCCGGGTCGGCCAACTACTTCCTCGAGCTGCTGCAAGCCGGGGGTAGCGGCGGTGTCTTGTCGCTGGCCAATGTTTTTCCCGACTCCTGCGCTGAATTGTATCGCGCCTTTGTCGAGGGGCGGATGGATGAGGCCGACGAATTGAACGGAGCTCTGGTGGACCTCAACGCTCAGGTGTCGGGAACCTACGGCGTGGCCGGAGTGAAGGCGGCCATGGATCTGGTGGGCTTCAGCGGCGGCGACCCGCGCAGACCGATGAAGGCGATGTCGGCTGATCAGAGAGAAGGACTCGCCCAGGCGCTGGAGGAACGAGGCTATTTGAAATAGAGGCCCGGACCGCCGGTTATTTGCCGGCGCATAGACTTGTAGAAACAAAGGAGACGGCAATGCCAAGAAAAAAAACCTGGAACATTCTTGAACTGGGATACGATGAGGTGGCGGCTCATATGAAGCGTAACGACACCATAATGGTTTCTATGGGCTCCTGCGAGAAACATGGCGCTCACTGCCCCTTGGGGACCGATACGGTAACCGCTATGGGCGTCATTGAAAGGGCAGCCGAGCTCGCCGACACCCTGTACACGCCGGTAATCCCCGTCGGGTACTCGCCCCATCATATGGGCCGCATGGGTGAAGGCACCGGTTCGCTGACCTTCTCCGGCGACACCTACCGGAAAATAGTGTACGAGCTCGCCATGAGTCTGATCTACCACGGCTACAACAAACTGGTCTACGTGACCCATCACGGCAGCAACTCGAAGGTAATCGACGACGTGCTGAGAAAGATTCGCTACGAATCCGGCTGTTTCGTAGGCTGGTACAAGACCCCCACGGAGAGAACCTTTTCGATACTGGGCGACCTGGTAGACGGTCCTCCGGAGGAAACGCCGGGCTGGCACGCCGGGGAGATCGAGACCAGCACGGCCTGGGCCTACGACGAGGGAATCGTCGACATGAGCAAGGCGAAGCAAGACCGGGCCCATGCACCGAAATGGATGGGTGAAAAGTTCAGCAAGCATGACGGCTCCGGCTTTGTCGCCTTCATGGGTGCGGAGAGTATGTGGGTGCCCATGGAGCATCACGAGTATTCCGATACGGCGACCATCGGCAATCCGCTGCGAGCCTCCAGGGAGAAGGGCCTCAAGTACTTCGAGATCGCGGGACAGGCCCTGGCCGCACTGCTCGAGGAGGTGAAAAAAATGCCGATCAAGGTCGCAGACGAGAAGAGGTATTTCCCAAACCGGGCGTAAGCCGCAGACCGTCCGGGCATGAGCACTCGCCGTGCACCCACTGGTGGCGGCGGGTGCTTCCGCACGGCAGCCCGGCGGCGTCGACTCAGAACAAGGAGGGTAGAGAATGGGCGGTGAACGGCTGTTGAACAAGGTGGCGGTAGTAACCGGTGCTGCCCGTGGAATGGGCTTCGCCACCGCCAAAGCCCTGGCGGCGGAAAGCGCGAAAGTGCTCGTCACCGACGTCGACGAGGCCGGGATCGATTCGGCGGTGGCGGAACTTCGCCAAGACAACGAGCAGGTAACCGGACGCCGGCTGGACGTCACCCGTCTGGCCGAAGTGCGGGAGATGGTGCGGGCCGTGATCCAGGAATGGGGCGGGATCGATATTCTGGTCAACAACGCCGGCGGCGCCTTGAATACTCCCCATCGGCTTCAGGAGATCGAGGAAAAGCACTGGGACCTGGTAGTGAACGTGAATCTTAAGGGCACCTTTTTCTGCTGCCAGGCGGTCATCCCGGAAATGGCCGATCGCAGCGGCGGGTCCATAATCAACATGTCGGCCCTTGCGGCTCACTGGCGGGCTTCGCTGGCCGGCGTCCAGTACACGGCGGCCAAGGCCGGGGTGGAAGGCCTGACCCGCCAGCTGGCTTATGACTGGGGACCGTACGGCGTCCGGGTGAATGCCGTGGCGCCGACCGTCACCATTACCGGAGAACGGGTTAAGGCTCTCTGGGAGGGCAAGGATCCTTCCGAGCAGGAGAGGATCCTCTCCCAGATACCTCTGCGCCGACTGAGCAGGCCAGAGGAGATCGCCGCGGTGATCGTATTTCTGGCTTCCGACGAATCGTGCTACATCACGGGAACCTGCGTCGACGTAAACGGGGGAAGATATCTCAGATAGCAGGCCGGAGATCGCCCCCTGCGGCGGTCGCCCGGAGGGAGAGTAAAAGGGCATGAAGCGAAATCGTGGCACGGTACTCCTGCCTCAGCCGATCGAAGGGCAGGCCGTGGCTCTGCTGAGGGAGAAGGGGCTGGAGATCGTTCAGGCCCCCGACGCGAACCCCCGAACGGTGGCCCCCCTGATGAGCAAGGCCAAGGCCGTTATTCTGCGTACCGGAATAACCATAACCCGCGAGCTACTGGATAGCGCGGACGATTTGTGGATGATTTCCAGGACGGGGGGAGGGGTCGACAACGTCGATGTGCAGGCGGCGACCGAAAGAGATATCCTGGTCACCTCCAGCCTGGGAGTCAATACCGGCTCGGTTGTCGAACATTGCCTGGCTCTGATCACGGCCTCTTTCAAGCAGCTTTTCAGGCTGGATAGGGAAGTCAGGAAGAGCAATTTCGGAGTCAGATACAGGAACCTTCCACAGGACCTGCAGGGAAAGACCCTGGGGATCGTGGGCTTCGGTAGGATCGGCTCGACGCTGGCCAGTCACTGCCGGAAACTCTTCGCCATGACGATCCTGGCCTACGACCGGTATCTCAGTCCAAAAGCCCGTCAGGCTGTGGCTTCCTGGGTACGCTTCACCTCGCTGGACAACCTCTTCCGGGACTCGGACGTGGTGTCGATTCACCTGCCCCTGACTGCCGAGACAAACGGCCTGGTAGACTGGAAAAAATTGAGCGCAATGAAAGCCGGCGCCTTCATCATCAACACTTCCAGGGGCGAGGTTATTCGCGAGGGCGATCTGGTCAGAGCGCTCAAAGCGGGGGTGATCGCGGGAGCAGGGCTCGACGTATTCGAGAAGGAGCCGCCGCCGGCGGACAGTCCCCTGCTGGGCTTGGAGAACGTCATCCTGACGCCTCACTCGGCGGCCCTAACCAGGGAATGCGTGGTCAGAATGGCTGTCAGCGCCGCCGCCCGGGTGGTCGATCTGTTCAGCGGCTTTGTTCCTGAAAATATAGTCAATCCCGAAGTGCTATCCTCCGATAAATGGAGTCATCTGCGGGAGAAATAGCTACCCTGGCGTTCTCCTTGACCCCGGTGATACTCATCCTTATAATCCCCCTATCATGACGGTACGGGTCCGCTATGCCCCATCGCCGACGGGCTTCCAGCACATCGGAGGCGTCCGCACTGCCCTGTTCAATTATCTGTTTGCCAGGGCCGGGAAGGGGCAGTTTATCCTGCGTATCGAAGATACGGACAGAGAGCGGTATAGGCAGGAGGCGCTCGAGGATATCTACAATACGTTCGACTGGCTGGGTTTTCACTGGGACGAAGGTCCGGACATCGACGGTCCTTGCGGCCCCTACCTGCAGTCCGAGCGAACGGAGCTGTACCGCAGGCAGGCCGCAAGCCTGGTGGAGGCAGGCCGGGCCTACCCCTGCTTCTGCACCCACGAGCGGCTGGAGCGGCTCAAGGAGGAGCAGCGCCGGACCGGGGCCCCTGCAGGCTATGACCGCCGCTGCCGGGATCTCGAGCCGCAGGAGCGACGGGAGCAGGAGCGGCAAGGCGTGAGGGCGGTGATTCGCTTCCGGGTGCCTCTGGAGGGATACACAAGCGTAAAGGACGAGCTGCTCGGCACGATCGAGACTCGTAATACCGACATAAATCCCGATCCCGTGCTGCTTAAATCGGACGGCTTCCCGACCTACCACCTGGCCAACGTGGTGGACGACCACCTGATGGGGGTCACCCACATCATGCGAGCCCAGGAGTGGCTGCCCTCCACGCCGCTGCACGTGCTTCTGTACCAGGCCTGCGGCTGGCAGCCGCCCAAGTACTGCCACCTTCCCATGGTTTTAGGCCAGGACGGTCAGAAGCTGTCCAAGCGTCACGGAGCGACTCGCGTGGTCGAGTTCAAGCAACGGGGCTACCTGCCGGAGGCGGTGATCAACTATCTGGCCCTGCTGGGCTGGAGCTTCGACGATTCGCGAGAGTTCTTCAGCCTGCCGGAGCTGCAGGAGCTTTTTTCACTGGACAGGTTGAACAAGGCCCCGGCGGTATTCGACTACCGGAAGCTGGACTGGTTCAACGGCATGTACATTCGCCGGCTGTCCGCCGAGAGGCTGGCTGAGCTGCTGTTTCCTTTTCTGCAGGAGCGGGGCTGGATCGGCAAGCCGCCGTCGGCGGAGGAGTGGAGCAGGGTGGCCGGGCTGGTTCCTCTGGTGCAGGAGCGATTGACGGTGCTGTCGGATGTGACGGCCCTGGCCGGTTTTCTCTTCGAAGAGGTACAAACTCCGGCGGCCGAGGATCTGATCCCCAGGCGGCTGGACAGGCAGAAAGCCATCGAAGTGCTGAGGGCTGCCGCGGCGGAGCTGGAGAAGCTGGGCGAGCGTTCGGCCGAGGAGAACGAAAACCGCTTTCGCGAGCTGGCCGGGAGCCTGGAGGTGAAGCTCGGCGACCTGCTGATGCCCGTGCGGGTGGCGGTGACCGGAAGCCGGGTGTCTCCGCCTCTGTTCGAATCGATACGCCTGCTGGGTACCGGCAAAGCTCTGTCTAGAATACATAGAGCAGTACGGAGATTGGGAGAAGCATGATGGTATCCATGGATACCCTCGTATCCCTGTGCAAACGAAGAGGGTTCATCTATCAATCCAGCGAGATCTACGGCGGCCTCGCTTCGGCCTGGGACTACGGCCCGATGGGAGTGGAGCTCAAGAACAAGGTGCAGAGCTTCTGGTGGCGTGAAATGACTCAGCTACACGACAACATCGTGGGACTGGATGCGGCGATCCTGATGCATCCCCGGGTCTGGGAAGCCTCCGGACACGTGGAGAATTTCACGGACCCTCTGGTGGATTGCAGGAAATGCAAGCAGCGTTTCCGCGCCGACCAGCTATCCGAACAGAGCCTGGCCACTCACACCTGCCCCGAGTGCGGGGGCGAGCTGACCGATCCCAGGCAGTTCAACCTGATGTTCCAGACCCATCTCGGGCCCGTGGAGAACGACGGATCGGTTGTGTATCTGCGTCCGGAGACTGCCCAGGGCATCTACGTGAACTTCAAGAACGTGGTTCAGACCAGCCGGATGAAGGTGCCGTTCGGGATTGCCCAGGTGGGCAAGGCTTTCCGCAACGAGATCACAACCAAGAACTTTATCTTCCGCACCTGCGAGTTCTAGCAGATGGAGATGCAGTTCTTCATTCATCCCTCGGAGGACCAG
>CAYMEK010000026.1:0-55537 GCA_964389305.1 uncultured Spirochaetaceae bacterium
TAGGGGCTGTACCGCCACATGGTCGCCTCGTCTTCGCCCAGCACAAGCTGATAGATTGTCCCGTCCGCTGCAACGCGAAAGGAACGCACAACCGGTATCGCCTGGCTGGACACAGGCATATAGATTCTGCGCTTCTCTTCACCCGTGCCGTCGAAAACAACCACGATCTCATGAGATCGATCGAGGCCGTAGGGCGGCCCGTTGCCGACGGACTCCTCCAGCAGCTCGACTCCGAGGTAGATATTGCCGTTTTGATCCGTATCCAGCAGGTTAATAAACAGAACCGGGATATCGAAATAGGCGCTGTACCGATCTGTGCCTGATCCGCCCAGTATATTTCTACTAGTCAAGGACACTGTTATATCGCCGAGTTTACGTGCTGTAAGAAGATAGCTGCCGTCACTGGAGAACTGCCCTGTTGCCATCGGCCTGTCTTTGTCTTCCTCCCCGTAGGGATCGCATATCCTCACGATGTAGTCGTCATAACTGACCCATAGACCGTCCTGGCGGCTGAATATCTGCCAGACCCTTCCTCTTTCAGGAATACCCTTGCCGATCAATTCCACTTTATTCAACTCAATGCCTTCTTCGTCTATGAGAACAACGGCTTCTTCGATCCAGGTATCGAGAAGAAATAGATTCCCCGATTGCCCAATTGCTATGTCGGAGAATGTGGAACTGGAGATGGGAATGGCTCGAATATGCTCGCCGGTGTCGTCATAAAGCTGAATGCGATTATTGACCTGATCGAGAACGAAGATTCTGCCGGAACTATCGACGGCAAAACTCCTGGGTCCCTCGGGACTGGCTTCTTGAGGAACAATGCACCCTAACCCGGCCGGCCCTGAGCCCCACTGCGCTCTAAATACGACTTCTCGTTTTTGCTTTTCTATTATCTCTCTGATTTCAGACGGGGAGCCCTCCTCCTGCGCTTTGGCTTCATATTGTTTTATCAGCTCTATATTCGCAATCTCGACCTCGGTTAATTCCCATGATACATCATCGTATCTCGGATCGTACCATTCTTGCGCGTTGAAGTACCGTCTCATTTCCGCTGTCTGAAACCTGTAGCCATGCCTGGCAAATATCTCATTGCGCATGATTTTCAGTTCCCATGTGGTTTTTCTCGCCAGATCACGATCCGTCAGATAGCGGCTTGATGCTTCCGGGTATTTGCCGCCGGAAGGTGCCTGGGCATTTACGCTGCCAAGACCAAGAACAACCAGGCAGACAGCTGGAAGAATCCTTCTTTCAATCTTCATACATACCTCAATACCACAGGAGCTTGTACAAATCTGGTTTGTTTTCGGGATCGAAGAGCGGATCAAACGGGCTGGAGCAGGAGGGACCGGCCAAACTCGCAGCCTTCTCTGAAGCTCCCCAGGTTCTGCTCCAGGTCTCGCTTCAGCTTCCCGGCGATCGCCTTTTCCATGTTCCCGTCGGAATAGAAGGCAAGCTCCCTGTTCAGCGCAGGCGCCGCCCCGGTGAACACTCCCAGCAGGAACATGTTGTAGGGCGTCTGAGGCTCCTCTACGGCGAGCAGGCTCCCCGCCTTGGCGGAGTAAAGCTCTTTCAGCTGCTCGAAGGAGGGGTACGGCTGTCTTTTCAAGATCATGCCGGCCGGCACATGGGCGTAGTCGAGCAGGATGGCCGCACCGCCCGGTTTGAGGAAAGAGTAGGAATTGATCGACTCCCCGATCTCCATGCCGATCAGGACGTCCGCCCTCCCGTTGGAGATGCGGGCCCCGAAATCAAGCCCAGGATCGTCGGTCAGGCGGATCTCGGAGCTGACCCGTCCTCCCCGCTGAGCCATTCCTTTGGAGCTGAACAGGGACACCCTCAACCCCTGCTCGGAGGCGCGCTCGGAGATAAGGCCGGCCAGCGTGATGACACCCTGGCCTCCCACCCCGGTCAGGAAGATGCTCTGCAGCACGACAATTCCCTCCCCTGTTCTTGGTGTCGGATCGCCTGGAACCTGCAGCAGGTGAGGCACAACCCGCAGCCGGTGCACGCCTCGGCGTCGATGGTCATGATCCGCTCTTGCTTCGATTTCCGGCCGTTCACCGCCGGCTGCAGGGCGGGACAGCCGGTCTCCCGCAGGCAGGAACGGCAGAAGGTGCACGCATCGGGATCGATGCGGTAAGCCGGGGTCCGCTCCTGCCGGCGAGCCGCGGTCAAGGCGCACTCCTGCCGGGAGATGATCACCTTGACCCCCTCCTGCCGCAGAGCCCTCGCGATGGCCTCTACCGACTTCTGCTGGTCGAAGGGTCCGACCACTCGAACGCTGTCGACCCCGATTCCCCGTACGATCGCCTCGATGTCTACCCTTCTCCCCCCCTTGGGCTGAAAGCGCTCGGAGGTGCCGGGATTGACCTGGAAGCCGGTCATGCCGGTCCAGCCGTTGTCCAGGATGATGACCAGCAGGTTGGATCCGTGCTGGACCGCGTTGATCAGTGGGGGGATCCCGGCATGAAAGAAGGTGGAGTCTCCGATCGTGGCGATAACGGGGTTCTCCAGGCCCGCCCGCTGAAAGCCCTGGGCCAGGCCGATGCTGGAGCCCATGGACACCTCGGTCCAGCAGGTGCGAAAGGGCTCGTTCATTCCCAGAATCGTGCAGCCGATGTCCCCCGTGACCACGGTGTTGTCCCGGTTGAGACCGATTTGCTTCAAGGCCCGGTTGATGGCCATGAAGGTGCCCCGGTGGGGACAGCCGGCGCAGAAGGTGATGGGATGCTCCACCTTGGAGGCGGGGGCAGCGGCGGCAGTTTCGATAGCCCCGCTGTCACGGGAGGGGGCAGCGGCGGCAGCGGGTTCCGGCTGCCCAGGGCCGGCGGCAGGCGCATAGAAGAAGGCGGTCCGTCCATAGCCGTCCGTTAAAGCCTTCAACCCGCCCTCGATGGTATCCTGGTCGTACTTGCCCGTCCTGGGCAGCAGGCCGTCGAGCTTGCCCAGGATCTCGCCCCTCCAGCCCAGGCGGGAAGCCTGGCTGCGGAGCAGCATTTCCATGAACGGCTCCAGCTCTTCCAGGACCAGGATCCTTTCGGCCTTCTCGAACATCCCGCCGGCCAAAACGCCATCCAGGGGATAGACGGCTTCCAGGAAAACTGCGGATACATCCTGCCGGCCGCCCAGGCTGAGGGCCTCCCGCACGCAGGGGATCAGGCTCCCGCAGGCTACAACGAACGCCCCCTGCGCAGCGCCAACCTCCTGCAGCCGGTTTATGCCGGCTTCATGCACGGCCCGCTCCACCACAGCCAGGCGTCTCAGCAGCGCCCGGTGCTGGGCCACGCAGATCGCGGCTCCCGCCTTGGTGTAGCGCAAGACGTTTTTCTCGAAGCGGGCACTGCGGTTCAGGGGCCGGTAGAGGTACTCCGCCTCCAGCTCCTCCCTGGCCTGAGCGACCGAGGTGACCGCGCGCAGGATCACCGGCAGCTCGCTTGACTCGCTCAGCTCGAAAGCCCAGCGGGTCAGCTCGTAGGCCCGGCCGGGACCGGAGGGCTCCAGCACGGGCAGCCCCGCCCACTGGGCGAACAGGCGGGTGTCCTGCTCTGGCATTCCCGCTTCGGCGCCCGGGTCGTCGGCTACATACAGGACCAGGCCGCCCCTGGTTCCCGAATACGCCACCGACAGGATCGAGTCGGCGGCCACGTTGGCCCCGGACATCTTCATGGCGGCCAGGCTCCGCTTGCCCGACCAGGCGGCGGCCGCGGCGATCTCGAAAGCCACCTTCTCGTTGACGCTCCACTCCACGTAGAGCGCCCGCTCATTTCTTGCTGCAAATTGGAGGATCTCCGCCAGCGCTTCCGAGGAAGGGGTGCCGGGATAGCCGGCGGCCAGGTCGACGCCTGCGGCCAGGGCGCCGTAGGCTATGGCCTGGTTGCCGATGACCAGCCGTTTCACGGAATCACCTCGTGGTCGCGGAGCCGGCGGAGCCGGGTGAGAGCCGGTGCGGTGTTCGGGAAGCAGGCCGGGCTCGCATCTGACGGATCGGCACGAATCGTATGAAGTAAATGTTGCATAATTTGCAATATTATTTCGGATATAGAAATGCTAACAAAAAGCGCCTCTTCTGTCAAGACCACACCTGGAAGTTCGCAAACCGGACGGAAGCTACACGGACGAAAAAACTCTATAAAATCGTTCCCACCCGGGACAATGATTGATTCCTTACTTTTACAAGGTTTATTCTGTACGTTTGAATCACAATCGAGAGAGCCCGGCGTTGAAGGGAACGATTCCCGACGCCGCTCCGAAAAGAGCGTCCAAGGAGCCGGAGCTGGTCAGCAAGAAGGCAATGAGAACCGACTGCATCGTGGGATTCCGCCACTCATGGAAGCCGGTCGAGGATAACTTCGTCGACATCGGGGTCAGTGAGAGCGGGCTCTGGCAGGCCGGCAGGGAAGGTGTTCTCAGAATCCTGACCCCGAAAGACGGAAAATCGGAATTCATCGTTTACAGGGACAAAACCCTGGTCTGCGTCAAATCGGTCCTGGGACATCCTGCGATATACCCGCTGCACGATGTCGATTTCAACCCTCCCGCCGAGGCTGTGCTGATGGACCTCGACGGGACAACCATCAACAGCGAGCGGTTCTGGATCTCCATTCTGGAAAAGACCATCGCCTGGCTCACCGAAAGGTCTTCGTTCTCTTTTAATCCGGAGGAGCGGCCCTTTGTCTCGGGCCACTCGGTTTCTGAGCACCTGCAGTATTGCCTGGGGAAATACTGCCCGGAACACGGAATCGAGGAAGCGCGCGCCACGTACCTGGAGATAGCCAGGAAGGAGCTGCACGAGATCGAACGAGGCCGCGGGAACACCGAAGCGTTCCGCCCCGCTTTAGGACTGAAGGAGTTTCTCGGCCGTTTGAAAGAGGAAGGGATCAAAGTGGGCTTGGTCAGCTCGGGCTTGCACGAAAAAGCATGGCCCGAAGTACTTGCCGCGTTCAGGGTCATGAAAGCAGGCAATCCTCTGGATTACTACGACGCCATAGTCACGGCCGGTCAGGTCATTCAAAAAGGACAGGCTGGAACACTCGGCGAACTGGCCGCCAAGCCCCATCCGTGGTTGTATGCGGAAGCCCTGAGGGTGGGTCTCGGCATCCCCCGCGAGCGATACGACAGGGTGGTGGGGATCGAGGACTCCTCGGCGGGCGTTCTTTCCATCCGCCTGGCGGGATTCCCGGCCATAGGACTGGACGGCGGAAACATCGGCGCATCCGGCGCGGATGCCCTGGTACACGGGAAGTACAAGAATCTCGAGGAAGCGCTTTTATTCATCCTTGGGACGAATCGGAAGCCCAAGTAGATCCGCCGCAAGGTCCGCGGGAGAAGCCCTTTCGTCAGGCCTTGATCAGGTTCACCCCGTTTCGCTTCATGAGGTCGACCATTTCGTCGGATATCGTGCTGTCTGTGAGCAGCGCCTCCACGGCATCCAGGGACAAAACATTGATGAGCGCGTTCTTGCCGAACTTCGAGCTGTCCGCTAGAACGTAGATTTTGTTCGATCTCTCGATGACGATCCTTTCGAGGGATGAAGCCAGGAAATCGCTGTTGAAAATCCCGTTTTCGAGGGTTATGCCGCTTGTACCGATAAAGGCTTTTTGAAAATGGAAATTTCTCAGCTCGCTCTCCGCCACCGAGCCGACCGTGCAAAAAAGATCCCCCTTCACTATCCCGCCGAGCAGGATCAGAGTAATCCCTTCTTCCATATACAGCTCATTCACGATCTGTATAGAAGGAGTTACGATCTTGAGACCGATTTTACCTTTCAGAAATTGAGCCATCGTGGCGACCGTCGAGCCGGAATCCATGTAGACGATGTCCTTGTTTTCCACTATACCGGCAGCCGCCCTGCCAATATCGATCTTGTCCTTTTCTTTCTTCAATGTTCTGGCGAGGAAGGGGACATCCTTCTCGTACTTCAAGGAAACGACGCCCCCGTGCGTTCTTTTGATCAGCCTGTTCTCTTCCAGAGAATCCAGATCTCTCCTTATGGTCATCAAGGAAGTGTTAAGCAACCGGCTAAGATCCTTGACGGATACGACTCCTTTGGAATCGGTGATTTCCAGGATCTTCACTCTTCTCTCCGCTTGTATCACTTCCCCTTTCCTCCCATCTACGTTCAAGTCCTTCTGAGCAACATGCTCGCTTGCTCTATAATAAAACCATTATCTAAAAAAAAACACCCAATAAGACATACTCTTCACCTCGCAAGAGGCGATTCCAGCCAAATTCGGCCGTAATAATCATTTTATATGTTCGAAAATGATTTAAAATAAATAAATAGAAATAAATAGAACATTTAACTTGACAAATAGATCATAGTGAATATAATATCTTCAAAAACCAGGAGGTATCCGATATGAAACAAAAACCTGTTCTGCTTCTTGTGTTGATCGCCCTCGGCGTCCCCTTTCTCTGCGCGGGAGAAGGGCAGGGGGAATCGAAAGGACCGGAAAGCATCACGATCGCCGTGAATGTCGGACCTGAGGCGGATGCGCATCATCGCCTGGCGAACGAATTCGAACGCCAGTTCCCGCAGTACGTCGTCATTGTTGACGGAATCGCCAGATCTGTCCACAGCACGAAAATGGCCACATTGCTGTCCGCGCAATCCGATACCCATGACGTCATGATTTTCAGCACGGCTCATTTTCCCCTCTGGTACAAAGGCGGATGGATAGAGCCCCTCGGCAAGTACATGCAGGACAAGAACCTGTTCGACGAGGCGAGCTACGATCTGAAAGATTTTCCCGACGCCATTCTCAATATTTTCAGGAGAGACGGCAAGCTCTATGCCCTCCCGCAGGAAGCCAGCGCTTACCTGCTCTTCTACCGGAAAGACATCCTGGCGAAATACGGGGTGGAGGAGCCGAAGAGAACGGGGTGGAGCTGGAGCCACTACATAGAATCCGCCGAAAAGATCCAGACAGGGTTGGAAAACGACGGCAGAACGGATATGTATGCCACCATATTCCCGGGACGGAAAAATCGCAACATCGCCCAGTATATCCTTCAGAATGTCTGGGCCAACGGCGGCGAGCTACTGGATGAAAAGCTGAAACCCCGGCTCACTACACCGGAGGCGATCGAAGCGCTAACAAAATATACAGATCAGCTCCACGTGCACAAAATCGCTCCTCCCGGCGTCGTCGGTTACGCCTACTCCGAGCTGCTGACCAACCTGCAGCAAGGGTTGTCCGCGATGGGCCTGCAGTGGAACGCCGCGGCCGCCACCTTGATGGCCGCCGATAAGTCCCCTGAAACCGCGGGCAAAATGGGATTTTCCGTGATCCCCTATTTCGAATCCGAGGGGCCCGAGCAGTTGCGGGTATATCCTTCGATCTGGGGCGTTGGCATATCGTCGTTCAGCAGGCACAAAGAGGCGGCATTTCGCTATGTAACCTGGTTCACCGGAAAGGACATCGCCAGAGATTATGTCACTCACGGCGGTGGCTCCAGCGGCCGGAGCTCGCTGTTGAACGACCCGGAAATCGTTGCGGCCAATCCGCAATACCCGGCGCTCCTCGAGAGCATGAAGTATTACCACTCCCTGCCGGATATACCGGAATGGACCTTCATTCTCGAGGACATCCTGACTTCCAACTGGAACGCCGCTCTTGTCGGAGACCTCACCCCCAGACAGGCGATGGAAACGGCGAACGACGCTATACTGAAACTGTTAACCGAGGCAGGATACTACTGATCCTCGAAATGACAGGAGAGAGGTCTGGTACAAGCGGCGAGACCTCTCTCCACCTCTATCAGACGGCGTACAAGGTTTGCACAGCATGGCATCAATCGATTCGTACCGCTCCGTTTCCTTTATCGACAGAATCCGGTACCAGAAGTCTTACCAGATAGCCGGCTTCCTGCTCCCGGCCGTCCTGGTGCTGTTCCTTGTATTCGTCTTTCCGCTCGCGAACAGCCTGTGGCTGAGCTTTAACCGCTGGAACCTGATCAGCCCGCCGCGCTTTATCGGCTTCAGGAACTACCTGTCAATTTTCACGGATCCTGTCTTCTGGATCAGCATGCGGAACACGGCCGTTTTCAGTGCGGTCTCGTTCTGCATCGAATTGACCCTTGCCTTCTTCATCGCCCAACTCTTGAACAGCGATCACGTCAGGGCGAAAGCGGTCTGGCACGCCGTGTTCATCCTGCCCATGATGCTCACGCCCGTGGTCCTTTCCAGCATGTGGCGTGCATACCTGAACAGAGAATTCGGGATCGTGAACTACCTGTTTTCGCTGTTCGGTCTGCCGGTGCACGCCTGGGCCATGGAGCCGCAGGTCGCCCTCTGGACGCTCATTTTCGTCGAAGTATGGCACAAAACCTCCTTCTTTATCCTCGTTCTGTCGGCTGGTATCGTCTCTCTTCCCAAAGACGTATTCGAAGCCGCCGAAATCGACGGAGCCGGGTATTTCCAAAAGACCAGGCGGATCACCATACCCATGCTCGTTCCGATCTTCCGTGTGGCGGGATTGTTCCAGATGATCGAGCTGATCCGCATTTTCGACAAGGTCTACATCCTGACGGAGGGCGGGCCGGGCAGATCCACCTCGACCCTGAGCTTTCTCATCTTCGAAAGGTCCTTCCACGGCTGGCAGATGGGTCAGGGAGCGGCCATGTCGTACGTACTGATTTTTACCACCATGGCCGTGGCTTTTTTTCTGATCAGGGGCGTTAGGAAAGAGGTGATGCATTGATGAGAAGAGGAAAAACAGTGAAATCGGTCGGGGCCCATTTTGTCCTGGCGGTATTCGCCCTGTTCACCCTGGCCCCGATCTACTGGATGATAGCCTCCTCGCTGAAGGCTCCTGCCGAGGTTTTCGAGTTACCTCCCAGGATACTATTCAAACCGACTTTCCATAACTACGAGGTCCTGCTGGGGCTCAAGGTGGGAGAGGAGTTCGAGGGCGTCCAGGAGAGCGACTACAGGCGCGTCCAGAGCAAATTCCCCCTGTATATCCTGAACACGATCGTTATCAGCCTTACCAGCTCGTTTCTGGCGGTGAGCCTGGGCTCGCTCGCCGCCTACGGTCTAGCTCGGTTCCGTTTCCGAGGTCGAAGCTCGATTCTCTCCGGCATTCTACTGACCAAGGTCATCCCTCCGATCGCGATCCTGATCCCCATGTACACCCTGATGCGTAAGATGCATCTTCTCGATACGCATCTTGCCCTGATCGTTTCTTTCCTGACCTTCAACCTGCCTTTCGTGGTCTGGACGATGAGAAGCTTTTTCATCGATCTGCCTCTCGAGCTGGAGGATTCCGCCCTGATCGACGGCTGCTCCCGGATCGGCGCCTATTTCAAGATCATCCTGCCCCTCGCCGCCCCCGGCCTGGTGGCCAGCATGATTTTCTGCATTGTCCTGTCGTGGAACGAATTTCTGTACGCCATCGTTCTCACCGGCGAGCGAGCCAGGACCTTGGCGCCGGCGATCGCCGGCTTCCTGACCGACAAAGCAATCCTGTGGGGAAGGCTTTTTGCCGGGGGCACGCTGGTGGTGCTTCCCGTGATTCTGTTCGCCTTTTTCATCCACAAGAAGCTGGCGAGCGGCCTGACCTTCGGCGCGGTCAAGGGCTGATCGCCGAAGCTCTGCAGGAAGTGCCGCAGGAAAACTTCTGAGAAGAGGGAATGAAAGTTGGCTAAAAACACAGTCCAACGGAACAGCTTGCTATTTCTCGGATCAGGCAGCGGCGATTTCTACCTGGTCCGGAAAAGAAATGATATGCACAACAACAGGTATCCGACGCAGGTGCTTCTTCCGTACGGCTGCCTGATCGATTTTTCCTCCGAAGCAACGGGCATGCTGAGAGCTCACGATGTAGCATTCGACTCGATAAGCGATCTTTTCATCACCCATTCACAGCTCGATCATTTCCACGCGCCCACCATCGTCCGCTTCGCCCTGGAAAGAAGGAGCCGCACGAACATCCCTCTGAACATCTGGGGAACCGAGATCATCCGGTACATGCTGGAACAGGAGATCCTTCTCTCCGACACGGATTCTCTGTTCGACATCCACACGCTGGAGCCGCTGCGCGAATACAGTCCCGGCGTTCTGCGCATCCTGCCTATCCCGGCGAATCATTTGAAAAGCGGCTACTTCAAAAACATCGGTGAAACGGCTCTGAATTTCCTCATTTCCGTGGGATCGAAAAAAATCCTCTACGCCGTGGACACGGGCTATCCGGAAGAGGACGTCTGGGAGCTGTGGCGGGAGCATCGCCTCGAAGTCCTGGTGCTCGAAGCCACGCTGGGCGATTCGGAGGCGAATCCTTCCCTCGGGCATCTCAACTTCGACCAGGCCGCCGAGATTGTCGCCCGGCTTCGGGACGGCGGAATCCTGCAAAAAGGCAGCCGGGTCGTCCTGGCCCACCTCAGCCCCTTCCACATCTCGAAAGGGGAAAAAACGGTGGGCCGGCTGTCCGGGCAGGGAATCAGCCTTGCCTCCGACGGGATGAAGATAACCTTTTAAGGCGTTGGCGTTGGAAAAAGAATGGACAGGGGAAAGGCGGTTGGAAGGATCCAAGCGAGAATGACAAGAAATCCTGATTTCACCGTGGCCGGTCATCTGTGCCTGGACCTTATTCCGGAGCTCGGCGGCGCTCTTTCCCGAAGCCTCGGGCAAATCTTCCGGCCGGGTGAGCTGATAAATGTCGGCAGGATGGTGTTCTCTCTCGGGGGTCCGGTGGCAAACACCGGGATAGGCCTGCAGATATTCGGCAACTCCGTCGGCTTCATGGCCAGAGTCGGCGACGATCCGATCGGACAGATTATGATCGAGCATCTCGCCTCATACGGCGAAACCACTGGAATCAAGGTATCGCCGGGAGAGGAAAGCTCGTATACGCTGGTGATTGCACCCCGAGGAGTGGATAGATCGTTTTTACACTATACCGGTACCAACGATTCATTCTGCCTGTCCGACGTGGATCTCGATACCGTCGCGACTACAGGTCTTTTTCATTTCGGGTATCCGCCGTTGCTCAAAAAGATGTTCGAAAACCAGGGAGAAGAGCTCGCTTCCCTTCTGCGGAAAGTGAAAAACGCCGGAGCCACCACGTCCGTGGACATGTCCCTGCCCGACAGCCTTTCTCCCTCCGGCGCGGCGGACTGGAAAAAGATCTTAACAAACGTCCTGCCCTACGTCGACATCTTTCTCCCGAGCATCGAAGAAGCGCTTTATGCGCTCGATCGGGAGAAATATCTGTCGCTGAAGGCCAAGCATCCGGGAGAAGAGCTGATCGGATACATCGATCCCGCCGAATATTCGATCATATCCGAGCAGTTTCTCTCATTCGGATGTAAGATGACGGCCCTCAAGTCGGGGTTCCGGGGATGGTATTTCAGGACATCGCCCGAAAGCACGTTCGCCGGTTTCGGGAAGCTCAAGCCCGCCGATTACGGAAACTGGGCCGACCGCGAGCTTTGGTGTCCGGCTTTTGAAATCGAGCACATAGCCAGCGCCACCGGATCGGGCGATTCCTCGATAGCGGGATTTCTATCCGCCTTCTCCAAGGGATACCGGATCGAAGAATGCCTGAAATACGCCAACGGGGCGGGGTATCAGAATCTGAAGGCGCTGGATGCCATCTCCGGCCTTACGTCGTGGAACGGGCTGACCCACCTGGTCGAGTCCAAGAATGCTGTGAGCTTCCCGATGACCGGCGCCTGCTGGGAATGGAATGAAGAAGCGGAAATGTGGGAAAGACCAACTCCTCGATAAGGACTACCTGCGGGTGAGCTCGACACAGATCGACTTCAAAGAATTGTGAGAGGCCGGCAAGATGGTTGACACCCTGCTCCTGTTCGACATCGACGGGACATTGATCAAAGAAAGCCGGGAAGTCACGGCGTCTTACCTCAAGGCTGTCCGTTCATGCCTGGGAATCGAGACCGGCTGCGACCACATGAGCACATCAGGAAAAACCGATTTCCTGATCTTCAAAGAAATTCTGGAAGGAGCTGGAGTCGACATCACGAAGATCACCTATCCCGATCTGATAGAGGAGTACCTGGTGCACCTGGAACGATCTCTTAAGAAAAATCCAGGCGACGTTCTTTCCGGTGTACGGCCCCTGCTGGATCTCCTCGCCGGCCATGACCGTATCCGGCTTGCCCTCGGAACCGGGAACATCGAGAGAGGAGCCAGAATCAAGCTGTCCGCCCATTCTCTCGAAGGCTACTTCGAGGTGGGCGGCTTCGGATCGGACGCGGTGGAACGCCCGCGCATCATTGCCGCAGGCATAGCAAAAGCACAAAAACACTTTCGTTCATGGTTTCGATGTATTGCGGTCGTGGGAGACACGCCTTTCGACATCGAAGCCGCCCGGGGAAACGGCGTTCACAGCATAGCCGTGGCCACGGGTCCTTTTGATCCCCGTACGCTCGCCCGGCAACGGCCATCTGTCCTGTTGGAAGATCTGACCGAAACAGAGGCGTTTCTGTCAGGAGTCCTCCGGATTTCCGGGGGCGGATAGCCGGAGAGGCTGGCTTCCATTCTAATTAATCGAAATAGTCAGGTTTGACAGCATCCGGCCTACCCAATATACTGTTCAGCGGATCTTAACACCGGGATCCATTCTTTTTTTAATAGGAGGTAATCATGGAAAGGAAGAGGGCAGCTGCCCTGGTTATTGCACTTCTCCTGTCTGCCGGGCTGCTCTGGGCGGCCGGCGGCGAAGAAAAGCCGGCCGCAGCCAAGGAGGGAAAATACGGAGGCATCCTGCGCAAGGCGTTCTTCGCGCCCACCAGTCTCGATCCGGCGTTCACCGCCTCGATAACCGACGATGAGATCGCCCGCTTCTGGGGCGACTTTCTGGTCTACGTAGACGAGAGCCTGCGGCCGGATCAAAGCCGCAGCCTGGCGGAGAGCTGGAAGGTAAGCGCCGATGGACTGACCTGGACCTTCTCTCTGCGCAGGGGCGTCAAGTTCCACAACGGCGAAGAGCTGAGCTCCGCGGACGTGAAGTATACCTTCGACCGCCTGCGTGATCCCGATATCGGGGCGGCGACCGTGGCTATCTACGCCGGCATCGAGGATATCCGGACCCCGGATGACTACACCGTGGTGTTCCAGCTGTCACAACCGAACCCGGACCTGCTGACCAACCTGGGGGACTACCACGCGCCCATCCTGTGGAGCGGAATCCAGGATCCCCAGAAAGAGCAGATCGGAACCGGGGCGTTCATGGTGGAAAGCTATTCGCCGGAGGACCGGATGACCTTCAAGCGCAACCCGAACTACTGGAGAAAGGATGCCGAGGGCAACCAGCTTCCCTATCTGGACGGAATAGAGTACATCTTCCTGGCCGAGCCCTCGGCCCAGGTCGAGGCCCTGCGGGGCGGTCAGGTCGATTACCTGATCTATCTGCCCTCGGAGTACGTGCAGACCGTGGAGGATGATCCGAACCTCACGGTCTACCAGAAAGCCTCGAACACCCACTACGTGGTGCACATGCGCAGCGACCGCAAACCGTTCAGCGACGTGCGAGTCCGCCAGGCTTTCCGCGCCGCCGTCGACCGCCAGGCGATCCTCGAAGGCGCCTTCGAAGGGCTGGGGGTCACCGGGCGCGATACGCCCATAGGTCCGGCCTACGCCGATTTCTACCTGGACATCCCGGAGCTGCCACGCGACCTGGCCAAGGCCAAGAGGCTCCTGGCCGAAGCCGGCTACGCCTCCGGCCTGACCGTGACTCTGACCACCCAGCAGGCCTCCCCGGTACCCGCCATCGCCACGATCCTCAAAGAGCAGCTCGCCGAGGCGGGCGTCACGGTCGACATCCAGCTCGTGCCTTCCGACGTGTACTACGGCGCGGACAACCTGTGGTTGGAAGCGGATTTCTCGATCACCGACTGGGGTGCGCGCCCCACGCCTCAGCCTTATTTGGACCTGGCCTACACCTGTGAGGCCAAATGGAACGAAAGCCACTGGTGCGATCCCGAGATCGACCGGCTCGCCGCAGCGGCGGCCAGCGAACTGGACCGTACGAAGCGGGCCGGGATCTACAAGCAGATCCAGGAGATCTTCATCGAGCGCGGACCGATTCTCGTTCCTTTCTTCAGCAACAGCCTCTGGGGCGCCAGCAGCAAGCTCAAGGGCATCAAGCCCACCGGCTACCTGGGTACGGCGGTCGACCTGGCCGTTGTGTATTTCGAGGACTGAGCAGGGACCGATAGTCTCCCCTCCCCCTGCCCCGGCAGGGGGAGGGGACCTTACCTCCGAAGCCCCGGGCTGAATCCGTGGGAGAGCCTCAGTGGGAGAAGCACAAGCCCTAACAGCAACAAAACCCGGGCGGGTCGCCGCAGCCTGGCGGCGGCTCAGGCGCTACCCCGCCACCCTGATCGGGTTAGCCATCGTGGGCTTGTTCCTGTTGATGGCCCTCGTCGGTCCCCTGATCGCCCCGTACGGCTTCTCCGACCAGTCGCTCTCGGAGCGGCTGCAGCCGCCTTCCGCCCAGCATCTGCTCGGTACCGACCGGTTCGGCCGCGACGTGTTCAGCCGCATCCTGATCGGCAGCCGCCACGTCTACGTGGTCGCCGGATCGGGGACGCTGCTGGCCGTGCTGCTCGGCCTCACCCTGGGTCTGCTCTCCGGCTACTGCGGCGGCGTGGTGGACGAGGTCCTCATGCGCCTGATTGACGTGCTGCTGGCCATCCCGCCGCTGCTGCTGGCCATGATCATCCTGTTCACCCTGGGCCCCTCGCGCCTCAACGTAATCCTGGTGGTGGGATTCCTGTACATACCGATGGTGTCCCGAGTGGTGCGCAGCGTGGTGCTGGACCTGAAAACCCGCCAGTTCGTCGAGTCGGCCAAACTGCGCGGGGAGAGCAGCTTCTATATCATGTTCCGGGAGATTTTTCCCAATGTGCTGCCGGCACTGGCCGTCGAGGCATCCATGCGTTTCGCCTACGCCATCTTCCTGGTCGCTTCCCTGGGCTTCCTGGGACTGGGGGTTCAGCCTCCCTCGCCGGATTGGGGCTTGATGGTCGGAGAGGCCCGCAACTACTTCAGCCAGGCCCGGTGGGCGCTGCTGGCGCCGGCGGGAGCAATAGCCCTGCTGGTGGTGGGAGTCGGGTTCATGAGCGACGGCCTGCGCCGCCTGCTCCTTCCCGGAGGGGTCGGCGAATGAGCATCCGGAGCGGGGCCTCCGCCGGCGGCCCATCCGGCTTCCTGCCCGACGCCGGCCGGGACGCCTCCGGCCTCGAGGTGCGCGGCCTCACCGTAACCTACGACACGGAAGCCGGGCCGCTGGACACGGTTCGCGGCCTGTCTTTGACCGTCGCTCCCGGGGAGATCTACGGCCTGGTGGGGGAATCGGGGTCGGGCAAGACCACCCTGGCGCGAGCGGTGGTTCGCTACCTTCCCGGAAACGGGCGCATCAAGAGCGGCAGCATCCGGCTGGACGGCATCGATCTCCTGAAGCTGTCCAGAGAAGAGGTACGGCGGGTTTGGGGGGCCATGATTACCATGGTCCACCAGGACCCCAATACCTCGATCAATCCGTCTTTGGTCGTGGGCGAGCAGATCGGGGAAATGGCCCGCGTCCATCTGGGCATGTCCAGGGCCCAGGCCCGGGCCAAGGCCGTGGAGATGCTGAGGAAGGTGCGCATGAGCGATCCGGAGACGGTGGCCGGACGCTACGCCCACCAGCTCAGCGGCGGCCAGCTCCAGCGGGTGTTGATCGCCATCGCCCTTACCACCAGTCCCCGGCTGCTCATCATGGACGAGCCGACCACGGCGCTGGATGTCACCACCGAGGCGGTGATCCTGGACCTGGTGCGGGACCTGCTGGCCGAGTACAGGACGGCGGTTCTCTATATCACCCACAACCTGGGGGTGGTGGCCCGGCTGTGCCGGCGCGTAGGAGTGATCTATGCCGGCGAAATGATGGAAGAGGGACCGGTTCGACGGCTCTTCAAGGAGACGGTCCATCCCTATACCCTCGGGCTGTTGGGCTCCGTTCCCCGGGTCGACGTGGACAAGCGCGACATCGTGCTGAACACGATTCCCGGCTATATCCCGCGCCCCGACAGCCTTCCTGAAGGCTGCATCTTCGCTCCGCGCTGTCCGGGAGCCGAGCAGGCCTGCCGGACGGCCCGGCCGCCCCTGGTAAGTGCCGAGGGCCGGGCGGGTCACCTGACCGCCTGCCGGCGCTGGCAGGCGGTCAGAAAGTCTCCAGGGCAGTTCATCAATGTCCAGGAAAAGCAGGAGTTCGTCGAGCCGACCACCGGGGCACTCGTGCTGGAGGCCTCCAACATCAAGAAATACTTCCCCGTGTCGCGGGTGGGAGTCCTCGAGCTGCTGAGGCGCCGGCGGCCGCTGGTCCGCGCCGTGGATGACATCTCGGTGCGGGTGCGGGAGAGCTTCACTATGGGAATAGTCGGGGAGAGCGGCTGCGGCAAGACCACCCTGGCCCGCTGCATCGCGGGGCTGGAAAAGGCCACCTCCGGCGAGCTGCTGCTGGAAGACAACAAGCTGGCGGCCACGGTCGCCGGGCGGCCGGCAAGCCAGTTGAGGAAGATCCAGATGGTTTTTCAAAACCCGGATGCCTCCCTGAACCCGCAGCACACGGTAGGCGCCAGCGTAGCCCGTCCCCTGATTCTGCTGGGCCGCCTGCCCAGGAAGCGGGTCCGGGAACGGGTGCGGGAGCTGTTTCAGGCCGTGAACCTCCCGGAGGTCTACATCGACCGGCTTCCCCATGAGCTGAGCGGCGGCGAGAAGCAGCGGGTGGCCATCGCCCGGGCTTTCGCCACCGATCCGGCCCTGATGATCTGCGACGAGCCGATATCGTCCCTGGACGTATCGGTGCAGGCTTCCCTGATGAACCTGCTGGCGGAGCTGCAGGACACCAAGGGGACCTCCTACCTGTTCATCTCCCACGATCTGGCCGCGGTTCGCCATCTGTCGGACTGGATCGCGGTGATCTACCTGGGCCGTCTGTGGGAGATCGGCTCCGCCCTGGAGGTATTCGCCCCACCGCAGCACCCGTACACGGAGGCGCTGCTGTCGGCCCTGCCCATACCGGATCCGGACGCCAGACAGAACCGCATCAGGCTGCACGGCACCGTCTCCAGCGCCGTATACATCCCTTCGGGTTGCCGGTTCCATCCGCGCTGTCCCCGCAAGATCGGCGCCGTCTGCGAAAACGAGGAGCCGCCGTGGCGGGAGCACGGACGCTGGCACCGCATCTGCTGCCACATTCCGGTGGCCGAGCTGATGGCGCTGCAGAAGGCGGGAGGAGCATGATGCTCAGCATGGACCGGCAGTACCCGGCCGGCGGTTCGCCGCCGGCCTCTATACGGTGGTGAGGGAGGAAGCGCTTGGCAGTCTACCTGCTTCGCCGCCTGGGGTTCATCCTGCTGACCCTGTTTCTGGCCTCGATCATCATCTTCGCGGCCACCCAGCTACTGCCCGGGGACGTGGCCCAGGTGATGTTGGGCCAGTTCGCCACCGAGGAGGCGCTGGCCAACCTGCGGGAGCAGCTCGGAGTCGACCGGCCGGCCTACGTGCAGTACTTCGACTGGCTGGGCCGCTTTATTACCGGAGACTGGGGCGAGTCCATGGTGAGCCGTCAGCCGGTCCGCCCGCTGGTTCTGGGCCGGATGCGCAACTCGGCCATGCTGGCCATGATGTCGCTTCTTTTCTACGTGCCCCTCGGCATCGTTTTCGGGGTGATCGCCGCGCTGAACCGGGAAAAACCGCTCGACCAGGTAATCTCGGGCTTCTCCATGGCCTTCGTCGGGCTGCCCGAGTTCGTGACCGGCTTGCTGCTGATCAGCGCCTTTGCCTTTGCCCTGGCCGTCCTGCCCGCCAATTCCTCCATCGCCCCGGACTCTTCGTTCCGAGAAGCTTTCCGCTACCTGGTACTGCCGGCCCTCACCGTCAGCCTGACCAGCCTGGGCTACGTAATCCGGATGACGCGAGCCAGCACCATCGATGTCCTGAAGACCGACTACGTGCGGGCCGCCGATCTGAAGGGCCTGCCGCGGCGGCAGGTACTGGTACGGCACGTTCTGCGTAATTCCCTGCTGCCCACCGTCACCGTGGTGGCCCTGGGTATCGGATATCTGATCGGCGGGCTGATCATAACCGAAGCGGTGTACGGCTACCCGGGCCTAGGACGTCTGCTGGTCTACGGCATCCAGCGGCGCGACGTGGTGCTGATCCAGGCCTGCAGCATGATCGTGGTAACGGTGTACAGCCTCTCGAACCTGATCGCCGACTTCCTGTATTCGGTCCTTAATCCTAGAATACGCTACGGATAGATCCATGGATGGAGATACTCTGACCGCCCGCTTCATTACCGGCACAACCTGGGACGATCTGCCGGAAGAGGTCCGGCGCAAAGCCAGAATGTGCCTGATGGACGACCTGGGGGCTGCGATCGGCGGCGCCCGGACCGAGGTCGGCCGGATCGCGGCGCAGTTTGCCGTGGAAAGGCTGCCAGGCCGGGAGGCCACGATCGTGCTGCACGGCAGCAAGGCCAGCGCCGCCGGGGCGGCTTTTGCCAACGGCTGCGCGGCCAACGGCCTGGATACCGACGACAGCGCCCGCTACGCCTACGGACATGCAGGGGCCCAGATCTTTCCCACCGCCCTGGCCCTGGCCGAGGCGCGAGGAGCGGCGGGAGCCGAGATGCTCGCCGCCCTGGTGGTCGGTTACGAGGTCGCCCACCGTATGGGACGCTGCTGGCACGACCACCACCGCGTGTACCAGGCCTGCGGCTCCTGGGGATCGGTGGCCTGCGCCGCCGCGGCCGCGCACCTGCTGAAGCTAGGCGTCGATCAGGCCCGCCAGGCCCTCGGTATCGCCGAGTACCATGCGCCAAATCTGCCCATGATGCGCGACGTCGCCCACCCGGCCATGGTCAAGCACGGCATCGGCTGGGCGGCCCTGACGGGCATCTGCGCCGCCGAGCTGGCCCGCCTCGGGTTTACGGGGATACCCACCCTGCTCAGCTTCGAGGAGTACCGGGAGTGGGTCCAGGATATCGGCCGGAGCTACCTCATGGTCGACGGGGTGGCCTGGAAGGCCAGGGGTTATGCCTGCTGCGGCTGGGCCCACGCCGCGGTAGAGGGCGCCAGGCGCCTGGTCGAGGAGCACGGCGTCGACCCGGCGGATATCCGCACGATCTCCATCGAAACCTTTCACGAAGCCGCCGAGCTGGGTACGCGGCTGCCGCGCACCACCGAGGAGGCTCAGTTCAACTTGGCCTGGCCGGTGGCCGCCATGCTGGTGGACGGAGAGATCGGCCCGGAGCAGACCCTCGAGCCGCGCCTGGCCGACGAACGTATCCGCTCGCTGGCCGCCCGCGTGGAGGTCAGCGAATCGGGGCAGCTGAACGAGCTGCGCCGCCTTTTCGAGAAAGGCGATCCCCGGGGTCGGTTCGCCAGCTCGGTCACGCTCACCCTGAACGACGGCAGGAGGCTCGAATCGGGTCTGGTGGGCGGAGGACTCCTGTTCCCCCAAACCGGCTGGAATGAACATACTATGGAAGAAAAATTTCACTGGCTGGCCGACCCGGTGCTGGATCGGAACCGCGTCGAGCGGCTGAAGGCTCTGGTGTGGAGCTTCGAGGAGCTGGCCGACGTTCGGGAGCTTACGGAGCTGCTGCAGCCGAAGAAGGCCTGAGATCCTCCGGCGCCGCCTTGCGCCGGGCCGGGCATCCGCAGCAACCGCCGTGCCGCCCAGCCCCTTCAAACGCCCTACGGCTCCTCCGCTTCCCGCACCTTGCTGACCTGGCAGAGCAGAGCCTTGTACACGGGAAACCCGGAGATCGAGTCCCGGTTTTCGAAATCCGTCAGCTCGTTGGCGTTGCACTCCCGCCAGGCCGCGGACGCTATCGGTGAGCCGCCGTGGGCGTCCGCTTCAACCACGCCGCGAAGGATGTCCTCGGTCACGTGGGCGGTGTAGATCACCCGCCCTCTGCGGGTCTCGACCGCCACTCGGTCGCCTTCCACGATGCCTCTGGGCCGGGCGTCGTCCGGATGGATCCACACCAGCGGCCGGGGATAGCGCCGGAGCAGGGAGGAGACCTGGTGATGCTGGGAGTTGAAGAAGACCTTGTTGCGGGCCCCGGAGCTGAATACCAGCGGAAACTCCCGCATCAATTCCGGAGAGCCTGCCGGGCCTTCACTCGGCAGCGCGAACACCGGCAGGGAGTCGTAGCCGTAGCGTTTCAGGATGCTGGAAGCGATTTCGAACTTGCCGCTGGGCGTATCGAAGCCCGGCCGGCCGTCGGGGCGCAGCACCCCCAGCTCCCACTTGCGGTAGCGCATCGGCGGAGCGGGCAGCTCGATACCTTCGGGCCTGACTCGCAGGCTCTCCGGGTCCACGCCGGTCCCTTCGAAAGCCCATTCGATCATCTGCTCGACGCTGCTGGGGTAAAGCTCTCCGTAGCCCAGCTTGCCCGCCAGGGCGATGGCGATGTCCCAGTCGCTGCGGGACTCGCCGAGCGGCTCGATGACCGGCCGCCGAAGCGCCACCCGGCGGCCCCGCACGATGTAGCCGGCGCTCTCGAAGGCGGTGGCGGCCGGCAGCACGATGTCCGCGTAGAGGGAATCCTGCGTGGGGACCCGGTCGACGACCATCATGAAATCCAGGCTTTCGAAACAGCGGCGCCACAGGGCCGGATCGGGGTAGGCGGTGAGGATCGAGGCGCCTACCACCAGGAGGGCCCGGACCGGATAGGGCTTGCCTTCCAGGATCGCCCGAGGAAGCTCCATGGCCTGGGCTTCCCGGCGGTACAGCGTGTACAGCGGATAGCGCCCGGCTCCGATGGGCTTTTTCCCCGGCGGCGGAGCCAGCCGCCGGCTGCGGTTGACGAGGAAGCTCCAAGGTGGAATGTTGATCACGTTGCCCCCGGGAACGTCGAAGTTCCCGGTAAGCGCCTCCAGGATGATCACCGCCCGGATGTTCTGCAGGCCGCTGCTGGTATATTCCAGCCCCGTGTCGTAGAGGAAGCAGGCCCCTCGGGCCCGGGCGATGGCGCGGGCCGCGGCGCGAATTTCGGCGGCCGGGACGCCCGTCAGGCGCTCGGCCTCCGCGGGCCTGTAGCGGGCGGCGTAAGCTCTGAGCTCCTCGAAGCCGGCGGTCCAGCGCTCGACGAACCGCCGGTCGTAGAGGCTCTCCTCGATGATCACATTGATCATGGCCAGGGCCAGGGCGCCGTCGGTCCCGGGGCGCACGGCCAGCCAGCGCGCGCCGGTGGAGCGCGCCGTTTCCGTATGGCGGGGATCGATCACCACCACGCCGGCTCCCCGGGCCCGGGCCCTCCGGATCCCGGCCATGAGCAGAGGCGGCGAGGCGTTGGCCGGATTGGTGCCCCAGACCACCACCAGGTCCGCCTGCTCCAGGTCGGGAAAGGTGTCGATCTTCCAGACGCCGCTGGTCAGCAGCGGAGCGATGACCCCTTGGGCGGCGTAGCAGTTCGACCCCGCGCCGGTGGTGTTCGGAGAACCGAAGGGGAACAACAGGTTCCAGGCGGAGGATTCCCTCACACCCGCCGGGGAGAGCATCTCCCAGACGGATTGCTCGAAGGTGCCCCGGCCGGTGTACAGGCACACGGCCTCCGGTCCGTAGCGGCCGGCTACCTCCCGCAAGGCGCTAGCTGTCTGCTCCAGGGCTTCGTCCCAGCCGATTCGCCGGAAGGTTCTGCCTCCCCGCTGGCCCCGGCCCTGTTGGGGATACAGCAGGCGCTGCGGAGAGTAGACGATGTCTTCCACCCGGCTGACGCGGCTGCAGGTGATGCCCTGGGGATGATCCGGCCGGGGGGTCAGGCGGCGGATGCGCCCGCCTTCCAGATGGATGCGAACCGCGCAGCCGGCGCCGCAGATGCCGCAGTAGCCGTCGACCAGGGTGGTTTTTCCCGCAGACCTCTCAGCCATGGATCCACAGGTGCTTCACGAAGTCGTCGATCTCGGCTTCGAGCCCCGGATCCATGGCCGGCCGCCGGTAGGAAGCGATCAACTGCAGCGCCTTTTCGTGGGCCAGGTGCACGGCGTCTTTTTTTCCCCTGGCCGACCACTGCTCGTAGTTGAGTGATTGGAACAGGCTGTCGATGAGGAACTCCCGGCGGTAGTGCTCGGCGGTATGGGAATGCTCGATATAATTGCCGCCCGGTCCCACCTCGTCGATTACCTTCACAGCCAGGGATTCGGGATCGGTCCTGATCGGCGCCAGGAAACGCCGGGCCTGGGTGATCAGCTCCGCGTCCAGAACGACCTTGGCCAGCGACGCCCCCAGGTAGCTTCCAAGAAGCCCGCAGGCGGGCAGGAGGTTGGCTCCGTTCAGCAGGATAGAGATCATGTTGAGCATGGCCTGGGCGCCGGCCTGGAAATCGCAGGCGGGTGCGTCGGTCAACCCCGCTCCTCCCCGGCAGGCGAGTCCGTACAGTCGCGCCATCTGGACTCCGGCCCGCTCGACCACCCTGGCTTCGGCGGTGCCGAAGCGCGGCCTCAGAGACTGCATGTCCGTACGCCCGCCGATGGCGCCGTAGAACACGGGGCAGCCCGGCCGCACGAGCTGCGACAGCACGATGGGCGCCAGATTCTCGCAGTTCTGCAGCACCGCCAGTCCGGCCAGTGTGCAGGGGCCGGTGGTTCCCGCAACCGGCATGGAGGCGATATGAAAAGCGATCCCGCACCTGGCGTATTCGATCTGGTTTTCGCAGTTCTCCACGGTAAAACTCAGGGGTGACAGTACGATTCCCGTTGCCTGCCCGTAGGATCGGTCGAAGTCGGACCGTTCGGCCATCTTCTCCCTGGTGGTTCCGTAGGCCAGGGCGATGAGATCGATCTCATGACGGCTGATGTACAGGTAGGGCTTGTCCGTGTATTTCGCCATCATATGGCACATGGAGAGCTGGATATTGGCCGGCTCCATGTCATTAGGGTAGACCAGGGGATGCCAATGCTCGAGGACATCCAGACACTGCGAGAGCTTGGTGGCGTTCAGCAGATCCTCCGAGGTGCCCCTGCGGTACGACCCATCCGGCTCCACCATATACACCGCGCTCCTTCCCAATCCGAAGGATGAGACGCCGGGCGCCACCAGGACGTTGTACTTCGGATTGCGCGCCAGGATAGTGAAGCGCCTGGGGACTGTTTCCAGGGCCTTCAGGATATCCTTCTCGGTAAAAAAGACCCGCTGCCCTTCTACGCGGAAGGCATGTTTCTTGAAGATCTCCAGCGCCTGCTCGGAAGCAAAACGAATACCCGTTCGGGCCAGGACTTCGAGGGTGGCCCGGTGCACCGCCAGGATGCCCTTCGGGGACAGCGGGAAGTCGGCGCCGGACTGGGCGGCCGAAACGGGCGGAATCAGCTCCTTCACTCCCCTTTCTCCTCCACGGCCCCGGTCTCCGCCGCCCGGATACCCAGGATGTAGTCCACCTCTTCGGCCCGGGAAGCCGAAAGCGGCGTACCGGCGCTCGCGCTCAAAAGCTCCACTGTCTTTTCCCGCACGCGCCGTCCCAAAGACCTGGCCCCGTCTCGCTTCCAGGTATCGAAGCGCTGGCGCGAAAACAGAGAGGGCTGCCAGTATTCGCGAAAGTGCTCGACCGTGTGCTCCTCCGTTAAAAAGTTACCGCCGGGACCGACTGCCTGGATTACCTCCAGCGCCAGACTTTGCGGGTCCACCGTGATGCCCTGATCGAAGATGCGGAGCATGCCGATCGCCTCGCAGGTGAACACCATCATCTCCGGAGAGCAGCTCAAACCAGCCTCCAGGTACCCGACATCGTGCACTAGATTGGTCCCGCTCTGCAGGGCGATGAGCACCGAAAGCACGGCATCCGCGGCCGCCTGCTCGTCGAACAGGCAGCTATCCGAGTGCCCCGCGTATCCCCAGATGGGCAGTCCGTAGAAGCGGCCGAGATCGGCGACACCGAGGCGGGCCAGCTGGAACTCCGGGGCTCCGTATACGCTGATCGAGGTCCTCATGTCCAGGTGGTGCAGTCCGCTGCCGAACACGAAGGGTGAGCCGGGGCTCTTTAGCTGGTGAACGACCAGCCCGCTGAGCACTTCCGCGGCGCTCAATGCCAGCCCTCCGGCCATGGTGATCGGCGCCGTGCCGCCCATCATCGGAGCCGGGGAGTGCACCACGGGAATGCCGGACTCGGCCATGAACAGCAGCTTCTCCAGCGCCGTACGGCTGTGCTGCAGCGGCGTGGAAGGTTCCGAGTACAGCAGGATCGAGGGATTCAGCCGCAGCGACTCCGGGCCGCCGGCCACCGCGGCAGCCGCGGCCACGATGCTCTTGCAGTCCTCTCCGTCGTCGCAGACGAACACGATCGGTTTGTCGGTGCTCTTGATCATCTGGCCGAACTGCCTGCGGTAGGCGTTTCCCCGGTAGCCGGACAGGACACCCATCGACATGAGGAAGGACAGCTCCGGCAGCCCGTCGGCCAGCCGCACCACCGCCTCGAGGTCCTGGAGGGTGAAGGGACGGTGTTCTCCCGATCGCGGATCGATGTAGTTGGGACAGTCCGACCCCGGCCCGAAGCTGACCCGGCGCTCGTACAACGGAACACCCACGTCGCTTGTCCCTCGCCGGCAAAGGGCGATATGGGCCGGCGGCTGCCGGAGCGCCCAATCCACCAGGGAGGGCGGGATGAAGGCCCGGTTCTCATCCTGCACGACGCAACCCGCCTCACTGAGCAGGCGCAGGGCTTGCTCATGGAAAAACCGCACACCTGTGCGGCGAAGAATCTCCAATGCCGCCTGGTGTATCCGCTCACAGTGGGGGCGATCCAAGAAGCTCAAGCTGGGTCTGACCATCGAAACGACTCCTTGGCGCAATACATCTGCATGTTGATTTTGCTCATCTGCCTTCAGCCGGCCCGGATCACGAGGACGGGCGATAGTATAGCGACAGGCAAACGGGATGTCAAACCGGGTGGTTCCGCCCGGCGAGAATCGCACTTGCGCCGACACTCTCTCCGGCCCCAGGCCTCCATCCGCCTACCGGGCCAGAAGTACCGCCGCGGAGCGAGGCCCCAGGGTGTAGCGGTTACCAGGCCGGAGCGCTTTCTCCTGCCCGGGCTCGCATATGTCGGCGGGCGCAGGCAGGCCGGTGTCGATAGCCAGGTGCCAGCTCTTGGACTTTGGTGGTGCGCAGACGGTGAAGGTCCGCCTTTCCCGCGAGGCGTTGAACATGAGAAAAAAATCATTGTCGTCGCGATCGGCTTCGGTCTCGGCCTTGCTCCCGTCCAGCCGGTAGGCCAGGCTCCGATCGGCCCGTTGCCAATCCATCGGCCGTCCCTGCTCGTCGAACCAGCTAATATCGGGCATCCTGTCTCTATCCCTGTCCTCGCCCCTGTAGAACTCCGGGCGCAGGAAAGCCGGATGCCGCTTGCGGAAGGAGATGAGCCGGCGGCAGAAACGTAGGACATCGGCGTGTGTTTTCCCGAAGCTCCAGTCGTACCAGGAGATCTCGTTGTTCTGGCAATAGGCGTTGTTGTTGCCTCCCTGGGTACGCCGCAGCTCGTCCCCGCCGAGAAGCATCGGCGTACCGAGTGACAGCAGGAGGGTCAGGAAGAAATTCTTTACCTGGCGATTCCTGGTTTCGAGTATCTCGGGAGCGTCGGTCTCGCCTTCCACTCCATAGTTTTCGCTCAGGTTGTAATTGTTGCCGTCCCGGCCCGCCTCCCCGTTCGCTTCGTTGTGCTTTTCCCGGTACGAGACCAGGTCATTGAGGGTGAACCCGTCGTGGGAGGTGACGAAATTGATGCTGTGAAAGGGCTTGCGCCCGTCCCGCAGATACAGGTCGGCGCTGCCGGTCAGCCGGGTGGCCAGGGCCCCGGCCGTCCCCGAATCACCCCTCCAGAAGCGGCGCACGTCGTCACGGAAACGGTCGTTCCACTCGGCCCAGCGCCCGCCGGGAAAAGAGCCTACCTGGTAGGCCCCGGCCGCGTCCCAGGCCTCGGCGATGATCTTGGTTTGCCGCAGGACCGGATCCTCGGCGATGCGCTCCACCACCGGCGGATTCTCCAACAGCCGGCCCTCGGCATCCCGGCCGAGCACCGAACCCAGGTCGAAGCGGAAGCCGTCCACGTGCATCTCCACGACCCAGTAGCGCAGGCAGTCGATGATCAGGCTGCGAACGATGGGATGGTTGCAGTTCAGGGTGTTTCCGCAGCCCGTGTAGTTCTTGTAGAAACGCCGGTCTTTGTCCAGCATGTAGTAGATCGAGTTGTCCCAGCCGCGAAAACAGAGGGTGGGACCCATTTCGTCGCCCTCGGTGGTATGGTTGAAGACCATGTCGAGGATGACCTCGATTCCGGCCCCGTGCAGCTCCCGCACCATCTCCTTGAACTCGCTAACCTGCCCTCCCAGGCCCCCGGAGCTGGAATACCGCCCCTTGGGAGCGAAGAAGCTGATGGTGGAGTAGCCCCAGTAGTTCTGGAGCTTCCGCCCGCTGCGCGGATCGGTGCGCTCGACCTCCAGCTCGTCGAACTCCTGGACCGGCATCAGCTCCACCGCGGTGATGCCCAGAGCTTTCAGGTAGGGGATCATCTCGGCGACCCCGCGAAAGGTGCCCGGATGCTTCACGCCCATCTTCTTGGAGCTGGGATGCAGGGTCAGCCCGCGCACGTGGGTTTCATAGATGATGCTGAACCGCAGGGGCAGGTTCAGAGGCCGGTCGCCCCGCCAATCGAACTCGTCGTCGATGATGATGCATTTGGGCATACCGGCGATATCGGAGGACTGGGAAAAGGAAAGGTCGCGATCCGGCGAGCCGGGATCGTAGCCCCTCGCATCGGCCAGGTTCCAGGTAAAGTTCCCGGTCACAGCCTTGGCGTAGGGATCGAGGAGCAGCTTGTTGGAATTGTAGCGGTGGCCCTTCTCCGGCTGGTAGGGACCGAAAGCCCGGTACAGGTAGTACTGCCCGGCTTCGATCCCGTCGGCCTGGACGTGCCAGATGTCTCCGGTGCGGTTCTCCCGCGGGTCCAGCTCGATCTGCCGGGCCGGCTCGGCATCCTGGGGCTCGGCGAACAGCAGAAGGTGCACCGCCGTGGCATGGCGGCTGAACACGGCGAACTGCACGCCATGGGCGTTCGGGGTCGCTCCGAGGGGCAGGGGCTCCCCGGCACGGGTGCCGGCCAGCGGGCTCATCCGGAGCCTATTCTGCGCCTCCGGCCACGGTCGCCGGCGCGATCCGGTCCTTACCCTCTCTCTTGGCCCTGTACATCAGGTCGTCGGCAGCCTTGACCAGCTCTTCGATCGAGCCGGGAGGATCTAGGAACGTCACCAGGCCGATGCTGTAGCTTACCGGCCAGCCCTCTTCGGCCGCCGACTGCCTCAGCACCTCGTGGACCCGGCTGACCACCGTGAAGGCCCCTTCCTCGTCCGTATCTGGCATCAAAATGACAAACTCGTCGCCTCCGAGCCTGGCCACGAAATCGATGCCCCGAACGTTGTTTTTCATGGCAGATGCCGCCGAGATGAGCACGGCGTCCCCGGCCTGATGCCCCCACCTGTCGTTGACGCTCTTGAAGTTGTCCAGGTCGATATAGGCCATCGAGAGGGGCAGATGGAAGCGGGCGCATCTCATCAGCTCCCGGGCGCCGACCAGCGCGAAAAAGCGCCCGTTTCCGACTCCAGTCATATGATCCTGGTAGGCCCACTCCTTTTCTCTCGCCAGGGTTTTTCTGAGCTTGTTCAGGAGAACCGCAGCCACAACGAACAGCAGGGCCCTCAGAGCCATGTTCCAGTAGGGAACGAGGAAATGGACGTACGGGCTGCCGGCGGCCAGGTCCGCCGTCAGCCAGGCGCCTGCGCTCAGGAAGGCGATCGCCAGGCCGGGCCACAAACCGATGAACCAGGAGGCGAAGGAAACCGGGAGCAGATAGAAGATCGAGAAAGAGATCCCGGTGCCCGTGATCCTGTTGATATAACCCACTCCGGCCACGCCGGCGCAGGCGCACAGAACCAGCACCCCCGTTTTGGCCGGGGAGGTTTTGCTGTCGCCGATATCCTGGATTTCCCGCCTCCCGAGGAGCATTCGAACTCCCTTCTGCCCTCCTACTGTAGGAGGTATTCCTCAGGCCACTTCCAGCAGGAAGGCCTGGGCCTGGAGCTTATCGCTGCGGCTCAAGAAGTGTATAAATACGGTCCTTTTTTCTTTTTCCAGTTTTTCCAGGGTGATGCCCAGGAATATCTCGTTCTTCTCCCGTTTCTCCCACTCCTTCAACCCGCTGATAACGAGCTCTGAGGGATCCAGCTGGGGGTTCTTGAACTTCAGGGTGAAACGGTGTTTGTCGGGGTCAAGCTCATATTCCTCGGTAAAAAACAGGAGCGCGCCGGACAGGGAGATATCCTTTACGTAGCCGATCGGTTTCTGGAGTCCGCCGACAGCCAGGAACAATCTCCAATCGGACTGAATTCTCGGATAGGCTCTTTTCTCTTTTTTCATGGTCATGTACCCCCAATCAGAAGTTGACCTCGTCCGCCACAGCTACAGGGCAGAATACTCTTCAAAGGTGGTGCGCTCCCCGATCTCAGGCTCATCCACATTGAGCAGAATGGGCAGAGTCTCCTGTTGCCAGTCGTCGTCTTTCACTCTCTTGACTACGATAGGACCCTTGCTCTGATTGATGATCATCTCGGTTATATCCATAATGATATAAAAGCCGTTGGAATTGCAGAAACTCAAATCCTGGAAATCGAGCTCTACCGCCTCGATCCGCTGCTTCTGCAGGACAGTCTCCAGGTCGTTAAGATAGCTCTCCAGGTGCCTGTAGGGGTTGTCGATGCGAATCGCGCCACCGAATGTTACGATAAGCTTGGCCTCGTCAATCTTCGAGACCGAAGTGAAGACACTGCTGCCACCATCCATGATATCTCCGTAAGAGAGCACTTTCAAGGTGAACCTCCTATGGGAAATTGAGACTTCACAATCAAAAAAGGAGCACGATAGCGCACGGACAATTCGAACTTGTTTTCCGCAGCCAATCTGATCAGGCCAAGCCCCCCTTTCAGCCTGTCTTTCCTTCTCTCCCGAATCGTGCCGGCCAGCAATTCTCTCAGGTTGTCGGTCGAATTGATTCTCTTTACCAGGGCTTTGACCTTTCTATACTGCAGCCTTTCAACGGCATTCATCATCCTGATCGACAAGAGGTCCCGGTTGATTTTCAGCTCCATCACGATCTTGCTGTTTCCGTCGTTGTTATTGGTCACCGCATTGTTGAACAGCTCCGTGACTACGATATTCGCCTTCCTGCTTATATTTCTGGGATAGAAAGCTCCGATAAACTCATCGCAGAAATTGCCGAGCAGACCGCTTATATCCGCTATGATGTTCTTGCTGGGCCAAAGGTCGCATCTCATGCGGATATTCGTCGCAGCCAGATTCTGCTCGGTTACCATGCTTTCAGGTCTTTTTTCTTGCAACGATGAGCGTAATGTCATCGGTATCACTGCTCCTGAAGCTCTGGTAGTCCTCGATGCACAGATTCACGATCTCCTCGACGGGCTTGTCGGCGTTGCCTGCCACCAGGTCGTTCAACCTCTTCACCGAGTAATCCCGGCCGGTCCGATCCTGCGCTTCCACCATACCGTCGGTATAGATAGCGAGAAGGTCACCCTTTACAAAAGGCAGCTCGTGCTCGTGGAAAGGGCGGAGGCGCAGACCCAGGAAGGGATCCTTTTTTTCGAACGTGTAACGGGATGAACCGTGCAACAGCAGTCCGAACCCACCGCCGCAAACGTAACTCAGCCTATCTTTGTTGAAAACAATGAAATTCACGGTAGCATATCTCTTTACCGCCCTGAGGAAGGGATGGGAGATAGCGTTGATCCGTTCCACGATCTCCTTGGCCGATTCCAGGGTCTCCATTACCATCATGAATTGTGCCTTCAAGTAGGTCATGACCAGAGCCGCCGATACGCCGTGCCCGGATATGTCGAACAACCCGATGGCGTAACCCCCGCTGCGGGTGCGGAAGAAATCGTAGTAGTCGCCGCCCACCTCGGCCAGCTGCTTGTTGTAGACTGCCAGTTCCAGCTCGTCCTTCATCTTGGCGATCAAGTCCGGCAGGAGGGCGGTCTGGATCTGGTTGGCCACCGCAAGATCTTCCTGGATGATTCCGTAGGCCTTGGCCAACTCCTTTTCCTTCTCGTCCAGTTTCTCGTAGGCTTTTTTGAGATTCTCGTTGGTAGCCGCCCAGAAAGCCTGGTCCCTTTCGGTCTGTTTCAACAGGCCTTTGTACCGCCTGACCAGCTTCCCCAAATCCTGTTCACTGAGTTGAATGTGCTGCGGGATTGTGCCAGAGGCTAAAAGCTCGTTCAAGGTCATGGGCATCCTCCACTGCCTTGTATCGCCGTCCTAAAGAATCAGCAGAAATCGATCTTGAAGTAATGCGCGTCCTCGTCGTTCTTCACATCTATGTAATCCAGGTCCCCGGGTGCGCTCATACCACCGATGATCACTCCCCTTTCCAGATCCTTGTTGAAAGGGGTGGTGCTGTGGATCACGGCCTTGCCGTTGGCCTCGTCGATCTCTTCCAGGTTGAAGCTTCCCACCAGCTTCTCGGGCCCCACCACAACGCTGGCGTAGCCTTGAGAACCGGTCTGGAAGTAAAGGAAATCCACTCCTCTCTTGATGATCCCCTTGCCCGGACCCGGATTATACCAGCTCAACATCATCTCCATGCCGACCCGCTCCAGGATCGGCCCGGCGTTCTCGTAGGATTCGATCACGGTCCTTTCGATGTCCCGCAAGCGCTCGAACGGATACCAGCCATTCACCTCGACGTCGCCAATCAGCTCACCGGCCTTGGAGCCGGCTACAATATTGAGATTGATGCAGGCCTGGGTGAACCCCTGGAGCGTAGCTCCGAAGACCTTTAGTTTTTCCTTAGACTCTGTTCCCATACTTCCCCCTGTTGACATCCACCTTATAATGAAAAAGCCAAGACAGCAACTATGGTCAGGTCGTTGTAGTCCAGGCGGACCAGCCCATCGGAAACGGAATACCGGCAGTAGGAGGGCAGGTTCACCCGCAGATCGGAATACGGATAAGGTTTGAAGCCCGCCCTGTGCAGCCTCAGCATCCACGAGTCGTACACCTCATGGCGCTCACAGCGGAAATAGTCGCTCACCCCGAATATATTGCGTATTTCTCTTCCGAAGAACTTTTCCTTTATCAGGAACTTATGCGTATCGGCAATGTCCGCCTCATCAATCAGTGCGAACACGTTGCCGTAGTGTTGCCAGGAGTGATGAAAGCGCTTGGGCAGCTTTTCGGTATCGTGGTTCGAGCTCGGTTCAACCAGAGTAATCAGGCGCGGCTCCAACCGGGCCAGGCGCCGCAAAAGATCCGTCCGCGCGGTCTCGTCATCGAGAGGATGAGCGGTGTGATGCAGGGCGAAGGCCGTGTTTATGAAAATGGCATCCCCTCCTATCGCCCGTATCGACTCGAAGTCCCTATCGGAGAGGTTCTCGATCAGGTTACAGATAGGATGAAACTCCACCTTGAAGGGGAGCTGGTCGCCTAGCTGCCCCAACGATTTCCTGCAGCATTCGATGTTCCGTTCGACCGGATCCAGCCCGATCACGGCCACCGAACGGGCGTTTGCATTATTTTCGGCCAAAAGTCTCAGAAACTCGATTGTCTGTTTGCCGTTGCCTATGCCTACGTCGAGCAGGGCAAAAGAGGACAACCCTTTGCTCGCCGCCACCAGATACTGGTTGGCCAGAAAATGTCCGGTATATACAAAGGGAACCGCTTCAGCCATGCTGTAAAAAAGAGTGGTCTGCGGAATATCGAACTCTTGAATGAAGATATTCTTGCTTTTGAGCAACTGCCGATCGATCCGTTTCAGAAGCGATTCGGCAATCAGGTGAGCCAGCAGCCGGTCGTTGGCTACGGCCGGGTCGATATGCTTCAATATCTTGCCTTCTATCCGGGGTTTGGCGAAGGCCTGTCGATGCGTAGTGATCTGTTGGCAGATACTCAGCAGATCCTCGTATCCACTCTGATAGATCAAGGCTCACCCACTGTGAAATCAATGACCCAGGATACCCTATCCCCGCGATCGTTGTCAATAAATGAAATATATCATAGTAATTCTATCACATATAGAGCTTAAACCATCAATTAATATGAGCGGCGGCCTTCCCACGGCGCAAAAAACGTTGAAAAACCGAACGCAATGAGGTAGATTTCTCTTTACAATCAAAAGGTCTTAAGAATTGTCTCTACTCTGAATCCACGATTGGATCTAGGAGTACATGTGAGAAAGAAAAGGCTCAAGAGAGTCTGGCGCAGCCTGATTACCAGCGGATTACTCTTCTCTGTGGAGGATTTTGAAGATTACGAGAGATGTACCAAGCTGATTTTCATCAACGCCCTGGCACTGCTCGGTGCCGGCTTGTTCTTCATTCTTTCGGTCATCCGCCTGGCCAACCTGCAGTTCTTCCTGATTTTCGCTGATCTCGCGGCGGTTGCGGTCTTTACGGCGGTCATCGTCATCCTGCGGCGGACTCTGAATACCGAGGCGAGCGGCTCCCTCATCGTGGCTTTGCTGTTCGCGATCTTGGTCGTGGATCTGCTTCGAGGCTCTGCAGCCAGGTGGGCGCTGGTGGTCTCGACCGTCTTACCGGTACTGGCCTTCTATCTGCTGGGACGACGGAAAGGCCTGCGGGCAGCCGGCTGCCTGCTGCATGCCTACCTTGTTCTGATCGGGCTCATGCTGTTACAGGTCATCTCTACCCCCTACGCGGCTGCGCTTCTGTTAGCCGGCGTCGGCGCCTACGCCGTGATCGGCGCCCTGGCCTTCCTGGCCGCCCAGCGGGAGGAAAAAATCCATTTTCTGTTGAAAAAGCGCATCTACTACGATGCGCTCACCAAGCTGCCCAACCGGGCCCTGCTTCTCAAGCATATCGCCGAATCCGATTCCCCGGCACTATTGATTCTGAACATCGACGATTTCAAGGAAATCAATGCCACCTACGGGTATCAGGCCGGAGACAGCGTGCTCCAAAGTGCTGCCGAAACGCTGAAACACGTTGTTCCTGATTCCGTTTGCGGGGTCTACCGGCTCAGCGGGGACGAGTTCGCCGTTCTCATGACCAGAGGACAGGACAGCAGGTTCCAGAAGAAAGTCACCCACGTCGCCAGCCTGGTGTCAAGATTCCTCCGCCACGAGAAATTTCATTTCCTGAATGCGGATTTCAGGATTCGCACCAGCATGGGCATAGCTCTGGCCGAAGAGGTGGGCGTGGACAGGCTTTTCGCCTGTGCCGACCTGGCGCTGCAAACCGCCAAGGGCACCAACCACCCGTTCCTTTTCTATCAGGAAGCCGTTGATACGAAAAGGCGCTATGAGGAGAACATCAGATGGGCCTACGTTTTGACCGAGGCTTTGGACAACGGGCGGGCCGTGCCCTACTACCAGCCGATCGTCAACAATATTAGCGGCAGAACGGAAATTCACGAATGTCTGGTGCGGCTCATCGACAACGAAGGCCAGGTGGTAAACCCCGACTACTTCCTGGACATCGCCAAGAAATCCAGGTTGTATACCAGGATCACCAAGACAATGCTCAGAAAGGCCGTGGAGTTTGTCAAAGGCAATCCCACCAACGTTTCCATCAACCTTTCGGTGGAAGATATCCTGGATCAGACCGTGCTGGACTACATCAATAAAGTCTTGTCCGAGAATCCATCCGCCCGCACCAAGATCTGCTTTGAAATCACGGAGTCCGAAGGGATAGAGAACTTCGGACAGGTTTCCCGCTTTTTCAGACAAATGAAAAAATGGGGATGCCGGATCGCTATCGACGATTTCGGCTCGGGGTATTCAAACTTCGACTACCTGACCCACCTGGAGATAGACCTGCTCAAGATCGACGGTTCTCTCATTCGGAACATCCACAAAGACCACAATTCACGCCTCATCGTGGAAAAAATTGTAGCCTTCGCCCGGCAGATCGGAATCACCACCATCGCCGAGTACGTGGAATCCGAGGAGATCCTGAAAGCGGTCAAGGAGCTGAATATCGACTACTCCCAAGGCTTTTTCCTGGGCGAACCCAAGCCCGCCCACAGGGAGGGGATTGCCTGCATTCAGGCGGCCGGCCTGGCTGGCCTATGAAAGGGCGACGGGCGGATGCCGGCCCTCACCGCCCTTTAGCTCCTAGCCATTCAGGCCGCCGCTTCAACTCGGGCGGGCCGGCCCGGCAGCTCACTGAAGCGCTTCAGCCGCGGTCTGCCAGATACTTGAAGTAGGCGTACTTCTCCTTGGCGTCCTCGCGGGCTTGATTGAGAAACCGTTCGGCCCGTTCGGGAAACAAGTTCCGCAGCGAGCGGAAGCGGATCTCCCGGTACATGTACTCCTCGATATCGACCGACGGCTCCTTGCAGTCCAGGCTCAACGGATTCTTGCCCTCGGCCTTGACGGCCGGATTGAAGCGGTACAGCAGCCAGGCCCCGGAATCCACGGCCAGCTTCTGCTGCCGGATGCCGTAGCGCAGGTTGTAGCCGTGGGCGATACATGGGCAGTAGGCGATGATCAGCGACGGCCCCGGATAGCTTTCCGCCTCCTGGAAGGCTCGAATCGTGTGAATCCTGTTGGCGCCGATAGCCACGCTGGCCACGTAAACATTTCCGTAGGTTATGGCCATCAGCCCGAGGTCCTTCTTGCTCAACGGCTTCCCGGCAGCGGCGAACTTGGCGATGGCCCCCAGCGGGGTGGCTTTGGACATCTGCCCGCCGGTGTTGGAGTACACCCCCGTATCCAGAACCAGGATGTTCACGTCCCGCCCACTGGCGATCACGTGGTCCAGCCCGCCGTAACCGATGTCATAGGCCCAGCCGTCTCCCCCGAAGGCCCAGACGGATTTTTTTACCAGGTAGTCGGCAACCGAAAGCAGATGCCTGGCCTCTTCGCTCTTGGACCCTGACAAAGCTTGCTTGATCCTGTCCACCCGGGCCCTCTGAGCCTCGATTCCCTCCTGGCTGCTCTGATCGACCTCCCGCATCTCCAGGGCCAGCTTCTTGTCCACCAATCCCGAGTTCTCGGCTGCCAGCAGCAGCTCGTGGGCGAACTCGGTCATCTTGTCCACATTCAGGCGCATTCCGAAGGCAAACTCGGCTGCATCCTCGAACAGAGAGTTGTTCCAGGTCGGTCCCCGCCCATCCGCGCGCACCGTGTAGGGCGTGTTCGGCAGGTTGCCGCCGTAGATCGAGGAGCAGCCGGTGGCATTGCCGATGATCATTCTGTCCCCGAATAGCTGACTGGTCAGCTTGACGTACGGGGTTTCGCCGCACCCGGCACAGGCGCCTGAGAATTCGAACAGAGGTTTGACAAGCTGGGATCCCTTGATGGTATTTCGCTTGATCAGCCTCTCCTCCACTTCGGGCAGATCGAGGAAAAACTCCCAATTCTCGTTTTCCTGCTCTCGCAGCGGCATCTGGGCAGCCATGTTGACCGCCCGGCGGCCGGTCTTCTCGCCGTCCTTCTTCTCTTGAGCGGGGCAGATCTCCACGCACAAACCGCAGCCCGTGCAATCCTCGGGGGAAATCTGGAGCGTAAACTTCAGGCCTGCGAACTCTTTTCCCCGGGCGTCGGCGGACTTAAAGGCCTCCGGCGCCTTTTTCAGGTGCTTCGGGTCATAGACCTTCATACGGATGACCGCGTGCGGGCAGATCAATGAGCACTCGCCGCACTGGATGCATACATCCGGCTCCCAAACCGGGATCTCTTCGGCCACGTTGCGCTTCTCGTATTGGGTGGTTCCCGTGGGATAGGTCCCGTCATCGGGCAGCTTGGAAACGGGCAGCTTATCTCCCCGACCGGCGATGATCTCGCCGACCACCTCCTTGACGAACGGCGGGGCGTCCTCCGGGGCCGGAGGCACCATGTGGATGTTCCCCTTTGTCTGCTTCTGATAGTCCACTTTGTGAATTGCCTTGCGGGCTGCCTCCACGGCCCGCATGTTCATCTCCACGATGTCCCGGCCCTTGCTCCCGTAGGTGTCCTCCACGGCGTCTTCGATCAGCTTTACGGCCTTCTCCTCGGGAAGGATTCCTGAAATAAGGAAGAAAGCGGTCTGCATGATGGTGTTTATCCGTCCGCCCAGACCGACCTCCTCGGCGATCTTCAGGGCGTCGATCACGTAAAAATTCAGCTCTTTGTCGATGATCTGCTTCTGAACCTCCACCGGCAGATTCTCCCAGACCTCGTTCTTTCCGAAGGGGGAAGCCAGCAGGAAGGTGCCGCCTTTCACGGCGGCCGATAGCATATCGAACTTCTCCAGGAAGCTGAACTTGTGGCAGGCCACGAAGTTGGCCTTCTGGACCAGGTAGGAGCTCTTGATGGGATTCTTGCCGAAGCGCAGGTGGCTGACCGTGCGGGCGCCGGACTTCTTGGAGTCGTAGACAAAATACCCTTGGGCGTAGTTGTCCGTAGCCTTGCCGATGATCTTGATCGAGTTCTTGTTGGCTCCTACGGTTCCGTCGGCGCCCAGGCCGAAAAACAGGGCCCTGTGAACGTCCTCGGCTTCGGCGGAGAAATCCTCGTCCCACTCCAGGCTGGTCTTGGTCACGTCGTCACGAATGCCGATGGTGAAATGATTCTTCGGCGTCGGGGCTTTCAGGTTGTCCAAGACCGCCTTGGCCATACCCGGATTGAATTCGTTGCTGCCCAGGCCGTAGCGGCCCCCAACCGTGGCCGGATAATCTTTGAGTCTGGCCCCGTTGCCGGCCATGGCCTCTCCGATGGCGGTACGCACGTCCTCGTACAGCGGTTCCCCGATGGCCCCGGGTTCCTTAGTCCGGTCCAATACAGCGATGGCCTTGACCGTTTCGGGAAGGGCTTTCAAGAAGTGCTCGATGCTGAAGGGCCGGAACAGCCGCACCTTGACCACACCGACTTTTTCACCCTTTTTGACCAGGTAGTTCACGGTCTCGTCCATGGCCTCGGCGCCGGAGCCCATCATGACCACCACCCGCTCGGCATCAGGGGCGCCTACATAATCGAACAGATGGTAGTGCCGGCCTACGATCTTGGCGAACTTGTCCATCGCCTTTTCCACGATCTTCGGAGCTGCCAGGTAGTACCTGTTCACACCTTCCCGGGCCGCAAAGAATACGTCCGGATTCTGGGAGGTACCTTTCAGCACCGGGCGATCCGGGCTCATGCCGCGGGCCTTGTGGGCCCGGACCAGCTCCGGATCGATCATGCCTTGCATGTCCTCGTAAGTCAGCTCTTCGACCTTGGCCACCTCGCTGGAAACGCGGAAACCGTCGAAGAAGTGCAGAAAGGGCACCCGGGCCTCGAGGGTAGCCGCCTGGGCGATCAAGGCGAAATCCATGACCTCCTGCACCGAACCGGAGGCGATCATACCCCACCCGGTGGAGCGGGCGGCCATGACGTCGCTGTGATCGCCGAAGATGGACAGCGCCTGGGCGGCTACGGCCCGGGCGGCTATGTGAAACACGGTCGGTAGAAGCTCTCCGGCGATCTTGAACATGTTCGGAATCATGAGCAGCAGGCCTTGAGAAGCCGTGAAGGTCGTAGTCAGGGCGCCGGTAACCAGGGAGCCGTGGACCGCTCCGGCGGCTCCCGCTTCGGATTGCATCTCGACGACGATGGGAATGGTTCCGAAGATATTCTTCCGCCCATTGGCGGAATACTCGTCCGCAAGCTCTCCCATCGCGGAGGACGGCGTAATCGGATAGATGGCGATTACTTCGTTGGTGGCATGAGCCACGTAGGAGGCGGCCGTATTGCCGTCGATCGTTACCATTTTTCGTGCCATGAAGTCATCCTTTGTGAATAGATTGAGGGATTACGAGTCAGTATAAAAGGATTGGCGGAGCTTGGCAAGGCGCGCGCGGAAAGCGAATCGGATTTTTGCATAGTAATGCTCCTTCAAGAAGGAAAAACCGGCCCGCCACGTTACAAATCGAGCAAGCCCGCCCCGGGCTGCTTTGCGTCTCGATGCGCACCCCGTGCCTCGTGGCTTTTTCGAGCAGCTACCGCGCCAGCTCCTGTGTTGCAGCGAGATCAGCCACTCGATCCTGCTGCACAACTCTTCCAAAGGCAGGTAACGTACCATTCGACCGAGCATCACCGTTCAAGAAGGCCCGGTTTCGCCGCTTTGTTGAAAAAAATCCGGAAGGTGGTTCCTTTTCCCTGCTCGCTCTCCACGTCGATGGTGCCGCCGTGCTGCTCCACCATGGCTTTTACAATGGCCAGGCCAAGCCCGGTTCCCGCCTTCGCCACCATCTTGGCATTGGAAGCCCGGAAGAACTCAGTAAATAATTCCTGCTGCTCTTCCTTTGGTATTCCGATCCCTGTGTCGCTTATCTCCAGTACCAGCTCCTCTTTGCTTTCGAAAAGCCTGACGGTTACCTTGCCACCGGAAGATGTGTATTTTATGGCATTGGAGAGCAGGTTGGTGACGATGGAAGCGAGCCCTTCGCGATTGCCTGAAATGATCCCGCCCCCCACCCGGTTGTGCAACTCAAGCTCGATCCGTTTTTCACTGGCCTTGGTCTCGAAAAAACTCACCTGGTCGTGAACGAGCTCTCGCAGGTCTACCGGCCCGTGTTTCAGGGTTGACAGCTCGGCGCGACCCACCGCCAGGATCAATAGGTCCCCCACGATATCTGACAGCATCTGGGAGCGGAGGTCGATTCGGGCCAGCAGGTCCTGCTGTTTGGCAGTCAGCTTGCCCACGTGGCCCTCCAGCAAGGTCCTGGCCATGGACTGAATCGTGCTCAGGGGCGAGCGCAGCTCGTGGGAAGCCTGGAACATAAACTTGGTCTTGGTTTGGACCAGGGTTTTCAGATCTTCGTACACCAGGGCATGGGCGATCGCCAAAGACACCACATCGCCCAGGCTGGAGAGAAGGGAGATCATCTCCGGAGAGAGCCTTTGGCCCCGCTCTCCGAAGATGCAGATGGCCCCCAGGGGTTTCTCCTCCAGACGCAGGGGCACACAGATCAAGGATTCGAACTCTTCATCAACCGCGGGAAAATCCCTCATGAAAATATCACGGACAATCATCGATTCCGAGGTTGCCGACCCTGGCCTGTAAAGACTCTCCACTACGTTCAAAGCATCATCCGATACTTCCTTTTCCAGGCCCACGATCGTACGGGCTTTCATTTTTCCGGTTTTGGCATCCAGGAGCTCGATCGAACACCCCCTGACATTGGTGACTTCGACGATCACTTTCGCTGCCGAGTCGAGGATCTCCTGGAGCTCCAGGGTCGCCGTCGCCTGCTCGATGGCCTTGCAGAAGGAATGTAGCTGGCTCGCTTGCTTGCGACAGCTCCTGATATGGGGCGAGTTGATAAACAATACAGCCGAGGTGGCGATCCCAGCCAGGCTGCCGGCGAGCGCTATCAGTATACGCAGCGGGACAGAAACGCGTCCTTCAAGCAACAGTCCGCAGAGAAAAAAAAGAAGCGTGATCCAGCAGGCGAGAACGATGATCCAAAGTATGTCTGCCGCACTGGCAGTTGCCCGGTTGTCTGGCCGATGGCCCCCCAAAGGATTCGTTATTTCTTGCCCTCTCCGTCTTCCTCGTAGGCGTCGACAACACTTTTCTTCCAGAGCTTGACTCGAGAGTGATGAGCGCCCCGGGAAATCGCATGGGCGGCGGTGGGAGAGGTAATGAGGATAAAGAACAGGCAGAGCAGCGCTTTTATCCCCAAGGCGCCCAGGCCCGTGTAGACCAGGACGCCGATCAGCAGGAAAATCGTGCCGAAGGTGACACATTTCGTGGCCGCTTGAAGCCGGTTATAGATATCCGGAAAGCGCAGCAGGCCAAGGCAGCCGAAGAAATTGAAAGCGATCCCAATCCCGAAGCACACGATTCCTATGAGCTCATTCATCGAAACCCCTCCCTTCCAGGTATTTCGCCAGAGCGATCGTTCCGATAAAACTCAACAGCGCCCAGGTAATGGCGATATTCATGTAAAATTCCCTTCCCGTAATCACGGCCATCAAGGCGCAAAAGCCCACCACCACGATTCCCAGGATGTCGATCGCCACGGTCCTGTCAGGGGCTGTGGGACCCCGTCCGATTCGATACAGGCACATGAAACAACAGAGAAAAAGCACCAGCACGTAAATCTGAAAAACCGTTGCCATACCGCTTCCCTCCTTTTCCCTAGTCGAAGATTTTCTCCAGCAACGGCTCGAAGCGGGCCACTATCCGCTTGCTCGCCCCTTCCACGTCCGTAACCCTGATATTGATCCAGTGGATATAAAGGTAGCCGTCGTCGGTGATATCGACTGACAGCGTGCCCGGGGTCAGGGTGATCGAATTAGCCAGAGCGGTCCTGGCCGATTCGCTCTGCAACTTTGTTTTCACCTTCACGATTCCCGGCCGGATGGGCATCTTGGGATGGATCACCCTATACACCACATCGAGATTGGCGATCAACATGTAGAAGAACAGCACCGGGATGTAGCAGAGGGCCCAGAAGTAGCGCAGCGGAGCAAAAAGCTTGTGGGGGTATTTGGTAAAAACCTCCACAAACAGAATGCTGGCCAGGAGCGAAAAAACGATCCCGGCGATGAAGATCTGCCAGTTCATCACGTTTCTCTGCAAGTCGTAGGGCCAGGTCAACAGATACCAGATAACCATTGAGACCAGGAACAGGCCTATCCTGCGCATCGTTCCATTCCTCCTCGTTCCAGACCGCTGCCGCTCACGGATCTTGAGGGCGGCCTGTGAATGGCGCCGTGCAGCCCACAACTACCGGGCAGCCAGCGCCGCCTGTGCATACTCCACTCCCCTTGCCAGGGCTCCCACCGCCGGATCCAACACGATCTCTCTGGCTGCGGGAATGAGCAGCAAACCCATTCCCGTACAGAAGATCGCCAGAACGACCAGGGCGACAGACATGGCCGCCGGCGATTCCCGTACCCTCCTGAGCGCTTCAGGCAGGGATCCCAGAAAGGCGTAGCGTAGCACCTTTAAAAAGGAAATCAGGGTTACGAAACTGACCAGTATGGTGATGGCCGCCAGCCAGGGATATCCCGCCTGGAAGGCGGCGATCACTATGATCAGCTTGCTCCAGAAGCCGTTGAAAGGCGGCACTCCGGCGATGGACAGAGAGGCTATCGTGCAGGTCGCCCGGGTGAGGGGCATCTTCTCCAGAAGCCCGCCCATCTCTTTGAGCTGCCGTGTTCCCGTACTGTACTCGATCGAGCCGGAGCAGAGAAACAACAGAGACTTGAACACCGAGTGATTGGCCAGATGAAAGACACCCCCCAGTATGGCCAGTACGGCCGCCGACTGGCTGCCTCCGCTGGCCAGGATGTAGCCGCCTAATCCGATCCCCAACACCACGTAGCCCATCTGGCTGATACTGTGATAGGCAAGCAGGCGCTTGAAGTCCCACTGGCCGACGGCCAAAAACACGCCGACCACCATGGACAGGGCCCCCACGGCGATCAGTACCGCTCCATACACAGGGGTCATACCGATCACGTTGAACAGAACCCGAGCCAGGGCATAAATCCCCAGCGCCTTGATCAAGACCCCGGAAAGCATAGCCGAGATGGGAGCGGGGGCCGAAGGGTGGGCATCGGGAAGCCAGGGATGAAAGGGGACCAGCGCCGCCTTGATCCCGAATCCGACGGTGAAGAAGGCAACGGCCAAGAATAGAATCGAACGGTTCGCTCCGCTTCGCACCGCCTGGGAAATAGCGGCCATGTTCAAATTGCCCGTTGCCCCGTAGATGAAGGCGATCCCGAAAAGAACCAGGGTCGAACCGATGCTGGCCAGGACCAGATACTTAAAGGCGGCCTCCAGCTCCTCGTGGTTTCCCCCGAAGGCCACCAGGGCGTAGGAAGCGACCGAGGCGATTTCCAGGAAAACGAAGAGGTTGAACATATCCCCGGTCAGGACCACTCCGTTCATACCGGCCACCATCAGCAGAAACAGGGAGTAGTACTTATACTTGGCCGTGTAGCGCTCCATGTACTGGCTGGAAAAAAGGGTGGCTGCGAAGCTGATCAGGCATATTATTATCAGCATCAGGTTGCTGAATCCGTCCATCACCCAGGTGATCCCGATCGGGGCTCTCCAACCGCCGATGCTGTAAACCTCCCTGACCCGGAATAGCATCACCGCAATAACCAGCAGCGACAGGGTGGCCAGATTCCCCAGTATATCCGCCAGAACCCGTATCTTTCTGGCGACCAGAGGGATCAGGAAGGCTCCGGTAAGCGGCACGGCTACCAGCAGGGGAACAAGCAGCGTATTCATCCCGAAAGCCTCCTGATCTCTGAGATATCGAAAGTGCCGTATTTCTCGTACAGCCGGATGCAGAGAGCGATCGCCAGAGTCGTCACGCCCAGACCGATTACGATAGAGGTTACCACCAGGGCCTGGGGAAGAGGATCCACGGAACGGGCCAGGAATTCCAGAGGATTGGTGTCTTCCCCCACGATGGGTGCCACCCCGTCCTTCCGGTAACCGAGGAGGATGAGGAACAGGTTCACCGCGTACTCCATGATGGTAAGACCGATCACGATCTTGACAATGTTCTTTTTGGTCAGGGCGCAGTACAGGCCGATAACAAACAGGGCGAAACACAAGGCATAAACCATTCCTACTCCTCCTCTTCCTCCTGGATCATCTTATGGCTGCCGTCTTCAGCCAGTACGATCCTCAACGCTGCCAGGATTACAAAGATGAGGAACAGCGAGGCTGCCACTTTCAGTCCAATAGCGATGTTACTGATCGGGATCGTGCCGGCACTCAACAACGCAAACTCTGCGCCAGGAAAACGCTTTTCCAGGAAATTGGCGAAGAAGATGCCCCCATAGCCGAGACCGAATAGGGCGACAACCAGGAACAGCAATGCTCCGCTGCTGTCCAGGTTGTGGGCGGCTCCCGAGCTCAGGCGCTTCAAAACGAAATCTTTGCCGTAAGCCAGGGTGAGGAGCATATAGGAGCAGGCAATGATCACGCCTCCGGCAAAACCTCCTCCCGGCGCCAGGTGGCCGGTGATGATCAGGTATATTCCATATAGAAAGATGAACACCTTCACCCACCGGGTTATTGTCTTTACGATCACCGTCATTCCCTTCATTTGTCCTTCCCCCTCTTTGACCAGGCCCTTCCGCGCAAGACAGCCAGAGCGCCGAGGATGGCTGCGAACAGAACCGTTGCCTCCCCCAGTGTGTCGTAAGCCCGGTAGTCAAGAAGGACGGAAGTCACGATATTGGCCGCCCCTGTCTCCTGCAGGCCATCTGCGAGGTACTTGTTTGAAGGAGCGTTATCTACCGAAGCGATGACAGGCGAGCCGAACTCATTCAGGCCGCGGAAAGCGAAATAGCCGAAAACGAAAAAACCGGCTGCGAGCAGGCAGACGATCACCAGCCCGGCCCAGCGAATATGCCCCTTGGCTGGAATTACGTCCCTGCCGATCGTCGCGCGGATGAGAAAGATCAACAGCACCACCTCCACCCCGATCTGTACAATGGCCAGATCGGGCGCCCGCAGAAAGAGGAAGGCGATGCTCAGTCCGAAGCCGATGGCTCCAAGGGAAATCACCGAAGAGAGAAGGTTCTTGGTCTCTACGGCGACCAGCGCAGCAACGATCAGAAAAACGAGCAGGATCAACAGATACACCTCAATTCCCATTGCGTTACCTCACTTCAGCACCAGGAAAATGAGCAGCAGGACCACGATCCCCAACAGGCTCCAGGACAGGTACCAGGACAGAAGCCCGTTGTGGAGGCGTTTCAGCAGGCCCGTTATTCCCAAGCCCAGTCCTCCGATCCAGGCATACGGGTCCAAATGCCCTCTTTCCTGGGCCTTATAAGTGCTCTTCAACACTGGCATCATTTTTATTGTGTCGTAGAAATACGTCCCGAGAACCCGCCCCGTCTTTTCGTCCAGCTTTTCCCCGCCCGTGAAGGGGCTTACCACCCTGGCGGACTTTCTATACCTGCCTAGGAGGTAGATAACCAAGCCGATCACCAGTCCCAGGATGATCAGCCCCGTCGCCCAGGTGGCGCTCCATATTCCCGGCAATGTTGCCTGCACTCCGGCTCCGGGTAGGATGAAGGTGTTCAGCGGGAAACGATAGTAGATTCCGAATCCCAGGCTGAGCAGGGCCAGCACGATCACCGGCAAGGCCATTCCAAATCCTACATCTTTATTGACCTTGGCCGCCGCCTGCGATTTTGTTCCCAGAAACACCGAGTAGATCACCTTGATGAAGGAGGCTAGAGTTAGGGCGCTGCCGAACATGGCTGCCACCAGAAAAATGAACGAGGCTTTCGAAGCCGTTTCCAGCACCCCCTGGTACACGAGCCACTTGGAAACGAAGCCGTTAAAAGGGGGCACTCCCGAGATCGCCAGGGCTGAGACCAGGCAGGCAACGAAGGTGACGGGCATAGCCGCGGCCAGGCCGCCGAGCTCGGCGAGATCGTTGGTCCCGGTTTTCTTCTTCACCGCTCCCGCGCAGAGGAACAGGCAGTTTTTGTAGATCGAGTTGTTCAGCATGTGAAACAGCCCCCCGGCGATGCCCAAGGGGTTCAAGGTGCCGATCCCGAGCAGCATGTAGCCTACCTGGCTCACAGCATGGTAGGCGAGCAGTCGGGGAAGCTCATGCTGGACCATGGCCATCATCACGGCGGCCAGGATCGTAACCGCTCCAATGATCATCAGCAGCAATCCGAGTCCGCCAGTTAGGATGAAGAGCCGGGTCGCCAGCATGACCAGGAGGTAGATTCCCAACAGCTTGTCCAGCGCCGCGGGCAGGAAAGCCATAACCGGAGCCGGGGCCGCCTCGCTGGCTGCGGGGATCCACGAATGAAAGGGCATGGAGCCGGCCTTGGTGATAGAGCCAATCATCATCAGAACAAAGGCGATCACCGGCAGGGCGCCTCCTACAGGGATACTCAGGCTGCTGATGGTGAAAGACCTCTGCAAACACCAGACTAGGCCGATTCCCAGCAGCAGGCAGCCGTCGCCTCCTCCTAACATGGCAAACGTCTTGGTGGCTCCGGCTTTGCTCTGCGCTCCGCCGGTGGTAATCAGGAAGTAGAGACTGACGCTGACCACCTCCCAGAAGATCAGGAACAGGAGGAGGTGATCGGCCAGCAGCACGCCTCCTGAGCCCCCCAGGGCGAAGAGAAAGAAGGCGTAGTACTCGCGAAGCCGATTTCTGCCCGACATATACCCCAGCGAGTACAGGGCGATGAGCAGGCCGAAACCGGTGGCGAACAGCAGAATAAACGAGGAAAGGGGTGTGGGAACCAGATCGAAAGAAAGCGTAAATCTCCCGATTTCCAGCAGGGGGAAGCGGAGCTCCAGGCTCCTGTCGGTATAGATCAAGATCGCCGCCGCGAAGGCCAGAACGGCGCTGATCAGTGCGAGGATCGCCCGAACCCATCTGTCCTTTCTGGGAAGAATAAAGGTGAAGAGCCCGACTGCCGGGGGCAGCAAGACAGGGATAAGAAGAATGTTCACCGACATAGGTTCATCTCCTCGACATTACAGCCAGGGGATCGCCAGGATACGTCCCAGCGCCGCCAGCACGAAGGCGAGCGCGGCGACCGGGGTCAGGTACAGCCAGAAAAACTTGACTGCCTGATCGATTCGTGCCCGCGGGTTCGTGTTCTTGATCACAATGATAAGGACGAGGATCGCCACGTATTTCAATATCGCCCATAGAACGCCCCAACCGACCAGGCGGATGCCGCCCAGGAACACGGTGATCAGAAACACGGGCAGCGTGAAAAGCATCATCGCCTGGGTGAGCTTGAATACGGCAAGAGCCACGCCGGAGTACTCTATATAGGGCCCGCCCATGATTTCGGTCTCCGCTTCGGCCACGTCGAAGGGGGTAAACCCGAGCTTCGCCTGCACGCAGAGCAGCGCCACCAGACCGGCGATGACCCCGGAAACGCTGCCGAACACGGGGGCTGCGGCGATCTCTACCAGGCTGATGCTCGTCCCGGACTTCAGAATCACCACGGCCAGGCAGATAAGGAAGGGAAGCTCGTAGGAGAGGATGAGCTTCATCTCCCGGCTGGCGCCGGTGCCGGCCAGCGGATTCCCCGAAGCCATGCCCCCGATCATGATCGCCAGGGAAGGCACAACCAGCAGGTACACCACGACGATCAGGTCGCCGACAAAGGATACCGCCAGGAGGTTGGCCAGCCACAGGATGGTTGATACCAGGGTCACCGCAGCCAGCCCGACTATGGGAGCGGCCATGAACACGGCCCGGCTGGCGGTTGAAGGAACGAGGGTCTCCTTGCCTAAGAGCTTCACAAAATCGTAGAAGGGCTGCAGCAGCGGCGGCCCTACCCGCCACTGCACACGGGCAGTGACTTTGCGGTCCACCCAGGTGGAAAGCAAGCCCACGACCCCGGTGAACAAAAATCCAGGAAAAACGAAAAAGCCGATAATGTACCATCCTACAGCCACGTCTTCACTCCATCCTTACTGGTGGATTGCCTCCGCTATCCTGCGTTCGAGGGTCCGGAGGCTCCTCCGTACACTGCCGGAGATTCCGGACCCGAGCGTCAATCGCCCGGGCTGGATCCCGAGGAGGAAAAGACTGCCCCGGGTCTCCGCACGCAGAAAATCGAGGGCCAAGCCCGGTGACAGGTCATGGGTCGAAAGGCCCGCCTGCTCGATTTCCTCTGGGTCCACGATCCTGTAATCCCCCGCTTTCAGTCCCAGGTGCACAGCATCGACCAGCAGCACCGTGTCCGGACTCTCCTTGACTATCCTGCCCAGGTGATTCTCCAGGGCGCTGCCCGCGTCCAGGCAGGGGATACCCACTTTCCCTTTCAACCGCCTCATCAGCAGGGGGCCGAGGCCGTCGTCGCCCCGCAGCTCATTTCCGATCCCGACCATGACGACCTTACCGCGAAAGATCCGCTTGAAAACATTTGCCCTTTTTCGCTTCCTGTCCATCGGGACGTTATTTTCCCTTCCTGCCGCCTGCCTGCTCAGCCGCGGTGGTCAAGGTGGTCTCCCGGCGGCAGCGGGCACAGAGGATCTTGGCCCGATCCGAACGGCCGTACTCTTTGGAGGCGGAGAGAATATTCTCGTCCACCACGCCCAGGCTTTTCAACCGGGATTGATAGAGGGTGGGATTGGAGAAGGTAAGTTCCCCGATCCTCTCGGCAATCCACTTCAGGTGATCTTTACAGGCAACCACCGAGCCGCAGATCTCACAGAGCTGAAGTTCTTTTTCGATGGTCTCGAAGGCCTCCGCTCTGTTGAAGAAGGACAGCTCCCATTCGTTCGAGAGCTTGATCCCTTCGTGATCGGCGATGCAGGCGGCCTCACAGCAGCCGCAGAAGATGCAGGTGTCGGTATAGTGGATTATCACCCGTCTGGCCTGACCTCCATCGGTGATATCCTGGTGGGCGATGGCCTCGACTGGGCAGACCTCCTCGCAGGCTAGACAGCCCACACATCTGTCCGGGTCGTACTTGGGCTGGCCGCGAAAGCTCGGGTATGGCTCGTGCGGCTTGAAGGGGAACCTCGAAGTATAGGGCCTGTGCAGGAGGGATTTGACGGCTTCCAGAAGCTCTCTTACCTTGGGCAGTTTCATGGTATTCCCATCTTCCTTTTCATACTTACAGTCTTTTCCTGGGACATCCGGATGAGATCGTTACCGCCATACATCTTCCTCCCACCCCGGCTCCGAACCGCCATTCTTTCCGTGCAGCAGTAGCAGGGATCAATGGAGGCCAGGATGATGGCGGCATCGGAGATGGACGATCCGGGTACGGTGGCCTGGCAGGTGGGCAGGTTCATGTAAGTCGGAGCCCGTACCTTATGACGCACGGGACGGTTGGTGCCGTCGCTGCGCACATAATGAAAGGTTTCGCCCCGCGGTGCTTCGGCTGCTCCGATCCCTTCACCAGGAGGGATGCTCTTAATGTTCAGATCGATCTCTCCCTCAGGTAGATTTGAGAGACACTGTTTCATGATCTTTATCGACTCGTAAACCTCCAATACGCGAACCACTACCTTGTCGAACACATCTCCGGTTGTAGTAATGATCATATCCCAATCCACCCGATCGTAGGCGCCGTAGGGAGCGTTCTTGCGTACATCTCTTGCTACACCGGAGGCTCGAGATGTGGGGCCCAGGGCGCAGTAATTTATAGCCTCTTCTTTGGTTAGAATCCCGATTCCTTTCAAACGAGCGTGTAAGACCGGATCGTCCAGTATTGCTTTCTTTAACCTGTCTAGGGTGGGGATGATGGAATCAATTTTCTTCAAAACCAGAGGAACATCTTCGGTATTTATATCTCGTCTCACTCCTCCGGGTTTGAACATGGCATAACTGTTCCGATTTCCGGAAAGGATCTCCATCACATCGAGGATTTCTTCCCGAAGTCTCCAAACCCACATCCACACAGTGTTGTAACCGAGAAAATGACCGGCCAATCCCATCCAGAGCAGGTGGGAATGAATCCTTTCCCCTTCGGCGATAATGGTGCGAATGTACTTGGCCCGCTCGGGGGCTTCCACCTGGATGATGTCTTCCACCGCCCGGGTATAGGCGAACGGATGGCTGGTGGAGCAGATCCCGCAGATCCTTTCGATGACAAAGGTGGATTGATCGAAAGTCTTTCTTTCCGAGAGTTTTTCTATTCCCCGGTGGTTGTAACCGATCTCTACATCGATATCTACAACGGTTTCACCTTCCACGGTCAGCGAGAAGTGTTCTGGCTCCTCCTGAAGAGGATGAAACGGTCCGATAGAAATTGCCGACTTCTGCATCACACACCTCGATCCCGTATGGCTTTTTTATCCCATTCCTGGTAGTCCGCTCTTAGAGGATACACACCTTTTGGCCACTCCTCGGCCAGAAGAAGCCTGCGCCGGTCCGGGTGCCCGGTAAACTCAATCCCCAGCAGCTCGCTCATTTCTCGCTCGATCCAGTTCGCTCCTTTAATGACACCGGCTAGTGAGGCAACTTTGGGGTTCTTCCTATCCAGTTTCACCCTCAGGGAGATCAACAAGTTCATGGTTTCGATGGAAAAGTGGTACAGTATTTCCAGGTGAGTCCTGGTGTCGACGCCGGAAGCAGTGTGGAAACGGGCTTCAAGGTCCCTGAAGATGTGAGTGGCTACGGGCACGAGGGCTTGCGGATTGATTTCCACGTACAGGCGCTTGGGAGACCTGTCGAGAAAATCCAGGATTGCCTCCGAAAATCTGTCTTTCAAGTCGCGGATTACCCCGTCTCTGGTCATACCTTCCCCTTCAACTTGCCGATGAGCTTCACTACGCCGGCGATGATGGCTTCCGGTTTGGGCGGGCAACCGGGAATGTAGACATCCACCGGAATGTACTTGTCCAGTGGTAATGGACAGTTGTAGCTGTGCACGAACATGCCCCTGGACATGGAGCATTCCCCGACGGCCACGACGACACAGGGTTTGGGTACCTGCTCTTCGTAGATGTTCTTCACCCTGACCATGGATTTCCTGTTGCACGAGCCGGTCACGAGCAGCACGTCCGCATGCCGAATGCTACCGGCCAGACGCATCCCGAATCTTTCGATGTCAAAGCGAGGAGTCAGGCAGTCGAGAATCTCGATGTCGCAGTTATTGCAGCTCCCCGTGGCCAGGTGGAACACCCACGGAGATTTCAGCAGCGCTTTCAAGGTTACGCTCATTTCTCCTCCCCTCAAGCTTTCTCCCGCATCCAGTGCGTAGAGTGGACGATCAGGTTGTCTCCGACCAGGAAGGTATCCTCCGGCAGGATTTCATTGGCCATTTTTAAACCCAGAACGCCGTAGGAGCAGGTGCGAGTGCAGAGCGGCTCGCCCCTCTCCTCGATTCTGTCGAGACAGAAGTCGCAGATATGCACCAGCAGGGGAACATGCTCCGGATAGATGGTTCCATACGGGCAGGCGTAGGAGCAGGACTTGCAGCTAATGCAGCGCATGTTGTGCCGTATCAGCAGGTTATTCTTCTCTTTCTGCTGCTCCAGGGCTCCGACCGGACAGGCGTTCACACAGTGCGGCTCTTCGCACTTGCGGCAGACCAGGGCGTAGGTTGCCAGCTCCACCACCGAGATGATCCCGTTATTGGTCGGATGGTAGAAGTAGCTGCATTGTATGTCACAGTTCTTGCACTTCCCGCTGGCGCAGACATCCAGGTCGATGAATAGCCTGATGTCCGACCCCTTTTTCGGTTCTATGTTCAATTTACCGTGGTGTAGCTGTTCGGCGCTGCTCGGCATCTTCGCCCTCCTGTTCTAAGGTCGACCTGCGATCGCACCAGCGGTTTCACGATCACTCCCAGATATTGGCAAAGCCGCTGATCTTGTCAAAGCGAAAAACAGGTCCGTCCTTGCACGTGTAGTAGGTCCCGATACGGCAATGTCCGCACTTGCCGAAACCGCAACTCATGTTCTTTTCCATAGAGAGGTACAGGTTACTCTTTTTGAAACCCAGATCAATCAGCTTTTTGGTGGCGAATTTCATCATCACCGGCGGGCCGCAGACCACGGCCACGCCTTTGCTCAGGTCCATCTCGATTCCATCTAAAATCGTAGTCACCACTCCGACGCGTCCCTGCCAGTCGCCGTCTCCTTCATCCACGGTGAGCAGGACATCCAGGTCGTCCCGCTTGGACCACTGCTCGATCTCCTTTCTATAAAGGAAGTCCTTCGGAGTCCGGCACCCTCCCCTGAACAGCAGCTTCTTGAATTCCCCGGAGCGGCGAAACAACTCGTACATCAGGCTGCGCAGGGGAGCAAAACCGCATCCTCCCCCCACCACGAGCAGCTCTTTGCCCACAAACTCCTCCATCGGATATCCGGTCCCGAAGGGTCCCCGTAGTCCTACAACATCTCCGGCTTTGAGTGCGTGAATCCGCTCTGTGACCTTTCCCACCCGCATTACGCTTATCTCGAGGGTTTCTTTCTCTTCAGGCTTGGAGGAGGGGGTGAAGGGCGCCTCGCCGGTTCCGGGCACTGTGAGCTCGACAAACTGCCCTGTCTCGAAGCTGATCTGCTCTTCCGGCTTCAGCTTCAGCGTCTTGATAGTCGGAGTCTCCTCCTCGACTTTCAAGACCTGCGCACGGATCGGCCGGTATGGATTGTCACTTCTGTACATTTTCCACGTTCCTCTTCAATACCTTCCGGATATCGATCTTACCCGGGCAGGCCAGAATGCAGCGCCCGCAGCCGGTGCAGGCGTACAGATCATTAACCGCGGGAAAAAAATCGAACTTCTTCTCGAATCTGTTTCGCAGGCGCATCCAGAGGTGGGGGCGGGGATTGGCGCCTCCGGCGACTTTGGCAAAATCCTTGATCAGGCAGGAATCCCAGAGCCGGTAGCGGACTAGGTCGTTCTCATTAAGCTGGTCGAAGAGTAGAAAGCAGTGACAGGTGGGACAGATGGTATTGCAGGCCCCGCACTCTACGCAGGTGGCGGCTTCCTCTTTCCACAGGGAGGCCTCGAAGTTCCTGCGGATGACTCCTTCCAGACTGTCTTGCATCGGGACGCCGTGCTCCTGGATATTACGCTTCACCTGGGCCGTGACTCTGGCCCTCTGGCGATCGCGAGCCGTGATTTGCTCTTTACTGGCTCCCTGGAGATAGGTGGAATAGCTGTCCAGCACCCGCTTCCCCTTCTCCGACCCGGCCTGCACCACATAGCCGCCGTCGATCTCGGAGAGGTTTATATCGAAGTCATCCTGTGGGTAGGGTTTTCCGAGCAGTGAGAGACAAAAACAGACATCTAGGGCGGAAGTGCAGTCGGCCGCCAGGATGAGGTTGCGCTCGCGCGTTTCTTTATAAAAGGGATCCTGATAATCGGCGCCCAGGAATACGGTGTCCAGGATCTTGAAACCCTTGAGGTCACAGGCTTTGACCCCGACCAGGCAAAGGGGCTTGTGTGACGCTTCCGGCATCTCGTCCTGGAAATCCCTCGCTACCTTCTGCCTGGCCTGAAAGTAAAAAGCTTTCAGCGGCTCGAACGCCCTTACCTCTCCGATGACCGCCGTCTTTTTTGATTGCTCCGCCTTCCCCGTTCCCTCGCCTGCTGTTTGGCGCCGAAGTGAGGAAAACGGCTCGTAGAAACGGGTTTCCCCCGCTTTCACCGGCAGCAGGACCGAGTAGTCCTCCTGCAAACCCTGTAGCATCGCCCAGAGATTACTTTGAGAAATATAGTGGAGCTCCATGATCGCGGTCCGCCTCCCTCCGGCTTTTTTGAAAGAGAAACAGGGTTTTTTCTAAAGGGGGTGGATATGCACATACGCCTTGCGGAAGTATGGCTTGGACTGGGGTTGTTGTGGCAGGATGCGGGAGTGGTTGGCAGATCAGCCGCTGCGGTTTGTAATTGCTCCGCCTAGCTGTACAAAAACGTTCGTAGATAATCCGGTTGCACGCATTCCCGTTGCTGGCTGATTCCGCAGAAAGGATGTGCATCAAACTCCCCTCGCTTTGGAATCAAACGCCGCTGCTCAAGAATCCTTGCTCAACTTTTGACTGGCACTTATTATAGAGAATACAGCAATGCAAGTCAAGAATAAATTCACGAATTTTACATAATTATCCCGATTCTTCTTTTGACGGTACTAAAAATCGTCCATTATTTCACGATTAATAGTACTGGCGGTCCTCGTCCGCCTCGTTACAGGTCTTCGACCGCTTCAACGCGCACCAGGTAGATACCCGGGATGCTTACCACCGTTACGATCGACTTGAGGATGATATTGGCCAGCACGATCGACCAGACCGTCGCGTTAGGCAGAAGTCCTCCAAAGGCGGCCCAGCAGAACACCAGGCTGTCCAGGGGAACACTTACGGCGTTGCTCGCCAGGACCCTGGCCCACTGATGCCGCCGAGTGACGCGCGTCACCCAGAGATGATACGCCTCGGTGTCCGCCAGCTCGGCGAGGATCTCCGCTGCTATGCTGGCCGTTACGATGCGCCAAACCGGTCCGAGCACGCGAGCGAACTCCGCGCCCAGGCCCCAGGAGGGATCTGAGGGCAACCAGGCGGAAAAGGCGAAGAAAGCGGCCATGAACAGGTTAATGCCACCGGCCAGCACGATTACCACGCGGGCGGCCTGCCTGCCCAGCCGCTTGTGGACCAGATCCCGCAGGGTGAAGGTGATCGGATAGATGAAGGTGCCCGCGTCCACGGCCAGCCCGAACAGGATCGCGATTTTCAGGCTGGCCACGTCGGAGATGATCTGGGCCGCTATATACAGAGAGACGAGGATGATCCCGGCGGCGGGCAGGACAGGGCTTCGCTTTCTGGAGGTCTCGAGGCAGCCGGCTTTCATCATGGCCGACGGGAAAAGAAACGCCGGAACAGCCCGGTGATTCTCTTGCTGGACACGGGGAGCTTCTCCTCGGTGAACTCGTCGATATCCTGCTCACGACCTCCCATCAGCAGCACATCGTCGGCCTGCAGGCGGTACTCGGGAGCATAGAAGAAGTACTCCTCGCTGTCGAGCTTGCGGTAGGCGATCACGTTCAGGCGGTACTTGCGGCGCATGTCCACTTCGATCAGGCTCTTTCCGTAGAATTTCTCGGGCACCTTGACCTCGGCAATCACCAGCTCCGTGCTGATGGGAAGATAGCTGAAGATTTGCGAGGAGACCAGGAACGGAGCGATCCTCTTGGCCGCCTCCTTGTTGGGCAGCACGACCTTGGTGGCCCCGACCAGCTCGAGGATTTCACCGTGCTCGTTGCTCTCGGCCCGGGCCAGGATCTCCTTGACCCCGAGCTTTTTCAGGTAGTTGGTTACCAGGATGGAGGCTTCCAGCCGGTCGCCCAGATCGACAATGGCCGCATCGATGCTGGGAGGGATCAGTTTGCGGACGATCTCCTCGTTGAGCGCATCGGCAATGTAGGCCGAGGCCACCTTGTCCTTGTACAACTCGATCACCTCCCGGTCCTTGTCGACGATGATCAGCTCCGCATCGGTTTCCAGGAACTCCTCCAGCAGCCGGCGTCCGAAGCGACTCAATCCGATGATGGCAAATTGTTTCATTATCCGATCAGTACCTCCCCTTGTGGATAATCCAGCACCTGTACAGGATAAGGCCTGGAGGGCGGAATAGCCAGGGCCAGCAGCCCGATACGCCCCATGAACATGGTAACGATTACGACCAGCTTGCCCACTGCGGTCAGAGTCGGGGTGGCGCCAAGCGACAACCCGACGGTGCCGAAAGCAGAAAAGGTCTCGAAGACCAGGGAAAAAACCTCGATATGGTGTCTCGAAAACCACATCTCCGTGACTGTAAGGGCGAAGAGGCTGGAAAACAGCAGCAGAAGGGCCTTGAGCATGAACATGGTGGCGTAGAAAATCCGGGAACCGGCGATTTTGCGCTTGAACACCAGTACCTCGCCCCGCGAGTCCGGTCCCTGGAACGCCATGAGCAGCACGATGAAAAAGGTATTGACCTTGATTCCTCCCGCGATGGAGCCGGAGCCTCCGCCTACGAACATCAGGAACATGGTGAACGTTTTCGACGGTGTGGAAAGGTCGGCCTGGGGAAGGGTGTTGAACCCAGCCGTACGGGGGGTGACCGCCTGGAACAACGAGGCCAGCAGTTTCTGCGGGAAGGTGAGGGCGGCCATACTCCTGCCGGCCTCGAAAATCAGGTACAGCCCGGCGGCGCCGATGATGAGAATCCCGGTCATCAGAAACACGATCTTGCTGTGCAGACTCAGGTGTTTCTTCTTGACCAAGGTAGTGGCCGCCAGGTCATGCAGCACCAGGAACCCCAGCCCTCCGAACACCACCAGCGCCGCGATGGTGAGGTTCACGGCTACATTGGTAGTGAATCCCTCCAGGTTGTTCGAGAACAGGGAAAATCCGGCGTTGCAGAAGGCCGACACGGCGTGAAACAGGCTGACGAACAGCCGCCGGTCGGTCACGGCGCCGCGAAAGGCTTGAGACAGGATCAGGGTGCCGGCGATCTCGAAGCCCAGGGTCACGGCCACGATGCGACGTACGATACTGATCGGATCCATGCCGGTGGAATCCAAGTAGTAGCCGCGGATTACCCGGTGCCGAACCAGCGATATTCTTCCTCTCGGCCTGGCCAGGTAGATGGTGCTGAAGCTTATGATGCCCAGGCCGCCCGCCTGGATCAGGAGCAGTATCACCACCTGCCCAGCCAGGCTGTAGGTCGGAGTGTCCACGGTGATCAGCCCGGTCACGCAGACCGCCGAGGTGGCCGTGAAGAAGGCGTCTACGAGAGGCAGAGGCTGCGGGCCGTTCCAGAAAACAGGGATATACAGAAGGGCCGTTCCAAAAGCGATCAGGCCGAGAAAATAGGAGAAGAGAAACAGTTTTTCCGACTGCAGGACCTTTCTCATCTTCCACCGGGGATCGGGGTAAAAAAATACCTGGCAACGACCTACTCTCCCACCCACAAGCGGGGCAGTACCATCGGCGCTGGAGGGCTTAACTGCCGTGTTCGGGATGGGAACGGGTGTTTCCCCTCCGCTATGGTCACCAGGTAATTATTATCAGATTTTAAAAGAAGGGTGAACAAAAGATATGGTCAAGCCTCACGGGAAATTAGTACTGGTCGGCT
>CAYMEK010000027.1:0-5726 GCA_964389305.1 uncultured Spirochaetaceae bacterium
GGCCCGACCAACACGACGCGCATCCGGCAGGCACTTTTTCCCATCTTGGTTATCTTCTTTTTAAAAATATGGCATTGTCAATACAGGACAACGGGCCGATACAATGAACGAAGTGGGGAAATCTCTGTTCTCACAAGGGAATGCCAGGACCAACGCCCGCGATTTGTATTTGAGGTTATTCTGGAGGACGTTGATTTTCGCGGTTATTGTTTGACAAGGGATTACTTAATTGTATAATATTAGCTTTAATTATACGGTGGTAGCCAGCGATGATGAATAACGATATCGTACCTGGGTTCGACGACGAGAAAGATGATAGCCTCAAGATACGTTTGCAGAAAATCGACGAGGTGCCCGGCTGTTTGGTACTGTATCTCACCGGCTATATCGATACCTACAACTCGAATTACTTTCAGAAGCGGGTAGCCAAGACCATTGAATCTGGCTTCACCAGGCTGATTTTTCACTGCGCCGGCTTGAACTATGTATCCAGCACCGGGATTGGATCTTTTACCGCCTTTCTGAAGGCCGTGAAACCTCGCGGCGGAGACCTGGTGCTGCTGGAAATACAGCCGAAAGTGTATGAAGTGTTTCAGCTTCTGGGCTTTTCCCAATTCTTCAACATTAAAGAGAATCTCGAGGAAGCGGTGGCCTTCTTCGCCCAGAAAGGGGAAGGTGCGCAGGTCGGTCCCTTTCCCAAGATCTTCAAATGCCCCATATGCAGCAAGAAACTCAAGGCTACCAAGTCGGGTCGCTTCCGCTGTTCCGAGTGCAAGACGATTCTGGCGATCGACAACGCCGGTCAGGTACTGCTCGGCTAGAGGTGGCGCAAGACCTTTCTGGACCGCAACTATGAGACCATAATCCCGGGAGAGCGCTATGAGTGGCTTAGAGAAGGTACGTTCGTACCTGGTTGACCTCGGTCTTAGCTACGAGGAGGTCGGGGATAAAACGTTCCTGATCACTGAACAGGAAAAAGGACTGGAAAACCTGGTGGTCATGGTATCCGAGCCCCTGGTGATCCTGAGGGTCAAGGTGATGGAGCTGCCTGACGCCAGGCGGGAAGAGCTGTTCGAGAAATTGCTTCGCCTCAATGCGGAGGATCTGTTACACGGAGCCTATGCCCTGGAAGGCGATCACGTGATTCTGATCGATACGCTGGAAGTGGAGACTATGGATCTGGAGGAGCTGCGGGCCTCTTTCGAGGCGATCGGGCTGGCCTTGATCCAGCACTACAAGGTGTTGAACGGGTATCGTCAGAAGGAGTAAGGGAGGCAACGCAATGGGTCTGTTCAGCCGTTTCAAACGGGCCGTTAAATCGAATATCAACGACATGATCAGCAAGTCGGAGAATCCGGAGAAAATGCTCAACCAGCTCATCGTGGAGATGAACGAGCAGCTCATCGAGAGCAAGAAAACCGTGGCTGCGTCCATCGCGGATGAAAAGAGGCTTGAACGCCAGGTGATGATGAACAGAGAGCAGGCCGAGGAGTGGGAGCGCAAGGCCATGCTGGCGGTCAAGGCGGGTAAAGACGACTTGGCCAAGGAAGCCTTGTTGAGAAAACAGGAGTATGACGGGACCGTCCGCCAATACCAGACTCAATGGGAAGCTCAGCACGCCTCCGTAGAGCAGCTTAAGGGCGCCCTGCGCCAGCTCCAGCAGAAGATAGAAGAGGCGCAGCGTAAGAAGAACCTGCTCATCGCCCGGGCCAAACGGGCTGAAGCACAGAAGCGAATGCAGCGGACCATGGGCAGCATGGCCGATACCTCGGCGTTTGAGGTATTCGATCGCATGGCCGAACAAGTGGAGAGAATCGAGGCCGAGGTGGACGCGATGCGGGAGATCGAAGCCTCAGGCAGCGGCGATTCGCTGGAACAGCAGTTCAAGGCCCTGGAAGGCGCCGACGCGACCGCAGACAAGCTTCTCGATGACCTGAAGTCCAAGATGGCCCGGCTGGAAGACAAGACGGATAAAAACGACAAATCAGAACACTGATCCCGACTTCTCGATAAACCTGGTAGACGGCGACCCGCTTCTAGTCCAGCGGCTCACCCTGTATTGCCGGAAGAATCCTTCATTTCACTTCGTCCATTCACCCCGGCCCCTGTATCGAAGAGAATTCGACGCTTATCTGATTCCGGCTTCCCTGCTGCTGTCCGGGGATTTCGCCGACCCGGGCGGGCGTGCCTGCCTCGATGCTGCGGGCTCGGTCCTGATCGCCTACGGGGAAGGGGAGCTTCTTCCAGGCTGCTATCTGGCCGGCTGCGACGAATATCTCAAGGAACCCTGGAGTCCTGCCGAGCTGGAGTGGCGGCTGCGCAAGCTGGCGGAGAAGCGATCCGAGAAGTACGTGTTTCCCTGGGGCAGCTTCGAGCTGAGGAGTCTGGAGATCGGCAGCGCCAGGGGTAGCTGTGTGCTGTCGCTTCAGGAAGCCAGGATCTTGCGCCTGCTCCTTCACCAGCGGGAAGAGCCGGTGCCCCGAGAGGCGTTGTTCTATGCTGTTTGGGGGAGACCGCCGACCGGGGAGAGCCGGGTCGTGGATGTGCACGTTTCAAACCTGCGTGGCAAGCTCCGCCGTCTGTTTCCGGAAAGCCGGGGATGCCTGCGCTCGGTGCGTGGTGTGGGCTACCTGCTGTGCTGAAGCGGCCTGGGACGCCGGGGCGTCGAGGGGCAGCCTACAGCTCCTCGACCACCACGGCAGTACCGTAATCAGTTCCCGTTCCACGTTTTGTACCGTGCCCGCAGTATATACATCAACTACAGCACGGGGTTGGGAAATATTCATGTAACTTTATACGGAGATCTAGACGAAATAGGGCCGGGAGAGCTGGTCCTTGATGCGGTTTAGAAGCTCTTCGAAGGTGAATGGCTTTACCAGATAGTCGGCCGCGCCGGCCCGCCTGGCCTGATCGATGGTGACCGAGTCTGACCGGGAGGAAATCATGATGACCGGGATTTCCTGGTAATGGTCGAGATTCTTCAGCAGGGAGCAGGCCTCTATACCGTCGATTCCGGGCAGCGCGACGTCGAGAATGACCAGGTCGAAGTTTTGGTTTTGGGCCTTGGCATAGCCTTCCGCCGCCGAGGAGGCGGTTTCGACGCGAAAACCTCTTTGCCTGAGATTGAAACCCAGCAGGGTCCCCACCGAAGTTTCGTCGTCGATAACCAGAACGTCTTTGTCCATAACCTTTCTACTCTATCCCGGATGGAAGGCCCTGGCAAGAATATCTATAGATAATTCGTATGAAAAGCAGGCTGCCGCCCGTCGTGGATTGCCTCTACTGCAGCAGCCTGACGATCTGATTGTTCAGGGTTATGCAGACCGTGACGAACACTATAGAAACCATGGACATCAGCTTCAACAGGATGTTCAGCGACGGTCCGGAGGTGTCCTTGAAGGGATCGCCCACCGTGTCGCCCACCACTGCCGCCTTGTGCGGGGAGGAGCCTTTGCCGCCGTGCGCTCCCTTTTCGATGTACTTTTTAGCGTTGTCCCATGCGCCTCCGGAGTTGGCCATCATGATGGCCAGCACGAAGCCGGTAGCCAGGCTGCCGGCGATCAGGGCGATCACCGTGAAAGGGCCGAAGAGGATTCCGGTAAGGATCGGAGCGATGATGGCCAGCAGAGAGGGTAGAACCATCTGCCGCTGCGCTCCTTTGGTGGATATGGCCACGCAGGCCGCGTAATCCGGCTGGTCGCTTCCCTTCATGATGCCCGGTTTCTCTTTGAACTGCCGGCGAACCTCCTGGACCATGTCCCCGGCCGCCCGGCCTACGGCTTTCATGGACAGGGCGGCGAACACGAAAGGCAGCACCCCGCCCAGAAACAGGCCGATCAGGATGCGGGGGTCGAGGATGTCGACGTTCAGGCTGATCGCCTGAATCGCCCCGCCGGTATCCCTGGCGATGCGGACCAGGCCCCGGTAGAAGCCCTCGAAAGCCCGCGAGCTGGCCGGATCGGAGAACAGTAGGGTCAATCCCTCTTTGACCTTGTTGCCGTACTCGGCCAGCAGGGCCAGGGCGGTCAGAGCGGCCGAGCCGATGGCGAAGCCTTTGCCGGTGGCAGCGGTCGTGTTGCCCAGGGAATCGAGCGCGTCGGTGCGGTTGCGTACCTTCTCTCCCAGACCCGCCATCTCGGCGATGCCTCCGGCGTTGTCGGCCACCGGCCCGTAGGCGTCGGTGGCCAGAGTGATCCCCAGGGTGGAAAGCATGCCCACGGCGGCCAGGCCGATGCCGTACAGTCCCAGCTCCGGGCGGGCGAAGCCTCCCGAAAGAGAGAAGGCGCCCAGCGTGGCCGCCACTACCGTGATGACCGGGATCAGGGTGGAAAGCATGCCCAGAGACAGCCCGCCAATGATGATGGTAGCCGGCCCGGTGAGCGACTGGTCCGACAGCCCGCGGGTGGGTCGGTAGTTGTCGGAAGTGTAGAACTCGGTGGAGAAGCCGATGATATTGCCGGCCACCAGGCCCACGATCATGGCCCCCCACACCCCGAGGAACTTGGATCCGATGGTGAAGTAGATAAACAGGAATGAGAGAGCCGCGATCAACACGGTCGAAAACCAAATCCCACGGCGCAGCGAGCCCAACAGCACCTTCTGGGTGGCATCCTCCCTGGCCCGCACCAGAAAGGTCCCCAGGATCGAGCAGAGAACCCCGATGGTGGCGATCGATACCGGCACCTGGATCGCCTGCAGCGCGGTCAGCCCGGGAAGCTGCAGTGAGGCGATGGCTCCGAGGGCCATGGTGGCGATGACCGATCCGACGTAGGACTCGTAGAGGTCGGCGCCCATTCCGGCCACGTCCCCTACATTGTCTCCCACGTTGTCGGCGATGACTGCCGGATTGCGGGGGTCGTCTTCGGGGATGCCCGCCTCGACCTTGCCGACCAGGTCCGCTCCCACGTCGGCCGCCTTGGTATAGATGCCTCCACCGACGCGGGCGAACAGAGCCATGGAAGAGGCGCCCATGCCGAAGGTGATCATGATCGGGGGAATCTCGACCGGAGGCAGGTCGAAGAGGGTAAGCACCAGCCACCATATAGAAAGGTCGAGCAGGCCCAGCCCGACCACGACCATGCCCATGACCGTACCCGAAGAGAAGGCGACCCTGAGCCCCGAGTTCAGCGAGCTCTGAGCCGCCCAGGCGGTCCGGGCGTTGGAACGGGTAGCAACGCTCATGCCGATGTAGCCGGCCAGGCCTGAGAAAAATCCTCCCGTTATGAAGGCGAAGGGCACGAAACGGGAGATCAGGCCCAGGCCGAAGGAGAGCAACAGGAACAGCGCGAACAGAAAGACGAAGAAAATCCCGACCACCATGTACTGCTGCTTTATGTAGGCCAGGGCCCCCTGCTGGACGAATCTGCTCAGGCTGCGGGTTTTGTCGTTGCCCGGGTCTTTTTTCATGATGGAAAAAGCCAGGACCATGGCGAAAATCAGGGCGGCGATCGAACCGACCCAGGTTACCCACATCATGCCCATTTCTCCCCCGCCTTCGCTCTGGGCCAGCGCTCCCAGACAGGGAAGGATCAGGAACAGAAGCGTGCATATGATGAGCTTCATATTTTTCATGGTGAGTAGGCCTCCAGCTTTCCTGCCGATTTTCGGCGCCCAGTGTATAGACATTCACTTCGATGGTCAAGGTTAGGGGCCTGCCGGGACGCCGGGGTGCCTACGACGCCTGTGGAACCGATACGCCCCTCGAGCACCTCCGCTTCGCTTGCAGG
>CAYMEK010000027.1:5826-12285 GCA_964389305.1 uncultured Spirochaetaceae bacterium
CCGAAGCCGTCCGCCCTCCCTGGCTGGCTTCGGCACCTCAGCCTCCCTGCTTCGGTACTCCTCGAGCACCTTGCGCTTCGCTTCGGGCCGAAGCCGTCCGCCCTCCCTGGCTGGCTTCGGCACCTCAGCCTCCCTGCTTCGGCTTGCACTCGGGAAGCGCGGATGGTATGATGTTTGGCCGTGAAAGATCTCTTCCGCCTGCCTCTGCTTTTTTTGTTCATCTTCATCCTCGTTTTCCTGCTCCTCTTTGCCCTGAGCCTGCTCTCCTACTGGGGGAGCGTCTACTCCGTGGGACGTGTGGAAGCCTTGCGATTGGTGGAAGCGCAGGTGCCCCCCACCCTGGTGAAGATGCTGCCGGTCTCGGTGCTGCTGTCCCTGGTTTTGCTTCTTTTCCGCATCGCCTATAAACCGGGAAGCCGCCTGCTGTCCCTGCTCATTCCCCTGGTGGGCGCGTTTGTGCTGCTGGCGGTCGGCTACCCGCTGCTCCGGGGTCTCGGATCCCAGGCCGAGGGAGGCTCTACAGCCCGGGCCGCGGAGCTGCGGCCCACACCCCGCCTTTACCTCAGCCCGGGTGTGTTCAATACTCTGGACGGGAAGGTAGTCTATCCGGACGCCCTGGCGGGGCAAAGTCTGTCCTCTGTGCTGTTGCTGGAGGGGGGAAGCTCCGGCGAACGTCTGCTGTACTTCAACCAGGGCCGGATCACAGCCTCGGAGCGGGTAGTAACCCTTCGCCTGCCGGGATACGTCCTGGAGGCGGACGCCGAGCCGGTATATGCCGGCCTATTCCAGGAAGACCCTGTCCTGCGGGGTTTCCTCGCGGATGTCCGTTTTCTTGAGTCGGAACTGGACAGCCTGTATCGTGGCTCTCTGGCTCTCTTCTACTTTTCCGTAGTCGCCCTGGTGATTTCCTTCTATTCGCTGGGGTTATTCCTTCGCCTGAGCCGCTGGCCGCTGCTCAACGTAGTGCTAGCCTTGCTGGCCATGAGAGGGTTGCTGTTGCTGATACGCTTTCTGCGGGAGGGGGTCGCCTTAGAGCTGGCCCAGAATATGAGCAATCCCCAGACCCTTCAAGTTCTTCCGGAGCTGACGCTTCTCCTTGTTGGCACATTGTTGCTGTTCCTCGATCTTCTCTTCCTACCCTTCAGGCGCAGGGATCAGGAGTAGAGCGTGCGCAGGCAGGTGGTACGGAACCCTTTCTCGGTTCTCTTTGTCTTTTATCTCCTGGCTTTTGGAGTATTCTTTTTCTACTCTATCTTCTCCTTTCCAGCGGGTTCCGGGGGAATACTGGGGGTGTTCCAGTGGCCGTATATCTGGACGAACAGCTTCATTCTTTTCATGAAATACTGCATCCCCATAACCGTAGCTGCGGTGGTGGTAGCCTATTCACTTCTGCCGACCTCGGATACTGTGCGTTTCCGGGCCGCCTCACAGCCGTTTTCGAGGCTGGTCACCTCGCACCTGGTGACCTTCATCACCTTGGCGGTGATCTACACCGTGCTGGTCCTCGGGCTTTACCCGCTCGCGCAGCGTAATATGGAGCAGTTTTCCTATCTGAGCCGGCAGGCATTGAGCTTCCTGGAACAGGCTGAGGAAGCCATGAGGGCGGAGGACAAAGAGGAGGCTTTGCACGACTATCAGCGTTATCTGGTCATCGACGGCGACAACCGGAAAGTCAGAGAGCTGGCGAGCGATCTACAGATGGAATTGGTTGCCGAAGTCTCTGGAGGCGATGAGGAGGAAACCGCCGATTCGGAGATCCTGAGGATGAAAGAGCTGGCCGAAGGCAAACAACCTTACGAGCTTTTCGCTATGGCTCAGGAGTTCTACAATCGTGAGGATTATTTCTCCGCCTACTACTATGCCAACCTGGCCTTCCGTTTGGATCCCTCCCGCACAGATGCTCAGCGGCTGGCCGCCCGGGCCCAGGAAATGATCGGAAGCAAGGATTTGAGCAAGCTGGAAGCAGAAGAGAAGCAGCTTTTCGCACGCAAGCAAGAGGGCTACGAGTACTTCGTGAACGGGGAGTATCTGCAAGCCTATCACACCTTTCGTGAGCTGAACGAAGACTATCCCGGTGATGCCGATATCGTCAGCTTCCTGCGCAAGAGCCAGGAGCAGTTGAGCAAGGAGACCTTCTTCCTCGACCAGGCCCGAACCATCGATCAGATGCCGGGAGCCACGGAGTTGCTTTTCGTTAACTATAGCCAGGACGGTGAAAAGGAAATTGTGTTCCTGGGTAAGCTGGCCGGCCTGGAACAGGGTATTTTCTGTAAAGATATCGAAGTTGTACGCTTCACTACCCAGGGATTGCTCTACCACTACTACGCTTCATATGGAAAGCTGGACAGCTATCTCGAGGCGGGGGAGGAACGCTACTACATCAATCTTCACGGCGTGGACAGAACGGCCGAGGGGGTCGAGACGCTTCCCCGCTACATCTCCGGGAGCTTGCGTCGCAGGGAAAATGTTCTTCCCAACCTGCTGCAGCTCAAGCCCGGCCTGGTGGAGCTTCGTACTTTGGAAGCGGGAAAAGTGGCTTCGGCTACAGCAGCCAGCCTCGGCTTCTTCCCCCTCTGGCAGATTCGCGGGCACGTTGCCGAATACGGTTACCTGGAATCCTTCGTGGCGGCGGAAATCTTGCGCCGTACGCTTCTACCCTTCAGCTTCCTCATCCTCTCCCTGCTCGCGGTTGCCTTGGGTTGGAGGTTCAGGGTCCGATTCTCCGGGCCGCCGCCGCGGTTCCTGGTCGTGTTCATGCCTCTGTTCCCCCTGGTCGCAGTGTTCGTTACCTCCCTGTTCCTGCACGCTCAGCGCCTGGTCCTGAGCTTCGTGCTGCTGCGTTTCGGATTCACGGTTTCGCTGGCGGCCTTCCTCATCCTGCAGGGGTTGCTGCTGATGGTGGTGATGGTCCTGCTGGCCGGCCAGAGTACGGACTAAAGGCCATGGCTTTCAAAGGAAAGCTGATCGGCGCGCTGCTGGGTTCATTTGCAGGACCGATGGGTACGATTCTAGGAGGGCTCATCGGTCACCTCTTCGATCGAGCCACAGAGGAAAGAAAGGCCATGGAGGGACTCGGAAGCGGACCCCGGGTCCTCTACGATTCGATTCCCGCCGCCCAGCTCAACTTTCTATCTTCCCTGATCGGACTTTCTATTGCCGTAGCCAACGCCGACCGGCATGTCCGGACTTCCCAGGTGGACGCCCTCAAGGCCTTTTTCCGCGAGAATTTCCCCTATTCGGAAGAAGATCACAGAATTATACTCCGGATCATTGACGAGACCTTCCTCAACCGGAACCGTCTCGATGTGCAGGCCTTGGCCGGCTATTACCGGGCTACCTCAAGTCCGGCGGGCAGGCTTTTGCTGCTGCGCCTGCTGTTCAAGATCGCCGCCGTCGACCGCCGGGGAATCTCCGAGCCGGAGGAAACGATGATCCGCCTCATCGCGCAGCGGCTGGGTGTCGATGCCGGCGCTTATCAGAGTATCCGGGCCGAGTTCAAGGGGGAGGAGGGACGGGCCTACCAGATTCTCGGAGTCAAACCGGACGCCAGCGAGGAGGAGATCCACAGTGCCTACCGGCGGCTGGCCAGTCAGTATCACCCCGACACGGTGGCCAACCTGGGTGAGGAGTTCGTGAAAGTCGCCGAAGAAAAGTTCAAGATTATCAATGAAGCCTATGCGGAGATCCGTAAGCAAAGAGGATTCTAGATAGAAGACAGGGAGCGGGTCAGATCGTCCTTAAGGCGCTGCAAGAATCGTCAAACCTATAGATCCCTTGTCCGGTCTTCCCGCGATTTCAGGCTTCCGAGATCCGTTCGATGTGGGCCCCCAATCCTTTTAGCCGCTGGGAGAGATTCTCGTACCCTCGCTCGATCTGGTACACGTTGCCGATGGTGCTTTGCCCTTCGGCGCACAGCGCGGCGATCACCATAGCCATACCGGCCCGCACGTCCGGAGACACCAGCTCGGCTCCCTGCAGCCGGGACGGGCCGCTGACTACCGCTCGATGAGGGTCGCAGAGAATGATGCGCGCGCCCATACCGATCAGCTTATCTACAAAGAACATGCGGGATTCGAACATCTTTTCATAAATAAGGATGGTGCCTTCCACCTGGGTTGCCGTGACCAGGGCGATGGAGATGAGATCCGGCGGGAATCCGGGCCAGGGAGCGTCGTCTATTTTTGGGATCATTCCGCCCAGATCCGGTACCACTTTCAAATCCTGCCCGGCGGGAATCCGGATTGTTTGTCCGTCCGTCTCCCAGTGAATACCCAGCTTGGCGAAGGCGATACGGGTCATGCGCAGGTACTGGGGCGCCGCGTCCTCGATTTCCAGCTCGCTGTGAGTCACTGCGGCCAGCCCGATCAGCGAACCCACCTCCATGAAATCAGTTGAAATTTTGAACTCGGTGCCGCCGAGGCGCTTGACTCCCTCAATCTTTAGAATGTTGGAGCCGATCCCGTCGATGATAGCGCCCATGGCATTCAGCATACGGCAGAGATCCTGCACGTGAGGCTCCGAAGCGGCGTTGCGGATGGTCGTGATTCCTTCGGAAAGCACGGCGGCCATGAGTGCGTTCTCCGTGGCCGTTACCGACGTTTCATCGAGGAACAGGTCAGCTCCCACCAGTTTATTGGCCCGAACGGTGAACACACCGTCAATTTCCACGCTGGCTCCAAGCTCTTTAAAAGCCAGAAAGTGAGTGTCCAGCCTGCGTCGGCCTATCACATCTCCTCCCGGAGGAGGAAGCGTAACCCGGCCGCAACGGGCGAGCAGGGGACCGGCGAAGAGAATCGAAGCCCTGATCTGCTTGGCCATCTCCAGGGGAACGGCGCAATTGCGGACATCGTTGGTCTTCAGACGGTAGGTGCGCTTGTTGGTCCTCTCCACCAGCGAACCGAGGGTTTTCAGAATCCCGATCATCACCTCCACGTCTTCTATGTCGGGGACGTTTCTGAGCACCACCTCCTCGTCGGTCAGCAGGGTGGCGGCCAGACAGGGCAGAGCGGCATTCTTGTTGCCGCTAGGCCGGACCTTCCCCTTCAGCGGATGGCCGCCCTCGATCGCGTACCTGTACATAGTCGCGTTCACTGTAAATGGACGGCAGCCGCCTGTCAATCGACGGGGGGTGCAAAGGCGAACTGTCTGTCCCGGAACGGATTGGACAGCATATACACGCGGGCGTTGGCGATGTAGGAGGTGCCGTTGACGTCGATCATCCGGTAGCTGATGGTGAAATATAAACCCCTGTCGTTCTCCGCGACGAAGGGATCCTCAAGGACTTGCGGGAAGACCACTTCCCGCAGTGCAGGAAACTCTACCAGGCCCAACTCTTCGAGACCCATTATTCGGATCAGGATCTCAGCACTATCCAGGCCTGCTTTCCTCAGTTTACCGAGTACGGTTGGATCTACGAGCACGTTTACCGCTTCTTGCAGTTTTCCGGCAAGCACCAGCTCTTTGGCTTCTAGCAGGAATGCGTTCAAGTTTCGCACCACATTGCGGTTTTGATACTCCACGAAATCGCGCCCGTTCCAGCGGTACCATTTCAGAAAGGTCTCGAATCCGGTACCTTCCTCCATAACCCCCTCTTTCACGAACAGGTCGATCATCCCGTTCCCATCGATATCCTCCAGTCGGAACTGACGGGAGAGTGTTTCAGCCAGACTCTGGCGGGCGCGGGGCAGACCGCTGGCGTTGTCGAAAACGAACAGCTCCACCTCCCGTCCTTCCTGCGTTTGAAAGGACACGGTGACGATCACCGGCAGAGACCGGGTGGTGTACAGTGGGGTCTTGCGCAGCGATTCGAAAACCTTCCGCTCTCCGAGAGGCAGTATCTTCACGCGGCGGAAGTTACCCTGGCGATTGGCGAAAACCAGCAGTGAAAAGGCCACCGGCTCGGCCTGGTCCTCGAACAGCCTGGAAGCGTCGTCGAGGCGCCCGGATTCGCGGCTGTCTAGGCCCCGGGACGGTATAGCCAGGGCGAAGCATTCGGGGTTTCGGTCTCTATCGAGGTCGTGGAGCAGAATAGGCATCCTGCCGCGGAGGATCAGAGGCCGCAGCTCTGCGGGGTATAGCCTGGTTATCTGCCTGACTGCTTCGTAGTAGCTGATTTCGGGCGGCGAAGGTTCCTCGGCTGGCTTTACGGGTGCAACATCGGTTTCGTGGGGAGCGGGCAGGCTGGTTTCCGGCGCCTCTTCAGCGCCCGCAGAAGCCCGCCGGCGTCCGGCCGCCCCTGCCCTGCCGGGCTCACTGGGTGTACCCCCGCCGAGACAACCGCCCAACAGCAGGATGATGAGAACAAGGGGTATTGCACTCCATTTGGGCATATTACGACAAAATAGTAGCCTAAAACGCGTACGGATTTCCATCTAGATTTAGAAAAAAGTAACGGGCCGCTGAACAGGACTTGCCTTCCGGTCGCAGCCGTCCTGGCTGCTTCCTCCAGGCCGCCTCGCT
>CAYMEK010000027.1:12385-55227 GCA_964389305.1 uncultured Spirochaetaceae bacterium
TGGCGCCAGACCTCCTGTCTGGCTGCCCTCGCCCCTGCTCGGCGCTCGCTCGTTTTAAGTCCTCTTCAGCGGCTCCGAGAAAAAAAAGACCAGCCTTCAAATCGAGACTGGTCTTCCTCCTGCCCGGAAGAGGACTTGCCTTCCGGTCGCAGCCGTCCTGGCTGCTTCCTCCAGGCCGCCTCGCTCGCTGGCGCCAGACCTCCTGTCTGGCTGCCCTCGCCCCTGCTCGGCGCTCGCTCGTTTCAAGTCCTCTTCAGCGGCTCCGAGAAAAAAAAGACCAGTCTTCAAATCGAGACTGGTCTTCCTCCTGCCCGGAAGAGGACTTGAACCTCCACGGGGAATCCCCCACTAGACCCTGAACCTAGCGTGTCTACCAATTTCACCATCCGGGCCTGTTCAACGAAAAAAATAGCAAATACCCCGCGTTGTTGTCAAGCCGCCTCTAATGATGCCCAACTGCAGGGATTACCGGTTCGGGCATTGCCGCCCCTTGTGGCGTGACAGTCCGCTGTTTCTCTGCTATCTTTGGCGCAGGTCGTGAACATGAATGCCTTTTTTCGATGCGGAGCCCCGCGACCGTGAGGATTCTCTACATCGGCGAGATAGTCGGCTCTTCCGGGGTGTTCTGCGTGAAGACGAAGCTTCCCCAGCTAAAGGAACAGAGGAGCATAGACTTCGTGGTGGCTTCGGGAGACGGGGCCACCGGTGGCTTCGGGATCGGCAAGAATCATTCCATCTATCTGCACAAGCTCGGTGTGGATGCGATTACCTCTGGAGAGTGTATCTACTACAAGAAGGACATGGTCACCCATATCGCCAAAGCGCCCTATATACTCAGGGCGGCCAACTATCCCTACGGCAATCCGGGCAGGGGCTGGCACGTGTTCAGCGTCGGGGACAGAAAGGTTGGTGTCGTCAACCTTCTGGGCCAATCCGGTTTCAACCGGGTGCATCTCAATAACCCTTTTCTCATGATTCACGACATCGTGGCAAAAATTGCGGAGCAAACCAACGTGATTGTGGTCGATTTCCACGCCTCGACCACGGCGGAGAAGTACACGATGTTCTACCACCTGGAAGGCAAGGTCTCCGCCGTGCTCGGCAGCCACAGCAAGGTGCTCAGCGCCGACGCCCGTATTCTACCCGGCGGCACGGCGGTGATTGCCGGTACGGGGCGTACGGGAAGCAGCTACTCGGTGGGGGGATTGGACCCGCAGATCGAGATCCGCAAGTTCCTTACCCAGATCCACGAGCAATCCCGGATAAGCTGGGACGAACTGGAGCTCCAGGGCGTATTGGTGGACACAGACGCCGAGGGAAGGGCGACGGGAATAGAGATCGTTCGGGAGACCTGCGAGCGGATAGATGATGAGGCAGCAGGGGCCGGCGGGGAGGAATAGAAACAAAAAAATCGCCAAAAGTAGTGATTTTCAAAGTTGGGGCTATACTTAGAGGAAAAGAGGTACGGCGATGATACAACTTTTCATCAAGGGTTTTTTCCTCGATTCCGATCGAATGCCCGTTGCAGTTTTGACAGATTCCGGAGGTGAGCGGATCCTGCCTGTGTGGATCGGGCCTTCAGAGGCCAGCTCGATCATCGTCGAGTTGGAGGAAATTAAAAGCCCCCGACCGCTGGCTCACGATATCCTGGCCCGCTATTTCAAGCGTCATGGCTTCACCATGGACAGTTTGGAGATCTTCGACCACTCCAGGGATTACGGTTATTGCGCCCGTATCAACTATCACCGTCGATGGCGGCACTTCAACATGGAAGTGCGCCCCAGCGACGGCCTGGCAGTGGCGGTGCGGCTGCAGGCCCCTATCCTGGCTGAAGAACAGCTTCTCAGTGACGCCAATCTTTGCTCCCTGATGGCTTCCCTGCGCGATCCCTGCAAGGGGTTGATATTCTACCCCCAGCCTGTTGGCACCGGGGTAAAGGCGGCCACAGGAGGGACAGCCGCAGCCTCTGATAAAGCTTCCCAGCGCTTTTTCCTCAGTGAGGAAAAGACCTTCCCTCCTAACTAACCTGCCAATCGACCTCGGGATTCTGCTGCAGCCAGTCTCCGGCTATAATTGACATCCTCGGCGGGCTGTGAATAATTCTACCCATATGCGCGGTAAGTTTATATTCGTCACCGGTGGAGTCTGCTCGGGTTTGGGGAAAGGAGTGGCCGCTTCCTCGATAGGGAGCCTGCTCGAGCATCACGGATTGCAGGTGCGGATGATCAAGATCGATCCCTATATCAATGTGGACCCCGGAACCATGAGCCCCTACCAACACGGCGAGGTGTATGTAACCGACGATGGGGCGGAGACGGATCTCGACCTTGGCAACTACTTCCGCTTCACCTCCTGTCCCCTCGGCAAGGTCAACTCGGTAACCACGGGGCAAGTCTACCAGGAGGTGATCCGCAAGGAACGGGAGGGGCGTTTTCTGGGCCGAACCGTGCAGGTCATTCCCCACATTACCGACGAGATCAAAGCGCGTATTTTCAAGGTCGGGCACGAGGCCGAGGTAGAAGTGACGATCGTCGAAATCGGCGGAACCGTGGGCGATATCGAATCCATTCCCTTCCTGGAGACGGCCAGGCAGTTCATCCACGACCTGGGCAGAAAGCAGGTGCTATTCGTGCACCTGACCCTGATCCCCACGGTGTCCGACGGAGAGATGAAGACCAAGCCCACGCAGCACTCCGTGGCCTCGCTGCGCCAGATCGGCATCCAGCCGGACATTGTGCTCTGTCGGGCTCCGGAACCGATTCCAGAGGCCTTGAAGCACAAGATCTCGCTGTTCACCAATGTCGAATACGAGGCCGTGATCTCGGCCTACAATGTCCAGTCCACGGTGTACGAAATCCCTCTCATCTTTGCCGAGCAGAAGCTCGATGAGATCATTCTTCAGAAGCTCGGGCTTCCCGCCGGCGCCTGCGATCTCAGCGACTGGCGCCGGGTGGTGGAGGCCTACAACCAGGCTCGTAGGAAAGTCAGAATCGGCCTGGTGGGCAAATATACCGAACTGCTCGATTCGTATAAATCAATCTATGAATCCCTGCATCACGGGGGAATCGCCAACCGCTGCCAGATCGAGCTGGTCAAAGTCGATTCCGACAATCTGCCCACCGATGATCAACAGAGGGGAGCGAAAGAGGTCCTGAAAGACCTGAACGGCATCCTCATCCCCGGCGGGTTCGGTCAGCGGGGGATCGAGGGGATGGTCCAGGCCGCCGCCTACGCCCGCCGGCACAACCTGCCCTGTTTCGGCATCTGTCTGGGCATGCAGGTCATGGTGATCGAGTACACCCGCAACGTATTGGATTGGAAGGATGCCAATTCCACCGAGTTCGTTCCCGGCTCACAGCACGCTGTGATCAGCCTGTTGGAAGAGCAGATTGATGTTAAGGCCTATGGAGGGACCATGCGCCTGGGTGCCAGTACGTCGCGGGTGGTTCCCGGTACCCACCTGCACAGGATCTACGGGATCGACGAGATCCGCGAGCGCCACCGGCATCGCTACGAGGTGGCCAATACATTCCGCGAGGATCTGGTCAAGGGGGGGTTGATTTTCAGCGCCTTCACGCCCGACGGAGCCCTGGTGGAAGCCAGCGAATGGCCAGACCATCCCTGGGGGATCGGGGTTCAGTATCATCCGGAGTTCAGATCCAAGCCCGTAGCACCCCATCCTCTGTTTTCCACCTTCGTGGCCGCCTGTATGGAACATGAGAGCTCGTAACGCTTTAACGCTTGCCTGTCTCGGCCTCGCCCTCGCCGCCTGCAGCCTGGACTACGAACAAGCCCGGGTTGCCGAGAGCATGGGCGGCGAGACACCGGAAACCATACTGATCGGCTTCACTCACACGATCGTATCCAACGGCCGGGTCTGGGTGATTCTGGAGGCCGATAGAGCAGAGAGCTATGCTGAGCGAAAAGAGATCTACCTGCAAGGGGTCCGCTTTCGCGAGTTCGATAGCCAGGGCGAGCTTATCACCGAGGCGAGGGCCGAGAAGGCCGTGTTCGACACGGACAGCGAGAACGCCTCGGTGACCGGCTCGATCGTGATCCATTCCACCGAAGAGGAGGCCTCCCTGGAGGCGAGCAGGCTCACCTGGACCCGAGAGGGAAGGCGTCTGGAAGCCGAGCCCGAGGAAACGGTACGCCTGGAAAAAGATGACGGCTCCTTCGTCGAGGGCCGGGGATTCACGGCCGATTTTCGCCGCAAGAGAATCGAGTTTTCCTCCCAGGTACGAGGCAGCTATGTTTGGGAAGAAGAAGAGGAAGAACAGGAGCCCTAGCCGCACTCTACCCATCGTGGCAATCCTGCTTGTCCTAGGCGGGTCTGTTTGGGGCCAGACTTTCTCCTTTCGGGGTGACCGAATGGAAACCGTGCTGGCCGAGGGGAGAGAACGGACAATTCTGAACGGGAACGCGGAAGTTGCAAGCGAAGACAATCTCATTTGGGCGGACCGCATGGAGCTGTACGGGGAGGGTTTCCGCTACGTGGCCTGTGAAGGCAATGTTAGGATCGAAAACGAGCAGAAAGGAATACAGCTGACCTGTGACGAGCTTTTCTACAACCGCCACGAAAAACTCGTGCGGGTTCGGGGCAACGTTGTCATGCTGGACAAGAAGAACGAGGTTGTGGTAAAAGGCGGTTTTTTGGAAAACTGGGAACAGAGTGACGAGACCGTGGTGCAGATCGGCGTACGGATTCTGAAGGAAGACCTGGTCTGTCGGGCCGAGTTTGCCCGCTACCTGCGCAATGAGGAGAAGTTGGAGCTGTCGGGGATGCCCGTGGTCAACTGGAAGGGTGACGAATATCGGGCCCTAAAGATCTACCTCGATCTGGATACCGAGACGATACGGCTGGAGGGGGACATCCGGGGCAAGGTGACCTCGGAGCAGGAGCCAGCTCCGGAGGAGGAGCAGGCCGAAGGCGGGGAGCCACCATGAGTGAGGAAGTCGCTGCCGGCGACGGCCGACTGTCCGTCGAGGGTCTTTCAAAGCTTTTCGGCAAGAAAGAGGCTGTCAAGGATGTAAGCTTCTCCATGCGAGTGGGAGAGGTGGTGGGGCTTCTCGGTCCCAACGGGGCCGGTAAAACCACCATTTTCTATATGATTGTCGGGTTCATCAAGCCTACCCAGGGCAAGATCTACCTCAACGGGCGCAATATATCCGGTTTGCCCATGTATAAACGGGCCCGCCTGGGTATCTCCTACCTGCCCCAGGAGCCTTCGGTATTTCGCAAGTTGACCGTGGAACAGAACCTTTGGGCCATCCTGGAGACCCGCAAGGACCTTTCTGCCGGGCAGAAGCGCGAGAAGCTGGAGAGCCTGATGAACGAGCTGGGCATCAGCCACCTGCGCGCTCAGAAGGCCTATACTCTGTCGGGGGGAGAGCGCCGGCGGACCGAGATCGCCCGTTCCCTGGCCATCGAGCCCCACTTCCTGCTTCTCGACGAGCCCTTTGCCGGTATCGATCCCATTGCCGTCTACGAAATCAAACGGATTGCCGTCGAGCTATCTAGAAAGGGCATCGGGGTACTGGTGACCGACCACAATGTACGGGACACCCTGGAAATCACCCATCGATCCTACATCATAAATCTGGGGGAGATCGTGGTCACCGGCCCCAAAGACGAGCTGTTGCGCAGCGAGGTAGCCCGCAAGATCTACCTAGGAGAAGAGTTCCGCATGTAATCCCAACTCAATGTTGACAATCCCCGCCGTTATCATTCAAATTTGATGAAGAGAGCTACGATGTATCAGTCCCAGAAGCCTGTATTGAGGCAGCAGCAGCAGCTACGCATGACCCCGCAGTTATACCAGGCGATAAAGATCATGGCCCTGCCGCTGCAGGAGCTGCGGAACACCATTCAGGAGGAGCTGGAGCGAAATCCGGCTCTGGAGGTAGTGGAGGAAAACTCTCTGCTGTCCCTGGACGATACGGGCAGGCGCACCTCGGAAGAGCAGGAGTATTTCGAGAATACTTCGGACCCCGGGTACATCAAGGTGCAGGGAGGAGAAAGCCGGGAGGACGCCCGCCGGAAATTCATCGAAGGCGTGCTGAGCAGGCCTGAGTCCCTTCACGAACACCTGCTCTGGCAGCTCCGTCTTCAGCCCATCAGCGAGGAGGAGTTTCGAATCGGGGAGCTGCTGATCCGCAACCTGGATGAAAACGGTTTTCACATCGAGAAACCAGAAGCGCTGGTCTCCGAGGAGCAGCTTCCTGTCATGAACCGGATCAAGCAGCTCATACAGGGCCTCGATCCGGTGGGTACCTGTACGGCCGGATATCGGGAAGCGATCCTGGTACAGATCAGGATGCATCCCAGTCCGGTGCCCGGCAGCGCCGAGATCGTGGAAAAGCATCTCGAGCTGCTGGAACGGGAAAAGTACCGGGAGATTGCCCGGATCACGAGGATCAGCGTCAAAGAGGTGGAGAAAATAAAGGAGTTTCTGCGCGAACTGGATCCCCTGCCCGGGAGGAATTTTTCCAGCGAGCAGCCGCGCTACGTCATCCCGGACGTGATGGTCAAGGTGCAGGAGGGGGAGTTCATCATCGTGCTCAACGATGAGGAGATCCCCGTCCTGGGCATCAACTCCTTCTATGCCAGTATCCAGGATCACAAAGAGCAGTACCGGCAGAAGGATCTGAAACGCTTCGTTAAAAGCGGCGTTCAGGATGCGCGCTGGTTCATCCGCTCTATCAGACAGCGCAACGAAACCCTTCTGAAGGTCTGCAAAGCAATCGTGGAGTTCCAGAGAGAGTTTTTCAGAAAAGGCCCGAAATACCTGGTTCCTCTGTCTTTGAAAGATATAGCCGCTGAGATCGGTGTTCACGAGGCGACGGTTAGCCGGGTCACCAACGGGAAGTATGTCCAGACCGAATGGGGCATCTTCGAACTCAAGTTCTTTTTCTCCAACTTGGTTCCAGGAGGAGGACGTTTCTCCAAGGAAGGGGTGAAGCAGATGATCAAAGAGATCATCGAAGAGGAAGGAGGAAAAAAGCGCCTTACGGATCAGAAGATCGGGGAGATCCTGGCGGTAAAAGGAGTGAGAATCGCACGCAGGACGATCGCCAAATACAGGAAAGAGCTCGACATCATGAGCTCTCACCACAGATAGGAGGGGCTATGAATATTGAGATCAAGGGCGTGCACGTCGACATCACAGATCAGGTCAAGGAGTACATCGACAGGAAGCTGCACCGTCTCGATTTCGTTTCCGATCATATCGTCGATCTTCTTTTCTTCGTCAATCAGGAAAAAAGCGAATACAGGCTCGAGGCCAATATCAATTTCCGCTGGGGCAACTCCAACCACGTACGGGTCAAGAGTTTCGACATCTTCGCCGGAATCGACAAGTTATTCGACAAAATGGAGCTCAAAGTCCTCAAGGAAAAGAACAAGATCCAGGATCACAAGGGCCAAGATTCGGTGCGCAGCGGGGAGGCCGCCGGCGAGACAACATGAAAAAAATCACGGTCCTGGACCTGCTACAGCTCGATCTCAAGGAAAACGACGCCCTCAACTTCAAGTGCATAGCCGGACGGGCCGGATTGGTGCGGGAGCTCAAAGTCCCGGAGATCAATAGGCCAGGGCTGGAACTCAGCGGATTCTACGACAACTTCGCCTATCAGCGCATTCAGATCTTCGGCCGCGGCGAGGTCGCCTACCTGTACAAGCTGGCCGAAGAAGGCAAGACAGACACGCTGGAGAAGCTTTTTTCCTGCGAGATTCCCTGCTGCGTCTTCACCCACAAGCAGGAGCCGACCAAGGACTTCCTGCGGATAGCCGAGAAAACAGGCTGCCCGGTGCTGCAGACGGACCTGGCCTCCTCCGAGTTTACCACCCGCATCCTGCGGGTGTTAAGCAATATCTTCGCCCCCAAGCAGAGCATTCACGGGGTGCTGGCCGAGGTGTTCGGGATCGGGGTATTGATCCTCGGCGACAGCGGCGTGGGCAAGAGCGAGACCGCCCTGGCCTTGATCGAGCGCAACCACCGACTGGTAGCCGATGATCTGGTGGAGATCCGGCGTGTGGGCGGCAACATTCTGATCGGTACTGGTACCGGAGTTTCCAGCCACCATATGGAGATCAGGGGTCTGGGTATCATCAATATCTCCCACCTGTTCGGGGTGGGAGCTATTCGGGACAAGAAGCAGATCCAGATGGCCATAAGACTGGAAGACTGGGATCCCAACAAGAACTACGACCGTATCGGAGCGGAAGAGAACTTCATCGACATCCTTGGCGTACAGGTTCCCTATCTGGTGATCCCGGTGAAGCCGGGGCGCAATATTCCCATAATTATCGAGACTGCTGCGATGAACGAACGACTCAAGAAAATGGGTTACTATTCAGCCAAGGAGTTCTCCAGGAACGTCATGCGCTGGCTGGAGACCGAAAGCGCCAAGGCGATCTTCTTGAGCGAGACCTGAGGCGGACCGCCGGTACCCGCGCTCATGGTTGAAAAGACCGTAATCATCAAGAATCGGGCCGGGATCCACGCCCGTCCGGCAGCACTGCTCGTCGAGACGGCTAACAGGTTCTCCTCCAGCGTTTTCCTCGAGAAAGACGGGGAGAAGATCAACGGAAAGTCCATCATGGGCATTCTTACCCTGGCCGGCACCTACAACACCCCGATCAAGATTATCGCCGAAGGCAGCGACGAGGAGCAGGCTGTTGCTGCGCTCAGCAACTTGTTCGAGACCAAGTTCGAGGAGGAATGAGTCGAAGGGGATTACGTTCGCTATTCTGATTGCAGCTCTGCTGACCACCGGACACCTGGGCGCTCAGGAAGCCCGCCTCGAAACCTCTCTTCAGAGCGATACGGTGCACGTAGCAATCGAGTTCGAAAGCCCAAGGAGCGAAGAGGTGCTGGCTTCGCTGCGGGATGGATTGAAAGCCGAGATTATCTTCCAGGCCCGGCTGTACAGGAAGAGCCGGGGGCTGCTGTCCTTCCTCGGTGACCGTTTGCTGGTAGAGACCAAGGTATCCCAGACCGCCTATTTTGATTTCTATGAAAACCGGTATATGATTCTACGAGACGGGAATCTGCTGGGGAAATATACGGGCGAACAGGAGTTCCTGCGCTCTTTTTTCTTCCTCCCGGATCTCGAGCTGGGACAGATCGATATTTCGGAGCTGCAAGAGCTATACGTTCTGGCCCGAGTCAGGTTGATGCCGGTGAAGATCGTTTCTCCTCTGAACATCATCACCCTGTTCTCCTCAGAGACAGTCTCGACTTCCCCCTGGCTCGAGGCGGAGATCCGCCCGCCCGGCGGGCGGGAGCCGGCCGAAAGCAGCGCAAGGCGATGAGAGCGTTCCATTCCACCAACACCTCGGTAAGTCTGCTGGTCCTGGTGCTGATCTTCATCGTGCTTATCGCTCTGATCGTGGTGTTCTCCCAGCAGATCCTGGTGAACCTGGCCCGTGTCGATGTCCAGACCAACATCGTGGCCTACGTGGTGGCCATCGCCTTCCCCCTCATCCTGCTCGGACTGATCGTGTTTCAGATCGTCCGTCTGATCCGGGAACGGGCCACCCGCAAGCCCGGTTCGCGCCTGAAGACCCGGCTGCTGCTGTTCTTCATTCTCATCGCCCTGCTGTCCTCCATACCCCAGTCCCTGCTGTCGATCAACTTCATCAATGCGGCTATCAACTTCTGGCTCGAGGCCCGTATCGGCGAGGCTCTGCGGGGAGGGCTTTCCATTTCCCTGGAGTACTATCGGGGCATGGTGGAAAATCTGCGCAGCTTCAACCGCAGCTCGCTCATGCCGTCGATACTGCAGGACCTGGAGAGAAATCCGGAGCGGCTGTGGAAAAACGTTACGACGGTGAACTCTGAGATCCAGTTCATCCAGATATTCGGCCCGGAAGGCGATGAGGTCCTGTTCCGAGGCGACCAGGAAGGGCGGCTGCGCGGCCTGCTGCCTTTCAACGAGCTGTCGGGCGATCTGCCCAAGGAGGACCGAGAAGAGGCGAGTATTTTACGTAATGCCGCAGTGCACGAGCTGGACGGCAGGCGCTACACCGTGGTGGTAGGCCGCCTTCTGCCGGCCGGTTTCGACAACCAGGCCCGGCGTCTTACCGAAAGCCTGGAAATTTTTAACCAGCTCAACCGTTACAAGAGGCTGTTCCGGCTGGTGCTGGTGGTCTTCTATTTTTTCTTTTCCTTTCCCATCTTCCTGCTGTCGATCCTGGTGAGCTTTCTGCTCACCGAGGAGATCATCCGCCCCATCGTAAACCTGGAGGAGGCTACCCGGAGGGTCGCCGAAGGGGATTTCTCCTTTCGCATCCTGACCCGCTCGGCGGACGAGCTGTCCTTGCTGGTCAGTTCCTTCAACCGCATGGTTTCCGAGCTGTCCCATTCCCGTGAGAAGCTGCGCCAGACCGAAAAAATCTCCGCCTGGCAGGAGATTGCCCAGAGGTTGGCGCACGAGATCAAAAACCCCCTTACCCCGATCAAGCTCTCTGCCCAGAGAATTCTCAGGAAATATCCGAGCAATCCCGTAGAAGCGCCCAAGGAGTTCCGGAAGGTGCTGGTGTCCTCGGTGTCATCCATCATCCGGGAGGTGGATAACCTCAACGAATTGCTGGTGGAGTTCCGGGAGTTCGCCCGCCTGCCCATGCCCAGGCCCGAGAGCGTCATCCTGCGCGAGTTGGTGGGGGAAGTCGCGGACATGTACAACAACCTTTCGGGAAACGTGAGTATTTCCACCGACCGCGTCAGCGAAGACAGCGTGCTGCAGGCCGATCCCAGCCAGATCAAGCAGGTGTTCGCCAACCTGTTGAAGAATGCAATCCAGGCCATGCCGGCCGGCGGCCGGATCGAAGTTCGTTCCGCGCTGATCAACAAGGAAAACCGCCGCTACTGCCGCATCTGGATCAAGGACAACGGAGGTGGTATACCCGAGGAAATCAGGAACAGGATCTTCGAGCCTTACTTCACCACCAAAAGCGAAGGCACCGGGTTGGGTCTGGCTATTGTCGAGCGCATCGTTTTCGATCATGATGGGAGTATCTGGTTCGAGACCCAGGAGGGTGTCGGCACTACGTTTATCATCGATTTGCCTTTGGAGTGAGAGACTGTGAGCCACGTACTGGTTGTGGATGACGAGCAGGGCATCCGCCAGGTGCTCGAAGACGTGCTGGGGGACGAAGGGTACCAGGTAACCTCGGTCGAGAACGGTTTCCAGGCTCTCGAGGTGCTGGCGAGGGAAACCATCGACCTGGTTATTCTCGACGTCTGGCTGCCCAATATGGGCGGAATCGACGTGCTCAAGCGGGTTAAGCAGGACTGGCCCGATGTCGAGGTGGTGGTTATTTCCGGTCACGCCAGCATCAATATGGCCGTCCAGGCGGTCAAGATCGGGGCTTTCGATTTCCTGGAGAAACCTCTGTCCCTGGAGAAAACGATCACTGTGGTGGAGAACGCCCTCAAGCTGGAGGAGCTGAAAAGGGAGAACCGCAGCCTTAAGGACAGCATCTTCGTGGAGGACGAGATGATCGGCCAGGCGGAGGGCATGCAGAGGGTGCAGGAGCTGATCGAACAAAGCGCCAGCAGTGACGCCCGGATTCTCATCATGGGGGAAAACGGTACAGGCAAAGAGCTGGTGGCCAAAGAGATCCACCGTCGTTCGCGGCGGGCGGCCGGGCCCTTCGTCGAGGTGAACTGCGCCTCGATCCCCGAGACTCTGATCGAGAGCGAGCTGTTCGGCCACGAGAAGGGAGCCTTCACCGACGCCTATGCCAGGCGCAAGGGCAAATTCGAGCTGGCCCATCGGGGGACGCTGTTCCTCGACGAAATTGCCGATATGTCCCTCAGCACGCAGGCTAAGGTCTTGAGGGTTCTGCAGGAGATGCAGTTCGAGCGCATCGGCGGCGAGAAGTCGATCAGCGTTGACGTGCGGGTGATCGCCGCCACCAACAAGAACATCCAGGAGGAAATCCGCGCCGGACGCTTCAGGGAAGACCTTTATTTCCGCATCAATGTAATTCCGGTTTTCGTACCGCCTCTACGGGAGCGGATCGAGGACCTGGAAGAGCTGGTCGAATATTTCATGAAGCGCCTCAAGCGTTCAGCCGAAGGCGAACCGAAGAGTTTTTCCGGGCCGGCGATGCAGCTTCTTCGCAGCTATTTCTGGCCGGGCAACATCAGAGAGTTGAAAAATTTCATAGAGCGGATTAACATTATGACCGAGGAAAGGATCATCAGTCCCGCTTCTGTCAGGCGATATCTGACCAGCCGTACGGATTGGGAAAAGGACGAAGCGCTCAGAGGCTTCGAGACGATGAAGCTCGCCGAGGCCAAAGACGAGTTCGAGCGAGAGTTCCTTTTAAAAAAGCTGGAAGAGAACGGTCAGAACATCACCCGCACCAGCAAGGCTCTGGGTATAACCCCTTCGCACTTGCACAATAAGATAAAGAAGCACGGGATAGAGATCAAGAAATAGCATGAAGGAGCTGACAATCCGGCAGAAGGAAGTGCTCGAGTACATCAAGACCTACATCCGCACCTACAGGTATCCGCCGACAGTTCGTGAAGTAGCCGACCACCTGAAAGTCTCGGTAAAAGGAGCCTATGATCATCTCAAAGCCCTGCAGAAGAAGCAAGCCATCAAGTGCAACCTCAACCGTTCCCGGGCCATCAAGGTGCTCGGTGACGGAGAGCTGTACGAAGGCGAGCGGCACCATTCCGTTCCCATCCTAGGCTCCGTGGCTGCCGGGAGGCCGTTGTTTGCCGAGGAGAACATGGACGGATACCTGGCCGTTCCTCAGGGATATCTGCGGGCCGGGAAGTACTTCGCTCTCAAGGTCAAAGGGGACAGCATGAAGGAGGCGGGCATCTTCGAGGGTGATATCGCCGTGGTACGACACCAGAACACCTCGAACAACGGCGACATCGTGGTGGCCCTGGTGGACGAGGCGGTGACTCTGAAGCGTTTCTTTCTGGAGCGGAACAGGGTGATGCTGAAGGCCGAGAATCCTGCTTATCCGCCGATCTACACTCAAAACGTGCGCATTTTGGGAAAACTTTTATTCCTGATCCGCAACTATGAGTAAAAGCGACGCCCTGTACCTCCTGCTGGGACCGGAGGAGGGCGAAAAGGACTCCTTTGTCAGCCGGCTGGTCGAGAGGATTTCCGGGACCCTGGGCCAGCCTCCGGAGGTGCACCGCTTCTATGCCTTCGATGTGGAGGTAACCGAGCTGCTGGCTACCCTGCGCAACGGCACCCTCTTTTCCCCCTATCGCGTGGTGATCTTGAAAAATATCGAGCTGTTGAGCAGGAAGCGGGACCTGGATTTGCTGGCCGAGTACTGCCAGCATCCCGCCCTTCAGACCTCGTTTCTCCTGCTGTCCGATGAAATCGGGCGGATCGACCGGCGTTTCGAGAGAATGGTACCCAAGGAGAACAGGGTCATTTTCTGGGAGTTGTTCGAAAACCAGAAGAAGGGTTGGATTGCCAACTATTTCAGGAAACAGCGCATCGAAATCGATCCCCAGGCCTCCCTGTTTCTTCTCGAAATGGTGGAAAACAACACCAGGGAACTGCGGGACACCTGCGAAAAGCTCAGCCTGTTTTTCGGGGAGGGGAGCAGGATCGGGTATGCCGACGTGGAGAAAATCCTTTATCACAGCAAGGATGAGAATGTCTTCACTTTGTTCGAAAGCGTGGCAGCCCGCGATTTCGCTGCAGCTCTGGAGGTGCTGAACCAGCTCCTCCTGTCCCGCGATACGGATCCGGTGGGACTGTTGGCGGGGATCCTCAATCAGGTGCGAAAGCTGAGGGACCTCAAAGCACTGGTCGAGCAAAGGTATTCCCTCGAGGAAGCCTTCTCCCGGCTGAAGATACGCGGCAAGAAGGTGCAGAAAATCTATGCCGATGGCCTGCGGGCCTACACACTGGCGGAGCTGCGGGACATCGTGCAGTTGATTGCCCGCTTCGACCGGCGAGCCCGTTCGTTGAAGAGCACGCTCCAGGCTTGCCTGTTGCAGCTTTTTCTCTATTACCTGGTGGTTAGAGGCGGCCGGGGAAGCTGGCGGTTCTGAATAGCGCTTACCTGCCTATCTCGCCGTGCCGTCGAGCCCGGTTTCTTCTCCCTGACTGAAATAACTAAGCGGATCCACAATCACCTCGAAATGCAGATGCTCTCCGGTGGTTATACCGGTATCGCCCTGCCGGCCGATGATCTGCCCGGCTTCCACGCGCTGTCCCGTGGTGACTGTGGTGCTGGACAGGTGAGCATAGAGGGTGAAGGTGCCGTCCAGATGGTCGATCACGATCAGGCCGCCGTAGATCGGATGTCCCTGGAAATAGCCGTTGGGAGGTGGCCAGTGCTCGGCAACGACGCCGCCGGCCGCCGCCCGCACCGGGGCGTGGTGCGGGCCGACCATGTCGACTCCTTTGTGGAGCTGGGATCCCTCCTTCCCGCCCATGGGATCGTTCCTGTAGCCGGTTCCCGAAGAAATCCAGTACTCATCCATAGGAGGCAGGAAGTCGAGTGCCCAGATCTTAAGCGCCGACAGCAGTGTAAAAGCAATAAGAATCGTACGTTTCATGATCCGTCCCACTTCGTCTGCTAATTGTCTGGCTAATATACTGCTCAGTTTTCCAACCGGCCAGTCAGGATAATCTGCTGTTGCCTGCAAACTAAATGGATCGGGTTATTTTAAACAGAAAAAACTTGCCAGGTGAGCTCGAATTTTGTATTATTATGCATCAAATTTATTTTTATAAGGATCATCTATGTTGCAGTTTGAGAAACGGAATGACGCCCTGGGCACCATCAACAGAGGCAACCCCTCGGAATCGAGCCTATGTACTCTCTGCAGAGCCGACTGCCAGGGGAAGTGTGAGACTTGGATGTCCGCCATGTATGGACGCGAGATGCTTTACCCGCGGGATTTTGGTCTGGTAACCGCCGGCAGCAACACCACCAGCCATATTGGAGTATCCTACGGCTCTCTGAGGATTCAAGGACGGAGCTATGGGGTTAGCGGTCTGGCCAAAGGACTGACGGAATCCGCCGATGACTGCGTATTCCCCAACGTAAGCATCGGAAGCGAGTTCGGAAGGCAGGTAAAAACAACCTCGAAGCTGCCTATTATAACCGGAGCTCTGGGTTCTACGTTCATAGCCGCCAGGTATTGGAATTCCCTGGCGGTGGGCGCCGCTTTAGTAGGCATCCCCGTCGTGGTCGGGGAAAACGTGGTCGGCATCGATCAACAGGCAGAAATCGGCAAGGGCGGGATCAAGAAGGCTCCGGAGCTAGACAGGCGTATAGACACCTATTTGAGATACTACGACGGAAACGGAGCCATTATTGTCCAGATGAATGTGGAAGACAGCCGCAACGGGGTGGCTGAATATGTGCTGGACAGGTATGGGGATAAGGTGATCATCGAGCTGAAATGGGGACAGGGAGCCAAATCCATCGGCGGTGAGATCCAGGTAATGGATCTAGACTATGCCGTTTTCCTGAAAGAACGCGGCTATGTCGTGGACCCGGATCCCACCAAGAAAGAAGTCCAAGAGGCTTTCAAGCATCATGCCATCAAGTCCTTCGCCCGTCACAGCAGACTCGGCTATACGGATCTGCACTCGACGCAGGAGGTGGCCGCATCGTTCCATGACCAGGTGTCTAACCTGCGCAAGCTCGGGTACAACCGGATCACTCTGAAGACCGGCTCCTACGGGATGGAATCGCTGGCCATGGCCATGAAGCTGGCCACCGACGAGGAGCTGGACCTGCTGACCATCGACGGCTCATCCGGAGGCACCGGCATGAGCCCGTGGAACATGATGGAATACTGGGGAGTACCCTCGATATATCTGCATTCCAAGGCCTGCCAGTTCGCCCAGGTGCTCGCCAGTCAGGGAAAACGGGTGGTAAACCTGGCCCTCGCTGGAGGATTAGCCCGCGAAGACCACCTATTCAAGGCCCTCGCCCTGGGCGCGCCATTTACCAGGCTGGTGTGTATGGGCCGGGCTTTGATGATCCCGGCGTTTCTGGGATCGAATATCGAAGGAGTCATCAAACCGGACCGCAAAGCGGCTGTCAACGGTTTGTGGGATAAACTCCCTCTGGCGGTCGCCGAGCATGGCTCGTACCCGGAAGAGGTCTTTGCCTGCTACTACGACGTCCAGCGCAAGGTCGGCAAGCAGGAGATGAAAAATGTGCCCTTTGGAGCCATCGCCCTGTGGACCTTCCTGGACAAAGTAGCCGCTGGATTGCAGCAATTGATGGCAGGGGCCAGGAAATTTTCACTCCGCGAACTGGATAGAAACGATATCTACGCGGCAAACCGGGAAACCGAGCAGGAGACCGGTATTGCCTTCATTACCGATCTGGGAAACGAACAGGCCCACGATATCCTGACCGCCAAGGCCTGAGGCTCAAGTGGTTATTTTCCGTACATAGGCGAGCAGTTCGCCTGCCTGCCGGAGGTTCAGGCGAGTGGCGCCGGCGATCGCTTCCGGGCTCTGCCTGGCAATACCCGGCAGGGAACCGAAGGCGGCCAGAAGGGCGCGGCTTCGCTTTCTGCCGATCCCCTTCACGCTTTCCAGCACCGAGGTATTCAGCTCCACTGCCCGTAGATGTTTGTGGAAGGTGGTGGCGAAGCGGTGGGCTTCGTCTCGTACGGCCTGCAACACGTGCAGAGCCGCCGAGCTTTCCGGCAGGGCGAGAGGCTGGGTTTGCCCTGGCAGAAACAACTGTTCGTTTTTCTTGGCCAGGCCGACAACCGGAATCTCCGGAGCCTCGAGAGCTTTCAGCATGGTCGCCGCCGAGCCTACCTGCCCCTTGCCGCCGTCGATCAGAATCAGATCGGGCAGCCTGCCCCGCTCATTGATCTGACGGGTATACCGGCGGGCGACCACCTCCCGGACCGCCTCGAAATCATCGATGCGGCCGTTTAGGGAGCGTATGTGGTAGTGCCGGTAGCCGCTTTTCTGGGGTTGGCCGTCGAGAAAGGTTACCAGGGAGGCCACGGTTTGTTTCCCGGCTAGGTGAGCAATATCGAAGCCCTCGATACGCCGGGGCGGGATCTGCAGCCCGAGAAGCTGTTGCAGCTCTGCCAAGGCCTTTTTCTTATGCTCGCTGTCTCCTTCCAGCCCGTAGCGGGCGCTGTCGGTGGCCATTTGCACCAGCCGGGCTTGCTTGCCCTTTTTAGGGAAGCGTACTTCGATCCTGTTCCCGGTCAGATCTTGCAGAAAGGTCTGGAGAAGCTCGGGGCGGTGGCTTGTTTCAAGCTGCGCAGGGAGATAGAGAATCCGAGGCTGACTGTTTTTACCGCCGTAGTACTGGCCCAGAAAAGCGGGCAGGAACTCCTCCTCCAGAGAGTAGTTGTGCAGCAGCATGGAGTCCCGTCCGACCAGCTTGCCGCCCCTAAGCTGAAGAACAGTGACGCGCAGCCTTTCACCTTCGGCCCAGAGACCGAGATAATCCCGGGCCTCTTTGTGGAAATCTACGACTTTCTGCTCTTCTGAGAGAACCTTCAGGGCCTCGAGCTGATCCCTGAAGGCGGCCGCCTTCTCGTACTGCCTCTCTTTACTGGCCTGGCGCATCTTCTGACCTATTTCCCTGGCCAGCTCTTCGCTGCCTCCGGCCAGAAGCATCTTGACCTTGCTCACCCGCCGGTTGTACTCCTCGCGGCTGATCTTGCCGGCGCAAACCCCGGCACAGCGGCCGATATGGTAGTAGAAGCAGGGCCGCTTCTTGCCTTTGACCGGTCCCCTGCACTTGCGCAGTGGGAAAAGCTTGTCGATGATCGTCAGATAGAGATCGATCTGGCCGACGTTGGGAAAAGGTCCGTAGTATTTGGAACCGTCGAACACGATCCGGCGGGTGCGAAAGACCCGCGGATACTCCTCGTTAGTCAGCCGGATGACCGGGTAGGTCTTGCCGTCTTTGAGGTTGATGTTGTATTTGGGCTTCCAACGCTTGATCAGGTTGTTCTCCAGCAGCAGCGCTTCGGCTTCGCTTTCTGTGGGGAAAACCTCCAGATCACCGATACGGGCCTGCAGATGCCGGGTCTTGATGTCCCTGGAGTCGGAAAAATAGCTTCTGATGCGTTTTTTCAAGCTTTTGGCCTTGCCGATGTAGAGGATCTTGGAGTGAGAGTCCTTGAGGATGTATACACCGGGGGCATCGGGGACAGCGAGCACTTTGTCCTGCAGTTCGTGGTTCTGGTTTTCTGCGCTCCTTGTGTTCATGTTGCTTTCTAGACGTTCCGATTATAATTTATAGAAGAATTGTGAAAAAAAGAACTCTAGTAGCTGCGATCCTTGGCGGCTCTCTGTGCCTGTTCTGTCGGCCTGCCGGGACCCTGGACCGGCAGATCGTTTTAGGGCGGGAGGATGGCTGGCGGGATGTAGAGGTTGCCGAAAACCTGACTCTGGTCAGCGGGCGCTGGGGGACCCTCGACTACGTGCTGCAGGATGCAGAGTATCAGCCCACAGCAAGCACCGATCTGTTGATTCATTTCAACACCCTTCCCTCTGCCGACCTCACGGGTTACTATGAGACGTTTCGGGGCGACCTTATGTTGTCGGAAAAGGTGGCCGTTCTGGGCAGGGCGAGCGGCGGATTCAGCAGCGGAAAGGCGGGCTTGACCCTGCAGCCTCTTCCAGGAGCGCTGTTCCAGCAGGGCACCTGGTTACAGGATTTCAGCATCGAGTTCTGGTTGAACCCGGCTCTGCTGCAAGACGGAGAGCAGATCTTCTGCTGGAAAGGCGCCCGCTGGAACAAGCAGTCTGTCCTCCCCCAGGAGGTGCTCTGCGTAGTGCAGGACCGCAGAGTTGAGTGGACCTTCGACAACTTTTTCACCACTCCGGCCGCCGGCCAAAGCGAATTCAGCTTTCGGGGCATCACGGCCCTGGTTCCCAGGGACTGGCATCATCACCTGCTGCGTTACGACAGCAGGATCGGACTGCTGGAATATCTGGTGGACGGAGTGCCAGAGGCTATCCTATACACTACGGATTCGGGACGTGAAGCAGGCACCATGCTCCTGCCCTTTGCCGGGGACGCCGGTCCGGGCACGATCACCATCGGGGGAGATTTCACCGGCCTGATCGATGAGCTGCGTATATCCCGGACCTGGGTGGGCATGCCCTCTCTGACGCGTTACAACGGGCGTACCGGGTCTTTTCAGACCCGTACGTTCGACCTGGGCTACACCGGGACCAGGCTGAAGCGGATCGACGCAGTGATCAGAACTCCAGGCGACTCTGCTGTATACTTGTTTTACAGGATGACGGACCGAGCCGACGCCGATCTCAGCGGCGTTTCTTGGGCCCAGGTCGAGCCGGGACAGCCGCTTTCGGACAGCCGCGGGCGCTTCCTCCAGGTGATGGCGGAGCTGTTTCCGGACGGCACTCTCCGGCACTCTCCGGAGGTTTCCGAGCTGCGTTTCCTGTACGAACAGGACCTGCCGCCCGCGCCTCCCACCGGGCTTCATGTTATTCCCGGCAACGGCAAGGTTCGCCTGAACTGGAGTACGGTAAATGAAGAGGATGTGGCGGGCTATCTGGTCTACTACGGAAATGCGCCGGGTATCTACCGCGGCAGCGGCAGCGACCAGGGATCCTCTCCCATCGACGTCGGAAACGTCTCGGAGCTGGAGGTGACGGGTTTGAGTAACGGTAGGTTGTACTACTTCGCCGTAGTGGCCTACGATGCCACCGATCCGCCCCATCGAAGCCTGTTTTCCAAAGAGATCAGCGCCAGGCCTTCCGGTCTGTTGCCATAGGATGGGCCGATGAAGGCGATGACGGTGCGCGAGTCTCTGACCCGGGCTCGCAAGGCTTTTCGAATAGGCGACTACAAGCTGGCGGAGCAACTACTGCTCAAAGCGATCGAGCGCAACCCGAGAAGGAGCCAGACCTTCAACTTCCTGGGCAGTGTCTACGACCGGCTCGGCGACCACGACAAGGCCATTCGGGCGTTCAGGCGGGCGATAGAGCTGAGGAATGATTATACCGAAGCCTACAACAACCTTGGAGTATGCTTACGTAAGATCGAGCGGTTTCAGGAAGCGATCACCGCCTTTGAGAAAGCTCTGAGCCTGGCTCCGAAGCGGGCGGATATCCATTACAATCTCGGTAATGTCTATAAGAGCCTCGGCCAGGATTCCCGGACCCTTGAGCAATTCGAGCAGGCCTTGAGGCTCGACCCCAATTTCGCCGCCGCTTATAACAATCTCGGTACCGTGTACGAAAGGCGGGGGCATCTCGAGGAGGCCATCGCCGTTTATCGCCGGGGTCTGGAACGGGACTATAATCAGCCAAATCTGCACTACAACCTGGGAATTTGTCTACAAAAGCTGGGCAGTTATCGCGAGGCTGAAACCCAGTTCCAGCAAGCCTTGAAGGTCAAGCCGGGCTGGGTGGAGGCGATGAACAACCTGGGAGTTGTTTTGCAGCTTCAGGGCAGGAACAACGAAGCCCTGGCGATTTTTCAGGAGATTTTAAGGGTAGAGCCCGAGAATCTTCAGGCTTATAACAACCTTGGAGTGGCGTTTGGCAACCTGGGCTTGAACGACCAGGCGGTGCGGAGCTATCGAGAAGCCTTGAGAATCAATCCTGTCTATTTTACTGCCGTTGCCAATCTGGGTTCGCTGTTCGAGGCACGCGGCCATTACTCCGAAGCCCTTGAAGAGTTCAACAGGCTGGTTGGCCTGGATCCGACCAACCAGGAGGCCCGCTTCCGGCTGGCCAACACCTATTTCTACCTCGAGCGGCTGCAAGAAGCTGCCGGGTTGCTCGAGTCGATCCTCGAGCAAAACCCGACCCATACTCCCAGCCTGCGCGCCCTGGCCAAGGTGCATCAAAAAGCAGGAAAGGAGAAGGCGGCCGAAAAGCTGTATCGGAGGCTGCTGGAGGTTGATCCGGGCAACAGGGAGTTTCATCTCGATCTAGCCCAGGCTGCCAGGGACAAAGGAAACCTGGACAAGGCCGAGAAGGAAGTGGGTTTATTTCTGGAAGCCCATCCGGGGGACGTTCGGGCCCGTTTGCTTCTCGGTGAGCTGTATTTCCTGCAGGCAAAGTACAAACACGCCTCGGAGGTATTCAAGGACCTCCTGGAGGACTATCCCGAGCAGGTGGAAGCCCATGAGCTTCTGGCCAAGACCTACAGGAAGATGGGAAACCCGGAAGGTGCGCTGGAAACGCTGGAGAAGGTGGTGAACCTGGAGGGCACCCGGGCTGATTCCCAGAGCCTGGACAAGCTGCGTAGCACCCTCGACGCCTACGAGGATACCATATCCGAGGTTACCTCACCGCATCGCTCGGAGCTGGAGAGTAATCTCCAGAGGCTGAAGGCCCTTCGCAGTCGGGCGCAAGCGGCACCGGAGCAGGACTCCGAAGAGGCGATCGAGGGTCCGGTTGCCGATACGACGCCCCATCTGGAGGAGGAGTCTGTTCCGATAATAAAGTTCGGCGGCCCGGCTCCGGCGGTCGGCATCGAGGAGGAAGAGCAGAGCATCAATCTGGACGAGATGGAAGAAAGCCTGGAGACCGAGCCTGAGAGCATTGAAATCCGGGACGACAGCCCGCCTTCCCTGATGCGCCTTCTGGATAACCAGCAGCTGTACGAAGAGAACCCTGACTGGAGGGATTACCAGGCGCCCCCCGTGTTCGAGGAGCAACCTGCTCCGCTGCCCCCGTCAGAGCCGGCAGTCGGTTCGCGGGGCGGGGGACGCGTTCAGCCTCCACCACGAGCACAAGCCCCGTTCCAGCCGCCGATCCTACCCGGGGCCCAAGCCCCGGCCCAGCAGCAGCCCCCGTACCGGGCCCAAGCCCCGCCCCAGGTGCCGGTTCAACCCCGGTTGCATTCCTTGCCCCAGGCGCAACCTCCGCCCAGGCCTGTTGTCAGGCCTCAACCTCAGGGTTCGGTTTCCTTCCCATCGGAGATGAGGCCTCCATCCCAGGCAGCGTTTCCACCCGCGCTGGAGCCAGGTTCGCCCCCCCGATCCTCGTTACAACCGCAGCAACTTCCAGGGGAGGAGCCATACCAGTCACTGCGGGAATCGGTTCAAGCCCAATCCCAGATGGTCGACCGCCTGGCCAGGGACCTGCGTGATATTTCCAACCGGTTGGACCGCCAGCCCCAGTTCGTGCCTGCACCCCTGAAGCAGCGCCGGAAACCCGCTGCGCCGCCTGCTTCCGTCCATCAGCCTCCCGCTGCAACCCGGGCCAAACGGCCCTTAACGCCGACTTCTACCGGGTTACCGGAGGAGGTTCCCCGGGTTGGGCAGAGCGGCGGGGTAGAGCCTGAGGCTTCAACCGCCCGTGGGGCGAGGCCGGCCGGAACCGTTAAGCCGGAATCGGTGGAAAAGCCCTCCCGGGCCGCACGGAGTAGGAAGCCTGAGGCGGTAAAAGCCGGGCCTTCAGCCGAAAGACCTCTCGAAGAGCTTTCTGAAGAACCGGGAAGGCGGAGAGGCAGAGCCGGGAAACAGAGAAAAAAGCCTTTTGCTCAGAGGCTGCGCGATTTCCTGAACAGATTTCGCCGAAAACGGGGGGAGCCCGGGAAAGAGTCGGCGCGCGCAGGTAAACCGGCATCCACAGCCGGAGCGGCGATTACCGCCGAACCTGGGATTACCGGCAGGCCTGTGCCCCACACCGGGCCGGCGCCGTCGGCCGGGGCTGCCCCCGCTGCCGGACCCGTCCCTGCTGTCGGACCTGCAGTTACGGGAGCCCCAGGAGATAGGGGAACGCCCGCGGCTGTAGCCGGAAAGGCGCCCGCTGAGGCTGCACCCCGTGGAGCTCGCCACAACGGAGCCGGACCGCCGGCCTCGGCGGTCTCCGAGGAGTTGCTGCGACATCCGCGAAGCCGGGCGGAAGGACTGGCAAGTTACCTGGAAGAGCTGACCGACTATCTACCGGAGAGACAGAAAAACAGCTTCCTTCACAGTGACGCCCGGTTGAAGATAGAGTATATTAAGACTAAATTAGAGGGGAGGACGGGGATCAAGAGCCAGATAGAAAAGGAATTTGCCCCTCAATCGCTGAGCAGCCCCGTCAATCTGGGTAAAATCGCCGATACATTTTCCTTCATGAAAGATCTGGCATCCCACCATCCGGACAAAACACTGGGGACGATCTTGCAGTCGAAGCTGAACGGGATCATTCGAAAGATGAAGGGATGAGTTGATGGAACGAGACACGATACTAAAAGTCATCCAGGCTTACGTGCACAAGATGCCCGCTCTGCCGGTCACGGTGGCCAAAGTCCTGGAGATCACGAATAACCCGAAGACTTCTCCGGCGGATCTGAACCAGATTATCAGCCTCGATCCCGTGCTGATGGGTAAGGTCATGCGCTTGATCAACTCGGCCTACTACTCCCTGCCCAACCAGATCACCTCGCTGGTACGCGCGATCATCATGCTGGGGATCAACACGGTGAAGAATCTCGCCCTGAGCACCGCCGTTCTCGGAACCTTGGGCAAAGCGAGTGATTTCCAGGCTCTCAATATGGAAGGATTCTGGCGGCATTCGATCAGCGTAGGTGTTACGGCTAAGCTTATCGCCACCCGACGCAATGTGAATCCGAAGCTGCGGGAGGAGTACTTCATAGGGGGCCTGCTGCACGATATCGGCAAGATTCCCCTGAACAACAAGCTGGCCAAAGAGTACGTTCAGGCGATATCCAATACGGATCGCGAGCAAATTCCCCTCTACCAGTCCGAAGAGAAGATCATGCTGGTCAACCACGCCATGGTGGGTAAGCTGATCATCGACAACTGGCGGCTGGGAGAGAATCTTTCCGATGCGGTGTGCTTCCACCATGACCTGGAGGAGTACACGGGCACTCACCGGGACCTGGTCGAAACCGTGGCCGTTGCCAACCTGTTCAGCAATACCTTCGAGCTGGGCTTTTCCGGGGACCGCTATCCCGAGAGGCTGTCCGATGCGGTAATGAAGGAGACGGGGGTTGACTGGGATTACCTGGAGAGTATAGAAGATACCGTGAAGGCCGAAATCGAAAAGGCCCAGGTATTTCTGCAGGTAGCCAGGTAACAGCAGCGGTGTCGATCCGAGTACGATTCTGGGGAGTTCGAGGCTCCGTTCCCTGCCCGGGCCCGGCGACCGTGAAATTCGGCGGCAACACCTCCTGTCTGGAGCTGCGTTTCGGCGAGGAGGACCGCCTGATCGTCATCGATGCCGGTACCGGCATCCGGGAGCTGGCAGGGCACATCATGAAAAACGACCTGCCCAGGGGTCCGATCAAGACCGATCTTTTTCTGACCCACACCCATTGGGACCACATCATGGGCTTTCCTTTCTTCATTCCCTTGTTTATCCCCAACACCGAGCTGAAGGTGTTCGGACCGGTTACCTACGAAGAGGACACCCTGGACAAGATCGTGGGAGGCATGCTCAGCTACCGCTACTGGCCGGTCCGCCTTACCGAGCTGGCCGCCAAGATCGAGTATCATAACCTCAAGGAAGGCTCCAAGGACTTGGGCGGCGGGGTCTGGCTTACCACCAAGTACCTCAACCATCCTATTCTCGTACTGGGCTACAGGTTCGAGTACCGCGGGAAAGTGCTTTGCACGGCCTACGACACCGAGCCGTTCCGCAATGTATTCGACGTCAGTCCCGATGACCCCAGCTATGACGAAGAGGCGGTCAAGGAGGGAGAGAATGCGGCTCAGGAGGAAAACGAGAAGGTAGTCAGCTTCATCCGGGGAGCTGACGTCCTGATTCACGATGCCCAGTACACCCACAAGGAGTATATCTCCTCGAAGCTTGGCTGGGGCCATTCCTCCTTCGAGTATGCGGTAAATGCAGCTCACAAGGCCGGCGTGAAGAAGCTTCTCCTGTTCCACCACGACCCGGACCGCAGCGATGCGGAGCTGGAGCGGATCGAGGCGAGAATTCGCCGCAGTATTGCCGGCAAGTCGACCATGGAAGTCATGATTGCCCGGGAAGGCTTGACCGTGGAGGCTTGAACAGGCAGGGCCACATTGCTATCATCAAGGTAATCGGGAAAGCGGGGGATTAGCTCAGCTGGTAGAGCGATAGGTTCGCAATCTATAGGTCAGGGGTTCAAATCCCCTATCCTCCACTACCAACCGCCCATGCACTGTAAAGGGCTCGAGCCTGTTATCGCAATTGTTTTCTCCCTGCTTCTCACGGCCTGTCAGACACAAAAGAAGGCCGAGGAGACGAGGCCTGCTCCACAGGAGCCTACAACTCCGGGAGTACAGCCTGCTCCGGCCGGGCCGGATGCCTCGGGCCGGGAGCTCGAACGATGGGGCCCGCCCGCCGAACCATTCCCCGACAAGCTGCCCGGCGGACCGGAACAGAAGGTGGGCGTGTACCTCGAGAGGCTTTCACTTCGCCAGAAGATAGGACAGCGTTTCATAACCGGAGTTCCGGGAACCAGGATGAGCAATGCGATCGAGAAGCTGGTGGTGGAAGGCTGCATTGGCGGTGTGATGCTGAGAAAGGTCAACATCCAAAGCAGGCAGCAGCTCGAGTCCTTCACCTCCGAGCTGCAGGCAACAGCCCTGTCTAGGGAGCCCCCTATCGGCCTGTTCATCGCCGTGGATCAGGAGGGAGGGCGGGTAAACCGGCTGGACTTCGATACCCTGACCCGCTTTGCGGCCCCCTATTACTGGGCAGAATACGAGGATCCCTATTATGTGGAGGCGGCAGCTTACATCACCGGGACAGAAGCGTTGTCCCTGGGCTGCAATCTCAATCTGGCGCCGGTGCTCGACCTGTATAATGTGCCGGACGACTCCATCGTCGGAGACCGATCTATGGGCATGGACGCGCTGAAGGTCGGCAGGCGGGGAGTCTACTACCTGTTAGGCGCCCGCCGGGCTGGAATTGCCTCGGTGGTCAAGCACTTCCCGGGCCACGGGCGTACCACTGTGGACTCCCATCTCCGGCTCCCCGTGGTCGATGTGGAGGAGAAGACCTTGATCGACGAGGATCTCGTTCCCTTCCAGATGGCGATCCGCCACGGGGTGGAGGCGATCATGACTGCCCATATTCTTTATTCTCAGATCGATCCGGAGTATCCCGCTACCTTGTCGGAAAAGATACTCAAGGGACTCCTGAGGCAGCGGCTTGGGTTCCGGGGAGTCATTGTCTCGGATGATATCGAGATGAATGCCCTGCGCAGCCGCTACAGCCCCCGGGAGATAGTGAAAGGCTGCCTCAATGCCGGGGTGGACATCATCCTTGAAAACGGTACGCTGGATGTATTAGAACTGATCGAGGAAGCGGAGCAACTGGTGGAATCCGGTGAGGTAAGCCTGGAGACCATAAACGAGGGGCTGCGCCGGATCCTGTTCCTGAAGCTGAAGTACGGTCTGCTATAGACCGAAGCAAGGAGACCGAACCATGGCATTCGAACCGACGAGCAGCGTACTACTGGTGGTCGACGTGCAGAACGACTTCTGTCCGGGTGGAAACCTGGCCGTAGAGGCAGGGGACGAGGTCGTACCGATCATCAACAAGCTGGCCGGCCGCTTTTCCAAGGTGGTGGCTACCCAGGATTGGCACCCCCGCGATCATGTGTCCTTCGCCTCCAGCCATCCGAGCCGCCGACCGTTCGAGGTGATCCGCCTCGGAGATATCGAGCAGGTTCTCTGGCCCGACCACTGCGTACCCGGTACCGCGGGAGCCGAGTTCCATCCGGACCTCGACGCCCGGGCTTTCGATCTGATCGTCCGCAAAGGCACGAACAGGCAGCTCGACTCTTATTCCGCTTTTTTTGAGAATGATCGAAAAACGGCCACCGGCCTGCATTTCTACCTCCAGGGCCTGGGCTTGTCCAGCGTGTACCTGGCCGGGCTGGCCCTTGACGTGTGCGTATACTTCTCGGCTCTGGATGCTCGCAGGCTGGGATTTGAGGTTTTTCTGATCGAGGACGGCTGCCGGGGCATCGATACGCCGCCGGGAACTCAGGAGGACCGTCTCGGGCAGATGCGGGAGGCTGGAGTGCGAATCGTGAAAGCCGGGGAGGTAGGGTAGAATAGCCATGAAAAGCGACTGCTTCCTGAACTGCGCCATGCTCACCGATTTCTACGAGCTGACCATGATGCAGGGATATTTCCTGCAGGATCACAATCCGCAGGCGGCCTTCGAGATGTTTTTCCGGCGGGCGCCGTTCAACAGCGGCTTTGCCGTGTTTGCCGGGCTGGAGACCCTGTTGAAGAGCATAGTCGAGTTTCACTTCGATTCCGAAGACTTGGACTTTCTCGCCGGGCAGAAAATTTTCAGGAAAGAGTTTCTGGACTACCTGGCCGGGTTCAGATTTCGGGGAGACATCCATGCTGTGGAGGAAGGGACCCTGGTGTTTCCCAACGAGCCTCTGATCCGCGTCCAGGCGCCTCTGATCGAGGGGCAGCTCCTGGAAAGCCTTCTTCTGAATATCATCAACTACCAGACTCTGATCGCCACCAAGGCGGCCAGGGTGTATCTGGCGTCCGAGGAAGGAGTAATCCTGGAGTTCGGGATGCGCCGCGCTCACGGAGTGAACGGGGCCCTGGCCGCCACCAGGGCTGCCTTCATCGGCGGGGTGGCGGGCACCTCCAATACCCTGGCGGGAGAGCTGTTCGACATACCGGTGAAGGGCACCATGGCCCACTCCTGGGTCATGAGCTTCGATTCGGAGCTTTCCGCCTTCGAGAAGTACGCCGAGGTGTACCCCGAAAGCTGCATCCTGCTGATCGATACCTACGACACCCTGGCCAGCGGGATCGAGAACGCCATCAAGATAGGTAAGAAGCTCCAGGAGACCGGCAATGACAGCTTCGGAGTCCGGCTCGATTCGGGCGACCTGGAGTATCTGAGCAAAAAAGTGCGGCAGAGGCTGGACCAGGCGGGACTGGAGAAAGCGAAGATCGCCGCTTCCAACGAGCTGGATGAGGGGATCATCCATCAGCTCATTACCCAAAACGCACCGATCGATGTCTGGGGAGTGGGTACGCATCTGGTTACCGCCAAGAACGATCCCGCCCTGACCGGTGTGTACAAACTGATGGGCAAGGAGACCGGCGGGAGGTTCGTTCCCACTATCAAGGTTTCCAATAATCCTGAAAAGATCTCCGATCCGGGAATCAAGCAGGTCAACCGTTTCTATAACGGGGCCGGCGCTCCGATAGCTGACCTGCTCACCCTGGAGGAGGAAAAGCTCGAGGCGGGGCGGCCTTACCGCTTCTACCATCCTCGCTATCCCTATCGCTACCTGGACGTAAGCGAATACCAGCGAATCGAGCCGCTGCTTAGCCTGCGCATGCGCGGCGGACGGGCCCTTGGCAGCTTTCCCGATCTGAAAACGATCCGGGAGCGGACCATCAACAATCTCCATACCCTCGACGATACCTACAAACGCCTGATAAATCCCCACGTGTACAAGGTTTCCCTCTCGGAGGCGCTCAAGAATCTGAAGTTCAGCATGATCGCCGACTACGAGAAGGGGACTCGCGGGAAAGGAGCGCTCCGTCCGTGATCGTATCCGACCAGACCCTCAGGAAGCTCCTAGCCGACGGGACCATTCTGGTCGAGCCTCTCGAGGATCGCCAGGTCCAACCTGCCTCGATAGACTTGCGTCTGGGCGGCCACTTTCTCAAGATCGACGAAAACAGGATGGAAGTGATCGGCCTGGACCGGGAGCTGGAGTACATCGAGTTCAAGCGGGAGGAGATTATCATCCCGCCCCACAGTTTCCTCCTGGCCGCTACCCGTGAATACATCCGGCTTCCGCACAACATCACCGCTTTCGTGGAGGGCAGGAGCTCGATCGGCCGAATCGGTCTTTTCATCCAGAATGCCGGCTGGGTGGATCCCGGTTTTGCGGGAACCATCACGCTGGAGCTGTACAACGCGAACCGGCTGCCCATCCGGCTGACCAGCGGGCGCCGCATCTGTCAGATCGTCTTCGCCCTCATGGACGGCCCGGCCCAATATCCCTACCGGGGCAAGTACCAGGACCAGCGCGAGACGGTGGGCAGCCGGGTGTATCTGGACCGAGACGATTAGAAGCGCTCCCGCTTACGGGCCGAGTGAGAGTTTGGGGCAAAGCGAACACGGTGGAAGAGATGAGCATCCGAATCGGCAGCCGCTGGATCGGCGAGGCAGCTCCCTGCTTTGTCGTCGCCGAGGCGGGCAGCGCCCATCTCGGCGACCTGTCGCGGGCCCTCGAGCTGGTCGACGCGGCGGCGGACTGCGGCGCCGACTGCGTCAAGTTCCAGGTAATCTTCGCGGATGAGATCGTGCACCCCCTCACGGGCAGCATCGATCTTCCCGGTGGCAGGGTCCCGATCTACGAGCGCTTCCGGGAGCTGGAACGCGAGGCCGGCTTCTACGCCCGGATCAAGGAACGCTCCGAGCGGCGGGGCCTGGAGTTCCTCTGCTCTGCCTTCGGGCCGAAGAGCGCCCGGCTTCTCAAGGCGATCGGGGTGAAGGCGGTCAAGATCGCTTCGCCCGAGCTCAACCACTTTCCCCTGCTCAGGGAGGTGGCCGGCTACGATTTGCCCCTGATTCTTTCCACCGGGGTGTCTACCCTGGCCGATATCGAGCGCGCCCTGATCGCCGCGGGGCCTCGCACCGTGCTCCTGCACTGCATCACGGCCTATCCGGCTCCCGAGAAGCAGTACAACCTGCGGCTCGTTCCCAACCTGCGGGCGATCTTCGGGCGTCCGACCGGGGTTTCGGACCACTCCCGGGATCCGCTGCTGGTGCCGGGGCTGGCGGTGCTGGCGGGCGCCTGTGTCCTGGAAAAACATTTTGCCCTCTCCAACCGGGGAAGGGGGCTGGATGATCCCATCGCCCTGGATCCGGAGGCCTTTTCCTCTATGGTGAGGGAAATCCGCAGCCTGGAAGCGATGGAGATCGCCCAGGCCAGGGAGCGGCTGGAAGAAACCTACGGACACGACAAGGTAGAGACCGTATTGGGGGACGGGATCAAGCGCCTGGCTCCGGCCGAGCAAAAATATTACCTGACTTCCAACCGCAGTCTCCACGCCCTGATCGAGATCGGGAAGGGGCAGGCGATCCGCTGTGATCAGCTTTGCATCGTACGCAGCGAAAGCAACCTTCGTCCCGGCCTGGGTCCCGAATACCTGGAGCTGATCGCCGGCCGGACCGCCCAGAGGACGATCCCTGCCGGACAGGGAATCACCTGGGAAGATCTGCTGCCGCCGGCTGCCGCAGCTCCTGAATCCGCGGCGGATCAGGAGCTCCCGTCGTGAGCGAAGAGCTGGTCCAGCTCGTCGATCGGCAAGGGAGCCCCGCGGGGGCGGCCCCGAGAAGCGAGTGTCATGGAAACCCCCGGCTGATCCAGGCGGTGGTGCACCTGCTGCTGGTCGATGAGCGGAACAGGTTGTACCTGCAGAAGCGGGCCCGGGGCAAGGACATCTACCCCGGCAGGTGGGATACCGGAGTCGGCGGCCACCTGGCTCCAGGAGAGACCCCCGAGCAGGCGGTCAGGAGAGAGGCGCGCGAAGAGCTGGGCATCGAGTTAGGAGGGCCCGGCGCGGCGGGCGGACCCGCCGGACTGGAGCGCCTGCCTTCCTACATCTACAGCGACGAAACGGAAACCGAGTACGTTTTTCCCTTCAAAGCGGGATTTTCCGGGGCGCTACGGCCGAATCCCGAAGAGATCGAAGAGGGAGCGTTTTTCACTCTGGCGAGGATTCGCCGCTGGCTGAAAAACAGGCCCGAGGACTTCACCCCGCATTTTCGGTACGGCTTCAGGCGCCTTGTGTAGGTCTCCGGTCGTGCGGGAAGCGCAGCTTACGATGAGATTCCCCGCCGACAAAGCCGCCTAAGACATCAGCCACGCAACTTAAATGAATAAGCAGTAAAAGGAATAACCCGAGCTGTGAGGCAGCTTGGGACTCACCCTTGTATGCCGATGGGAAAAGAGTGCCGTGTCAGATTCGCCAGCGGAAGTACGGTAACCTGCTCCTGCAGCTTGTATTCCTCCTTTCCAGGGTAAACGATCCATAAATGTTCGGGGGAAAGGTCCCCCAGCGCGGAGCGGAGCGAAGGGGTGAGCACGGGGGCGTCTGCGTACTTGAACTCCATACCCCAGGACTTACCGGCGGCGAACCACAGTAGGTCCAGCTCTGCCCCGGTGTGGGTACGCCAGAAATAGGGGACCCGTATGCCGATAAGTTGAACGGCTTGTTCGAGGGCGAATCCTTCCCACGACGCGCCCAGCTTGGGGTGGGTCTCCAGCTGGGAGGCGTCTTCTATCGTTTGAAGCGAATGGAAAAGGCCGCTGTCTCTAATGTAGAGCTTCGGTGCTTTAACCAGTCGTTTGCCGACGTTCGCGTACCACGGTTGAAGGAGCCGGATCATGTAGGTGCCGGAGAGGATTTCCAGATACCGGCGAACAGTATGGTCGGAGACTGCGAAAGATCGTGCAAGCTCAGAGAGGTTCAGAAGTTGTCCGTGATAGTGGCTGATCATGATCCAGAAGCGGCGCAGAGTAGGCGATGGAATCGATATACCCAAAAGCGGAATATCGCGTTCGAGGAAAGTGCGGATAAAATCTTCCCGCCATCGAACCGACTTCCGTTCGTCCTGAGCCAGCGCGGAGCGAGGGAACCCACCGCGGACCCAGAGAGACTTCCAGGGCCGAGGTGCGAACTCATCGATGGCGAAAGGGCCTAGATCGTGGAACGTGATGCGGCCGGCCAAGCTCTCGGAGCCGTGTTTCACGAGATCCGGTGAAGCGCTTCCGAGCACCAAATAGTGTGTGTCAGGCTGCGTATCCGCAAGATAACGTAAAAGGGGCAAGAGTTCGGGCATCCGCTGGATCTCGTCGATCACGACCGTCCCCGAGAGCCTCTCCAGCGCGGTCTGGGGCTGGCTGAGGCGGGCGATGCCGCGCGGGTCTTCCAGATCGAAGTAGTGATCGGCATCAAGCATGCGGGCCAGAGTAGTCTTACCGCATTGACGCGGTCCGAGGATGGCTGTTACCGGAGATGAAGATAGCTTTTCGCGAACCTGCTTGAGTTCGCGGGGGCGGTCGACGGTATCCGTTGCATCATGGTTCATATAGGAGATTCTATCATTGAAATGATGAAATTTCGAACATTAACTACGAATTTTCAGCATTAATTTTAAGTCGAAATACCGTGCACGCTGGGTCATCATCCGCCTTCGATGCACAGGCGCCCTCTCGCCGTAGGCTCGGATCCGCAGCTTGCTGGCGATCGCCTGCCCCTTGGCGATCGCCGCCGGCTAGGCTATACATAGTAGAATGAAGGATGTTGCTCGGTTGCTCGGCGACCTGCTTTCCGCCGATGTCATTACAGACTACGCTCTATTCGGGGCAGTGGCCTTGAATCGGAAGCGGTGAGGTGTAAGGAAGTCGAAGAACTGGCGGCCCGCCACGGTCTTCGGCCGGACTGGCAGAAGTTCAGACGGAGGTTTCTCGATGGATGATCTACAGGCCATGTTTGAACGGCAGGCAGCCTGGCAGCGAAGTCGGGCCCGACTGTCCTGGGCCGAGAAACTCCGTATGTCTCTGGTCATGCGGGAGGCCCGGCTTGCCATGAAGCAGCCGGCTGCTAAGGCTACTCGGGGCACCGGCTCCTCAACCGTAAAAAACAGGAAAGATAGAGAATAGTTTTAGGCCGCGAAGCGGTCAGGAATAGACACCCGTGTCCTGGATATCGGGGGGGAAATGGCCGGCGTTCACTTACGTTGGGAGTCTTTGTGACGCTACAACCTCGGGCTGGCTGCGGATTGAAATCGGAATGGTAGACGCCTTATAGTGCAATACGATTAAGATTGAAGAATTGTATATCGGTCGCCAAAGAAAACGACCGCAGGTACCCGGTCAAGATGAAAGGGCACAAACAAGGTGGATGAAGATATTTCCTTGGAACAGGAGTACATCGCCGCCACCACTGAGTTCCTTCCGGTTGGCAGCCGGGGAGAGCTGGTACGTACGTATAGAAGCAAAGGGTATCAGCTGCTCCCCGACCCACTGGCAATGATTCTGAAGGTTGCGGGTCGTTTCCGAGCGTTAACCGGGCACCGGAAGGCGCTGCTGGAGGCGGGCTGGCAGGACGATGGCTCGGGTTTCATAGAGGCGGCCCTGAGAGAGCTGGTCAAGCGGGGGCTGCTGTACGCCAGGCAGGATTTCTTGAAAACGATCGAAAGCTCAGCCGCCCGCTCCGAGCCACCTCCTCGCATCGACTCCTTGGGTTGGACAACGAGGGATCGACCCTCGCTACTAAAAAAAAGCCTGGAAAGCTACATCCGGAACCCTCATATACGTGAGAAGCAGGTGGATTTCGAGGTTTTTGACGGTTCACCGCATCCAGAAACGCGGGCATCTCAGCGTGATATGATCGCCGAAATGGCACAGGTCGAGAGCGTGCCGATACTGTACGCCGGAGAGGAAGAGAAGAGGAGATTCGCCAGGCGGATCGCCGAGCGATCCAAGGCCGAAGGGCTGCCACCGGAAGTGCTCGAGTTTGCATTGTTCGATCCGTTCGGGATGGGCTACACGGCTGGCGCCAACACGAACGCTTACCTCCTGGCGACCTCCGGCGAGCTGGGCCTCAAGATCGATGATGACACGTTGTGTAGCTTTGCAGGCCCGCCTGAACCGGAGATCGGGCTAGGTCTATACTCCTTTCCCGATCCCACTCATATTCGCTTTTTTCCGGATCGTGAGTCCCTCTCCCGGTCCGCCAGTGAGGGTGACGTCGATATTGTGGCATTTCATGAGCAGTTATTGGGGCGTACCGTTGCCGAATGCCTGCGATCACAGGAACCGCCCCAGCAAATCAATTGCAGCGGAATGACCCCGGGGTTTCTTCGTACCCTGGAAGTGGAAGGAGGGCGTGTCTTGGCGACCATGACCGGTGTCTGTGGTGACTCTGGCATGGGCTCTCCGCGCATGTTTCTTGGGCTGACGGGAAGCGACCGCGAGCTCCTCGTGAACTCTGAGGAAGAATATAGGAGCGCCCTGATGAGCAGGCAGGTGCTGCGTGCCGTATCCCGCCCCACCGTGAGCCAAGGGGCGCTGTTCATGGCGATGAATTGCGGCTTTGACAGCCGCCAGCTGCTCCCCCCCTTCTTTCCGGTGCTGCGCAACTCCGACGGCGTGTTCGCCCATGTGCTTCGATCCTGCCGTCCAGGGGGATTGATCGGGCACCTGCCCGCAGCCGTAGCGCATGAGCAGCAGGAGTTGCGGCGTTTCGCTCCAGGGGCCGAGAGGAAGGCGGCGGTCAGTATGGCCGACCTGGTTATTCTTTTGATCAGGGGATTCGAGCCAGGCCCGGGACGCAGACCACCCGCACAAGGAATTCAGGCCCTCGGGAGCTACCTGGAAGAGCTGGCAGCCCTCGAACCGGAAGATCTAACCGAGGTGTTGCAGGGCCTATGGGTGGCCGAGATGAGCCGGTACATCGGCTATCTGGACGGACTCCTCGCCTCGTATCACTACGAACCACGGTTCTGGGCCGAGGACGTGGAAGCGCACCTGCAGGAAGTCGAGAATCGGATCGTTGCGGATGAAGCCCTTGTGCCTGAGGATATCGCCGAGCGGATCGGGAGGGCCGCGGCGCCGGAAGTCTGCCGGGAATTGGTCGGGGCGTTCGGACGGCTGCTGCGGTGGTGGCCGGTCATTATGGATGCCGCTCGTGCCCTGGCCTCCGAAGGCGCGACGTTGTTTAGCTGAATCACTCAGGGCGCCGCATGCTCATGCTATTTCATGCTTTTAACATCCAATATACAGGGAGCTCAATCCTTCGCTACCCGCAATATACAGTGTCCAATCGTTGATATTACCCAAGTCTAGGCCGCTTGCCTTGCCGGGAATCACGGCGAAGAAAGGAAATCGTGTAACCAGAACGCCTTTCCGAATGAACAGGTAGTAGCGGGAAAGGTAAGCGGCATAGCCAGAGTCGCTGGATACCGTTATCTGGGTAATGCCGTAGCCCGCGGTTTCGGGGATTTGAGTCAGCACTCCTACAGACACGTTCGGAACCCCCGCTGGATCATCTTCGGTGACTAGGCCCTCCCAGGCGCCGTTCGCGGTCCCCAGATAGATATAGTCTGTTTCAGTATTGATCGCTACAGAGAGAATTTTCGCAGGTGCGGAGAAGCTCAACCTGTGCTCGGCGATGCTCGGCGTAGTATCCGCCAGGATGTTGGGAGGCAGGGCGAAGGCGCCCCCCGAGGTGGCGTAGTAGGCATACCAGTCGCTGCAGGCCATGTCCAGCACGCCGTCCAGCTCCAGATTGACCCACTCCCAGGTTTCCGGCGAGCCCAGCTCGGCATTAGGGACGGTGACTCCGCCCAGACCGTTCTTCCGGCGAAAGAAGAAGTTATATATTGGTGAGGCCGCGCCGGTATCGAAGACTCCGGATTCCTGGAGGTTTTTTTCTCCTCCGAGCGCGGTCGAGAAGTCGGAATCAAAATCCCAAACTACGCCAGAATAATTGAACGGGAGGATGCCTTTGTCCGTGTTGATGAAGCCCTGCCAGGCGGAAACGGAGCTCTCGGACAGGGAGTTCACACTGAAACCCTCCGCTCCAAGATCGTGGTACGGCTCCGTCGTCTCAAGGGCAAGCGTCCCTGGATCCAGGGCGTATATTTTGCTCAGGTCTGCTGTATAAATATAAGAAGTTTCAGTGGCGACTACTCCTTTCAGCTCTTTCCCGGCCAAGTCGGTCGAATACGTAACACTGTAAAGCATGGATTGCAGGGTTACGGATACCGTGATTTCATCGCCGGTGGATAGTTCGAACGTTTTTGATTCGCCGTAGTAAGAAACCTGGAAGATAGATCCCGCGGTGTTGCCCACTCCTACGAGAGCCTGGTATTGCGGGCCGACGGGCAGGTTCTCGATAGTGATTTTCTGCCCGCCGCTGTCGAGATCCTCTTCAACGTAGGGAACGGTATCTCCGACGGAGAGGAGGTTCCCATCTGCCAACAGATAGACCCTCACTAGGTCACCGGCAGCCTTCGACTGAACGTTGGAGAAATCGAGCTGAAAGCCGCTCGTCCCCAGATTGGCCGTCCAGTAGCAGGACAGGGTGATTGCAGCAGCTACGAGAATCGTGAGGTATTGAACAAGTCGTTTCATCTCCAGCCTCCTAGTCTATGGGCGGTACGAAGACCGTAACGCTGCCGGTGAGGTCCAGGCCCGAGTCGGCGGGAAGCCGGCTGCCCGACTCGCCCCCGGCGCCGGGGGTGTAGGGATTGACGCTGGAGCTGGAATCCTTGGTATCTCCGCCGCTGGTGGGCGTCTGGTAGCCGTCGCTGCCCCCGCCTTCCCCGGAGGAGTAGCTGCGGCCCTGACCGAGCAGGGTAAGGTACACCACGTTGCCCTCCGTAACCAACACGTCAAAGCCGTTGTATTCAAACTTCGTACCCCGCACGGCGGCCGTGGACACGGGGCTTCGCAGCGTGAAGTTCTGCTCCGTCCCGGCGATGGATTTCACCTCCGCCCTGACCTTGCCGACCCGCAGGTATAGCTCCGTTTGCACGGTTCCCTCTCTCTCCAGCAGCTCCTCGAGGCGAAGCCGGGTCAGGGGCCGTACGTTCAGCACGGAGCTGCCCAGGTCCAGCAGAGCCCGGGAGTTGAACCCCGTTGAAATCGTGGTTCCCCGGGACACCGTCATGCCGACCCTGGCCGGGACCCAGCCCGCCTGGGGGGCCTGCAGCTCCACCTTGCCGGACAGCTCTTTGATCACTGCGGTTGACTGGGCCGACAGAGCCCCGCCCGCCAGAAAGAGAAGAATGAGAATCGTTGCTAGTCTGTTCATGGCCGTACCCCGATACGAAATATAGCTCAAAAGCTGAAGGATATCTGGAGCTTCCCGCGGAACTCCGCCTCCTGGTAGGAATCTCTGAACGCGCCCCCCATGGGCAGAAACAGGCCCAGGGAAAGGGAGGTTCCCAGATCGGAGAGGGGGCGGAAGTTCACCACGCCATCGATCTCGGTACCCAGGTATTTACTCTCTGTAGCCGGATCGACCCTGGGGTCTGAAATCGGACCGCTGGTCGGGCGCAGGAACAAAATCCCCTTCAGCAGGGTCTGCAGCGCCGCGACCGGCTTCAGCGAGTACTGCGCTTCGAGCAGCAGAAGGTTTCCCAGCCGCGGCGAGAAAGCCACGGCCAACTCCTGCCTGGAGATCGGCACGAACACATTCGCCTTGTCTTCGCGGTTTCCCTCCGTGAACAGGTCCGCGAAATCCTCATCCCCGCTGGAGTACACCAGCCGCAGCTCGGCCTTGGAGTTGAGAAGCTGTTCGGCGAACCAGCGTACCGTCACTCCGGAGAATACCGCCAGTATGGGGGCGTACTCGTAAACCCCTTCTATGTAGGACAGGGTGGTGCCTGTTTCCAGGTAGGTGAAAACATCGTAGTACAGAGAAGCGGCCAGAGGTCCTGCCAGTCCCAGCCCGAAATACTGGCTGCTGAGCCTTCCCCCCCGCCCGGTGACCTCGAAGACTTCCCCCTCCTGGATCAACTCGTCCTCCGGGCGCAGATCCTGCTGCAGGAGAATCGAGACCAGCAGGTCCTGGCGCCGGATGAGCTCGGGGAACCGCGCCTGCAGCGATCCGACCAGCCTGGGAGGGGCCAGCAGGTCGTCGTCGTTCTCATCGGCCCAGGTAATGCTGATCGTGGAAACCGGATCGAGCTGCAGCCCCGTGTAGCCAACCGCCAGGGAGGTGGTGACCGCAGCCGCCTGCCAGCTCAGCTCCAGCCCGTCGATGTTGTCGCTCAGCACCAGCTTGGTGAACTCCGAGAGGAGGAAACGTCCGGCTCGGAAGCCAAGCTGCGAGCGTTTGGCCTGGCCGAGAAGAAAGGAACCCCGCAGCCACAGGAAATCCACGTCGAAGAGGTAGGGGCGCTCGCTGGTGTAGGTGTAGCTGCCCTGGACCGCAAAATCCAGGGACGCACCGATGGGCGTCTCGAACCACAGGGCTAGCTTGTCTTCCTGCAGAAAGGTAGTGCCGTCGGCAGCGGTGATCGAGGTGGAGTTGTCGATGGTGCCGCCGAAATCATAGGCCCAGAGGGGGATGAGCACCGCCACGGCAAGCACCGGGGCCAGCAGAAGGGCCTTGGTTTTCATGAGCGCTCCTCCCTCCATTCCATGAGCTGGCCCAGGATGCCGACGGCCTCCTCGCCGGAGAAGGTGCGGTAGGGGCTGGTGTTGCCCTTGATCAAGCCCAGGTAGGCCAGCTCCCGCCCGGCGTAGCGGCGCCCCGGGAAGATGCGGTACATCAGACCCCCTTTCAGCTCGAAGGCCTGCATGAGCAGAAAGCTATACTCGCCCAGGCTCAGAGGCTCCTCCGCCGACCTCGGCCTGACCTTCCAACCCTGCTGCTGCAGCGCCTCCGCTGCCTGGGCCAGGGGCGTGTCGTCGGGAATGCGGCCTGCCGCCGTGAGCACCAGGTAGGCGGCCTGCTCGAAGGTGGTGCTCTCCTGCTCCAGGATCGCATCCAGCACCTGGTTGGACTGGGCACCCGCCGCAAAAGCCGCCAACACAAGGACAGCCAGCACGGCCAACCGTTTTCTCTTCATACGCTACTCCCTCCTAACCTGCCAGGGCCGCCCGGGCTTCCCCGCCATCGAGACCCCGCCCCAGGTTATTCTGCCCGACTGCCCCGCGAAGCGAAACATACGGGACAGAGCCCTCGAGGAGTCCAGGCGATCTTGCATGGGTCCGGTGAATCACATGGGCCCGAGGATCTCGATGTACGCCAGACCCTCCGTGCCAGAAACGATTAGATAGTAATACGATGCACTCGGAGAGTACCAGACCAGGCCCGTGACCCTGCCCGGCAGGCCGGCGGCCAGCGGGCATTTGTAAATTCCTCCGAACATATCATCCCAAAGGAGCAGGTAGATATCGCTCATATACGCCGCGAAGATGTAGGGATCATCGTAGTAGACCGCAGTGCGGTTGATGCGGTATCCCTGGGTGCCGTCGACGCGCAGCGGCGTATCGATCACCTTGGAGTCGCTGGTCAACCCCGCGCTCCAGGCTCCGTTTTCCGTGCCCATCAGCAGCACTTCGGTTTCGGGATTGAAAATGGCGAGAGAAAGGATATGGGAAGGCGCCGAAAATCCAGCCTTGTAGTCGCCGATGCTCGGCGTCTCTCCCAGAGAGCGCTTGTACAGATACTCCCCCGAGAAGCGGAAGGCGCCGTCCGCGGTGGCGAAGTAGCCATTGCCGGAAGAGTCCTGGGAAACCGCCAGGTCGGTGACCCGGCCGGAGTCCCGGTTGGTCCAGCTCCAGTCAGGAGGATTGCTTTCGACTTCTGCGTAGGTTCCGCCCCAGCCGGAGGACCGCCGGAAGAAAAGGACGCTCCCGCCCCCATAAGAATCTCTGCCGGAACCGAGGACCGACACGGAACCCAGGTTGACGGAAGTGGCGGGGGACTCGAAGACTCCACCATTGAGAGCATAGATGCCCTGATCCGTGTCGATACAAAGATAGGTGTTTCCCCAGGTTCCGAGCGCCACGGACAGGGAGTTGATGGACCGGCCCGAGGGCGCGTCGATCACGTTGACTGTCCAAGCGGGGTCCTCATCTGGGAAGTTAGATATTTCGTAGAGCTTCGATCCGTCGGTGGCGTATATATAGCCTCCGTAGGCCTCGACATCCAGGAATTTCTTGCCCGTCATGTTCGCGTTTTCGTTGGCCACGGGCTGGAATATCGGGTAGGAAGCGTACAACTGGCTGGCAGTGAACTGTACCGCGACTTTTGCTCCCGGCTGCAGGTCGAAAGGCGCCGATTCCCCCCAGACATGGGTGGCGAGCCAACCTTCCTCTTCCTTGACGATGGAAAGCCAGACTCGATATACCGGTCCTACCGGAAGATCTTCGATCGTCAGGGTTACTTCTTCGTCGCCCGGAATCGCCTCCTGCAGATAGTCTTTGTCCTCAGCGAGGGAGTAGATGGCACTGTTGGCTATCAGCCAGACCCGGGCATGCCGGTCTCCGGGTCCCTTGGAGACCGCCGACAGATCGAGCTGGATCGATCCCGTTCCGGAGCCCGCCGTCCAGTAGCAGGACAGGGTGATTGCAGCAGCTGCGAGAATCGTGAGGTATTGAACAAGTCGTTTCATCTCCAGCCTCCTAGTCTATGGGCGGTACGAAGACCGTAACGCTGCCGGTGAGGTCCAGGCCCGAGTCGGCGGGAAGCCGGCTGCCCGACTCGCCCCCGGCGCCGGGGGTGTAGGGATTGACGCTGGAGCTGGAATCCTTGGTATCTCCGCCGCTGGTGGGCGTCTGGTAGCCGTCGCTGCCCCCGCCTTCCCCGGAGGAGTAGCTGCGGCCCTGACCGAGCAGGGTAAGGTACACCACGTTGCCCTCCGTAACCAACACGTCAAAGCCGTTGTATTCAAACTTCGTACCCCGCACGGCGGCCGTGGACACGGGGCTTCGCAGCGTGAAGTTCTGCTCCGTCCCGGCGATGGATTTCACCTCCGCCCTGACCTTGCCGACCCGCAGGTATAGCTCCGTTTGCACGGTTCCCTCTCTCTCCAGCAGCTCCTCGAGGCGAAGCCGGGTCAGGGGCCGTACGTTCAGCACGGAGCTGCCCAGGTCCAGCAGAGCCCGGGAGTTGAACCCCGTTGAAATCGTGGTTCCCCGGGACACCGTCATGCCGACCCTGGCCGGGACCCAGCCCGCCTGGGGGGCCTGCAGCTCCACCTTGCCGGACAGCTCTTTGATCACTGCGGTTGACTGGGCCGACAGAGCCCCGCCCGCCAGAAAGAGAAGAATGAGAATCGTTGCTAGTCTGTTCATGGCCGTACCCCGATACGAAATATAGCTCAAAAGCTGAAGGATATCTGGAGCTTCCCGCGGAACTCCGCCTCCTGGTAGGAATCTCTGAACGCGCCCCCCATGGGCAGAAACAGGCCCAGGGAAAGGGAGGTTCCCAGATCGGAGAGGGGGCGGAAGTTCACCACGCCATCGATCTCGGTACCCAGGTATTTACTCTCTGTAGCCGGATCGACCCTGGGGTCTGAAATCGGACCGCTGGTCGGGCGCAGGAACAAAATCCCCTTCAGCAGGGTCTGCAGCGCCGCGACCGGCTTCAGCGAGTACTGCGCTTCGAGCAGCAGAAGGTTTCCCAGCCGCGGCGAGAAAGCCACGGCCAACTCCTGCCTGGAGATCGGCACGAACACATTCGCCTTGTCTTCGCGGTTTCCCTCCGTGAACAGGTCCGCGAAATCCTCATCCCCGCTGGAGTACACCAGCCGCAGCTCGGCCTTGGAGTTGAGAAGCTGTTCGGCGAACCAGCGTACCGTCACTCCGGAGAATACCGCCAGTATGGGGGCGTACTCGTAAACCCCTTCTATGTAGGACAGGGTGGTGCCTGTTTCCAGGTAGGTGAAAACATCGTAGTACAGAGAAGCGGCCAGAGGTCCTGCCAGTCCCAGCCCGAAATACTGGCTGCTGAGCCTTCCCCCCCGCCCGGTGACCTCGAAGACTTCCCCCTCCTGGATCAACTCGTCCTCCGGGCGCAGATCCTGCTGCAGGAGAATCGAGACCAGCAGGTCCTGGCGCCGGATGAGCTCGGGGAACCGCGCCTGCAGCGATCCGACCAGCCTGGGAGGGGCCAGCAGGTCGTCGTCGTTCTCATCGGCCCAGGTAATGCTGATCGTGGAAACCGGATCGAGCTGCAGCCCCGTGTAGCCAACCGCCAGGGAGGTGGTGACCGCAGCCGCCTGCCAGCTCAGCTCCAGCCCGTCGATGTTGTCGCTCAGCACCAGCTTGGTGAACTCCGAGAGGAGGAAACGTCCGGCTCGGAAGCCAAGCTGCGAGCGTTTGGCCTGGCCGAGAAGAAAGGAACCCCGCAGCCACAGGAAATCCACGTCGAAGAGGTAGGGGCGCTCGCTGGTGTAGGTGTAGCTGCCCTGGACCGCAAAATCCAGGGACGCACCGATGGGCGTCTCGAACCACAGGGCTAGCTTGTCTTCCTGCAGAAAGGTAGTGCCGTCGGCAGCGGTGATCGAGGTGGAGTTGTCGATGGTGCCGCCGAAATCATAGGCCCAGAGGGGGATGAGCACCGCCACGGCAAGCACCGGGGCCAGCAGAAGGGCCTTGGTTTTCATGAGCGCTCCTCCCTCCATTCCATGAGCTGGCCCAGGATGCCGACGGCCTCCTCGCCGGAGAAGGTGCGGTAGGGGCTGGTGTTGCCCTTGATCAAGCCCAGGTAGGCCAGCTCCCGCCCGGCGTAGCGGCGCCCCGGGAAGATGCGGTACATCAGACCCCCTTTCAGCTCGAAGGCCTGCATGAGCAGAAAGCTATACTCGCCCAGGCTCAGAGGCTCCTCCGCCGACCTCGGCCTGACCTTCCAACCCTGCTGCTGCAGCGCCTCCGCTGCCTGGGCCAGGGGCGTGTCGTCGGGAATGCGGCCTGCCGCCGTGAGCACCAGGTAGGCGGCCTGCTCGAAGGTGGTGCTCTCCTGCTCCAGGATCGCATCCAGCACCTGGTTGGACTGGGCACCCGCCGCAAAAGCCGCCAACACAAGGACAGCCAGCACGGCCAACCGTTTTCTCTTCATACGCTACTCCCTCCTAACCTGCCAGGGCCGTTCGTATCATTACACTAGGAAAGCAATTATAGTATACTCCCATCTATAGGTCCATCGAACGTTGGAGCATCTTCACCGAAGGAGTATGCTATGAGAAAAAGAACGGCAGGGCTGGATCTCCTCATTCCCGTCCTGGTCGCCGGGGTATTTACCCTGCTGAATCTCTTCGGCCTCTACAGGGGAGCCGAGCGCAGAGTGTACGACCTGCTGCTTCACTTGAAGCCCTCCATTCCCGAAGAGCCGTCCTTGCTCTTTCTCGACATAGACGACACGGCCATCGCC
>CAYMEK010000028.1:0-52949 GCA_964389305.1 uncultured Spirochaetaceae bacterium
AACGGATCGTTCTTCGACGAGGCCAAGGCAGAAAACGTCAAGGCCATGGTGGAGGTTACCAAGGAATACGGCGTCTATAAATAAATGCGCCAGGCAGCCGCTTTCGCTTTCCAAACCGGAACGCCGGGGGCGACCTGCTGCCCGGCGTTTCGGAGAGGCGGATCTCGGGGTAAGGCGGAAGAGCCGGATTCGGACAACCGGTGCCGCTGCCGGGTCGGGAGGAAATGTATGCTGATAGTCGGTGAACGCATCAATACCAGCCGTAAACCGGTTGATAAGGCAGTAGCCAACAGGGATGCCGACTACATCAAGAGCGATGTGCGCTCGCAGGTGGAATCCGGAGCCGACCTGATCGACGTCAACGCCGGATCGCGGCGGAACTCCGAGGTGGCGGATCTGTCCTGGCTGATCGAGATCATCCAGAAGGATCTTCCGCAGGTCAGGCTCTGCCTCGACAGCTCGAATCCGGGAAGCCTGAAGGCTGTCCTGGAACAGGTCGAAAATCCTCCCCTGCTCAACTCGACGACGGCCGAAGGGGCCAGATTCGAGGCCATGGCGCCGGTAATCCAGATGCGGGATTGCGAGATCGTGGCCCTCTGTATCGACGAGCGGGGCATCCCCAAGAGCGCAGAGCAGACACTGGAAAACGCCGGCCGGCTCGTTGCCGATCTGAAGAGCCTGGGGATCGAGGGGAAGCGCATCTATCTGGATCCTGTCATCCAGGCCGTGAGCGCAAACACGAATGCGGCCTTGATGATCCTGGAGGTGATCGAGCGCTTGAGGAGAGAGCTGCCGGAAGTCAACGTGATCTGCGGCCTGTCCAACATCTCCTTCGGGCTTCCCGAGCGTTCCCTGGTGAACAGGACGTTTCTGCCCCTGGCCATGAAATCCGGGCTCAATGCGGCCATCGTGGATCCCCTCGATAAAAAGCTGATGGGAACGCTCAGGGCCACTGAAGTGCTGTTGGGACAAGACCCGTGGTGCCAGGTCTATACCAAGACTTTTCGAGCCGGGGGTCTAAAAGCGTGAGGCGGGTAGACGCCACGACATGAGTAAGTTGCAGTCATGACGAGGAAAAAGAAAACATTAACCAAGCGTCAAGAGAAAGCGATCGAGACAAAAAACAGGATCTATGCGGCCGCAATCGAGCTGATGGACCGGAAAGGCTTTGAAAAAATCACGATCGCCGACATCAGCAAGAAGGCGGGCGTTTCCGTCGGCGCCTTCTACCATTACTTCAAATCCAAAAACGACATCCTGGCAGAGATATTTCGAAAAGCCGACGACTACTATTCCACCCAGGTATTGCCCAGGTTGAACAGCAACACCAAAAGCGTTCCCGACCTGATCGTCGAGTATTTTGACCATTATGCGAAGTTCAACCTGGGAAGCGGTGTAGAAATGACCCAGCAGCTATTCAATCCCAAAATCAAGTTCTTCATCAAAAAAAGCCGGCCTATGCTGACGATCCTGCAGGATCTCATCAGCAAGGGACAGGAAAAACAGCAAATCCGCAACGATACCACCCCGGAAGAGATTTCGAGATTCCTCTTCATCCTGGCCCGGGGGATCGTGTTCGAATGGAGCCTGTACGAGGGCCGCTACGACCTCAGAGCCACCATGCGCAAATATATCGAGGTTCTGGTTTCGACCTTGAAACCTTAAAGAGCCGGTCTTCGCCTCGGACAACCCTGTCAATCATCCAGCGTTTCGTAGTAGGCGTCGCCGAGGTCATTCGGATTGAACGCCTCCCTTACCTTGTGCTGGTAGCGAAAAACGGAGGGCTGAGGCGCTGCCCGGTGCATTCTGTCGCGCTGCTCTTTGGGGGTGGTCCTGCCGTCCGGCCCCCGGGCCACAGAATTCCACTTCTCCATTCCCACCCCCCAGCCCTTTTTCAATCCAAACTCGGTGCAGGCGTCGAAAAACTCCAGCGTTCCCTCTGTTGATTCCTTGTCATGAGGATCGAAACAGGTGAAGTTCTCCCACAGGCCGGTGCCTCCGCCCCCCTGGCCGCCGATCGGACCCATCATGCAGTCCCCGCCGGCTTCCACAATGGCGCCGCGCGACTCCCACTCTTTCTTGAACTGGGAGGCCTCCTCGGCTCGCAAGGCCCCGAAGTCCAGGGCGCCGAACAGGCCGAAACAGCCGTCGTAAGACCCCCCGAACACCAGGTTCAGGTTCTTATGACCGAGCCTGATCAGGTATAAAAGCGCCCAGTCGTGTATTTCGGGCTCGTTCATGGCTTCGACCTGCCAGCCCCCGGTTCGCTCGAGGATTTCCTCCAACACCTTCACCTGCCACTCTATGTCCCGGCGGGTCATGCCGGCCAGGACGATCTGAAACTCGCGTTCGGACTGCTCCGTGATTCTCCGCACTTCCGGGTCCTCGAGGATTTCTTCCAGGTCTCCCAGGGTCTTGGTGGGATCGGTGAGAAGCTTGACCATGGCGAATTTCAGGTCCCGGCCGAACATGTTGAATTGCCGGTGCGCCAGGTACCCTAGGCCAGCATCCCAGATCATGTGGGCCGCGTCGGCCCAAGCTTTCCACGAGGGAAAAGCCAGGGTGTAGGACCTGAAATTGTCCGGAAGCGGCGATCTGTAGGCCGGCGGCTTTCCCTCTACGGGAAGCGTTTTCGGACCGGGCCAGGCAAAAAGCTTAATGGCGCATTTCGTATACACGCCCATCGAGCCCTTGGAACCTAAAAACCCCCTGCATACGCCTTTCATGCTCGGGCCAGGCCCTTCGCCGCAGAACCAGCCGCAGCCGGAACCCAGGGACCCTGTTCGCAGGATATCGCCGGTAGGCATAACCCATTCCAGTCCCAGCAGGTTCTCATAGTGCCAGCCCCCGAACAGGTTGCTCGGTCCGGACCCGAAGTAGGAGGTCGCGCTGGCCAGGATGGAGCAGCTACAGCCGGAGCCCGGAATATGGGTATTCAAGCCCACCTTCATTGTCTCGGCCTGGAGCGTAGCTCCCAATACTCCCGGCTCGATGACGGCAAACATGTTTTTCTCGTCTATCTCGAGTACACGGTCCATCCTTCGCATATCGAGCTGGATGGTGTTGTCCTCCGAGGGAAAGCCCTGAGCGGACCAGAAGGTGCTCGAAGCCTTGAATTTGATCTTGTACTTGTTGCACAGCTTGACGATCGCCTGGACCTCTTCCGTGCTCCCGGGCAGGACGACCGCCGCCCCCCTTGGAGTGAAAGTAGCGAAAAAGGGACCGAGATGAATCGCCGTATGGGCGAGCGAGTACCGGTAGGAATCGAGGACAGCCGGATCGTCGGATACGTTCTCGGCTCCTACAATGTCCTCCAGGGCCGTATATATGTTCTTTGCTAAGCTCATTTACCGTATCCCCCTCTTTTAAGCCTCAACCGACTTCTGCACCAGCTCGATTATGTCGTAGACTTTCATCGCTTCTCCCCGTGCGCTGATGGCATCCAGGAAGTTCCTCTCACACCAAGGGCAGGCGCTCACCAGAGCCTCGGCGCCGGTCGCCCTGGCTTCGGCAATCCGTTCGCCGGCCGTCCAATCCGAATATTCCGGGTAAGCTTCCCGAACACCCCCTCCGGCACCGCAGCACCAGCTATATTCCCGGATCCTCTCCATCTCCACCAGCTCCACGCCCGGGATGGCCTTGAGGATATCCCTGGGTGGATCGTACACGCCCCAGGCTCCGTTGTACCTGGGTCTTCGCGGCTCATAGACGACGATTTGATTCTTGATTTTCTTCTCCACGCCGTTCCATGGTACATACGGCTCACCCTGCCGTCCCAGATGGCAGGGATCATGGTAGGTGACGGACAGAGGAACTTCCGAGCGAAGCTTGAGCCTGCCCTCCTTGATCAATCGGTCGATCAGCTCCACCGTGTGGAGCACCTCGACTTCGGAACCCAATTGCGGATACAGGCGCTTGAAGGCATGGTATCCATCTGCGCAGGAGGTTACCACTGTCTTCACGCCGGCCTTGGCCCAGGCATTCATGTTGGCCCTGGCCAGGCGGGTGAACTCGTCGCGGTAACCCATCGAGTAGACCCTGCCGCCGCAGCACATCTCCTGATCTCCCATGACAGCCAGCTCGACCCCCGCTTTCCTCAACAACCCGACCGCTGCTCTGGCAGAGTGCTGCAAATGCGGATCGTAGCTGTACCTGCAGCCGGCATGAAAGAGAATCTCCGCCTTGCTGGTCGATAGACGGGGAATGTCCAGCCCTTCGGCCCATTCTCCCCGCTTGCCGCTGGGCTGCCCCATGGTGTTGTGCTCTTGGCGCAGGCTCTGCACTACGGTTTTGTGCTCCTCCAGACCCTGGCCGTCCTCTACCAACTTGAACTTCAGTTCGCGCACCATCTCCAGAGGTTCCAGATTGTAGCGGCAGATCTTGCAGCTCACATCGCAGGAGCCGCAGGTCATACAGGAAAAAACGATCCGCCTGACCGTGTCCGAATAGCCGCTTTCGCCCTTGATAAGGGAGCGGGCCACCGCATACCTGCCGCGGGCGGCGTAGCTGTTGAAATTATGGTACGAAATGCTGGGGCAGTTCTTGGCGAATCTCCAGCTCTTCATCTGGTCAAACGGAATCCACTTGCAGTAAGAGCATTGACTGCAGCGGTCCATTTCGGCAGCAAAATCTTCCAGCGCCATTTCCTCTTTCTCCTTATATAATCTCCTGCAGTTAGAAGCACAGTTTCCCGGGATTCATTACATTGTGGGGATCGAATACGGCCTTGATCTTCCGGATGGCGTTCATGGTTTCTCCGTCCGCGTTGAATACCATGTCGGCCCACATCCCGTACGGCCTCGAGAAGTAGGCGCCCTGCCTGAACAACCTGTAACTGGCGTCCCGGAAAAGCTCCTGGATCCTCTTCATTTCCGCTTGATTCGAACGGCTGAACGGAAGCACGAACTCACAGTGACAGCCCACGCCCTGATGTACCGGCTGGAGGTAGACTCCGATGTCCCCGGCCGGATACTGCTGCATTCCGGCCGCATCTCCCATCGTGGCAATGAAGGAGGGCGCTCTGTCGAGCGTGGTCAGGAAGAATATCTCCCGGGCTTCTCCCTTGTATCGCAGCTTCCAGTACGGCTCGCCGGAAGGCTTCAGCAGCAACTCCAACATTGCATCGCCCCGACAGCCTGGGATATCGGCAGCCATCTTCAGCCCGGACTGCTTGGCAAAGTCCCGGATATCGGCTTCCCGGGCCTTGACCCTTTCTTCGGCCAGGATGTGTCCGCCGCCGATTCCCACGATCACCGCCCACGAAGGCAGCGTTTCTCTCAGAGACTGCACCTCATCCGCTGTTCCGGCCAGCATGTAGGCCAGGCAGGCATTGTTTGCCACGAATAGCTCGTCGCCGAACCTGAACTTCAAAAGCTGGTAGGTAAAAGCGACCAGATCCTCGAGCTTCTCGGCCGGAACGAAAAACAGTTTGCGCAGCTCAGGGAATACCTCGCACTTTACCGACGCCCAGGTAACAATGCCCATGCTGCCCTGGGCCGCCGATACGAACTTGTAGAAATCAAGCTGAGCGGGCCCTGGTCCCCACACAGGCACCAGGCCCTGCTCCCAATCCTCGTCTTTTTCACCGCGGAAAACACCACTGCCGCTATAGAACTTGTCCCCGTTTCCCCAAACGATCTCCAGGCTTCGCAACGGCTCCAGCAGGTTCCACTGGTACTTGGGATACAGCACCGGCTCTCTCTCCAGCAGGCTGGCCAGCACCGACTTGTTGGCGCGGGGAAGAAGGGGCATGGCAATGCGCAGGCCTTCTTTATGAAGCGCAGGCAAAAGCTGGTCGAACGTCACCCCAGGCTCGATCAGGACCAGCCTGTTCCGCCGGTTGATTTTCGGAATTCGCTTCATCCTGCTGAGATCGACCAAAACCGCTTCGGGGGCGGTCGGGATCGAGTCCCCGCGGAAGTGCGGCGGACCGGAGCTAAGAGGTACCAGAGGCGTCAAGGTTTGGTTTGCCCAAAGGACGATCTTCTGCACCTCATCCACGTTCCCCGGTTGAACCATGAGATGGGGATTCGGGAAACGTAAACGGTTGTGATCCAGCGAAAGAGCTTCTTCCAGGCGAGGATTATCGATCACCGCCGTTTCCCCCACGATGTCCATCAACTGTGTTTTTTTATCATCCATGGTCGACTCCCGTACAGGCACCCTGGCGTCCTCTCAACGCCTCATGTAGAATGCATTCACTGAATATATTCAGTTTACCTGAATCTTTCAGTTTGTCAACAAAAACAATTTGACAAATTCAGGCTCCGATGATAACATCAGAATGTATTCAGTGAATCAATTCGGTTTAATTGCATTTATTAAAAAAGGCGTTTTAAGCCGGGGAGGGAAAGATGAAAATAAAAGCGGCAGTGGTCTACGAGAAATCAAGACCGTTCCAAATCGAGGAACTCGAGCTCAGCGATCCGCGGAATGATGAGGTTCTGGTACGGATCGTCGCCACCGGCATCTGCCACACGGACCTGGCAGGACGGGACGGCTATCTACCGATTCCACCGCCGCCGCATGTATTCGGACACGAGGGGGCCGGCGTTGTCGAGAAGGTGGGGAAGCGGGTCTCCAAGGTAAAACCCGGCGATCATGTTGTTTTGTCCTGGGACTGCTGCCGGACCTGCCCGCCCTGCAGGGCGGGCCTGGATCCCTACTGCCTGAACTTCTTTCTGCACAATTTCCATGGGGCCCGCCCCGATGGGTCCACCACGCTGCGCAAGGGCGATCAGGTGATCCACGGCAACTTTTTCAATCAATCCTCGTTCGCCGATTACGCCTTGGCCAATGAACGGAACGTGGTCAAGGTGACCAAAGACGTGCCCCTGGAGATACTCGGCCCTCTGGCCTGCGGCGTTCAGACCGGCGCCGGCGCGGTGATGAACACACTTCATCCCAGGCCGGGCGCTTCCATTGCCGTGTTCGGAATCGGGAATGTGGGGCTGAGCGCTATAATGGGAGCGGTCATATGCGGCTGCACCACCATCATAGCCGTGGCCAGACGCGCGGAGCCGTTGAAAGTGGCGAAGGAGTTCGGCGCCACCCATACGGTCAACACCGCGGACACGGACCCGGTCGAGGCGATCCGGGAGATCACCGGCGGGGGTGCGGACTACAGCCTGGAGTGCGCCGGCAGCCCGCAGGTCCTGCGGCAGGCCGTGGATTGCCTGCCCCGCTGCGGCGTCTGCGGGCTCCTCGGGGTTGTGGCGCCCGGTACGGAAGTCGGCCTGGACATGGACCTGCTCATGAACGGCCGGACGGTTAAGGGGATCATCGAAGGCGACGCCATTCCGGACCTGTTCATCCCCAAGCTGATCGAGCTGTACCAACAGGGACGGCTGCCGTTCGACCGGATGATCAGCTTCTATCCCTTCGAGCAGATAAACAAGGCGGTAGAGGATATGGAGCACAGACGGGTGATCAAGCCAGTATTGCGCCAGTAGTGCCGGAGGTGTCAGTCATGAAGCTCATCAGGATCAACATGAACAACAAGGCCATCCGGGTGCAAGAGGTGCCCCGGGAATATACGGGCCTGGGCGGAAGAGGCCTCACCTCGATCATGGTCAATGCGGAAGTGCCGCCGAAATGCGATCCCCTGGGTCCGGAAAACAAGCTCATTTTCGCTCCGGGCCTGCTGGGCGGCACACCGATGGTAAATACCAGCCGGGTCTCCGTGGGGGCGAAAAGTCCGTTGACGGGCGGAATCAAGGAGAGCAACGCGGGCGGAACGATTGCCGCGGCGTTGGGCCGTCTGGGAATTGCCGCGATCGTAGTCGAAGGCCGGGCGCCTGACGGGGAGCTCAGCTTCCTACGAATCGACGAGAAGGGGGAGGCCAGTCTGGTACCGGCTCAAGACTACCGGGGTATGAGGACCTATGAGCTGGTAGAAAAAATCCTTCAAATCTACGGAAAGAAAACCTCGGTGCTCTGTATCGGACCCGTCGGGGAATATATGCTGCCCCTGGCCTCCATACAGTCATCCGACATCGACGGCCGCCCCTGCCGCGCCGCCGCCAGGGGGGGGTTGGGCGCGGTGATGGGAGCCAAAGGCTTGAAAGCCCTGGTCGTCGACCAGACCGGACGCAACGGCAACTCGATAGCCTACCCTGCGGCCTTCAAAGAGGCAGTCAAGGCCGTGGTCAAGTTCATCAAAGCGGATCACATGAGCGGGACGGTGATGCCCGCCCTCGGCACCGCCAGCCTGGTGGCTCCGGTAAACTCCATGGGCGCTTTTCCCAATCACAATGCCACCAGCGGAGTGTTGGAAGGATGGGAAAAGATCAGCGGGGAGGCCATGGCCGAGCTTATCAAGAAACGAGGTGGAAATACCACCCACGTGGGCTGCTCCCAATGCATCATCCACTGCTCCAACGAATTCGTGGACAGCGGTGGCAGGTATGTAACCGGCTCCCTGGAATATGAAACCATCTGGTCGATGGGCGGTATGACCGGAATCGTCGATCTGGACACGATCGCGAGGCTCGACAACCTTTGCGACAACCTGGGGCTCGACACCATGAGCACGGGAGTGGCCGTTGCCGTGGCCATGGACGCCGGGTACAGGAGCTTCGGGGACAGCAAAGCAGCCATCGAGATGGTGGAAGAGATCGGCAAAGGCACGGAGTTCGGCAGGATTCTTGGAAGTGGTCCGGTTGCGGTCGGCCGGCATTTCAACCACGCCAGGGTTCCAGCGGTCAAGGGCCAGGGCGTGGCCGCCTACGATCCGCGGGCCATGTTGGGCCAGGGCGTAACCTTTGCTACCTGCCCCATGGGCGCCGACCACACGGCCGGCAACCTGGTCGGGGCCTATTTGGAGCAGATGCTCGATCCGCTGAAAAAGGAAGGACAGGTCGAGACCTCCAGATTTTTGCAGATCGCCATGGCCGCCTACGACACCGTCGGGCTGTGCTTCATGGCTAGCGTCGCCCTGCTGAGTCCGGAAGCCGGCGAGGCGTTCCGGCGGGCGCTGAGCGCCAAGACCGGCACCACGTTCGAGCCGGAAGACTTTCCCGAGGGCATGGGTATCCTGGTGCTGAAGGCCGAGAGAGAGTTCAATAGAAGGGCCGGATTTACCAAGGAAGACGACCGCTTACCGAAGTTTTACTATGAAGAGCCTCTCCCGCCTCATAACACGGTCTACACCATCAGTGACGAGGAGCTGGACAGCACGTTCGACTTTTGAAAGAAAATATGGAATGAAGGTGCAGGTCAAGTTATATGGGACCCTACGCCGGCAGTTTCCCTACTATGAACATTCTCACGGTATTGAGGTTGAGATTCCAGATGGGGCGAGAGTCAAAGATCTTCTCGCCCATCTGGAAATCTCTAAATCCCAGGGGGCGCTGGTTAGCAGGGACAACCGCATATTGAAGCCGGATGAGACGTTGCCGGCCGGAGCCCGGCTGAACGTCCTGCAGGCTATCGGGGGCGGATAGCTTAATTGAGACAGCACAGGCTGTAAGAATGAGATAGATACGATCTACACCTGTAGCAGGCTGACAGGAAGCGGCAATAGCAGGTAAGGAGAGGAATAGATGGCGGACTACGAGGCACTAAAGGCAAGAGTGCAGGAACTGGCGGACAGAGCCTGGAACCTGGCGGCCATTGAGAGCCGGTACAAAAAACTGGCTGCGGAGGGAATCCCCGACAAGAAACTCGACCGGAATCAAATGCTGTCCGGCAAGCAGCAGATCCTGGACCGCGTTCAACGGCGGGCCGAGGAATACAACGTCCTGGCGCGCAATTGCGCCATGAGCACCGCGCTTGCACTGCTGGAGGAGTTCGGCCTGGGGAATATGGAAATCGTCAAAGCCCTGTCGCCATTCCCCGGCTTCGGCGGAACCGGCTGGATGTGCGGGGGCGTTACCGGAGCCTTGATTGCCCTGGGGCTGTACTTCGGCAGCGACGACATCACCAACTACGACGCCGCCGGAGCGGCCATCATGGCCGCCCGGCGGTTCATGCCCCGTTTCGAAGAGGAGGTGGGTTCGGTACTCTGCCCCGCTATTCATGAAAAGGTCGTGTTCGGACGTTATATGGACCCTGCGGCCAGCCAGGAGAATATGAAGACTTTCGCCGAGGTCAAAGGGTTTGAAAAGTGCGGCCTGCTGCCGGGAATCGGGGCCAGACTTGCCGCCGAGATCATCATCGACAGCACGGCCTGAAGCGCCTGCGATCGCCTAGATCGTTGGCTATAATCCCAGATACGCCTTTTTTATGTGGTTGTTTTCAAGCAGCTTGCTGCTTTCTCCTTCCGACACGATGCAGCCGTTTTCGATCACGTAAGCCCGGTCGGCGATCTCCAGGGCACTGCGGACGTTCTGCTCTATCAGGAAGACCGTGAGTCCCTGCTCCGGCAGACTCTTGATGACGCGGAAAAGCTCCAACAGCAGGATGGGCGCCAGTCCGTAGGAAGGCTCATCGAACAGGCACAGCTTCGGGCGCGACATCAGACCGCGTCCCATAGCCAGCATTTGCTTTTCGCCGCCGCTCAACGTTCTGGCGATCTGACCCTCCCTCTCTTTCAACCTGGGGAAAACCTGATACACCTGCTCAAATGTCTCTTCCCGCCGCTTCCAGGCCTCCTGGGGATAGGCGCCCATTTCCAGGTTCTCGCGCACCGTCATATCGGGGAAAATCCTGCCGCCCTCCGGTACGTGGGAAACGCCCAACTCGGCGATGGCGTGCGGCGCCAAGCCGTCAATCCTTGTGCCGAGAAAGCGAACCTCACCAGCGGCGGGACGAAGCACGCCGGAGAGGGTATTGACCAATGTGGTCTTACCGGCTCCGTTGGCGCCGATCAAAGCAACGATTTCTTTTTCCTCGACCTGTAAGGAAACGCCCCACAGGGCCTTAACCTTACCGTAAAAGGTCTCCAGATTGCTTACACTAAGCATCAGCCTGCTCCCCCAAGTAGACCTCTACTACCTTCTTGCTCTTGGCGATCTCCCGTGGCTTACCGTCGGCGATCTTCTCCCCGTGATGCAGCACCATAATCCGGCCGCAGATGCTCATAATCGCCTTCATCACGTGCTCGATAATGACGATGGTGATCCCCTTTTCTCGCACTCGGGTAACCAGCTCCATGACCTCGGAGGTCTCGGTCGGATTGAGACCGGCTATCAACTCATCGAGCAGCAACAGCTCCGGCTTGGTAGCCAGAGCCCTGGCTACCTCGACTCGCTTCTGATTCGCCAGCGTGATATCGCGGACGGTCATCGCTGCCGCTGCGGCCAGGCCCATAAAATCCAACAGCTCCATCGCCTCGGCCGTGGCCTCTGCCGGGGTGATATCGGCGGATGTGCCGAACAACGATCCCAACATAACGTTGTTCAAAACCGACATATTGGCGAATACCGCCACCGACTGGAACGTTCTGGCCACACCCTTCCTGCAGACCTCGTTCGGCTTCAAGCCGTTGATCTGCTCGCCCTTGAAACGGATGAGCCCCGACTGCGGAACCACGGCGGCCGAGATCAGGTTGAACAGCGTTGTCTTGCCGGCCCCATTGGGACCGATCAACCCCAGGATTTCGCCTTGTTCTACATGGAAGTCAACTTTGGATACGGCGGCCAGCCCGCCGAAGTATTTAGTTACCCGCTCGCCTTCAAGTATTCGCATACCGTTTTCCTTTCAGCCATTTTTCCAGCAATCCCACCAAACCATCGGGGAGGAACACGATAGCGAGCACCAGCACGGTACCGAAAATGAGCATGTAGTAGTACGGGAATTTGGTTATCAGCATCTCTTCCAGGTAGGCGAATATTACGGCGCCCAGGATTGGACCGTAAAATCGCCCCATCCCGCCGAAAATAGCCATCAAAACGGGCATGAAGGAAAACATCGGGTTGAAGGCGATAACCGGATCGATGTAGGTCCACCTGGTCGCCATTATAGACCCGGCTGCCCCCATAAAGAAGGCGCTCACGGCGAAGGCAACGGTCTTCAAGCGGGTCACGTCGATACCTATATGCGCCGCCGCTTCCTCCTGCTCGCCGATGCTCTGCAGGGCGAGGCCGTATTTCGAGCGTCTAATGAAGTAAACGGCTACCATAAGTATTACAAAGACGACCAGCATGTAGTAGTAGGATGTAACGGAACCAACGACCACGACGAATCTGCCGCGGGTACCCGTTATGTTGATCTCCCACCACAGAACAAAATGTTTGATGAGCTCAACCAGTCCGAACGTAAATATGGCGAAATATATGCCTCTCAGCCTCAGAGTCAGGGCGCCCACGAGAAGGGCGAGACCAAAGCTGGCCACACCGGCTATTCCGACAACGATCGGTAAGGGCACCACTTTGCCTAGCACAGCGGAGGTGTAGATGCCCAGGCCGAAGAACGCCGCAGGTGCGAGCGAGATGTATCCGGTGGGACCGGAAAAAATAACCCAGCTCACGGTCACGATGACGTACATGAAGATGCTGGTCAACAGGATCTCGATGTACGTCGAGGTATAGAGGGGAAAGGTGGCCAACAGAGCCAGGATCAGGACGAGCACGGCCGGCAGCAGTAATCTCTTGATGTTTTCCGGTATAGTAATGTTCATTTCTCTACTTCCCAAAGATGCCTTTCGGCTTTACCAGGAGCAGCAGCATGAAGATGACGTAGTAGGCAACCAGTGACAGTCCCGGTTGAATATAGCTCACGATACTGCCGATAAGACCAAGGATGAGCCCTCCGACAAAACTGCCGGGGATGCTGCCCAGCCCGCCCAATACCACGACGATGATGGCGATCACCGTATACTCGAGACCGATGGTCGGTGTGATTGTGTAGCACATGCTCATGAGTATGCCGGCCAGGGCGGCCATCAGGGTTCCAAAGCCGAAGCACAGAGCCAGCACCTGGTCGATGTTCACCCCCATGAGGCCGGCGGCCTCCGGATCCTGCGCGGCTGCTCTGATCGCTTTTCCCAGGCGGGTGTAGATCAGGAACAGATAGAAGGCTACTGCTATCACGACAGCCACCAGGAGGGTCACCAGGCGATTGGCGGCGAATATCGCTCCTCCGAAGTTAACCGGGAACGACATGTACGAGTAGCCCCTCAGGCTGCCGCCCCAGATAAGCAGGGCTATGTTCTGGATAATGAACAACAGCCCGAAAGAGGCCAGCATGGAGCTTCCTTGAAAGGCAGCCGGGGATGGCGAGGTGACTCTGAGGCGCTTGAACAAGGTCCTGTGCAGCCCATATCCGACAGCAAATCCTGCCGGACCGCAAATCGCCAGTGCGATCAGGGGGCTGATGCCCAAGCCCGTGTACAGCACCCAGGCGGCGAACGCCCCGATCATGATGAACTCGCCGTGAGCCACATTGAGCACCCGAGCGACGCCGTACTGCAGGCTCAGTCCCACGGCAATCAGGGCGTAGATACCGCCCAGCAGCAGACCGCCGATAACTATATCCAGTAATTTCACCAACATGATGCACGCCTAAAAATTACGCTTCGATTATAGTGCAGGCTGCCTCGAAAAACTCCGGATGTTACACCTCCGCTGTTTCAGCCTGCGGAGTAATCAACCTCCGAGGCAGCCTGCTGGTTACTGCTTCAGCCGCTCGTCCACCGTAAGGCGGCTACATTTGCGGCCACGCCGGCTTGGGATATAGGGGCTCCGCCGTAGCTTTCTCCGGCGGGCCGATGACCTCAAATACCCCGTTTTGCCACTGTCCCACCTCTCCGGTATGACACTCCACGGCCAGCAGGTGGTTCTCGTCAAACCAGGTCGGTCCCAGTATCGTATCGAACTTCTCGTTCTCTATTATGTCCCTGATCTTGGCCTGGTCGAGAGTGCCGGCCTTCTCCACCGCCTGCTTCCAGAACTGCAGTCCGGCATAGTAAAGATTGTGTCCCCACCAGTCGATCGCCTGCTCTCCGTAGAGCGCGACGAGCTTGTCGGCGAACTCTTTATGCTCGGGGGAGCTTTTCCTGTTCCAGGCGCCCCAACTCATTATGCCTTCGGCGGCCGGACCGAAGATCTGCGGAAAGAACCCGAAATTGGCGCCGGGTCCGGTCAGAAAGACCTTGGGATTGAAGCCCAGCTCCATCGACTGTTTGGTGGCCAGGATGTTCTCGTCGGGATAGGCGAAAATCAAGAAGGCGTCCACGTTGGCCGCCTTGGCTTCCTTCAAAATAGGCGACATGTCTTTGATCCCGGGAGGAACGCTCTTGGTCATCACGATATCGATCCCCTTCAGCGCCAGCTCCGGGACAGCCACTCCCGAGTACTCTACACCGTGCAGATCGGCGATGAAGGCTATCGCCGCCGACTTTACGCCCCAATCCTCGAGAAGGTCGGCTAGAACCGGCACCTGGTAGTGGTCGGAGAAACTCAGACAGCTGAAGAAGTAAGGCAGACCGCTGATGATCTCCTTGATCTTGGTGGCACCGCCCTCCATTCCCATGAGTATATACCCGTACTTGTTGGCTACCGGAGCGGCGGCGAAAAGCATCGCGGTGCTGTCCGAGGGAAAAACGAAGTCGACCTTGTCTTCGACGATCAGCTTCTCCAGGAGCCGGGTCATAGTGCCGATATCGCTCTTGTCATCATAGATGAGCGTCTCGATCGGCAGCTTCTTGTTGTACTCCTTGATGAATATTCCGCCATCGGCATTGACCTCGTCGACCCACATCTTGAAAATCGGCCCAAACGCCGCCTCGTTAATTATAGCCAGAGGGCCCGAAAGCGATCTGGCCGCTCCGATGACGATCTTGTCCTTTTCTTCAACCGTGCCGCCGGCAATAACCGGCAAAGCCACGAAGCAAGCCAACAAGATGATGCAAACACCGAATTTTATTTGTTTCATCTTCTCCTCTCCTTTTTCAGAGTTTGTCGTTACACACCCTTCGCTTTAATCCTGGACTCGAAATTCCACACCTCCGCTAATAACTGGTGTCCCTCGACCTCAAAGACCTGTCTATCTCACCTCCTCTCCGGTTATCGATTGGGCCACCGTGATGGGTAAGATTGAGAATAATCAGGAAGGACAGGACAGATCATATACCTATCCCCGGCGCCGAGGAAAACTCGGCACCCGATCTCTCATCAGAAGTGTTTTACGCTGTAGATTGAAAAATTTATGAGCCCCTCTTATGGTACGAATCACAAAAGAAGTCTATCTTAACTTCTTGATGTTGTCAAGGAAAAATAGAACGCGTTCACTGAGTTTATTCAGTTTAATAGTGAGCGCCTAAAAAAGGGGATAGACCCTCGAGTCTATCCCCTATGCTGCTTTGAGGCGTGAAAGGGCAAGGAAAGGAGGTGAAACTTGCCCCTCGGAAGGTTATTCCGCTTTCTTACTGCCTCACATTTACAAACAACTCTGGTTGGTCTTGGTTACAACTTTTGGTTAAAATATTATCACTGCTGTTATATATTTTTCCTTCTTGCTAAAAAAAGCGAGGCGAATGGCAAAAACCGGAAGCACCCTGTTCGAAATCGCGCTTCTTGTCAAGATGGAGGTATGGGGATTTGAACCCCAGACCTATGGCTTGCAAAGCCATCGCTCTAGCCAACTGAGCTATACCCCCGTAGATCTTTTCTCCTCAACTGTCTGCCAGCTTCCGCCTCTTCAGGCTTCCCGTAATCTTCGAAACGCAAAGGGAATATACTCTAACGAATCGTGGCCGGTCAAGTGGAGGCGGAAAATCGCTGCAGCCGAAGTCGGCCGCTCTAAACCTGTTTGCCAAGCTCCTTGAGGGCCTGCTCCTTTTCCTCGATTTGCTCCTTCAGCTCCAGGATGTCTTTTAGCAGGTCCTCGACATTTGCCTTGCCTACACTCGCCCGGCTCTTAATAACCAGCGCCTCATAGACCCGCACCCCCAACTGGCTGAACTTCTTCTCCGCCTGCCTTTCGAGCTGCATGATCTCATAATGCAGGAGTCCCTTTTCCCCCAGATCCCTGGCCTTCTCTCTCGCTTTACTCAGGATGTCCCGAGACGACTCCAGACCCTGGTTGACGACCTCTTCCATTCTTTCCCAAAAACTCATCTTTTTGCTCCTTTCAAGCCTGGAAAACCGTGTTATATTTAAGATAGCTGACAGGACGGCAGATGGCAACGAAATTGATGCCGATGCCGCCTGCAAGCGAGTTGGGGAGCTTTAAAGAACCGGGGCCATGGAATACATCCGCTGCCGGAACTGCGGCAGGTATCTGAGCACCGAGCAGCTTATCCAGGGGGGATACTGCTCAGAGGATTGCTCTAACCGGTTTCTCGCCTGCACGACTTGCGGCCACTACTTTCAGATCGGAAAAGGGCATCTAGAACAATACTGCTGCCCGGACTGCTCGATTCAATACAGGATCAACCGCTTCGAGGCGACCACACCGGCCGGAAGACTGGCAAAGGAGCTGATGTGAATCTGATTTTCCTGGGCGCACCGGGGGCCGGTAAAGGCACATTGGCCTCCCGGCTACACAAGGAGCAAGGAATCCCTCATATTTCCACCGGCGATATCTTCCGGTGGGTTGTCAAGCAGGGAAGCGAGCTCGGCAGGAAAGTACAGGAAATCATGAGCAAGGGAGAGCTGGTTCCCGACTCGCTGACAGTCGAGCTGGTCAGGGAACGGCTATCAAAACCGGACACCCAAAAGGGCTTCATACTCGACGGTTTTCCCCGCACTGTTGCGCAGGCCGAGGCCCTGGACAGCTTCCAGAGGATCGACGCGGTCATCAACTTCCAAATCAGTGACGAGAGGGTCATTCGCCGTCTATCCGGACGAAGGGTCTGCAGATCCTGCGGTGCGATCTACCACGTCGACAACCTGCCTCCTAAAGTGGAAGGAATCTGTGACAACTGCGGCGGGCAGTTGTACATCCGGGACGACGACAAGATCGAATCGATTAAAAACCGGTTGAGGGTATACAAGGAGCAGACAGAGCCGCTCGTCGAATATTACCGCCAGCAAGGTCTACTACGAAATATAGACTCCTCGAAATCACCCGAGGAGTCCCTGCTGCAGATACGGCAGATCCTGGAATAGCCTCCCGGCTGAGGGGAATTGAATTGTGTCAGCTCCCACCGCCTTCCTGAAGGGCCGGGGGGAGAAGTCCGTTTCGCTCCAACAGGGCTGTTACTCTCTCCCTTTCCAGTAAATCCGGGGAGTCCAGCAGCTCCCGCAGTTTCTCTTCATCTTTGAAGCCGGCGCTCAAAGCCTGAGACAGGTCGGTCAAGCCCCGATCAGGATCCTCGATCCTGGCAAGCCGTATAAAAGCACTGTAGAACCAAGCCTCGGCGAGCCCCTCGTCATAGGTCAGCGCCTCGGCATACGCGTCCAGGGCTCGATCGTAGCGCTCAAGGAGTCGATACCCATCGCCCAGCAGCTTGTAGGCCTCAGCCTCGTCAGGGCGCTGCTGTAGATAGCGCTCCAAGACTTCGACGGACTGCTCGGGTAGATTCAGCTCGAGGAACAGCCTGCCCTGATTGTACAGCGCTTCGAGATCCTCCGGATCGTTTTCTAGAACCGCACTGAAGGCAGCCAAAGCAGATTCCAGCTTGTCCTGTTTCCACAACACTATCCCCAGGTTGTACAGCGCCTTGTTGTTCTCCGGAGATCGCGCCACTATCCGCTCGTAGATCTCTATGGCTTGCTCGTTTTTCTGCTGTGCATAATAGGAAAAAGCCAAAGCTTCCTGCAAGCTCTGGTTGTCCGGATCCTGGACTAAAAGGTCCTGCAGCACAGGCTCGGCCTCCGCTGCCCGGCCGGCTTCAATGAGAACCAGGGCCAGGTTATAGTAGGCTTTCCTGTTTTCACGGTCGATGCTAATCGCTTTTTCATAGAAAAGTATAGCCTTGTCGTATCTGCCCAGTTCGTAGTAGGCATTCCCGAGATTGTAATACTCCAGGGCTAGCTCCGGACCGCGGATCGTACTGATACACGAACACAGAGGTGCGAACAGGAGAGAAACAGCAAAGATCCTACGTGCTCTGGCGCTCATGACGGTATAGCATATAGAATTAGCAGCGATTATGGAAGGATTGGTGTTTCTGGACTTCGACGGGGTAATCTGCGATTCCCTGCTCGAATGCCTGGTAAGCTCTTGGGAGGCGTACTTCCGGCTTTATCTCCGAAAGACTCCCGCCTCAGTCGATTTCTCTTTGCTCAGGCAGTTCTCCCTCCTCAGACCGTACGTACGTTCCGGAGAGGATTTCGTCCTGGTCCAGGAGCTCATCGCCGCCGGTACTCCGATTCATTCCCAGGAGGCGTTCGATCGAGAGCTGGAACAAAGGGGTAAGGAACGAATCAGCCTCTACAGGGAGCTTTTTTACTCAGCTCGGTCAGAGATGCTGGAATCGCGGCAAGGATACTGGATCGCTTTGAACAAGATCTACCCTCACGTGAGCAAGCTCTTGCCCCGATGGGCGAAAAACCCGTGCTTCTACATACTATCCACCAAGGAACCGAGCTACATCCTGGCTATCCTGGGATCCGTTGGGATTCGCTTCAATCCTCAACGGATTCTGAGCTGTGGCCGCAGCGGAAAGGCCCAGACCATAATGAGGACTCTGGCCCGCAGCGGCATGAGCCGGGCTGTGTTCATTGACGACCAGATCGACTACCTGGTTGGGGAGGGACTCAGGGACGGCCCCATTACCGGATTTCTCGCCTCCTGGGGGTATGTGAAGGAGCAATGGCTCGATGGTTCCCAGCCGGTCGCTGTGCTGAGACCGGGGGAACTCCAGACAATTCTCGATAGATGGCTCCAGTGCTGTCCGCTTCCGGGTCCCTAGACCGTGGAGCTTCCCGTGGCCCGTCTCCGGCTTGAGTTCACTCTCCTCTGCCCGGCGGTTGCCTCCGAACGGCCCGCCAGCGGTTTCCCTTCCACCGTAAAGGAACCTTTAATATGCTTAAGACAGTGACAAAGCTGTAGAACACCATAAAGAAACAGGTATAGGGCACCAGGCGAAGCAAATAAGCAGCCCTGTCCCGCCGGTAGAGTATTCCAGCGAGAAAAGCCATGAGGCCGACGCTGAAAAAAGAGGCAGCCGGGAGTATGAACAAGACGGGTAAAAACAGTGCGGCAGGAACCGCCAGCACACTGGCGATGAGAAACAGGGTGATAAACCGGTAGCCCAGCCGGGTGGAAAAATCCCGGTGATAGAAGCCTCCGCTATTCCAGCGCAGGTGCTGATTGATGAAATCCGTCCACGATTCCTGTGGAAGGGTCTCGATCATGGTATCCTTCCTGGTCGACACTCTGACCTTCCATTTCTCTCTGCCTGCAGCGGCCGCCAGGGCGGCATCTTCGGTGAGGGTATAGCCGAGACTCCGGAATCCTCCAATGGCATCGATCATGGCCCTGCGGGCAGCCAGGTTGTTCCCAAAGCAGCTCCCGGGCAGGCCCAATCCGGCCGTGGCCGAGCTCCATTGGTTGATAAGAGGCTGATCGAAAGCCTGAAATTCCCCGAAAAATCCCCGAGCGGGGCTCAGGGATAGCTGTCCGAACACCACCCCCACGCGAGGATCGAGAAAATAGGGAAGCAAATTCGCCACCCAGGAAGCGGGAACCACACAATCGGCGTCGGTAAACACGAATACATCGCCGCTGGCTCTCGAGACGGCGATATCGAGGGCAAACTGCTTTGGACCCATGTCCACCGGATCTTCCCTGTTTTCGATCACTTTAATCCGATCTCCATGTTTCCTGCGAAACTCCTGCATGATCGCCAGGGTTCGATCCACCGAACGGTCGCTCAGCAGAACAATCTCGAAATCCTGGAAATCCTGAGACTCCAGGGCTGACAGCAGTCTGGGCAGGTTCTTCTGTTCGTCCTTGGCCACGACGATCACCGAAACAGCCAGCGGTATCGGCGGGCGAGCACCCGCTGCCTGCAACAGGTCACGCAGTCGGTTAAGTAGAATTCCGATGGCACATACCAGATGAATCGCCACGATAACCCCGGAGAACAAAACGCTTCCGTAGAGGAAGGCTTCCTCACACATAGACTCCGATGATAGCGAATAATCCACCTTTTCACAATTGAAAAAAGCATGCTACTCTGGGTACCGTGATTGGGATGGCTCTTGCACTCATCTGCATCGGCTTCGTCACGGTGATGTGGGATATACGGCTGCGTATCTCTTATTCCTGCTATGGTCGTGAAGATTTCCAGCGTTTCAACCGCGTTCAGCAGAAAGGGCTGCGCACCCTGATCGCCATAGTGAAGATCTACGCGGACTTCCGGATCATAGTCGAGGAGGCTATCGCCGGGAAGCTGCCCCGGCAGTTTATGGTTCTGAGCAACCATCAGAGCCTGGCCGACATTCCTGTGCTGGCCTATGTCTTTTCTCCTCGTATTGTGGGTTTCGTAGCCAAAAGCGAGCTCGCGCGGGGACTGCCCTCGTTCTCCTTTGCACTGCGAAAGGGCAAGCACGCCCTTATCAGCCGGAGGGGAGAGTTCAGCTCAGCCCACAAAGAGCTGATAAAACTGGCGAAATACTCCCGTGAGGGTGTGTGTCCGACCGTATTTCCCGAAGGAACCCGATCACGAACGGGTCGAGTCGGGTCGTTTCATAGCGCGGCGGTTCGTACTATTCTAAATAAGGTTTCTATGCCCGTCCTCTCGGTAGCGTTAGACGGGGGTTTGCGCATCGCCCGTATTAGAGGGTTGCTGACCAACCTTCGCAACTGCAGGTACCGGGTGAAATTCCTTTCTCTCTACCCTCCTACGAACGATCGCGCCGAGATCAAGGATATCGTCCGTAAATCCCATGAGGAAATTTCTCGACAGGTGAAGCTATGGAGAAGCAATCAGAAGTAGAGCAGTACTGGCAAAACAAAGAGCAGGAGCTGGGCGAGCCGATTCTCATGAAATCCCTCTCCCACACCTACTACCGCGGTATCCAGGATACCTACGGGATTCTTTACTCCTCGGCAAGCTATCTCGTGTACGAGTACTCCAAGAAGGGACGTAAATCGATACTAGAATCCCTGTTTTCCAGGCCCGGCGGAGGGGAGCTCACCGAAAACGTGACTTTCGCCAGGAAAGATATCAGGAGATCAGCGCTGGTCAATTCCGGCATGGCCCGCTCCTGGATTCGCAAGGCACTGAGACCGGCCGAGGTCCTGGAGAGGCTGAAAAGAACACGGCCGAACCCCGTGGTAGACGCGCTGATCGGCACCGTTCTATGCGTGTGCACCAACACCGACTATATCGTGTTCGACACCCCTGAAAACCGGCAGTGGCGTGAGTATCTACAGGCTGCAGTCGAAAAATAGGCAGGCGGAAAAGCCCTGCCTGCGATCCCGGTAAACATCCGAAAAAAAGAAAGCCGCGCGCGATCATCAGATGACCGGGTGCGGCTCCATCTCCTGGATACCAGGCTTGCCGAATAACCGACAGCTTTCAGTATTTAAAATCGCTCGGCCGGCGTTCGGTACGGTTACACTTGTTGCAGGCGGCGATGTTCTTGAGCTTACCGTTGGCGAAGACCGACTTCATCTTGATCTCACCGCCGCAGGTGCAGAAAAACTGCTGTGTAACCACGTTCACTCGAGCGTTCTTGCTGATTTCAGCCATAGCTTTTGCTCCTCCTTACTACTTTCGGGTTCACTAACTGTCTGCTTTCTGAAGCAGCTTGCCCGAGGCTGGCTGCCTCCGGGCGAACCACCTTTGATATGAGCGAACTGCTTCTTGTGTCCGTACCAAGAAACAGGGTAAACTTCGCTACCAAAAAACCAGATGAAATATACTCATTTTCAATGATTCGTCAAGTACCTCGAGGGGAAAAAGGACGCCGATGAGCAGCTACAGGGGCTTTATCCTCGACGCCGACAACACGCTGTTTGACTTCAACCGTGCCGAGCGAGAAGCCTTGGAAGAAGCGTTGAAAATAAACGGCTATGCTTCCTGCCCGCCTGAGAGCTACGAGCTTTATCATGCCATCAACGAGCAGCTCTGGAGACTTTTCGAACAAGGCGCCGTTTCCCAGGACGAGCTACGGACAGAGCGTTTCCGGCTGCTTCTCCAGTCCTTACCCCGAAGCGGCGGCCGAGCGGCAGAACCACAGAAGCTCGGACAGGACTACATCGCCTGCTTGAGCTCGAAAGGCTACCTGTTGCCCCATGCCTTCCAGGTGCTGCACTGTTTGTCCTCCAGGACTTCCCTGGTCCTGGTCTCCAACGGCATTCCTACGGTCCAAAGAGGGAGAATCGCCCGCTCGGGGATCGGCCGGTTCTTTAAGTCCGTCTTAATATCGGGGGAACTCGGGATTTCCAAGCCTGACCCGACGATTTTTCGGCTGGCCCTGGGGCTGTTGCGCCTCCCGGGCGATTCGGTGCTCTGCGTCGGCGACAGCCCGAGCTCCGACATCAGGGGAGGGTATCAGGCAGGGCTGGATACTTGCTGGTATGCGCCCCGAACAGCCCGGTATCCTCGGCAGGAGCCGCGGCCTACCTATCGGATTCGGGATCTACGCCAGCTCCTTGATTTTCCAATCGAGGAAGGGTAAGCCGGCGTCCCGCGATATTCTCCCGGATGTCGGGCGCCGGCTTGGCGAGACTGCTCAGCTTTCGCGAATCTGCCACTGCTCACGCTTGGAATCGTAGGAAAAGCTCTGAAAGTCCAGGAACTTCGTGGTTCCGTTTTCTCCTTCCATCTTGATCTGCCTCGTAAAGATGTTCACATCGACAACCTTGAACATCCCTTCCCCGGTTCTGAGACGGAGGCCTTCGGGAGGAAGAGTCTTACGGATGTCCCTGTAGGTTTCGTACTCGTAGGCCAGACAGCACAGCAGGCGTCCGCAGGGACCGGATATCTTCATAGAGTTCAGGGTCAGGTTCTGCTCCTTGGCCATCTTGATCGATACGGCATGCAGCTTGTCGGTGATGCCGTGACAGCAGAAGGTACGGCCGCAGACGCCGACGCCGCCCACAACCCGAGCCTCGTCTCGGACCCCTATCTGTCGCAGCTCAATGCGGGTCTTGAAGATGCCGACCAGGTCCTTTACCAGCTGTCTGAAGTCCACCCGGTTCTCGGCTGTAAAGTAGAAGAGGATCTTAGAGCCGTCGATAAGATAATGAGCACTGACCAGTTTCATATCCAGCCCGTGTTCGGCGATCTTGTGCTGGCAGGTCTTGAAGGCCTCACCTTCCCTGCCCTTGTTCTGCTCGTAGCTCTCCCAATCTTCCCTGGATGCCCTGCGCGTGATTTTCTGGGCCTCTTTCCCGTCTGCATCGCAAACACGCACCATACCCTGCACACAGCCCAGCTCCTGCCCATAGCGGGTGGGAACGATAACCAGATCTTTCGGCTTCAACTCCAGGCTGTGTTCACAGCTATACAGGTCCGTTGCACTGCAGTGAAGAATCTTTACACGATAGAGGGTTTGCAAATCAGCCTGCTGCCCGTCCATGTTTCCCTCTCTAGCTTTTTCAGGTTATCAGATCGACGATGAGGCCGTTGATCTCCTCGATCCGTTCCAACAGGTCGAGCTGCTTGCCCTGGTTTTGCATTACCGCAGCAACCAGGCGCTCGAGTCTGGCATCGATGACTTTCACCTGGGTGAAGCGCTTACGCCGCTGGACATTGGCTCCCGAGGTCTTCTGCTCCAGGGTAAGCATCTTTTCGACTACGTAGTCGAGAAACTCCCGCACCGTCCGGCGATACCTCTTCACGTTTTCCAGACTCTGGTTTTCGACAAGCTGCTCCCCGCTCTCGTACACCTCGTCGAGCAGCTGCTCGAGGTTGTGCCGATGATGGTCTTCAGCCTCCATATCGAAGAACGAAGCTTCATCGCGGCCGGCTTCGTCGATGACAGCGGCGAAATGACGGGATTTTAGCCCTTTATTCTTTTTCGCTTTCTTGCGGCGGGAGCGCTCTGAAAAACGGGAGCCGTCCACGGAATTGATACTTTCCATGCCTATACCCCACCTACGTTCCAACAACCCATACTCGCCTTTTGCTCTTACCCTGAACGGCCGGGTGAGGAAACAACCTTCTTTTCGGCCTCCTCCGCCTGGTTTTCCCCACCCTCCGGCGGTGCAAAGGATTCCAGCTCTTCCTGCTTCCCGCTCTCCAGCACCCTGGCCGGCGAAGGCTTCGCCGGCTTATGCTCGCGGATGATCTTGGCGGTACCGTTAAAAATGACCCCTTCCTCGACTATTAAGCGAGGACTGTGGACATTGCCTAGTACAATGCCGGTGGATAGTATTACCACCTTCTCGGTGGCAAAGATGTTGCCCCTCACGATTCCGCCTACCACCACCGTGCCTGCGTATACCGTACACTCGGCCCTACCGTTTTTTCCCACCAGGACCTTGCCCTCGGTGCGCACGGTCCCGCAGAAATCGCCGTCGATGCGCAGCAACCCGTTAAGATCGAACTCCCCGTTGAACCGCGTACCTTCGCCTATGATGGAATTGATGTAGGGCCCGCCGGGTATCTGGACATCGCTCATCGGGATTTCCTATCTACCCGCGGTGACAGTTTTTCTGATCAGCGGACTGCGGATGCTGAGGAACTGCTCTGGATCTACGACCTGGGTTCCAATCCATACCTCGTAATGCAGGTGCGGGCCAGTGGACAGGCCGGAGTTACCCATGTAGCCGATGACCTGTCCCCGTCTCACCTCCTGCCCTTTCTGCACGATGATCCGGTTTAGATGGCCGTAGCGGGTGTGGAAGCCGTAGTTGTGCCGCAACACAACGTACCAGCCCAAACCCATGGGATCGTTGTCGATCTTTTGCACCTTGCCGTTGGCCGTGGCCACGATGGGTACGCCGATGCCCCAGGCGATGTCGATCCCCTTGTGCAGGTACCAGCCTCCCGTGAAGGGGTGTCTGGCCGGGCCGAAGCAATTGGTCACGTTCCCGCGCACTCCCTTCAGGGGCCACAAAGTGGGGATGTCGACGAGGAGCTCCCGCTGAGCCTCTAAAACCTCGTGGATCTCGCCCAGAGGTTCGACGGAGTTCTCCAGATAAGTACGCAGACTGATTAGATCGCTCAGGTCGCGGAGATCTCCCATCTCCACGTCCTCCAGGCTGACCAGGGAGGAAAGGTCCCCGCCGACACCCTGCTCTAAATAGTTCTTGCCGCCCTCGGTACCGATCTCGTTCAGCACACCTTCCATGCGGCTCTTGAAATCCTTGACTACCCTGCGCAGATCCACGATTTCATCCTTGAAGCTCTCCAGAGAGGCCTCGCTGGCATTGAAGTTTTTCGACATCTTCAGGAACCGATCGTTCGTGCTGGTGAAATGAGTGGTCAAGCCAATGAAGCCGACCAGGAGGATCGAAAGCAGAAAAACTACAAAAACTAGGGTAAAAACGGAGATCTGAAAATTAAAGATTCGCTTCTCGGAATGGGGGATGAACATGACGGTGAAGCGCTGCCTGCCCTTCTGGTGCACTTTTTTAAAGAAAGCCAGCAATCGCTGCCAGAGCAGGCGCAATCTTTTGCCCAGGCTGTCGACGATCTCGTTTTCCAGCTTTTTATATTGATGTGCCGGTGACACCGGATTCTCCCCTCTTATAGGATCGACTGCAAGACTCTATTTAATGAATGAGCTATTTTGCGCCTGAACCAGCGTATTCCCTCGCACCCGCCGAAGGTACGGCTGCCTACACACTACCATGTGCCTAGCTATTTGTCAAATCAATTTATGGTCTATCATTATTGACTACCCTTGAGCTACGTGATATCCTCAAAGCCTGGATTAAACGCCACACAATCCTGAAACCTTTTAGCAAAAGTGGAGAGACATGCGACTTTTCGATACCCATGCACATATCGGTCTCATAACAGAAGATCCTATCGAGCAGCTCATGGTCGTGCAGGAAGCCAAGCAGGAAGATGTTTCCGGAATCGTTAGTATCTGCAACAACCTGAGGGATTTCTATCAGATCTACCAGAACCTCAAAACCGAGGAGCACATCTACCACAGCATAGGTATCTCTCCTTCGGAAGTATCTCGTCCCGGAGATGACTGGGAAGCCAAGATAGCCGAGGGCAGCAAGCGGGAACGCGTCGTAGCCATCGGGGAGATCGGCCTGGATTACTATCACAAGTTCGGCGATCGGGACTCCCAGGTCGAGCTGTTCATTCGCCAGCTCGATCTGGCTCAGAAGCTCAATCTACCGGTCATCATTCACAACCGGGAAGCCGGCAGTGATGTTCTGGAGATCCTTAAAGAACGTCTGCCCGACCGCGGGGGAATTCTGCACTGTTACTCCGAGGATTATGCCTACGCCGAACGTGCACTGGAGCTGAACCTCTACATCTCTTTTGCCGGAAACGTTACCTACCGCAACGCCCGCAACCTGCACGAGACCGCCAGACAGATTCCGCCGGAACGTATGCTGATTGAAAGCGAATCTCCTTTTATGGTACCCGCAGCTTACCGGGGAAAGAGGAACAAGCCTTCGTATTTGAAGGAAACGGCGGCTTTCGTTGCCGAGCTGAGGGATACGCCCGTCGAGGAGATGGCTGAACGTCTCTACCAGAACAGCCTGACCATCTTCGGTTTGGAGCACTGAATCCTCGCCAGCACACTTCAAAGGGTCTATATCCATTGCTGCACGAGATCCAGCTACCCGGACTCACGATACCGGGGAATCTCTTTCTGGCTCCAATGGCCGGCTATTCCGATGCGGCTTTTCGATCGGTCTGTACGGATTGGGGAGCTTCCCTCTGCTACACCGAAATGATCTCGGTAGAAGGTGTGGTCAGGAACAATCCCCGCACCCTCGATCTGCTCGCCCGCTCGGACAGCGAGAGGCTGCTTGCCGTTCAGATCTTCGGGGCCCACCCCGCCGCCGCCGCCCGGGCTGTGCGAAGGCTGCAAAGGTACAATCCGTCACTATACGATCTGAACTGCGGTTGCTCGGTCCCCAAAATACTCAAAAGCGGCGCCGGCGCGGCGCTGTTGCGGGAGCCTGGCAAGATCACCGCCCTGGTCCGTGCGATGTGCGGGGAGACCGACGTTCCGGTCTCGGTGAAGCTCAGGTCCGGATGGGATCAAAACAGCCTAAACTACCTGGAAACCGCCGACTGCGCCGAGCAGGGAGGAGCGGTGCTGGTCTGCCTGCACCCCAGGACGCGAAGCGAGGGGTTTTCTGAACGGGCTCATCTTTCGCATCTGCGCGCCTTGAAACAGCATAGCCGCCTGACGGTTGTCGGCTCCGGAGATCTGTTCACTGCTGAAGATGCCCGTACTATGCTCCTGGAGACCGGCTGCGATGGCCTCATGTTCGCTCGTGGCGCACTCGGTAATCCCTTCATCTTTACCCAGACGATAAATCTCCTCTCAGGAAGCCCTTCCACCAGCCTGCCTACAGTGCAGCAAAAGTTGAGAACCGCCCTTAAACAGCTCGAACTGGCCGTCGCTTTTAAGGGAGAAGAGCGTGCCTGCAGAGACATGCGTAAGCAGTTTTGTCACTACAGCAAAGGTATTCCCGGCGGCGCCGCACTGCGCTCTCAGGCCGTGCGGGCCAGGTGCGTCGAGGACTACAGACGTCTGGCGGCGGAATTTCTCGGGCAGCAAGGTATGATGTAGCACGGTTTTTGATTATAATGGAGCGAAATGGCCGGCTTTCTGGACTATCTTCAAGACCTGATTACTGCTTTTTTCATCCGTGATCCCTACGAGCTGCAAAAGCGGCGCCGGCTACGGGACATGTACGACGAGCTGCGACAGGTAAGACCTCTCTATTATCGCCGCTCCTCCCAGCAGCTTCAGCCGGAGTTCGCCGCCGAAGTTCTCAGGTTGGCTTTTTTGCTTCGTCCTCTTCGGGAAGTATTCGAGAAAACCACCTGCAATCCCGATCCAAAACTTGCCCAGCGCTACAAGGACTACCTGGTCTTGGCCCGCCTGCCGGCGGAGCTGCAGGACTTGTATACATCCTTATTGCAGACCGCTCTCAAGGACAGGGTGTTGGAGGCTTCGGATCCCGTAGAGGAGCTCGCCGGAGCCGACAAAGAGCTCGAAGAGCTCATGAAAGCCCTGGACGGTAGTGAGTTGTACGGTTTCGAGCGCTCCTACACGGCCACGGACAGGCTGGTTGCCTTGAGCCAGCACGACTTTCTGCCCCTGCTGCGCCTCTTCGATCCGGCCCTCCGTTCCCTCGACACCGCCGATCCGGCTGAGTTCCGGGCTGTGCGCGGAGAGGAAGCCCTCCAGGCGCTGCTGGATTTCTATTTCATACTGGCCGGGTTGGAGCTCTCGGAAGGCGTGGAAAATAACTTGAGCTTCCTGCTGGAGCGTCTGACCGGAGACCGATCGGAGGCGGCCAAGGATAGAATGAAAAAAGTCCTGAACCGGCTGAAGGACCTGGTATCCGAAAAGTTCAGGTCAGAGACGATCCTGGCCCTGCTACGGTTGATCCAGAAAGAACCTCACTTCGTTCCTCAAACCATCCAGGAAGAGAGCACATTTCTCGAAGCCTTCAAGAACCGGCTGCAGATCGGTTATCAGAGGAGTAAAGATCGAATCGAGGTGGTGTTACGGGAACGGTCGGTGGCGGAAGACTTGAGGCGGCTGTTCCCCAATGCCCTGCTTCTGGAAATCGAGGGCTACAGGGAGGATATCGACCAGACCCTTCAAGAGAGGGAATTCGACGGATTCTCTAACATCAGGCCTCTACGCATTCTAAAGAGCTACAGCCGGGGGCATTTCGAACGGGAGCTTAAGGACAACCTGAAACGCCTGATCGTGGAAGGGAAGTTCGAGAACAAGATCTTTCAGAACATGTTCACGAACACCTTTTTCCAGTGCGAAGCAATGATGGGGAAAATCCAACAATTTGAGGAATGGCTCCACGGCTCGGGCCCTCAATCAGTCACAAAGCTGCCCAAATACATAGAGCTGCTCGATAAGGGAAAACCTGTTCACAGCATGGTGGCTTCGGTATTGGAAACGATAGACGAGGAGTCAAGAAAACTGGTCAACGAGGGCGCCAACTGCTTTTACAATCTCTGTGTGATTCTCCTGGAAATACTGAACGATGCCAAACAAAAGACTCCTGCCCAGATCCAGAACATCAAATTTCTCTCGGGGAAAAAAACCCAGGAGTACTTGAATCTTCTTTCCCGCGGTTATGACAACCTCTACCTGTTCACCAAGATCATGAAGAACTTCACCACCATCAAGCAACTAACCATGGACACGGGGGGAGTGGGGGCCTAAAGTTCAGGGAATCCCTGCTGTCTGCGCACTTCGTACAACAGAATACCCGCCGCCACGGAGACATTGAAGGAGTTCACGTGACCTCGAGCGGGAATACGTACCAGCAGGTCGCAGCTCTCCCGGACCAGTCGTCTCAAGCCTTTCTGCTCACCGCCCATGACCAGGGCAACCCGGCCTTGAAAGGTCCCGGCTCCCAGATTTTCACCTTCCGTATCCGCTCCGTAGACCCAGAAACGCTCACGTTTGCAGCAAGCGATCGCCTGCACCAGGTTCGGCACCGTAAGCAGTTCCACATAGCGGCTGGCTCCCGCTGAGGTCTTCAGCACCGCGGGGGTTTCGGAGACGCTTCGACGCGTGGCGGTAATCACCAGATCCACGGCGAACTGATCAGCCGAACGTAAAATTGCGCCGAGATTGTGGGGGTCGTTCAGCTCATCCAGGAGGAGCACCAGTGATGCGGGGCTGGACAGAGAAGCGAGAGCCTCCCTCAGGTTGCGCCTCTGAGGACGCTTCTCGCTCTCCAGAACAAGGGCTGCACCCTGATGCTGGTCGTGACCGCAGAGGCGGGTTAGCTCCGCAGCCGTAACATTTTGAACGGGGATCTTATGCCGGGCTGCCAATATTTTCAGGGCCTGGCTGCGCGAGCCGCTACGCGATATCAGCAAAGACCCTTTTGATCCTGCACGCAGGCTTTCCTCCACCGCATGATAACCACAGACGATCATGCGCTACTGCTGGTAGTCTTTCACCACGTCTACGGCTCCATCGAAGTCACTGTCCATTTCGTATTTTAGGATGTAAAGCCCGTCCAGATAGACCCATATGTCGACCTGTCCGTCGAAGTTGCTGTCGATCTCCTGACGAATAAGCTTCCCCTCGTCGAAGAAATAGAAATCGTCCATTTCCCCGTCAAAGTTGAAATCCATCTCCTCGTAAACTTTGCGGTGCTTCGGGTCATATAGCACTTTGTAGTCGATCCGGGAGTCGAAGTTGCTGTCCATACTCACCTGTTTGATGTGACCCTCCACTACCTCATACCACTGGTCCGGCTCGCCATCCTGGTTGGAATCAATGGCCTGACCGGGAGAAGCAACTAGCAATCCCACGGAGTACAATACGTACAGAGCCATGATTAGAGCATTCTTCATACGTTTTTTCTTCGACACCGCCACATGTAAAACTAAAGCACTTTGCGAGCTTGAGTTTCAGGAGCGGTACTCCAGGACCGGCTCCATTCCCTTGACAGCTTCCATGGCCGCAGTGGCCAGCGCTTCCATCTCGTTTTCACCGGGGAATACCAGCAACGGAGCCAGAAAACGGACCCTGCTGCCGATTTCCTCCACAATACGCCGGTTATGGACCAGCCCTCCGGTCAAAACTACGGCGTCCAGCTCTCCTGCTACCACCGCGGCCAGTGAACATATCTGCTTGGCTATCTGATAGCACATAGCTCGAACGACCTCCAGGCATCTCTTGCCATCCAGAGAGCCTTCGGGCTCGCTTCCACCCAAATAGGCTTCGATCGCCTGCTCGATCAGTCGAGCGTTATTGCATCCCAGATAGGCCACGATTCCCCCCCGGCCGGTCAGCTTCTTCTGCAGGCCCCGTACATCCTCGCTGTGAGTAAGAATATAGCGCATCCAGTCGCCCGAGGGTAGCTGCCCGGCTCTCTCGATGGAAAAGGGCCCGTCACCGTCCAGGGCATTGTTTACATCCGTGACCCGGCCATGCTGATGAATGCCCACCGAGGTTCCGCCTCCTAAATGGGCGACGATCAGGTTGCATTTGCTATACTCCTTTCCGAGCCGGACCGCCGCCTTCTTCGCCGTGGACTTCTGATTCAAAGCATGGAATATGGACTTCCGCGAGATCTCGGGCAATCCGGAGTAGCGGGCCAGAGGACCGAGCTCATCCACAACCACCGGGTCGGCAATAAAGGCCTCGACCCCTAACTCCGCAGCCAGCAGATCGGCCAGCAGTCCGCCAAGATTCGAAGCGTGGCTTCCGTAACGGGCGCTGGCCAGATCTTCTTTCATCGCCTGGTTTACCCTGTAGACTCCTCCCGGCAAAGGATGCAGCAATCCCCCCCTGCCGATGACGGCGGATACCTCCTGAAGCACGAACTCGCAGCGGCTGTGAAGAAGTTCCAGGATCACCTGCTTTCGGAACTCGAGCTGATCGCTTACCGTGGGGAACCGAGCGAGCTCGGCGCTGTTGTGAGCCACCCGTTCGGTGAACAGGTCTCCTGTCTTACCATACAGGGCAAGTCTGGTTGATGTGGAACCGGGGTTGATCACCAGAACCGTCATCGCCTCAAGCTTTCCTCCTGCTCGTAATAAAGCGGCGCCCCAGGATGAGCAAAAGTAGAATAGTATCTCTGCGGCTTTCGAATCAAGGAGGAGAGTGTCGGAGTACATTGCCGCTGGCAGGAGGCGGGAGTCCGCTGTCAAACAGCGGGAAATACAGCGTGAAAGCAGCTCCCGTCGGCCAGCGGTACATAAGTCAGGCTGCCGCCGTTGCGCTCCACCAGTGCTCTGGTCAGAAAAAGCCCCAGACCCGTGGAGCGCTTCTCCGAGAAGGACAGCTCGAATATCTGGTTTTGCAGTTCCTCCGGCACGCCGCCGCCGGAATCCATAACATCCAGCACTACCGTACTTTCTGCATCATACGCTTTGATTTTGATGTGTCTATTCCCCGCGGCATCCAGGCCTTTCTCGCGAATACTATCCAAGGCGTTGCGTATCAGGTTCAACAGAACCTGCTCCAACTCTCCCCGCCTGACCTGAAGCTTCAACTCCCCGGCTATCTCGACGGCCAGGTGGACCCCTTCGCGGCGGCAGCTCGTTCTGGCCAATCCCAGCAGGCCTTGCAGGTCATCTTTCAGGGAAACGATTCCCGGCCGTTCCCGGCCCCGCTGCAGCAAGTGATCCAAAAAATCCGTGACCGCCTGCCGTCCACATTGGGCTTGTTCGAGAACAAGTTGAAGGGCCTGATGCATCGCCTGCTTTGTGTCTTTTTTCAAACCGAAGCCGGCGCTGGTCTGGATCGAAGCTATGGTGTTTTTGAACTCATGTGCCGCTCCCGCTGCCAGCACTCCGGTGAGGATCAATCGGTCCTGAAGAAGAAGTGTGTTCTCGGTCTGGATCAGACGGGAGTAGGCCTGGCGCAGTCTTTTCTCTTGAGCCCCCAGGCGAATCTGCAGGCTGTGCCAGCTCATCCCCTGGAGGTATGATTCCTGAGCCAAAAGGAGCCCGCTGGCAACGAGATAGAACAGACCGGCGAATACGCCGGACTCCAACCAGGGAAGGGCGGTGCCGAGGGATAGAAAATCATAACCCATGGCCGCCAGCATCAGGGCCATGGCAATCGCATAAAAGAGCAGAAGGGGATGGCGATTGCCCTTGTACAGTCTGACCAGCAGTACCAGGGGGTAGAGGCTCAGAAGCGAAAAGAAAAAGAAAAACAACAGGTAGAAGGGTAGGGTTTCAGCCAGACCTATCAACCGTACCAGGGCAACCACCAGCAGCATGGCCGCTATCGCCGCCTGCCAGATCCAGGTCCTTGTGCCCACGGTCAGGTAGGAGACGTACATGCCCGCCGCCCAAAGTACGGCCAGCAGGTACAATCCCAGGGAAAGCTCGGTGAAGGGCATATAGCCCGTCGCTGTTGCCAGCAGGAGAACCAGAGCAAACCAGAGCAGTTCTACCTTGCTCGCAGCATGGACAAAGCGCAGGGCCAATAGCAGCAGCTCAAAAGCGGCCAGCCCGATTGACATGGCCTTGATGAAGGCGTACGGGGAGATCATCTCAATAGAGGCGAATTGTAACCGCCTATTTCAAATCTGACAACCGTATTGGTTTGGGATTGCTCTGTTCGCCGGTAATCGTTGCCAGCTCCTCGAGCAGGGAACGGGCTCTGCTGGAAATCTTGGTAGGAATCTGAACCAGTATCTTGATATACAGATCGCCCCGCCGGTCGGGATTGTGCAGATAGGGCACTCCTTCGTTCTTCAATCTAAGCACTTTGCCGTTTTGGGTTCCCGGCGGGATCTTCACCTTTACCTTCCTCGAGTTTTCCAGGGTGGACACCAGAATTTCCGCTCCCAGGGTAGCCTGGGTCAAAGAGATGGGAATAACACAGTACAGGTCGTTTCCATCCCGTTCGTAGTACTCGTGAGCCAATACCCGGACATACACGTACAGGTCTCCAGGAGGCCCCCCGTTCAGGCCCCCATCGCCCTGTCCCGGTATGCTGATCCGTTTCCCACTCTCTATACCTGCAGGGATGGTGATCTTGATGGTCCGCTTTCTGGTGACCAGGCCCCTGCCACCGCAGACCGAACAGGGCCGTTCGATTATCTCCCCTTCTCCGTTACAGGTCGGGCAGGTCGTTGCTATGGAGAAGAAGCCGGAGCTGCGTCGTATCTGACCGGTACCGCCACAGGAGGGACATACCTTCTTGCCGCTGCCCTTGTCCGCTCCGCTTCCGCGGCAGTCTTCGCAGCTTTCGTTGCGGGTGAAGGTGACTTCTTCCTTCTTGCCGAACACAGCATCCACGAAGGGGATCTCCAGCTCGTAGCGCAGATCGGCTCCTCGGCGAGCGGCGCTGCGATCCGTCCTCCTGCGGGAGCGGCCCGCGCCTCCAAAAAAGCTGTCGAAAAACCCTGTGAAATTGAATCCATCGAAGATGTCTTCGAATTCGCGGAACACGGAAGAGAAATCGTGAGCACCGAAGCCCATGCCTTCCAGCCCGGCGAATCCGAACTGGTCGTAGGCCTGGCGCTTCTTAGCGTCAGCGAGCACCTCGTAGGCCTCGGTTGCTTCCTTGAATCTCTCTTCAGCCTCCTTGTCACCGGGATTGCGATCGGGATGGTTTTGGACGGCCAGCCGGCGGTAGGCCTTCTTGATCTCTTCGTTCGAAGCCCCCCGATTTACACCGAGGACCTCGTAGTAATCTCGCTTTGCCAAGGGTTACAGTCTTTACTTGTTTTTCGTATCCTCATCGTCCACCACTTCGTAGTCCGCATCCTCGACGGTTTCGCCCGACTCTTCGCTCCTCTGGCCTTCACCGGTTGAACCGGCCTCCTGGCCGGAAGCAGCTTTGCCTTGGGCAGCTGCGCCCTGGGCCGCGCTAGCCTTATAGACCTCCTCGGCCAGCTTGTAGGCGGCCTGCTTCAGCTCCTCGGTCTTCTTCTTCATCTGCTCGGTGTTATTGGCTTCCATGGCCTTGCGCAGCTCGGCCACGGCGGACTCGATGCTCTTGCGGTCGCCGTCGGTGATCTTCTCCCCGTAGTCGCGGAGAGATTTCTCCGTGGTGTAGATCAGATTATCGGCCTCGTTCCTCGCCTCGGCACGTGAACGCTCTTCCCTGTCCTCCTGGGCATGGGCTTCCGCCTCCTTGACCATTCTCTTGATCTCTTCATCGGAAATCCCCGAAGAGGACTCGATACGGATCTTCTGCTCTTTACCGGTACCGAGATCCTTGGCCGAAACATGCACGATGCCATTGGCGTCGATGTCGAAGGTTACCTCGATCTGCGGCACCCCTCTCGGCGCCGGCGGAATCCCAACCAGGTCGAAACGGCCCAGAGTGCGGTTCTGAGCGGCCATCTCCCGCTCTCCCTGAAGAACGTGGATCGAGACGGCGGTTTGATTGTCCGCAGCGGTGGAAAAGATCTGGCTCTTGCGGGTGGGGATGGTGGTGTTGCGCTCGATGAGCTTGGTGAATACCCCGCCCAATGTCTCGATTCCCAGTGACAGAGGAGTCACGTCCAGCAGAAGCACGTTCTTGACGTCCCCGCCGAGGATTCCACCCTGGATCGCGGCTCCCACGGCTACTACTTCGTCCGGGTTGACTCCCTTATGGGGCTCCTTCTCGAACAACTCCTTTACCAGCTTCTGCACCGCCGGGATGCGGGTGGACCCCCCTACCAGGATGACCTCGTCGATATCGGCCGGTTTGACGTTGGCATCGCTCATGGCCTGCCTGCAAGGTCCCTTCGTCTTCTCGAGCAGGTCCTCGATCATCTGCTCGAACTTGGCCCTGGTCAGGGTGTACTGCAGGTGTTTGGGGCCGGAAGAATCGGCGGTGATAAAGGGCAGATTGATGTCCGTTGTTTGAGTGCTGGACAGCTCGATCTTGGCCTTCTCGGCGGCATCCCGCAGGCGCTGCAGGGCCATTCTGTCCTGGGAAAGATCGATGCCATAGTCCTTTTTGAAGTTGTCCACCAGCCAGTCGATGACTCTGTGGTCGAAGTTGTCTCCTCCCAAATGCGTGTCACCGTTGGTAGACTTGACCTCGAAAACCCCCTCGCCGAGCTCGAGAATAGAAATGTCGAAGGTGCCGCCGCCCAAATCGTACACGGCGATCCGCTGCTCTTTATCGCCTTTGTCCAGCCCGTAGGCCAGGGAGGCGGCGGTGGGCTCGTTCACGATTCTCTTCACGTCCAGACCGGCGATTCGGCCGGCATCTTTGGTAGCTTGTCGCTGGGCGTCATTGAAATAGGCGGGTACCGTGATCACAGCCTCGTTGACCGTCTCCCCGAGGTAGTCTTCGGCGGTCTTCCTCATCTTCTGCAAGATGGCGGCTGAAATTTCAGGTGGAGTGTATTTCTTGTCCTGGATGGCGACGGCAACCCCGTTACCGGTATCCGATACCGTGTAGGGCACCATCTTGATCTCTTCCGGAACCTCGTTGTAGCGGCGGCCCATGAAACGCTTTATCGAGTAAACCGTATTCTCGGGATTGGTGATCATCTGGTTTTTGGCGGGCTGACCGACCAGACGCTCTCCCTTGGAAGTGAAAGCAACGATCGATGGGGTGGTTCGCTGCCCTTCGGAGTTCTGAACTACGACCGGCTCTCCCCCTTCCATTACGGCTACGCATGAGTTTGTTGTTCCCAGATCAATTCCTATTATCTTGCCCATCTGTTACTCCTTCTTGCTGGCTAGAATCGCTGCCCCCGGCCTCTTGCGGAGACACCGGCTTGGCGACTTTTACTTTCGCAGGTCTCAGAACCCTGTCATGAAGGAGGTATCCTTTCTGATATTCCTCCACCACAACCGGGGGATCGTTTCCCCCGGTCTCCTGCACGGCGATAGCCTCATGCTTTTCCGGATCGAAGAGCTCGCCGCCCGCTGAGAAGCGCTTAAGGCCCCAGTTCCGCTCCAGTATACTGACCAGCTGCTTCTCGATCATCGACACTCCCGTGTGAAAGGCGTCGAAATCCCGCGATTCGCCGGCGGATTGAATAGCCCTCTCGAAATCGTCGATGATGGGCAGCACGTCACTCAAGAGGGCGGTGTTGGCGTACTTTATGCCCTCTTCTCTCTCCCTGAACATGCGCTTACGAAAGTTTTCAAACTCGGCCGCCTTCCTGAGCAGCTGATCATCCAACTCCGCTACCTTGTCCGTAAGCTCCTTTATACGGGCCTGGAGCTGCTCCACCAGAGCCTTGACCTGTTGTTTATCGGCCTTTTTTTCCTGTGCCTGGTCCTGCGCCATGGCCTCGGAGCGCCTATCAGACTTGCTGGTCTGCCCGCCGGCTTTGGCCGCCTGCGCTGCTTTCCTCGATTCCTGCTTCAGGTCGTTATCAGACATTCTTTCTTCTCGCTCTTCTAATTTCCTACCCTCAGTCCGAAATCCGCAGACCTCTGCGAGAATAGATACACCGCTTGTTTCGATTTTTTCAAATAGTTACCCGAAGATAAAATAATAAGCTCCTCGATGGCCTGTCAAGTTTTTTTTGGCTTTCAGGAGCCGATATAAAACTTAACTATGGAGATAGTTATATATATTGAATATAGAATCATGAGAACATAGCCTTTCCAGCGCTGAAGAGTGTAACCCAGACGGGCGAACAGCAGCATTACAGAGACCACCCCCAGCATCCAGGGGAAGGCAAACAGGATGACCCGCTGCTGGACAACGATCGGATTGGCTACCGATGCCGCCCCTATAATCCAAAGAACGTTGAGGATGTCGGCGCCGATAATGTCGCCGAGGGCCAGATCGCCATGGCCCTTGCGGCCGGCCACGACACAGGTGACGATCTCCGGGATAGAGGTGCCGATCGCTACCAGGGTCAGCCCGATCACGGCTTCGGAAGCACCGAAATACTTGGCGAGAAAGACAGCCGAATCGATGAGAAACTCGCTGGCCACAACCACACCGATAACGCCAATAAAAAAGCGTAGGAGCTGAAGCCCTACGCCCCCTCCCTTGATATGCACGGCCAGCTCTGCATTAACTGCCGGAGAAACTTTACGCTTGCGGTTCTCGGTATGGATCACATAGAAAAGGTAGGTGCCCAGGATCGCCAAGAGGATCAAACCCTCCCAGCGGCTGATCATACCGTTCAGACTCAAGGCGAAGGTCAGAATGTCGATACCGATGAGAAACAGCCCGAACAACCGCAGAGATCGTTTTTCGACCTCGATCGCCTTCGGCGCCACCACGATTGCCAGGGCCAGGGCTAAGGCGTCGTCCACGATCACCGACCCCACTGCGTTGCCCAGAGCGATTTCAGGAAACCCCCGGACGGCCGATAGCACCGAAACAGTGAACTCGGGAGAGGTAGTGGCGAAGCCCACCAGGATAACGCCGATAACGATTTTAGGCACGTTCAGCTTATAGGCAATGCCTACAGCCCCGTCTACCAGAAAGTCGGCGGCTTTGGAGATGATAAAGAAGCTAGCCCCCAGGACCAGCAACTGAACAATCAGATTGTCCGGGATGAAGTCCATATTGATTCAGTGCATCGTATACGATTCCCGAGGTTTCAGGCCATGGGCTCTCCATCCCTATTTGTTGGGCGCCAGCTCGAGGATGAGCTCCACCTCGCCGCGGCTCAACTTGGTCGTACGGGCGATCTCCACAGGGCTCCAGCCCAGGTGGGCCAGCTTCACCACCGTCTCTCTTTTGTCCATGGGGGGGGCACCTTCACCCAGCTTGGATTGCTTCTTGTCCGCCTTGAGAATGCTCTCCATCAACCTTACCTGGTCTTGAGCCTGTTTGCCTATATGCTCGAAACGGGTTTCGGTTTTCGCCAGCCACTCCCGGGCCGTCTCGAGTTTTTCCATCCGGGCTTCCAGATCCTCGAGGATCGAATCCAGATCCTGGATCTTCTGAACCACATACTCGGACTTCTCCCGGCCTGAAGAGATCTGCTCGAACTGTACCTTGAGCCCCTCAAAGTGTTTTGATATCTCTTCCAGCTCTTTTCTTACCCCCTTGAGATCACCTTCCAACTCATCGAGCTGTTGAAAGCTTCGATCTACCCCTTCTGTGGTCGCTTCTATGATAGCTTTCTTCTTCTCCAACCTCTCGAAACGTCCCTCGGTCAGCTTCTCCAGATTCTCCAGCTCGCGGATCTTAGCCTGGATCTCCTGAAGAGTATCCTGGCTGGAATACACCGTACCGAGGCGGTGGTCCAGCTCCTTGGATATATTGAGAAGCTTCTTGAACTCTGAATCCATGTCCTCGACCCTGCCTCTCTCGGACACCAGCTTAACGAGCTTGCTGCCGACCTCCTCTACGGTTTTCTTCATGCCCGTCACCCGGGACTCCAGGTCATCCACCTCCTTGTGCATACCCTGAAGCTTTTCGAGGTCCCTCTTCATTTCCTCGATCCTCGTTTCCATCTGTACCTTCAGCTCATCAGCCCTCTCGAAAATCTTGGTCTGGCCTGTAAAGCTTTTCACCCGCTTTTCAATGTCGCCGAGGCTGATGCTCAGTAGCTGGTAGCCTTCATCGATTTTTCCGAACAGGGACTGCTGCTGGTTCTCCGCCTTGTCTTTCATGTCGGATAGTCGCTGCTTGAGGCTTCGAACCCGGTTGTCCATCTCCACCTGAATGTCCTTCGACCGCTGGTTCAACTCGGCCTGGAACGCCTCAACCTGGCGTTTGAAGCTCTCCAGGGAAGAATCGCTGGTCTCATTCAGCTTGTCCTCCAACTCGTCTGCTCGCTGGCCGATTGTGGTCAGCTCCTCCTTGAGCTGCAGCCTTTCCTCATTGGTTGCGGCAATCAGATCCTCGCTCTGTTGGGCAAATGCCTCTCTGATCTTGGAGATCTGGCTGTCGCTGTCCTGGCGCAATACCGAGTATTTCTCGGTAAACTCAAGCTCGTACTCCTTCAAGGCCTGGGCGACCCGCGCCTGCCAGGAGGCAATCTCCCCCTTGACCGTATCGATCGTGTCCTCCAGCTCACTGTTCTTCCCGTTCACCGAGCTCTCCATAGACCTCAGGCGCTCTTCAACCTCATGGCTCAAACGCTGGGCCGTAGCATCGACCGAGTCATGCAGCTCCCGCAGCTGCTTGTCCAGCAATCCCTGGGCTTGCTTGCGGGTCTGCTCCAGCTTGGTAGTCAGGCTGTTTCTGAATCCTTCCAGGTACTCCTCGCTTCCCCCAACCCGCTCGAGCAGAGAACTCTCGAAATCGGCCACTTTACCCTGCAGCTGCCGCAGCTCCTGAAAGCTCTCCTGCCTCGTCCGCTCCAGCTCGTTTTTCAGCTCCTCGCTGAAACGTTTCTCAAGAGATTGGCGTTCGGAAAGCTGTCCATCCGCAACCTCTTGAATCCTGCCCTCGATATCCGACTGCCATTCCTGGATCTTTCCCTCCAGATTCACGTTTCTGTCGCGCAGGTCTTTGAAGAAATCCTCCTCGAAGACCTGCAATCTCGACGATACATTCTCGTAAGCTTTGGACTTCAGCTCCGAAAGCCCCTCTTCCAGCTCCTTTACTCCGGCCTGAAGCTCTGCGAACTCTCCCTGGATTCTCTCCCTCTCGCTGTTTCTCTCTTCGGTAAAGGCATCCGAAAACTGGGCGAACTCGTCACGTACCTTGGAGCTGGTCTTCTGGACCAGTTCCTGCAAGTTCTTTTCCATGGCCTCGATATCGAGATTAGCCGTTTCCAGCTTCTGGAATTTATACTCGATGTCTCGTGCGTATCCTTCCAGTTTTTCCTCCACGTTCTGCAGCGCTGTAGTCTGCATCTGCTCGGCCGTCTTGGCCAGGCTCTGCAGGCTTTCTTCCTTGACCCGCTCGCTTTCTTTCATCAGGCTGCCGACCTGATTGTCTAGCTGCTGGCGGAAAGCCGTCACTCCGTCGACTTGCTTGTGCAGCTTTTCCAGCTGGCCTTCGATCTGCTCGGCATTGCGGTTTATAAGAGCCTTTAGATTCTCGAATACCTTGCCTTCCAGGGCTTCCCCTTTCTTCACGGCTTGCACGAGACGCTTTTCAAATGAACCCAGCGCCTCGCTGTAATTCTTTTTCAGCGCTTTGCCCCGGGCATCGGCTTCACCGAGAAGCTTGTTCAGGGAGGCCACGAACTGGTTCAACAGGCCTGCATGTTTGGCCTTGGCGTCGAGTTCCAGCCGCTCGGAGCTCTTCTGCAGAGAGTCGAGGACTTCGCTCTGCATCTCTTCTCCACGGGCCTCCAGCCGGGTTACGTAAACGCTGAAATCCTTGACCTTGCTCTCGGTGGCCGCTACGGTCTGAGCAATACCGCGAACACGCTGCTGCGTGTCCCGGCTGATCTCGTTCCGCAAGGCCTGGATGCCTTTCTGGTTTTCCTGGCGGAACTTTTCCTCCAGCCGGCCGATATCCTGCTCGATCTTCTGCACTCTCTGCGAAGCCCCGGTAATGCGCTTTCCGACCTTGTCGACGAACAGAGACTCGTTGTGAATCCGTTTAAGGTTTTCATCGACCCTGGCCGTCATTCCTACCAGTTCCTCTAGAGCATGGTCGTAGCCGGTTATTTTTTTGCGGATTTCGTCGATACCCTGGGCCCGTTCCTGCAGTCCATCCTCTACTTCCCGGACCCTCTTGAGGACTTCTTTCCCCGCCTTCATGTTGACCTGAAGCTCGATGGCGAGATTTTTCATCTCTGCGGTCTTGTCTTCCACCGCACTGGCCAGCTCATCCTTGATCTTGTCTGAAAACCGCTTCACCTTTTCCAGTGAGCGGTTGTTGCGGTCGATCTGCCTGTAGATGATAAGAATGACCAGGACGATGGCAATGGATAGAATATTGCCAAATGAGAAATCCATTGTTCCCCTCCCCGGTAGGACCTGGCGGCCCTAGAAAAAATTTCTCAAGCGACGTTCCCAAAAGGGTTAATATTACTGTATATCATAGCTCCTGTGGATCGGGTTGTCAATCTTTCCTGCTGACCATTTTCCGGGCGCGTTCATAGAGGCTACCGGAGCCCTTTTGCCGGGGGCGAGAAGGACTCCCCCAGGGGCAGCCTGACCAGATGAATAAAGTCGCCGGTAAAACGTTGTCCTATCTCCTCCAGGCTGGACTGCCGGTTTCTGTCGAAAACGGCTACCCGGAAAGTGCCGTCGGCTCGGAAAAAGGGAAACAGCACTACCATGTGGAAGTGCTGCCGCAGAACCGGCTGTCCGCCATACTCTCGGTTCAGCGAGCCGACGTAGAAATACCCGGGATTCAGACTGGATTCGAGGAACAGCAGTACCTCCAGCTCCCCGACGGGGAAGCCGACATCTTCGCTGTAACGCAGGTAGTCTACCTGGCGAACGTCGAAATCCTCCGGACTGGTGGACGAAAATCCATGGGCCTCCCACAGATAACGGGCTAGGTTCCTCGACCAGTCCAGGCCGAAAAACGGATCCCGCTGCTCCTCCTGGCGCAGGCTCCAGCGGTTTCCCCGATACTCGAGGTGCTTTTCCTTCAATGCCTCGATATCGAGATAGCGACCGGTAAGGGGATAGTAGAAACCATCGACTACCCACTTGGCGAACCCCGAGCAGTTAAACCCTCCCGGCTCCTCCTGGGGCAGTCCCGTGGCAATGTATACGAAACGCTGATCCGCGTCCATGGCACCATCCTCTGCATCCGCAAGGAGAGGAAGGGCCTGACGAATTCGATCCACGAAATCCGAGGCTGCCCTGTACGCCGGGTGCTGAGGTCGGGAAAGGAGCTGTTCCCAACGCACCGTGGTTCGGGAAAGCCTCCTCACCCTGGCGAATGGCTCGGTGAGAAAGGTCTCGAAGGCGGCCGGCAGAATGACATTGCGATCTACAGCCAGCCCGAACAGGTATACATCCAGCGAGGTTCTCCCGCCGGAGGGGCCGGAAGGAAAGAGGCGGACGAAACAACCCGGGTGATCCCTGATGAAGACCTTGATCTGCACGAACTTCCCGTTGCCCGGGTCGCGCTTCACTATATAATTTCCGCGCCCGGCTATGGGGATCCCCGGAGTCTCCTCGTTCAGAAACAGGTAGTACAGATATCCGCCCTGGCGCACGATGCGAAACCGCACCCGCGGGCCCGTACCGCTCTGGGTGACGGTCTGCTCCTCTCCGCCTACCAGGGAAGCGCTGGGCAGGTACAGCAGCTCCCTCAGACTGCGCCTGGCTTCATCGTTTTCCGGAAACGGCGAAGCCGGGGGGGAGAACAGGGAGGAATCGGGAAGCTGCGGCTGCTGGGACAACAGAGGCAGGGTTATAAAGAGCAGGCAGGCTTCAAGTATAAAGCGTGTCCTCATCAATTCTATTAACGGTACCAGCAAGCCTCTTTTTAAGTGATTGAACATCCACAGCATACAAGGGACTGATCTCCACGCGGTACAGCGGCTGTCCGCTCTTGTCTCGCGGAACCACTACTCCGGCTTGCTCCAGCCAGCTCGCCTGCAGATCGATCATGCCCTGACGGCAAGTCTCTATGGAGTCCTGCCCGGTTCTGTTCTTCAAGGGAGCGAACTCAACCTCCCGGCTGGTCTCGACAAACAGGGGATTACGGGCCAGGGGAATGGCATCGAAAATGAACATTTCGAACTTGACCGCATCCCGCCTCTGGATGCGGCCGTTTCCCTGATCGGGAATCCAGGCTTCGATTGTTTTCTCCGCCTGGTGAAGAGGAAGCTCGAGCCCGGCCGAGGCAACGAAGGACACACTGAGGATATGTATGGCGATCGAGCCGTGGGAAAACAACAGCCGACCCTGCTCGTCCCGGGCATACATGCGCTGTTCGTCCAAGTCCGAATATTCGATCACCCCGGGTTTTCCGTCAATGCGGCCTATGGCGCCGATCTTTTCCTCCGGATACGCCTTGGGAATCACCTTGGTGGACATCTGAGAGCCGCCCGCCCTGTGGACTCCCAGAAAGTACGGATCTGGAATCCTGACCATTGGATTGTCGACCTGGAAATAGAAGATTTCTTCGCTTCCCTGGCTGTTCATGTGCTCCAGACAACTTGAATCCCGCAAAGCCTGAATCGTGCCGCCGTGTCCGTTCGGATTCTTGAACAGGCCTCCGTCCTCGGATAGCACCAGCTTTCCCTCCCGGCTCATCGTGGGGAAAAGCCCCTGGGTGAAAAACAGTACCTCCTGTTCTGCCAGTCCGAAGAACTCGTTTTCCCGGAAGAAGGAGCGAGTCTGCTCGAGATTAAGGGGACTGGTCATGATGTACCAGTAAAGCTGTCGCCGGTAGCGCTGCCGGGCCGCCAGCAGTTTCTCAGCCAGTAGCTGAAACAGGGAGGCCTTCCGCAGTGGTGAAATCGGAAAGCAGCCCTTCGGTCCATCGAAATCGAGCCGGGATCCCTGGCCACCCGCCACGGTAAGGAAGGCGGCTTTTCCCGTACGGATCAGCTCCTCCCCTCTCCCGCCGGCGTAGCGGTCTTGCTGCCAGCTCTCTCGGGGGATGAAGGATATGGGCTCGAACTCGTGCTGCCTGACCCTCGCCTTCCCTTTCTCGATCTCCTCGACAAGCCTCCGGTACAGCCTCCGATCCAGGGAATCGAGGTCGGCCAGCAGGCGCTCTTTTCTCTCCGGCGAGCGCTTATCCCAGCTCTCAAAAAGATGCTCCTGCCCTTCAGCCTTCCACTGCTCGATAATCTCGGATGCTCTAGGCTCGTTCATCCCCTATCCTTCCCTTTGAGTCTGTTCCAGGCCGCCAGCAGGTCGCTGCGAACGGCAGCGATTCTGGCTTTCACATCGGCTTGGAACGGACCGGTCTCCTTCCAGATCCTCTCCCGGGCTCCTTCTATGGTGTAGCGTTTTTCATAAAGCAGGTGCTTCAGGCGCAGCAGCAGCTGCAGCTCCCTGTCCGTGTAGACCCTGCGTCCGGACTTGCTCTTTTGGGGTGCCAGGAAAGGGACCTCCTCTTCCCAGTAGCGGATCACGTGGGGCTTTACCTCGAGGAGCCTGCTTATCTCTCCAATCGTATATCTTTTATCCATACCGCGACAACACCCATCAGGATTCTCTGAGATCAACAAATACCGGAATCTTATCAAAACCCAGCTCCCGGCGGATTCTACCGGCCAGATACTGGTTATAGCGCCGCGGATAGTGTTTGAGATCGTTGACAAAAAACAAGAACGAGACGGGATTCACCCCGGTTTGGGTAGCGTAGCGTATCTTCACATTCTTTCCCCGCACAGGGAGAGGATACCCGGAAACCCAGCTCTTCAGGGCTCTATTCAAACGCGGGGTGGCTACCCGGCGGTTGAGCTGTCTGGAAACCTCCAGAACCGTCTCCAATAGCTGGTTCAACCCTGAGCCGTCCAGCGCCGAGATGCGCAGCAAAGGAGCAAATCCCAGGGTGGGGAATAGGAAGCGGGTCCTGTCGCGGACCTCCCGCCACCGCAGCTGATCTTCAGTGCTGTCTCCGGCGCCGACCAGGAGGTCCCACTTGTTCAGAACCAGGATGATCCCCCGGCCTCTTCTCGCCGCCAGGGCGGCAATCTTTTTATCCTGATCGCTTATCCCCTCCGAGGCGTCGATAAGGAGCAATACGACGTCTGCCTCGTCGATGCTCTTTATCGATCGGTTCACCGAATAATACTCAACAGATTCGCTGACTTTACTCTTACGACGCATACCGGCCGTGTCTACAACCCGAACCGGATTGTGCTTGTACATCAGCTGCCCCTGTACAGGGTCACGGGTCGTTCCCGGGATATCCGTAACCAGCGCCTTGTCCTCCTCGAGCAACCTGTTCAACAGGGTCGATTTGCCTGTGTTCGGTTTACCCAGAATGGCGAGCCTTATAAGCTTCCTGTCTTCATTCCTCGGCTGCCGCGGTTCCTGCAGCTCCGCATCCTCGAGCTGATTCTCCGCTTCTTCGAATTTTTGCAGCTGTTCCCAATCCTCTCGCCCCTTAGCCGCCTGGTAAATCAGCTCCTTCAACTCTGGCAGGTTACGTCCGTGAACGGCAGACACCGCTGCGATCCGGGAGAATCCCAGCTCGTGGAACTCTCCCAGACCCTGGGCTGCCTTTTCACTGTCAACCTTGTTGACGACCAGGATCAATTTCTCTTCGTATCGGCGGAGTCTTTCGATAAGCTCCAGGTCTTCGCCGGTGAGCCCGGCAACCTCAACCAGCAGAAGTATCAGATCGCAGGCTTTGGCAAGATGGGCGCTTCTGGCCGCAACCTGCTTTTCGATCTCTCCCGCCTCTAGATTGTATCCCCCGCTGTCGATCAGGGTGAGATGCAAATCTTTAATCCTCATCTCGGCGGACAGAGCGTCCCTGGTAACGCCCGGAGTGGAATGGGTGATAGCCTGCCTTCTGCCCAGAAGACGGTTGAACAGCGTTGATTTGCCTACGTTGACTCTTCCTAGAAAAGCAACCGTGAAGAGTCTGCCGGACGGACCCCGTTCAATATGAAGAGATGAAATCAAAACGTTCCCCCATCCAGGCTCGCACATACGCGTCGATCTCTCTGTAGGAGTTCATCTCCATGATGGCGCCCACCAATTCTTCCGCTTCGGTCACGGTAACCGAGCGAATGATCCTCTTGATCTCAGGGATACCGATCGCGCTCATGCTGTATTCGTCCAGTCCGAGGCCGAGCAGGATCACCGCAGCGTATGGATCTCCGGCCATTTCTCCGCACATGCCGACCGGAATACCGTTGTTATGAGCGTTGTCGACCACCATCTTGATCAGGCGCAAGACTCCTGGGTGAAAGGGCTCGTAAAGGTAGGCTATCCTTTCGTTTTCCCGATCCACGGCAATCATATACTGGATAAGGTCGTTCGTACCTATGGAAAAGAAACTGACTTTTTGGGCCAGTATGTCCGAAGTGAAGGCGGCTGAAGGAACTTCGATCATGATGCCTATCGGCACGTTCTCCTCGAAGGGTTGGCCCCGCCTGCGCAGCTCACCTTTAGCTTCTTCGAGCACCTCCAGAGTGTTGTCCAGCTCCTCCACACCCGAAATCATGGGGAACATGATCTTGAGGTTCCCGTGTACCGAGGCTCTGAGTAAAGCCCTGAGCTGGCTCTTGAACACCTGCGGTTTGGACAGGCAGAACCGTACCGCTCGCCAGCCCAGGATGGGATTCGATTCTCCGCCCGGCTTCACCCCGGGGATGACCTTGTCCCCCCCCAGATCCAGGGTACGGATGGTCACGCCCCTGGGCTTCATCCCCTGCAGAACCTGGTTGTAGGCTTCGAGCTGTTCCTCCTCATCCGGAAAGCGTTGGGGCACGATATAGAGAAACTCGGAACGAAACAGTCCGATGCCGTCGGCGCCGTGAGCGATCACCGAATGGATCTCATCCGGTACCTCGATATTCGATTCAAGCTGGATCAACTTTCCATCCCTTGTCTCCGCTCGCAGCTCGTTCAAGTTAAGTAGCTGCAGCTCGTGCTGTCGCCAGACCTTTAGGGTGGTTACATAGTCTCTGCGTGTCGACTGGTTGGGATCGACGATCACCAGGCCCCTGTTGCCGTCTACGATGATCTGCTCCTGCTCTCTGACAAAGCTCGTGATGTCCGAAAGACCGAGCACCGCCGGGATCTCGAATGATCGAGCCAGGATGGCGACGTGGGAAGTTTTACCGCCGAAGTCCGTCGCGATTCCCCTAATCCGGCTGCGGTTCATGGAAATAATATCTGAAGGAAGCAGATTGTGGGCTACCAGGACGCAATGCTCCGGCAGATCGGCAAGGGAAGCCTGTTTCTGATAGAGCAAATGCCGCAGGACCCGATTCGTGATGTCCCGTACGTCCAAACCGCGCTCTCGCAGGTACTCGTCGTCGCTCGCCTCCAGCTTGCCGGCGATGGTTTCCTCCACTTCGCGAAGGACGCACTCCAGGTTCTTCTTGCGCTTCTTGAGAGTCCTTACCACCTCTTGGTGGAACTCCGGATCACCCAACATGAGCAGATGGGAATTGAGCAGCTTACGCTCCAGCTCCCCGATTTCCGGCTCTCTGTGATTAAGCAGCGCCTGGATGTCGCTAACCGACTTGCCCCGTGCGGCCTGAAAACGTTCGATCTCGTAGGGAACCTGGCCGACGGAGATATCGTAGCAGGGGATATTCAGGATGTCCGGAGAATATATAAAAGCGGGACCAAGGGCTATGCCTGGAGATACCATGATCCCTTTGACTATTTTCATTTTGCAGTTACTATAAGAAGTTTCGTTTGCCCTGTCAAATCGGGGCATGCACTGCCAGTCAAAACACCCCGGCGAGCTGCCGATGATGTAGATGAGAAATGGCTCGGAAACGAAGTACCCTCGGCTGCCTGTTCTATATTGCCCTGATCCTGCTGGTACTGGTGGTATTCCTCTTTAACCGGCAGCGGGTCCAAGAGGTGATCGAAAAAACGGGCTTCGCCAAGCTCTTTCAGAAGAAACCGGAAGCTCCGGTAGAGGTGGTGGTAACGCCGCTGGAACAGGAAGAAAGACCGGAGCGGCAGAATCAGCCCCCCCCACAGCAGCAGCCTGAAAGCCACGAGGTAGTGGTAACTGTGGAAACGCCGCCAAAGGAGAGGACTGCGCCCGAGGAGGAGGCGGAGAGGGAACCTCAGCCTAAAGTACGCCAGTCCCGCTTGTTTTTTATCTCGGTGTCTGGAACGGGCAAAATCAATTTAAAAGGAGTGATCCGCCCGGTGGAATATGTGGATGCTCCCCTTACCGAGACGCTGCAGGCCCTGCTTCAAGGGCCAACCACTTCGGAGATAAACCAGGGACTGATTTCCCTCATTTCACCCCAGACCCGGCTGCAAACGGTCTACGTAAAAGGGGACACTGCCTATATAGACTTCAACGAGGCCTTTCGCTTCAATTCTCTCGGTAAGGACGGGTTGGATGCGGAGGTGAAGCAGGTCGTCTACACGGCAACCGAGTTTAGCACCGTGAAGAAAGTGCAGATACTGATCGAGGGGCAAGTCTCCCAATACCTCGGTCCCGAAGGTGTGGCCATCGGGAAACCGCTGTCCAGGGACTCCTTCAGCCGCTAGCCTCCACAGCAGCTTCAAGCAAGCTCTCCATGTCGGCACTCGCGGCTTGAGCCGATCCGGAGAGAAGAAAAAAGAACTCCTGATTCCCTTTTCGGCCGGTAAGGGGGGATGGGGCGGCCCGCTGGAGGAACACGCCCTCCCCGGCCAGATCACCGGCCAAGCCTTTCAGAATAGCCGCCAGACGGTCTTTTTGGGCAACCACGCCACTGAACTCGGGAGGAGGATCCAGCCACTCGTACTGGGGTTTTACCAGGGCGATCAACCAGCCGGGGGAAACGAGTCCGAGCAGATGCGCGGCCGCCCGGCGCAAAGATCGCAGGGATAAATCGGCCACCCCCGCATCCGGCCGGAACGGAAGAGACTGCCGGTTCAGGGACATGATATTGGTCCTTTCCAGTATCAGTACCCGCTCATCCCGACGAAGACGGTAGTCAAGCTGATTGTATCCCACCTCCACGGCGTAAACCCGGGCCGCACCCCTTTGCAGCAGGCAGCCGGTGAAACCACCGGTGGAAGCCCCGGCGTCAATGAAGCTCAAACCGCTTACCTCGATGCTCCATTTTTCCAGGATTCCTTCCAGCTTTTCCCCCGCTCTGGAGACGAAACGCTGCTGCGGCCGGTACTCGACCGCTGCATCCATACGCACTCTCTCGCGCGGATTGCGCACCTTCTGGCCTTTAACCAGAATCTCGCCACACAGGACCCGCGCATGATGCTCTTCCCGGGCTATCCGGGGATCCCGGGTACATAGAAGCTGGATCAACGGTACCGTCTTCATCTAGGAAAGCGCGTCGAGATCCGGCAGCTCACGGTTGATCCTCTGTATGGAAAGGGCTCTCCCGCTTTCGGCATCGACAGCCAGCAGCACGCCCATAATGGCCGCCGCTGACTCTTCGACCTCCATTTTGTAGGGTATCTGCATGAGACTGCGTTTGATGGAAATGTCCCGCTTCATACCGATCACCCCGTTCACCGGTCCGGTCATACCTATATCGCTAATGTAAGCCGTGCCTCCGTGAAGTATCTTTTCGTCCGCGGTCTGTACATGGGTGTGGGTGCCTATCACCGCGCTCACCTGCCCGTCCAGGTACAGCGCCAGAGCCTCCTTTTCCTCGGGCAGCTCGGCGTGGAAATCGAGTACCGTGACCTTTGTTTGCCGGCGAAGACGCTTCAACAGGGATTCGCCGACTCTGAAGGGACAACGGATGGGAGACATATTTCCCTGACCTTGGAGATTGACCACGCCTATCGCTATATCTTTCTTTTTAATCAGGCAGTGGCCCTTTCCAGGCACCCCAACCGGGTAGTTGTCAGGCCTGAGGATACGCTCATCTTTTTCAAGTACGGGCAGTATCTCTTTACGTTGCCAGATATGGTTGCCCGAAGTAATGACGTCAATTCCGGACTTGAAAAGACTCTCGGCTGTGTCCGGCAGCAAACCCAATCCCCCCGAAGCATTCTCTCCGTTGGCGATCACCAGGTCGGCTCTCGTTTCTTTGAGCAGCCCCTGCAGGCCCAGAAAAACCGCCCTGCAACCTGGTTGCCCCACGATGTCTCCGAGTAACAGGATCCTTATAGTATCGATGCGACGGTCTTCCTTCCTAAGCTCGAGGAGCGGCCTCCACCCTCCTTAACGCGCATATTCGACGATCCGGGTCTCCCTGATGATCGTAACCTTTATTCTTCCAGGATACTTGAGCTCGGACTCGATCTTCTTGGCAATGTTCTTGGCCATGGTCCGGGCGCCCTCATCGTTGACCTCGTCGTTGTTGACCATTATCCGGATCTCCCGCCCTGCCTGGATGGCGTACGCCTTGTCTACGCCTCCGAAGCCCTCGGCGATTTTCTCCAGGTTCTCCAGACGCTTGAGGTAGTTGTCCAGGGTTTCCCGCCGTGCGCCTGGACGAGAAGCCGAAATGGCGTCGGCTATCTGCACCACCACTGCTTCCAGGCTGGAAGGCTCCACATCATTGTGGTGGGCACCGATTGCATTCACAACCTTGGGATCTTCACCGATCTTCCTGGCCAGCTCCATGCCGATTTCGGCATGATTTCCCTCTCCATCGGTCTCCACTCCTTTGCCGATGTCATGAAGCAGGGCGGCCCGCTTGCACGTATCTATGTCTGCCCCGACCTCTGCCGCCAGCGCTCCGGCGATCAAGGCCACCTCCTTAGAGTGGGCCAGCACGTTTTGTCCGTAGCTGGTACGGTAGTGCAGCCTGCCCAGGGCACGAATTCCCTCTGGAGTCATATTGTGGATCCCCAGCTCGAAGAGCACCTTCTCTCCCTCCTCGTAGATCGTCTGGCTGACTTCCTTGGTCACCTTCTGGACGATCTCTTCTATCCGAGCTGGATGGATTCTCCCGTCGGAGATCAGCCTCTCGAGGGATACCCGGGCAATCTCCTTACGGATCGGGTCGAAACAAGAAATTACTACAGCCTCGGGAGTATCATCTATAATAACGTCCACCCCCGTCAGAGTTTCCAGGGTTCTGATATTACGGCCTTCCCTACCGATGATCCTTCCTTTCATCTCATCGTTGGGAAGGCTCACTGTCGAAACAGTCACTTCGGAGCTGACATCCGTAGCGATGCGCTGGATGGTCGACACGATTATATCACGGGCTTTTCGCTCAGCGGTAACCTGGGCTTCCTGCTCGATCAGGTTGATCTTTACCTGTGCTTCGTGCAGGGCTTCGTTTTCCAGGCTCTGAATCAGCAGCTTCTTGGCTTCAGCGGCCGTTAATCCCGAGATTCGCTCCAGCTCCCTGATCCACCTCTCCTGCTCTTTTTCGAGCTCCTTCTCTTTATCTAGTAGTGCTCTCTCGCGGTTTACAACGGATCGCTCTTGGTTTTCTGTCGTTTCAAGCCGTTTTTCTAGGTTTTCTTCTTTTTGCATGAGCCGCCGTTCAAGGCGCTGCAGCTCGATTCTTCTCTCTCTCGTTTCACGTTCTACCTGGTTACGTTCCTTGATGATCTTGTCTTTCGCTTCCAGTAAAGCTTCTTTCTTCCTGGCTTCTGCTTCCTTTAACGCTTCTTGAACAACACGCTCGGCTTTTTGTTCCGATGATGAGAGCTGAAATCTGGCATACAGCCATCGGATAGTCCAACCTAGAATCAAACCGACGAGAGGAATAATGACGTACAGTGCGATGCGCATTATATTCCTCCATCTATGTCCTCGATGGATAATGTACCGTTATGTTCAGCTTTTTGTCAAGGATGCAAAAGAAAGGAAGCAGCCCGGCTATATATCATACTGGCAAAATTAATACCATCAATATATATCTAACTGTGTAATGACTCCTTTTATGTCCCATTCCCGCCGGTCGGGAAGTCCAAATAACAGGAATGCTTCTCCACCCTGATACACAATCGGAAAGATTACAGCCCCCTGCATATATTTCAGGTCATCCGGATGCAGCTTCTTGGCCAGGGATTTTACCTTCTCGATACTTTCTTCTATGACCACGGTTTTTCGGGTCTCAATGAACCTCCTGGTAAACGGTTCTTCGGGCAGAAACGCATCGCTGGTTCCGAGATCATTCAAACCGACCTTCAATTCTATGGAGTAGCGGTCGTTTTTTTTAGTAAACAGGGCGGCGTTCACTGCTTTCAGCCTGCCTGACAGCTCCACCAGGGAGCGGAGTTTGTCGGTTTCACTCTTTCCACGGCGAAAGAGCTTCAAGTAGCCATCGTAGTCCAGACCATCCTCGTAAAATTGTATCTTTTTAGCCCGTGCCGGCGAGGTAAAGACGAACTCCTCGATTCGGTCTCGAATCTGGCCGACCTCGGTCTCCAGATCCACCACCGACTCATCTCCTAAAATCTCGCCAATTCCCGACTCGAAGGCGGCTTCTTGCTCCTCTTCGGCAGCAATCGCAGCTTCGGCAAGAGCCTTCAATCCCCGAACGCGCCTGCCTCCCTTGGCTCCGGCCAGCACTTCTTCCTTAATACGGTATATCCCGTTTTCCATGACTACGCTGGTTCTCTGCTCCATTATCTTGGCTTCGATCTCTTTCAGGTCATACGCCTTGATCTTGCCGGCTTCAAGAAGCTCATCGAGCTGCTTCTCCTCATCAAGGCGTTGAATCTTCTCGATCTCCTCTCCGCTGAGCACTGTAGCCGTCTGGAGACCGGGTATGGACTCCATCTCCAGCTCTTCCCCGGCATCCAGGATCGATTCTATGGCCGTGCTCTCCTCGGCGACTTCCAGCTCCTCGACCTGCCCGCCCGTCCCCGCTGCCTTTATCGCCAAGGCTGCGGTCGGTTCCTCGGCCAGGGGCAACTCGTCGAGCTGTTCCTGTGGCAAAGGCGGAAGGGGAACGATTTCCTTTACCGGCTCCAGTAACTCAATCTCCTCCTGTTCTTCGACCAGGGGTTTTCCTTCTGTCTCTACCTCTTCTGCAGCCGCTTCCTGTGCTTCTTCGAGCGCTTCCGCCTCTTCCAGCGCTTCGGCTTCCTCGACTTCCTCCGCTTCCTCGACCTCTTCGGCTACCTCCACGGCTTCGGGTTCTTCGATCGCCTCGGCCTCTCCAACCTCTTCTACCTCTTCCAGCGCTTCGGCTTCCTCGACTTCCTCCGCTTCCTCGACCTCTTCGGC
>CAYMEK010000029.1:0-45032 GCA_964389305.1 uncultured Spirochaetaceae bacterium
GGCTGATCCTGATGAAAGAGTTCGAGGCGGCTTACGCGGTGTTCGATATCGAATACACGGAACAGAGCCCTCGAGGCGTCAATGTCAGGCTGCTCAACGAGGAGATCCCCGAGCTGTTCTCCCAGGAGTTTGCCGGCATCAGGCGCAACATAGAGGACCTTTTTCTTGCCCTCCAGACCGGCACCATTGCCCTGCGCGACGCCCGGGACTACGTACAGGACCTGGCCGGCTTGACCGACACCTCCCGCAGCATCCTGCTCGAAAAGGTGCGGGAAATTTCCCGGGACAACGACGCCTACTTCGGGAAGGCAGCGCGTCTGTTCGGCAGCTCTTATTTTACGGTGAATATGCTCCCGCAGCGGGAGGACAAGCTCTCCGGGCAACTCGAGAGCTACGTTCTGCAGCATATCGCTCTGGCAAAGGTTCGGCCCGCCGGGGATTTCGTTCCCCCGGAATCGATCCAGGCCGTGGATATTCGCCCGGCGATCCTGCCGATCATTCGGGGAGCGCGAGGCGCCGGGTTTCCCAACATACCGGTGGATCCTGACGGCGTGCTGCGCAGGATCGATCTGGTCAAGAGCTACCAGGGCCGCTACTTCGCCCAGCTTTCCTTCTCACCCTTACTGGACCGGCTCGGCAATCCCGTGGTGGAGCTGCAGAGGCAGCGCATCCTGCTGCGGGGCGCCCGCCTGGATGGCGACACGCCCAAGGATATCGTCATCCCCCTGACCGGGGAGTACAAGTTTCTCATCAACTGGCCCAAGAAGAGCTACGAGGACAGCTTTCGCCACCTCAGCTACTATAACTTGGTGCAGCACCGACGTCTGGAGGAGAACCTGCTTCACAACCTCAAGATCATGGACGAAGCGGGCTATCTATCCTACTTCGAGGGTGAGTACCGGCTGCTTGATCCCTACCGGTACGCGGACAGCATCCTGGGTGAAGTGCTCGAGGGCGGAGATGTCGGGAACATGTCCGAGTATCGCCGGGCCCGCGAGGCCTTCTTCCGGGACGTGGGATCTTTCCTGAACGGCCCGGCCGAGCGGAAAATCCTGGGCCAGGTCGACGCCCTGCTGGCTTCGGAGGAGATTTCCGAGGAGGACAAAGCGGCTTACCGAGAGATAGGAGAGCAGGTTCCGCATGTGTTTTCGGCCACCCGTGAGATTCACCGCAGCCTGGTGAAGGTGCGCTCGACCCTGGAAGAGTCTCTGCGCGGGGCGTTCTGCATCATCGGCTGGACCGGCACCTCGACCATAGATATCGGGGTCAACCCCTTCGAAGAGGAGTACATGAACGTAGGTACTCACGCCGCGCTGGTGAACACGATTCTGCAGGAGCGGTTTCTGGATGAGCTGCCCTGGTGGTACGGCGCCGTTCTGGCCCTGGCGGCCGCCCTGGTCGTAACTTTGGTCATCCGCCGCCTCGATCCCCTGCCCTCCATACTGATCGGGCTTGGTTTTCTGATCGTGATCATGCTGGCCGGAGGCGGGTTTTTCCTGTTCACCGGGAGGTATCTGACCTTGCTCACCCCGGTCCTGAGCGTGTTCTTCACCCTGTTCATTCTCATCCTCTTCAAATTCCTGATCCTCCAGAAGGAAAAGAGCTTCCTGCGCAACGCCTTTTCCCACTACCTGTCCACGGATGTGATCAACGATCTGATCTCCGACCCGGAGAAGCTGAATCTGGGCGGTGAGGACAAGTACCTGACCGCCATGTTCACGGACGTGCGAGGATTTTCCACCATATCGGAGCAGCTCGATCCCACCGACCTGGTGCGGCTGCTCAACGCCTACCTGACCGAGATGAGCAACATTGTCCTGGATCTCAAAGGCACGATCGACAAGTATGAGGGGGACGCCATCATAGCCTTTTTCGGAGCTCCCGTGGCCTTCGATGATCATGCGGTCCGAGCCTGTCTTTCGGCCGTACGGATGAAAAAGATGGAGAAACACCTGAACGAGCATTTCCTCACCGAGAGCATGAGCCCTACGCCCCTGCACACGCGGGTCGGCATCAATACCGGGGATATGGTCGTGGGAAATATGGGCACTGCTCAGAAGATGGACTACACCATCATGGGCAACTCGGTGAACCTGGCTTCCCGGCTGGAAGGAGTGAACAAGCAGTACGGCACCTGGATCCTGATCAGCGAGGAGACCTACCGGGCGGCAGGAAGCGGATTTGCGGTGCGGCAGCTTGACCGCGTACGGGTGGTAGGGATCCAGAAACCGGTGCGGCTGTACGAGCTGATCGATGAGAAGGACTCCGCCGACGCCACCACGCTGGAAGCGCTGGAGGTCTTTCATCAGGGGCAGGCCTTGTTCGAGAGCAGACAGTGGGAGGAGGCCTTGGGCTATTTCCGCAAGGTCCAGAAGATCCTGCCCGCCGATGGGCCCTCGGAGGCGTTCGCCAAGCGCTGCCAGGAGTTCAAGAGAAAACCGCCTCCCGCTTCCTGGGACGGGGTCTTCAATCTTAGCTTCAAATGAGGGGAGGGCCCGCAGAGCCTCAACTGTCCAGCGGCTCGAACCCGCTGATGGAAAGCTCTTCCTCTCCGAGAGAGGGAATGTCGGGCTCCGTTTCCGGCTCGAGCAGGGTTTGGACCAGGGTATCCTGAACGATCCGGTCCAGCAGCCGCTTGGAATCTTGACTTAGAAGAGTGAAACGCACGGCAAAGCCGGCCGGCAGCCGGCTGGAGGCTTGCCGGGGATCGAGCACTTCACAGTGGGTCACCAGGCGGGAGTTGCGGAAGGTTATACGCAGGAATCCCTTGCTGCCGGCGGCGGGTGGAGAACCGGCCGCTTCGAGGAAGGCGCCATCGGCGCTTAAAGCCCAGAGCTTGTGCTTCTGCCAGTGTTCCCGGTCGAAGGAAAGCAGTCCCTGTAGCGGCCAATCGAAGCGCGGCCGGTCCCGGCGGTCGGCGAACCCGGAGGAGGACACGAATTCCCCGATCTTGGCGGCCGTTTCCTTTTCATTCGCCCCGGCGGCCAGCACATGGTATCCATCCGGAAGCCTCTCTGTGAGCGGACTGGAGATCAAGCAGCCCGGCAGCATGGGAAAGCTCAGCTTCAAGGAAAACAGCAAGCGCCTGAACTGCTCATCGAGCTCACGCTTCTCGATCACCACGGCCACCACCGGGCTCTGCTCGACGATCGCCCTGGCCAGCTCTTTCATACCGGCCGCCGCCACGATTTCGTAGCCCGGCAGGGCGGCGTCGATCGAGGGTACGTCGATGGTCTCGGCATACAGGACTATCTTGTTCATCTTGGGTCTCCCGCTTCTGGCACGATTGTATACAATGGTCTGCAATGATAGAAGCCGCTGAGGGGGTGATTTTCCTTGAATGCGTCGGAGGAATATTACAGCTTTTTCAAAGGTGGCCTCGGGAGTGCCTATTAAATCGGTGCTCGCCAGCTCTGCGGCGGGGCGACGGCCGGGATGAAGCGCACCGGCAGCGAAGCAGCAACACTCTCGAGGCAGTACAGGCTACAACCAGCTGCGGGTGATCCGATAGAACCGCGCTCTGGCCTTCAGATAGCTCCGATGTTCCGGGTCCAGCTTAGCGCTCACGATCAGCCAATCCCGAGCAAAGCCGAGTAAGAAAGGTACACCCACGATCAGGGCGGCCAGAACGGTACCCGGCGGGCCTGCCACGGGCCAGAGGACCACCGCCAGTACAGCCATCTGGAAGCCGGCCAGCCGGCGGCGCAGGTTGCTGGGTGGAAGCGGCCGGATGGTCAGACCGCGACGCCTGCGCCAGGCCGCTGCCCAGGCGAAGAGGTATCTGGCCAGCCCCACGCTCAGGAACACGGCAGGCAGATGTCCAAATTGGACGGCCAGGGAAACGGCAAGCAGAATCCCCAGGGCGTCGTACTCCTGGTCGAGGATTTCCCCCATCGCGGTCTCGGTGCCTGTGCGGCGCGCCCAGTATCCGTCCAGGTAGTCGAGTCCGGCCAGGAGGGTGTACAGCAGGGCAGGCAGCCAGCCGGCCAAACCGCTGGGTTTGTCGCTGAACAGGAAACCCGCCAGCAAGGCAGCCAGGGTGCCCCGTAGCAGGGTCAGGAGGTTGGCCGTGCCCCACAGGTGAGCCAGGTTTGGGCCGCGCAGGATTCGCCGCCGGTTGCGGATAATGAACAGCAATTGGCAGGCCAGGACCGCCGCTGCCTTCCCGGTCCAAGCCGCGGCGCTGCCTATATCCGCGCTTCGGGCGATCAGAATCAAGCCCACCGCCAACAACCCCAGCCAGGTAACGGAAACTACAATCAGGCCCCGTCGCAGCCGGCGGCTGGGGGGCTGCAGGTGCGGGTGCGTGTTCGCCAGCCCGGACGCCGCCGGCGCTTTCCCGCCCCGGATGTTTACGGCGGCTTCTTCCCCAGCACCGGAAACAGCTTCCGCCCTCAGCCGTTCTTCAGACTGAGCTGCAGTACGATGCTTCTCGACAGGTTTGCTCCCGGCGTTCCGGGCTGGCGAGGGACCCATCAGATATCGAGCAGGTGGCCCAATCTCTCCTTCTTGGTGCGAAGATAGCGCTTGTTGTGCAGGTTGGACCGTACGATCAGGGGGATGCGGCCGGACACCAGGATACGCTCCCTTTTCAGGCCGTTAATCTTATCCGGGTTATTGGTCAGTAGGCTCACGGACTTGATACCGAGCAGCCGGATGATGTCGGCAGCCGGTTTGTAGCTGCGGGCATCGGTGGGCAGGCCAAGGCTGGCATTCGCCTCCACCGTATCCAGGCCTCCGTCCTGCAGCTTGTAGGCCTTCAGCTTGTTGAGCAGGCCGATACCCCGCCCCTCCTGGCGGAGGTAGATCACAACGCCTTGTTTCCTGCTCTTGAGATATTCGAGGCTGGCCTCGAGCTGCTCCCGGCAGTCGCAGCGCAGCGAGCACCAGACATCCCCGGTATGGCACTCCGAATGGATGCGGACCGGACAGGACTCGACGCCGCGCACGTCCCCGTGAACCAGGGCAGTATGTTCTTTGCCGTTCCCGGGGTCGAGAAATCCGTAGATCGTGAAACTGCCGTACCGGGTGGGGAGTCTGGCGCTGGTGACCAGTTCCACGGCGGCGCGCCTGCCCTCGCGGGCCGGCTCCTCCAACTGCTCAAGAATCTGTTCGGGTGCATCTGCGGCGGCCGGGGAACCGTTCACCGGCGTACTGCTGCTATATCTTATCATCTTACTCTCCTTCGGATAATGTACGGTCGCGGCCGCCCAATGGTCAAAGGTTTTCACCGGGGTGGTAGGACCGACTCGCCCTCGGAAGCGGCCTGCGCTCCGGGCGTTCTTGCCAGGGTCCGGGCAGGTTTGTATATTGATGGTCGATGCAGAGAATCCCCCGCATAACCCTCAGCTACGCCCAGAGCCTGGACGGCCGCCTGGCCACGGCCACCGGGGATTCCCGGTGGATCTCGGGGGAGCGCACCCTGACCCTGGCGCACAAGCTGCGCAGGGAAAACCAGGTCATCCTGGTGGGCATCGGCACGGTGCTGCGGGATGATCCGGAGCTGAGCTGCCGGCTGAAGCGCAGGGTCACTTCGCCGGTGCGGGTCGTTCTCGATTCCAGACTGCGTATTCCTCTGGACTCGACGATTGCGCGTACCTGCAGCAGCTACCGGACCCTCGTGTACACGACCCCGGAGGCGGATGCGCAGAAGCGCAGCCGGCTGGAACAGGCCGGAGTCCAGGTGGTTGCCTTGCAGCCAAACGAGGAAGGGCGTGTTGCGGTCGAAGGGGTGGTGGAAGATCTGGCCGCTCAGGGTTTCGGCAGCGTTTTTGTCGAAGGGGGAGCCCGGATCATCACCTCTTTCCTGCGGGCCGGCCTGGTGCACAGGATGCTGGTTGTGGTGGCGCCCCTTTTCATCGGGCGGGGGATCGAGGCGGTCGGGGACCTTGGGATCGAAAAGCTGGAGCAGGCGTTGCGCCCTCAACTCAGAAAGGTCCGGCGTCTGGGAAACGACCTGGTCTGGGAGCTGATTTTCAATGAACCGAAGTTCACCGTCACGTAGAGCCAGAGCTCTTTATTTCAACGGGCCCGGGAAGGTCGAGCTGCGCGAGGAGAAGCTCCAGGGTGGTCCGGAATCGGTCCTGGTGCGTTCCCGGTGCATCGGGATCAGTCACGGAACCGAAATGCTGGTCTTTCGAGGCTGGCTGCCGGCGCAAGTACAGGATTATGACCCGTTGCCCAGCCTGAGCGATCCCCTTGCCTACCCGCTGAAGTACGGCTATATGAATACAGGTGTAAGGGATGCGGGCGGAAAGGTTTTCGCCTTCTATCCCCATCAGGACCTGTTCTACTGCGATCCCCGGGAATTGATCGAACTTCCCGACGAGCTGGACTTCGAGGATGCGGTATTTCTGGCCAATATGGAAACGGCCCTTGGCATCGTCCACGACGCCTGTCCCCGCTACGGAGAGCTGGTCCTGATCGTAGGCCAGGGAATGGTGGGTCTGCTGGTGGCGGAGATTTTGGCCCGTTCCGGAGTCAGCAGGATTATTACCGTGGAGCCGTATCCGTTACGGCGACAGGCTTCCGAGAGCATCGGGTGCCTGGCCCTCGATCCGGGCGATCGGGTGCGGGAGAGGATCCTGGAGCACTCCCAGGGAAGAGGGGTGGACGTGGCCATCAACGTCAGCGCTTCCGCGGAGGGCCTGCAGCTGGCCCTCGACAGCCTGATCTTCCAGGGCACCGTGGTGGAAGCCTCCTGGTACGGCGACAGGACAGTGCAGCTGTCCCTTGGGGAGGCGTTTCATAGAAAACGCTTGAAGCTGCGCAGCAGCCAGGTGTCCCGCATCGATCCGGCTCTCGGCGGCGGGTGGGACAAGAAGCGACGCTTCAAGGTTGTGGTGGACCTGCTGCAGGCGGTACGGCCTTCCCGGTATATCAGCCATCGTTTCCCTCTAGAGCGGGGAAGTGAAGCCTTCGAGCTCTTGGCCACCTCGCCGCAGCAGTGTATCCAGGTAGTTTTGGAACCCTAAAAGAGGAGATTTCGATGTTTCAGGTGGGAGTAAAGAACAGCTTCAAGGCCCGTCATTATCTGCGCGGAGCGGACGGCGGAGAGTCGCTTCCCCACGAGCACGAGTACGTGGTGGAGTGGAGATGCACGACCAACACACTGGACGAGAACGGTTTCTCCGTAGATATATCCCTCATGGAGGAGTCGCTCGGGCAGTTGGTAGAGCAGCTTAGGGGCAAGAGCCTCAATGACCTGGAGTTTTTCAAGGAACGTGAGGTGACTGTGGAGAACCTGGCTCTGTATCTGCATAAGGTGCTTGTTGCGGCTCTCGAGCGGCGCGGCTTTCACCTCGATTCGATTCGGGAAGCCCGGGTCAAGATCTGGGAATCGGAAAGCGCCTGGGCGGCCTACCTCTACTCCTAGGACGGGGGGACCTGGGGATGGGGGCCTAGGGGATGCGGGTCCTGTTCATCATCTACGGCTCGCTCGATCAGGTCTCCGGCGGGTACCTGTACGACCGGAAGGTGATCAAGTATCTTCGGTCCGAGGGGATCGAGGTGGATATCCTTGGGCTGCCGGTGCTTCCCTACCTGCTGTGTCCCATGCACTTCTTCCACCCGCAGCTCAAACGCCTGTTCCGGACTCCCGGAGCGGCCCGCCGTTACCAGTGTATCGTTGTCGACGAGCTGACCCATCCCTCCCTGTTTCTCTCCGTGGCGCGCCGGGTCGAAGACTGCCCCCCGGTGTTGCTGCTCCTGCACCATCTCAGCTCCAGAGAGCCGGCGGGCCGGGCCCGGAGGAGGGTTGCTCGATTCATGGAAAAAATACTTATCGGCCGCTCGGACGGCGTGGTTGTGAACAGCAGGAGTACCGAGTCCACGGTTCGGGATCTGATCGAAGAGCCGCCCCCCTTTTATCTCTGTCCTCCGGGAAGCGACGCTCTGTCCGGAAAACGGCCCGGCGGGGGTCCGACCGCCGGCGATCCCGCTGGCTGCCTCATCCACCCCGGCGGTAGGGCGCCGGTACGCCTGCTGGTCACGGGAAACGTCATCTTCCGAAAAGGGCACGATCTGCTTATTCGGCTGCTGGGCGGCTTGCGGAACCTGGATTGGGAGCTGCGGATCGTGGGAGGCCTGGTCGATCGCCCCTACAAGAGACGGCTGGATCGGGTTGCCGCTCGCTACGGCCTGGAGTCCAGAATTTACTATACAGGCGTGCTCGACGGCGAAGCCTTGCGCCAGGAGTACGCCGCGGCGGATATCTTCCTGTTTCCCTCCCGCTACGAGGGATTCGGAATATCGCTGGCAGAGGCCGTCCGGGCCGGACTCCCGTTTATCGCCTTCCGCTCGGGGGCGATCCCTGAGCTAACGGGCGGCCGCGGCCTGCTCGTGCCCGAAGGCGATACCCGTAGCTTCCAGGAACATCTGGGCAGGCTGATCGCCGACCCGCAGCAGCGGACGCAGGCGGCGGCCCTGTCCGAAAGGCTGGCAGCCGATCTTGCCACGTGGGCCGACACGGGCGCAGCGTTCCTGCAGGCGGTGGAAGGAGTGACCGATCGTGCCCGCCTGGCCTGAGCCGGCGTTTTCTCCGCCCGATCCGGGTTCATCCTCCAACCCCGAGATCGATTTCACCGCGTATCTGGAGGCCAAGTATTCCATAGACCAGGCCAGCCTGAATCCCAGGCTGTTCTCCCTGGTAAGCAGCCGGCTGATGGGGACCGACTCGCCTCGGATTCTCGATCTGGGAACAGGCACGGGCGCCATGGCCCGGCGCCTGCTCAGTCTCGATCTGCGAGGCCGGGTCCGGCTGGTGGGGTTGGACCGGGAGGCGGATAATTTGGCTTTAGCCCGGCGCCGCCTTGAGGAGCTGGTCGCCGACCGGGGGCTGCGTCTGCTCGAGGTCCTCGAGGGCGGGTCGGGCGGGCCTGGTGGCCGGCCGGATGGCGGTGCTTCGGCCGGAGCGGCGCGCAGGAGTGTAGGCGGCGTTCCGACCGGGCAGGCGTCCAAAGCCTGCATGATCCGGGCCCGCAGGCCCGGCTTGGAGCTGCAGATTGAGCTGGTAGCGGGGGATCTTCTCGATCCGCAGCAGGTGAAGCATCTCGGGCGAGGGGGTTTTGACTGCGTGACCGCCCACTCGTTCATGGACCTGCTGCCTTTGAAAGCGGCTCTGCGGCGGATCCGGGCCCTTCTGGCCGGCGGGGGCCTGTTCTACGCCACCCTCAACTACGACGGCGAAACCACATTGCTGCCCGGGTGGAAAGAACCGCAATTCGAGCGCAGGCTGCTCGGGGTCTACAACCGCTCCATGGATCGAAGGAGAGTCAGGGGCAGAAGGACGGGAGGCAGATTGAGCGGCCGGCGCCTGTATCAGGCCCTGCTCGAGCAAGGATACGAAATCCAGGATGTGGGCAGCAGCGATTGGAACCTGTTCCCTCACGCCGGGCGCTATTCCCGGTCGGAGAGGGTCTTTTTGACCTGGCTCCTGACAGCTATCGCCTCCGAAGGCCGTCGGGATGACAAGATCGACCGGCAGGCTCTGTGCCGCTGGCACCGGGGGCGTATGGAGGAAATGGCATCCGGCCGGCTGGCCCTGGTCGTACACCAGCTCGATCTTCTCTGCTCACCGAACGGTCCGCCTCAGGAGAGCAGGAAGGCCAGATCCTCCTGAGTCAGCTCTCCGATCAAGCGGTTGTGATCGCTGATAATCGACTCGGCCAGCCGGCGTTTGGTTTTCTGCAGCTCCAGCACCTTCTCCTCGACGGTATCTTTGGCGATCAGGCGGTAGGCAAAGATCTGCCTGCGCTGCCCGATGCGGTGGGTGCGGTCGATAGCCTGCAGCTCGACCGCCGGGTTCCACCAGGGATCGAGCAGGAACACGTATTCCGCCGCGGTCAGGTTCAGGCCCAATCCGCCCGCTTTCAGGCTGATCAGGAACAGCCGGCATTCGGGTTCCTGCTGGAAGCGCTCCACCCTCCGGGCCCGATCCCGGGTCCGGCCGTCCAGGTACTCGTAGGGGATCTCCAGCCTGTCGAGCCTTTGCCGGACGATGGCCAGGAGGCTGGTGAACTGGGAGAACACCAGAGCCTTTCGCTCCTCGGCGAATACGTCTTGAAGCTGCTCCAGCAGAAGGTCGATCTTGGCTCCGGAATGGGAGGAGCTTTTCTTGTCGAGGAGACCGGGATGGCAGGCCGCCTGGCGCAGGCGCAGTAAGGCTTCGAGGACATGAATCTTGGCTTTTCCCAGGCCCGTGTCCTCGATGCGGTTCTGCAGGGAGGCACGGTAGTAGTTCTGGAGCTCGTTGTAGCGCCTGCGTTCCGAGGGCAGCAGCTCGCAGAACAAAGTCTGCTCCAGCTTGTCCGGAAGCTCGGCGGCCACCTGCTCCTTGGTGCGGCGCAGGATGAACGGGCGCAGGAAGCGGGCGAGCAGAGCCCGGGTGCTCTCGTCCAGGCTGCCGGGGCTCTTGAAGTAGCGTTTGAAAAACGCTATACCACCCAGCATCCCCGGATTGAGAAACTCGAACAGGCTCCACAGCTCTCCCAGGTGGTTCTCGATTGGTGTGCCGCTCAGGGCCATTCGCCGCCTGCCCTGCAGCAGCCGGGCCGCTCTGGCCGTGATGCTGACTGCATTTTTGACAACCTGGGCTTCGTCCAGAATCAGGTAGTCGAAGCGGACATCCTTCAGCCAGGATATGTCATTTCTCAAGGTGCCGTAGGTGGTCAGCACCACGTCGTAGAGGCCGAAGGTTCTGCCGTCCTTGTCCCTCCCGCCGCCGCTGTGGTCCAGGATCTTGAGATCGGGTACGAAGCGGCGGGCTTCTTCCTTCCAGTTGAATACCAGGGACCTGGGCACTACGACCAGCGAGGGTGCGTCCCCTTCGGGACCGCGCCCGTTTCGCCGCCGAGATTCGAGCAGGGCCAGGATCTGGACGGTCTTTCCCAATCCCATGTCATCGGCCAGGCAGCCGCCGAAGCCCAATTCGTCGAGAAGGCGAAACCAGCCCAGTCCCTGTTTCTGGTAGCCACGGAGGCTGCCGATGAAGCCCGCCGGCGGCTCGAGGGCGGGAATGACAGCGAAGCGGCTCAGTTTTTCCCGCAGGTCGCGGAAAAGCTCGTCGGCGCTCGCCTGCGGCTGGGTTTGGAGCAGAAGATCGACGATCGGCGCCTGGGAGCCGGTGAACAGCAGGTGGTCTTCCCGAGCCTGTCCCAGCTTGAGAGCAAAACCCTGGTGCCGCAGCCAATCTTCCGGCAGGATGCCGTAGCTGCCGTCCCCCAGACGAACGGTGCTCTCCCCTTTTTTCAGTGTCTTCAAGAGCTGCGGCAGGGGCACTTCCACGTCTCCGAAGCTTAATGCGCCACGCAGTTCAAACCAGTCGATGCCCGAAGTGACCCGTATGTCGAAACCTGCAGCCCGGCGGAAGAGCTTGCCCCGGGCTTCCACCTGCCAGCCCTCCGCTAGCAGCTGCCCCACTACTCCGGGAAGCCGGGGGGCTGCCAGCTTGAGCACCCAGGCGCGGCAGCGGTAGTCGTAGACCCGGCGAAACCCCAGCTCCAGAAGCCGCTCCTGTGCCCGTTTTTCCTCTTCGCCCCGGCGCAGGACCAGCAGCTTCTCCTCCTCCAGGTAAAGGCCGCAGGTTTGTTCGCTGCCCTCCGCTACCTGCTCCCCGTAGCCGAAGGAAAGCTCCGCCACCAGGCTTCCGCCGCTGCGGGAGTAGCGCTCCGGCTCGGCCCTGCTTATCTTGAGGCGGGGGCGAGGCTCCGTGCGTACCGTGCGGATGCCTGTTGATTCGGCGATCTCCAGAGGCGGAAGGCGGGGAAAGGAGAGGATCTCTCGGAGCAGCCTGGAGAGCTCTTCCCGGCTGACTGCTATGTTCTGCCTGCGACGCAGGGTGTTTATCCAGGAAAATGATCCGAAGTCTTCGTAGCGGCCCAGGCGGCCGGCAAAGAAAAGAAGCCCACCCTTGATTAGCAGCTCCGGAGTCGAGAGGCTCATGACCTCATCCGCCCGGCGCAGCAGCCCTTGAAGCCGGTATTTCCCGCCCCCCCGGGTCTGATCCAGGCTCAAATGAAACTCCCAGGGCGCCCCTTCGTCCGGGAAGATGGGCGGCGAAGAGAAGGGATCTTCGTCCCGGCTCTTGAGGTACAGCCTGCCGGTCTCGCACATCCTGGGCAGCAACAGCTTGACCAGGTCCATCTCCAGGCCGTAGCTGCGGCATAGAACCCGGCCGGGAACACCGAGACGGTAGTACCGGTAGGAGCTGCGATCGAAGTCCTCCGTGTAAACCGTGCCCCTTAGAACGGCCAGAATCTCACGGTCATGCCGGTCTTGTACTTCTGTCACATCCGTCAAGGGCAATTCTCGCGCCCGGTGACGGGATTCGCGACCAGGTTTGTCTGTATCGCGATAGAACAGATGTATGATCGCCTGCCCGCGGGAGAGCGTACGCGGTGCGTCGAATACGTAAAAGACCTCCCGGCCGGCCGGCCAGAGCTCCCCGCGGTGGCTCCCCTCCGGCGTCAATCCGGCCTTGATTTCACGAAGTCCCTTCTCCCACTCCGCAACGGACGCCGGGGCCCCCTGTGTCGGGCGGGGTGAAGCCGTACCGGCGCCCGGTTCGACGTGCCGCTCCCGTTGGTGGAAAAAGTCGATGCTGTCCAGCTTCAACAGCAGCGCCCATAGGTGCTTGCACGGCTGCCCCTGGTCGAAATAGTAAGGACAGGTGCAGGACATCGAGGCCTTGGGTCCCTTGAACCGGATTTCCACGGTGTACCTGCGGTTTCCCTGCACGAAGGCCAGCACCCGGTCGGGGGCGGTTTCAGCCAGCCGTACGGCTCCGTTACGAAAGTAGTCCAGGCCGCGTTGTTGAATGACCTGGCTGAACTCCGAGCATAGAGATGTAAAAAGCGGGTGTTCCATTGTTGACGCTACCGGTTCCCGCTCCTTGGAACGGCGGGGAACAGAGGGTAGAGGCTTTCCTGCGGCGCAGCCTCGCTTCCATCGTAAAATATATCTGTCGGGCGGGCTCTTAGGCAAGTTAGCCGGGGTGCCAAACGGCGAGCCCCGGTGCCTTCCGGTGACGAGCAGGCCCTGCCTGCAAGTTGGAGAGCTCAATCTCGGGCAGGATCGCTCAACCTCCGACCTGGACTTCGGCTTTGAATCCTCCCGACCCCTGGTAGCTCAGGCTCACAACCCGGGCCGTACCGGAGCTGCGGCCGCTTTTCCGGACCGCCGCGATCAAGGCCTGCTCCAGAGGCTGGGGCAGTACGCCCTTTGGCCGGGCTGCCGCTTGCCGGTAGGAAAAACGTACCGTATAGGATTCAGCGCGGGAGGCGGGAGGGGGAGGGCTCGAGGTCACCCGGTAATCGAGCTCGTATCCGTACACCGTGTAGCTGCCGAGAGGCTCGACCAGGAACTGCTTCTTGTTCAGCACCCGGTATCCGCCGCGGGTATCGAGCAGGACTTCCTCTCCCTGTACGGTAAATCCGGTCCAAAGCAGCGTGGCCAGAGAGGTGGGCAGGTAGAAGCGCTCGATGAAGATCTCGGCGCTTTCCGCTCCCGGAGGGCCCTCGAGGATCCAGTATATCTTCAGCCGCTCTTTTCCAGGCTCTTTTTCGGTTCGGCCGGAGGGGAAGGCGGAACAGGAAAGGAGCAGCAGGGCGGCGAGCATGGGAGCGAGTCGGGCCCGAGTGGTTCTTGCGTTCATAGACTCAAAAAAGATATCCCATCCCGAAGGACCTGTATAGCTGACTGGCCAGCCACCTGCCCGGATGCTCTTTTCCGGCCTGCTTCATGCGTATGGGGGAGTTTACGATTCGCAGCCGGCCTTTTTCCAGTTTCTCGTGCACATCCGGCCTGCGCAGGTTCATGTTCTCGATGATGATGCCTTTGCGGTAATTCAGGTGGACGTACTCGATCGAGCCGTCTTCGCCGGCGCTCATCACCATGCCCACGTGGGTCAACGGATCGTTCCACCGTCCGTCCCGGTTGCGGTCGTAGGTGTTGTCCCAGAAGATGATGTCCCCGGTCAGAGGGAGCTCGGTGTCATACAGCAGCTGCTCGGCCTCGAGGCTCTTGTACAGCCGGCTGACTCCGTTTCCGCCGTAGCGGTCGAAGTTCCGGGTCAGATCGATGCCGGCGTAGTAATAGATGGCCAGCACCGTCCCGGTGCAGTCCATGTTGAAGCGTCTGCCCCGAATCACCAGCTCTTTTCTGCCCAGTACGTAGCGGCCTCCCTCGGCGAGCTTCTCACGCGCAGCGGTGGCTGAGGCTGCTCCCGGCGCCGGTCTGGTCGGGCGGGCCGGGGTGCCGCGCAGCGTCTGCTCTCCGATCATGACGCAGGAGCTCAAATAGAGAAGTATTAACGCTGCCAGGGCCGCCGAGGCCGTTTTGAAGATCACCATGTCCTCCAAGGTCCTAGTAATATATCGGAATCGAGAGGAATTCCACTAACCGGCGGAGGAAAAGTAGTTGCGCAGCATTTCGGCCCGTATCTCGGGGGAAAGGAAGGAGTGCTCCACGGTTCGCCGGTTGATATCCAGGAATTGATCCCTGGTCAGGCCGTAGAGGCGGGAACAGATCTCGTACTCGTGGACCAGATCGATGGCAAACAGGTGGGGGTCGTCGGAGTTGATCGATATCTCGACCCCCGAGCGGTACAGCTTGGGCAGGGGGTGCTGTTCCAACGCAGGCACCGAGCGGGTCAGCCAGTTAGAGGTGGGGCAAAGCTCGAGCATCACCTGCTGCTCCCGAATCCGCTGGAGGGTTCCCTCGTGTCCCCAGATGCGTATCCCGTGGCCGATTCGCTGCGGTCGAAACAGGTCGAGAGTTGTGTCTACGGCTTGCGCGGTGGTATTCTCCCCGCTGTGAATCGTGATGCCCAGACCGGCGCGGCGGGCCGCTTCAACCAGTGGAACGAAGTCCTGCGGGTCGCTGGTGTCCTCGGCATCGGCCAGGTCGAAGCCGCAGATCCTGTGGGCGTTCCTGTGCCCGCCTCTGGAATAGCGGATGATATCCTCGGCTGCTTTTCGGTTGACTTCCAGATCGAAGCCGCGGGGCAGGATGCCGATCAGTCCCACCTCCACCGGGTAGCTCTCCATGCCCAGGGTAATTCCATCCAAAACCGCTTCGATGATCTCCTGGTTGTCCAAATCTTTGCCGGCAGCGATGAAAGGCGGCGCGAAGCGCAGCTCCAACAGGCGGACGCCGTCCCGATGGGCGTCTTCCACGTTTTCAAAGGCCACCCGTTTGATCGCCTCGTAGCTGCACAGCACTTTCTGCAGGGTCGCGAACGATTCGAGTACGGCCTGCAGGTCCCGCAGAGGAGTCCTGACCGTAGCCTGGCGGGCCAGCTCCTGAACCGAGCGGGCTCCGAGGTCCAGACCGTGCCTGCGGGCCAGTTCGAGGATGGTCCGCAGGCGGATGCTGCCATCCAGGTGACGGTGAAGCTCCGCTTTGGGCAACGCTCTGATTGTCTCTCGGGTCATGGACGCGCTTCTCACCCTGCTGGCGGCACTATACCCTGAGCGACCCGTCCGGGGCAAGCACAAGCGGTTGAAGGGAGGGCGAAATCCGGGTAGCATCCAGTATGCACCTGACCGTCAGGCAGATCGTCTACCCGGAGGGCGACAGCCAGGAGATAGAACATGCGCTGAGTATCAACCAGCTCGTGGACATCAATGGGTTTCCGCTGTCTGTGCCTCTGCCCACGGCTCGCATGATCGCCTACCGGGTGTTCAAGATTGCGACGGAGAGCTTGAAGGGAGAGGATATCGTGCGTTACCATCTCGAGCAGCTATTCAGGGATGAGTTGGAGGAGCTGGTCTGATGATCGAGTTGCCGTTCCGTTCAGGGGGAAAGCAAGCAGGCCGTACCTACAGGCCGGCGCCGAGCAAGATCATCGCCCTGGGGATGAATTACCGGGATCATATCGCCGAGAGCGGGACCGTCAATGTCAGGGGAATCAATGAACAGGTTCCCGAGGAGCCGATCCTCTTCCCGAAGACACCGAACACCTTGATAGGCCCCGGGGACCCCATTGTCATCCCCGCCTTCCTGCACGGCTACGGTTTCGAGGACTTCCGGGTGGACTATGAGGCGGAGCTGGCCGTTGTCATCCGTGATCGCTGCAAGAACCTCGAGCAGGAGGAGACCTGGGAGCATATCCTGGGCTTTGCCTGCTACAACGATGTCAGCCAGCGCAACATCCAGAACGCGGACCGCTCAGGCTGGTTTCGAGGCAAATCGTTCGATACCTTCGGCCCTCTGGGACCTTGCCTGGTGGCTGGCGAGGAGATCGGCGATCCTCAAAATCTACGTATCCGCTGCCGGTTGAACGGCGCCACGGTTCAGGATTCCAACACCCGCTTCATGATTTTTACGATCCCCGAGATCCTGGCTTTTGTTTCCAGGAACTTTACCCTGGAGGCCGGCGATATCATCCCTACCGGGACTCCCAGTGGGATCGGGCCCATACGCCACGGTGATGTCGTAGAAGTCGAAATAGAGAACATCGGGATACTGCGCAACCCGGTGGTGGAGGAGAGGCGATGAGCTCGCCGGTTGTCAACGACGATCGCTGTTTCTGCTGCGGCAAGAACAATAGCCGGGGACTGAAGCTCACCTTTCGTTATCCGCAAAAAGGCCAGGCGGAGACCGAGTGCGTCATTCCGCGATATTTCACCGGCTGGCAGAATATCACCCACGGCGGCTTTCTGGCCATGCTTCTGGATGAGACCATGGCCCACTCCTGCATCAGCGAAGCCGAGGCCGGAATGACCGTGGAGATCCAGGTCCGCTATCTGAAGCCGGTGGCCGTAGGGGAGAAGATCAGAGCGGTCGGCGAGGTCGAGCAGGCCAAGTCCCGGATTCTCGAGACCCAGGCGGCAATCTATGACAGCTCCGGGGAAATCGTGGCCCGCGGCAGCGGTCGCTTTTTAAAGATGCAGGACCCAGGCCAAAGCCGGGCGCCGTGAGCCGGCGGCCCGGGCTTGCCTCACAGAGAATACCAGCGGAAGGGCTGCGGCAGGATCACCTCTCCGTGGAAGGCGCTCGCGGCTTCCTCGACAATCGCCTCGGTGTTTACATACTTGTGCCAGCAAATGTGGCAGAGGAAGAGCCTGGCCACACCGGCCCGGTCGGCGGAAAGCCCGGCCTGGTAGGCGGAGCTGTGACCTTCATGGCCCGGCTCGCCAAGCCAGCGGTGAGAAAAAGTAGCTTCATGGATCAAGGTCTGACTTCCCCGGGCCGCCTCCGAAACCGCAGGGTTGAAAGCCGTGTCCGAGGTGTAGAAGAAGCGGGACGCTGGCGAACGGAACGAAACCATGCTGGTGGGGACGGAGTGGTTTCCCGGAAAAAGCAGGATCTCCAGCTCATCGCGATCGAAGCTTTCTCCGATGCGAAGCGGAAAGGTGTTGTTCGGAGGATTGAGCTCCAGGACGCGGTGAAGTCTCTCCAGCACACCCCGGGTAGTCACGCTGCACACCACCCCCAGTTCCCGCTTCCTCCCCATGCAGCTCAACGTTTGGAGCAGTGACGGATAACCGGCAATGTGATCGGCGTGGCAGTGGGTAAGGACGACAAGGTCCAGCTCCAGGGGATCGCGACCGGTTTTATGAATCGACTGGACCGGGTTTCCCGAGGCGTCGACCAGGACCAACAGGCTTCCCGTATCTACAAGGAACGAGGTGAAGCCGTTGTCCGCTGTGGGTATGGCGCAGGATGTGCCAAGGAAGATGAGTTTCATAATGATCGCAGGTCCTTCTCTTAGTGTTTCAGTATCGAAAGCCGGTCGGGATCCATACGGATCCAGATCTGTGAGCCCTCCGCCAGCGGCCTGGCCGTCTCTCCCTTGGCCCGTATAAGAAAGCCCTGCAGATCGAGCAGGTAATCGATCAGCTCGCCCACGTAGGAAGCTCTGGCGACCCGTACCGAAAACGTGTTGGTGCCTCTCGGCTCCCCTGCGCCGGCGGCTGGGTAGAGGAGCTCGATGTTCTCCGGCCTGACCGCGACCTCCACCTCTTCACCACCGCGCAGCTCCCGTCCCTTTCCGAATATCGTCAGGCCGGAGGCTGTCCTTACGCCGGCGTGCTTCTTTGTGACCTCGGTGACCTGCCCGCGGACGAAGGCTGTAGTTCCCATGAAGCCGGCCACGAATCGGTTGGCAGGGTAGGAATAGATCTCCGCCGTTTCCCCGATCTGAACGATCTTGCCCCTGTCCATCACGGCGATACGATCGGAGATCACCATGGCTTCGGTCTGGTCGTGGGTCACATAGATGCTGGTAATCCCCGACTGCTTGTGGATCTGGGCGATTTCGAAGCGCATCTGCTCCCGCAGCAGGGCGTCCAGGTTGCTCAGCGGTTCGTCCAGCAGCAGGATGTCCGGTTCCAGCACCAGGGCGCGGGCCAGGGCGACCCGCTGCTGCTGCCCGCCGGAAAGCTGCCGGGGATAGCGATCTTCGAATCCCGATAGCTTCACCGTGTCCAGCCCCTGCTCTACCCTTTTTTGAATCGCGGCCTTGGGCAGCTTCTTGAGCTGCAGGCCAAAAGCCAGGTTCTGAAAGACCGTCATATGCGGCCAGAGGGCGTAGTTCTGGAACACCAGCCCGATGCCCCGCCGTTCCGGGGGAATCTCGGTGATATTGCGGGGGCCGATCAGGATGCGACCGCTGTCCAGGCTCACGAAGCCCGCTACGGCCCGCAGGGTGGTTGTTTTTCCACATCCCGACGGCCCCAGCAGGGTCAGCAGCTCTCCCTGGCGGACCTCCAGGCTCATATCGTCCACCGCTCTGAGCCTGCCGTAGGATTTCACCACGTGATCGAGAATCAAATTGGGCATCGGCAGGGCACCTCCCGGATGTTATTGGTCACTCCTCTACCCCATTCCTCCTACGTACTCCGCCCGCAACACCTTCTGGATCAGGGTCATGAAGAGGATGCTGGGGATGAGCAGGATAACGGCGATAACCGAGGCGAACTGCATGTTGTAACCGCTGGAGGAGTACAGCGTCATCGGCAGCGTGTTGATGAAGGGAAGTCCGATGAAAAAGGTGCCGGTGAACTCGTCCAGCGAGGTTATGAACACGAACACCGCGCTGGCCAGCAGTCCGGGCGCGGCCAGGGGCAGGGTGATGCGGAAGAAGGCCGTGGCCCTGCCGGCTCCTACGCTTCTGGCCGCCTCTTCGAGGTGGGGCGGGATGGCGCGAAAGGTGGCGCTGGTTATCCAGACTCCGAACACCAGGCCCACCAGGATGTGGACGAGGATGACGCCGGGAAGGGTGCCGGCCAGCCCGATACGGGTAAAGATCCGCAGCAGGTTCACGAAGATCGGCTGCTGGGGAAAGGCGTTGGGCATCAGGAAGAGAAACATGATCAGCGTGCCGAAGGGGATTCTGTACTTGGCCAGGGCGTAGCCTGCCGGAATGGCAAGAAGCATGGCGATGCAGACCACGATCACGGCTATCAGCAGACTCAGGAAGAAGGCCGGCACGATGCTCACCGCGCCGATGGCCAGGCTCTTCTGCAGGCCCAGGGCCTGCCGCCAGTAGTCGAGACCGACCTGCTGCGGCAGGCTCGACGGCCAGTACCAGCGGATGGCCACGGACCAGAGAAAAAGGCTCATCATCGGCCCGATGATCAAAAGAAACACGAGGAGCAGAAGGATCAACTCGGCGGCGAGTACCGCGATTCGTTTGCCGCTCAACTCCTCATCTCCTCGGGGCCTCGCTCTCGGCCACTCGCTTCACCGACGAGCGTAGATAGTAGATGGCGGTCGCCAGGACCAACAGGTAGGAGAACACGCCCAGGGTGTTGGCCACTCCGAAATCCCGAAAGTAGTTGACCCGGTGGGCGATGTCCACCGTGATCGTGGTGGGAATTTTGCCGCCGATCAGCATGTAGGGCAGGGTGAAGGTTCCTACAATCTGGGAATACACCAGGACCAGGGCGACCAGAATGCTGGATTTGCTCATGGGAACCAGGATGCGGGCGATCACCCGCGCCCTGGAGGCTCCGGAGCTTCTGGCCGCCTCGATGTAGCTGTTGTCGATCATCTGGAATCCCCCGTGGATAATCAGGACGGAGAAAGGGACCATCTTCCAGATGAAACCGAAAGACAATCCCCAGAGGTTGAACAGCGCCAGGGGTCTGTCGATATCTATCAGCCCGAGATGGGCCAGGGCCAGGTTGAGCAGTCCATGGGGCGCCAGGAAGCTGTTCATCATCTGGGCCACCACGACGAAGGGGATGAAAATGGGCAGCTTGTAAAGGCTGGCCAGCAGGCGGGAAATCACGCTGTCCCGAAAGCGCAGGTACACAGCCAGCAACACGGCCAGCACCGCCGTGACCGTGGTGCTGAATGCGGTGACCGCGAAGGTGAAGCCGATGTCTTTGAGGTACAATTCCCAGGTCTTCGCGTAGTTTTGGAAGGAAAAGCCTCCTTCAGTGCCCACGAAGCTGCGCACGAAAGAGGAAACGAAGGGGTAGCCGTACATCAGCAGCATGAAGGTGACGGCCGGGAAAAGCAGAAAGAGGTAAGGAGGGAGCGCCAGCCCCCTCCTCAGGTGAAGTCTTTCAGACATCTACAGGCTTACTTGATCCACTTTTCGTAGGATTCCAGCATGGCGGAGAAATAGTCGGCCAGCGGGAAAGCGAGACCCTTGGCGGCCAGGTCTTGAGGTGTGACATCGCCGTAGATCTTATCATAGATGTCCTGAGGGATTGCACCCTTGAGATACGAGCCGTCGATCCCGGGATACCAGTTGAAGCGCTGTACGATCTCCTTGGCCTGAAACTCGGGGCTGGTTACAAACTCCACGAACTTCTTGGCCTCCTCAGGGTGGGCGGTCTTCCGAGGGATTACGAAGTACATAGGCTGTCCGGGCATCCCGGGCTCGGGCAGGACCATGCGGGTCTTGGGATCGAGCTTGCCCTCATTCATAAAGGTGAAAAACATGTCCACCCAGACCGGTCCCATCCAGATCTCGCCCCGGTTCAGCGAGTCGAGGGTACCGACATTTCCGGCTGTGAAGCTGACGTTCTTGTTGAACTCGCCCAGATCCTTGAACGCCTGCTCCCAGGAATCCACCTCGGATTGCTCAAAGGGCCCGGTGACGGCGTATTTCTCGTATTTCCCGGTCTTCCAGTACACCCAGCCGACTGTGAAGGACACGCCGGACATGCCGCCCTTGATCCCATTGTAGCCGAACTTGCCGGGGTTCTTCTTCACCCAGTCCACCAGCTCTTGGTAGCTCTTGGGCGGATTGGTGACGTAGTCCGGGTTGTAGGCCAAGGCGGTCTGGCTGTGGAACATGGGCATCACGTAGCCTTCGACCTTTACTCCCAGGGAGTATTTGGCGAACGGAGAGGTAACGTATTTCCAGGTCGAGATATCCTTGGCGTAGGACAGCAGCAGATCTTTCTCCATGGCCCATTTCATGAAGATTTGGTGCACCATGGCTACGTCCACGTCCCAGGTTTCCTTGTTGGACTGACTCTCCGCATCGAGCTTCTCGAAGATGAGCTGGGAGCCGGCATTGCCGGGACCCGTATGCACGGTCATCACACTGATACCCGGATACTTGGCCGAGAGCTGCGGGCCGATGACGTTCTGCCCGAGGGCGAGCATGTTGACATCCCCGGCAGTCATGTATACCAATTTGACCTGCTCAGGTTTTGCCGCCGCTGGCTCTTTCTGGCCTCCCGCCGGCAGCCAGACGCCGACGAGCAGCAGAATGAACGCGAGGAGTGCGAACTTTCTTACCTGCATTTCGACCTCCTTAGTGGTGGTGATTTCGAGGCCGCCCAGGGCGGCCTCCGATTATGTATTGTAGGCGCCGGATCCAATACGTTGTCAATTTTTTCTTGGACACGGGAAAATCAACAACCAAGGATGTGAGCCATATTTCACAAGGTAAGCAAAATCTATTAGCTAAACCTTAGAGATCTTTTAGAGCACTGTTAGACCGATAGCTCTTTTTTTGCCGCTGGAATCGATTATAATGTCAACGTATGGAAGTGCAGCTTCCCAAGCACCGGCTCAAACAGAAAGAGCTGGTCATGAACATATTCTTCCTGTTCGAAAAGGAGTACGAGCGCAGTCCGGTGGAGTCGATCTGGGAGATCGAGCTTCCCATCGAGGGCATAAAGAGAGAGCTGGGCGAGATCTGCTCGGTCCACTACCGCAGCAACCTGTGGATCTACACTCAGCTGAGGCGCTACGAGGAAGATCTGGGAGTCAGGCTGTTTCGGAAGGACAACGCGGGATGTGCGAAAGGCAGCTTTCGCCTTTCCATCTACGACCGGATGTTGAAATTTTACCAAAAGCAGCACCTGTACGTGAGTGACAAGATCAAGGTGGCCAACGGCGTGTATGACAAGATCATCAATGACGTAATGAGAAAGAAATCCAGCGCCGTCAGGATCTTCCTCGGCGCCGGGAGCACGATCTTTCACCTGGCCAACATCCTGGCCGAAAAGGCCTGGCGGGATCCGGTGAAATACCTGATATCCACGCACAACCTCGGCGTCTTGAAACGGCTTCTCGAGCCCACGGTCGACTACAGGAAGATCGACGTGTTCACCCCAAAGGGCCAGATAGATCCTGTGACCTACACCATTCTCGGGGAGGTCGACGAGCTCGATTCCTCGACCCCCTTTGATTACGTGGTCATGGGCACTTCGTACATCCTGGACGGTAAGCTCTACGTGGAATCGCAGAAAGAGGCGGTGATCAAAAACGGAATTTTGAATCGCCTGAAGGGGGAGAAGATCCTGATCCTCACCAAGCATGAGTTCATCGATCAACCGCTGCCGGAGTTGCAGCTCTACGGATCGATTCAAGATTTCGACTATGTGATTGTACCGAAGCACAGCGAGGAGCGGGAAGCGAAGAAAAAATATGAACGGGTATTCGATCAGTATCAGCGCCTCTTCTCTCCACAGATTATCCACTGGAACTACACAATCCTGAAGGTGCTGAGACCGCGGTGAGCGCTGTTTTTGTTGACAGCGCTCGAGAAGGCAGGAATAATGTCGTAATAGCCCAAGTACCTGCCCGCTCTGTATACAACGGAAGCCGCGCTCCAAGGCGGCAGGTCAGGTAGGAGGCAATCATGAAATCCCGGATTCGCAATATCATGATCGCAGCGGGGGTCCTGGCCCTGCTGGTGATCGCGCTGTTGGGAGCCTGGCTTTGGCTCACCAGGCGGCCCTTCCCCAAAACCCGCGGCCGGATCACGGTAAGCGGGATTTCGGCTCCCGTGGAGATCTTCCGGGACCGCTACGGCGTGCCCCACATCTACGCTCGAACTTCGGAAGACCTTTTTTATGCTCAAGGATTCGTCCACGCCCAGGATCGTTTTTGGCAGATGGAGTTCTGGCGGCGTCTCGGGTCCGGGCGGCTTTCCGAGCTGTTCGGTGACAAGCTGCTGGAGACCGACAAGTACCTGAGAACCATGGGCTTCGCCCGGGTCGCCGAGAAGGAGTTTGATGCATATGGGGAGGAGGCGAAGAGGTACCTCGAGGCCTACGCGGCCGGGGTGAACGCCTACATACTCGAGCGCAAGAGCGCCCGGCTGGGACTGGAGTTCGCACTGCTGAAGCTTCAAGGCGTGGACTTCGAGATCGACCCCTGGAGGCCGGCCGACACGCTGTGTTGGGGAAAGATGATGTGCTACGATCTGGGCAGCAACTTCGAGGGAGAGAGGCGGAATCTGGAGGTCCTACGCACCGCCGGCCTGGGCGGGTGGGCTGGCATCTTTACCCTTTACCGCCGGGATATGCCGGTGATTGTCAGCAATGAGGAGATGGCCCGCCTCGATGCCGCCGGACAGCGGGGGCCCGCCGGACAGGACGGGGCCGGCCTGCTTCTTCGTGTTTTCGGCTCCGCGGGGCCAGGCTCCAACAACTGGGTGATATCCGGGTCCCGGACCGCCACCGGCAAGCCCTTGCTGGCCAACGACATGCACCTGGCCATCCAGATGCCTTCGATCTGGTACGAGATCGGCCTGCACGGAGTCAACCGGGAGGGCGAGGCGGGGCGCACCGAGAGCTGTCCCTTCGACCTGCTCGGCTACTCCTTTCCCGGAGTTCCGGGTGTGATAGCCGGGCACAACGATCGCATCGCCTGGGGGCATACCAACCTGGCGGGAGATGTCCAGGATCTGTATGTCGAACGGATCAATCCGGAGAATCCCGACCAGTACGAGGTGAACGGGCGTTGGGTGGATATGGAGATCCGCTGCGAGGAGATCAAGGTCCATAAACAGGAGGAGCCCTACATCCTGCGGGTCCGCCAAACCCGGCACGGACCCGTCCTGAGCGACCTGGGCTCGTGGGAGAAGCTCAACAACTTCTACCCCCTTCCAGCCAGCGACAAGGAGTTTCCCGCCAACATGGGCTTTACCGTGCTGGCGCTGCGCTGGACGGCCCTCGAGCCGAACCTGCTTCTCCAGGCCGTGTTCCAGCTCGATCAAGCCAGCAACTTCGACGAGTTCCGGGAGGCCCTGCGCTTCTGGGACGTCCCGGCCCAGAACATCGTGTATGCCGACGTGGAGGGGAACATCGGCTACCAGGTTCCGGGCCGCTACCCGCTGCGGGCCAGGGGAAACGGCCTGGCCCCGGTGCCCGGCTGGACCGACGAATACGAATGGCAGGGCTACCTCCCCTTCGAGCGGCTGCCCTACCTGTTCAATCCCGAAAAGGGATACATAGTCACCGCCAACAATCCGGTAACCGACTCCGGACAAAGCCTGCCCTGGGGAAGCGAGTTTTCCTACGGCTATCGGGCGCGGCGCATTGTGGAGATGATCGAAAGCGACGAGGATGGCATCGACGCCGAGGACATCGCCAGGATGCAGGGGGACACCTTCGATCAGGCTGCTTTCGAGATCGTTCCCTACCTGCAGGGATTGGATCTAAGCGTGGAAGAGAAGGCGGAGCAGGAGGCAAAGGGGGAAAGCGAGAAGCAGCGGGAGAAAAGGGAGCAAAGAGAGAGGGAAGAGCTCGCCTCAATGGAGGAGGCCAGGGCCAGGCTTCTGGGTTGGGACAAGCGCATGGAGATGGACAGCCCCGAGGCGGTGCTGTACACCTGGTTCTGGGTCAAGCTGGTCGAGGAGACCTTCAAGGACCAGTATCCGCAGGCAGCCTGGCCGCCCAAGCTCAACGGGCGATTTCAGAACGCCCTCTATTACCTGCTCCGGGACCCGGGCAATTCCTTGTGGGACGACCTGCGCACCCCGGAGCGTCGCGAGAGCCGGGACGAGATCCTGGTCCGGGCTTTTCGTAAAGGATACCGGGCGGCGGTCGAACGCCTGGGAGAGAAGATCGACGCCTGGCGGTGGGAGGACGTGCACACCGCCGAGTTCCGCAACCGGACCTTCGGGCAGTCGGGAATCGCTCCGATCGAACGGATATTCAACCGCGGACCGGTCGGGGTGCGGGGAGGCAACACCCAGGTCAGCGTGGCCATGTGGAAGCTGGACGAGCCGTTCGAGGTTTTCCACATTGCCTCTCAGCGGGCGATCTACGATCTGGGGGACTTGGGCGCCACCCTCATGATCCATACCACCGGGCAGAGCGGGCATCCCACCAACCGGCACTACGACGACTATATAGAGCCCTGGCGGCGGATCGAGTACCATCCCAGCCTCTGGGAGCGCAGCGCCGTGGAGCAGGCCTCCAGGCGGCTGCTCCTAATACCTGTTCGTTGACCTGGGCTGTCGGGAAGGAGAGCGGCTCGCTGACAACGGAGTGAGAAGCGCAGGCAGGATAGACATCCAGTACGGAACCGATACCCTGTCCGTTGACCTTCCCATCTCCTGCGACGTCAAGGGAATGCGGCCGGTCCCTGCGCTCGCCGACCCGGCCGCGGCCATCCTGCGCTCCTACCGGCGTCCGATCGGAACGGCTTCTCTCGGGGAGCTGGCCAGCCGTACTTTGAGCGCCGATCCGGGCTCGCGCGCCGTGGTCGTGGTTTCCGACAACACCCGTCCGGTTCCATACCGGGGCCGGCAGGGGATCCTCCCCCCTTTGCTGCGCTCGCTGATCGAAGCCGGGTTCAGCCAGGAGCGCATCAGCGTCCTGGTAGGCAGGGGCTCTCACCGGCCAATGACCGATGCGGAGGTCGAAGCCATGCTGGGCCTCCGAGAGTCGGGATTCCGTACGCCCGTGGTTCAGCATGACTATGAAGACGCGGAGAATCTCCTCAACGTTGGCAGGACCGCCCGCGGCTCGCCGGTGGAGATCAACAGGCTGTACGTCGAAGCGGAGCTGAAGATCGTAACCGGCCTGGTGGAAAGCCACTTCATGGCCGGGGCCTCGGGCGGGCGAAAGGCGATCTGTCCGGCGATTGCCGGCAAGCGGACCTTGAGGGTTTTTCACGGACCCGAGGTTCTCGCCTCTCCGCTGGCCGCCGACCTGGTCCTGGACGGAAATCCCTGTAACGAGGAGGCCGAGCAGGCGGCCGGGCTGGCCGGATGCGATTTCTGCGTCAATGTGACCATTGATGCGGAGAGGCGCATCACCGGGGTTTTCTCCGGGGAGCTGTTCGCCTCGCACCGCAGGGCCGTGGAGAAGATACGGGAGTATGTGACAGTCGAGCTGGACAGGTGCTACGACCTGGTCCTGGTCCCGGCCGGATTCGTGGGCGTAAACCATTACCAGGGGGCCAAGGCGGCCGTCGAGGCTTCCCGGGCGGTGAAACCCGGGGGCGGGATCGTGGTGATCGCCCGGCACCGGGACCCGGACCCGATCGGCAGCGCGGAGTACAGGAAGACCCTGGCGCTGCTCAAACAGGAAGGTCCGGAGCGGTTCCTGCGCGCGATCACCTCACCGCGCTGGTCGTTCCTCCACGACCAGTGGCAGACCCAGATGTGGGGCAAGGTGCTCAAAGCGGTAGGGCCGGAGGGGAAGCTGGTTTACTGCTGCCTCGAGATTCCGGAAACCGAGTATGCGATCCTGCCCGGAGTATCGGGATATGAGTTCCTGAGCGAAGTCGGGCAGCCTGCTCCTCGCGGGCGTCTGGAGACCATGCGGGCCATGGTGCAAAGCGCCGCGGGTTCGTTGCTCCGCGAGCGAAGGCGCCGAACAAGTCGGCAGCCCGAGGCGCTGCTGCTCGAGGACGGGCCCTACGGAGTGCCCCAGGTGAGCCGAACGGGCTGAGCGGCGGCCCGCCCGCTGCCCCCAGGCAGTCCGCCACTTTTTATTTGACTTTTTTAGTAATATTAATAATTTTACAGTCAACACGAAGATATACGGAGGACATACATGCATAACGGTATCAGGGTTATTACGCCCGGCCTGATGATTTTGCTGGCTTTGAGTACAGGCGGGTTTTTGTTCGCCCAGTCGCCGCTCGCCCCGGCCGAACCCAATGTGAGCTTCCAGGGACCCGGAGGGATTACCCTACGGGGTTATCTCTCCCTACCCGGAAGCAGCGGTCCCTATCCTGCGGTCCTGATGGTTCACGAGTGGTGGGGGCTCAACCAGGATGTCGCGGCGCTGGCCGACGCTCTGGCCGGGGAGGGCTACGTGGTGCTGGCCGCGGATGCGTTTCGCGGAAGCGTAGCCCAGACATCGGCAGACGCCATGAAGCAGGTGCAGAGCACGCCTTCCGAGCAGATCGCAGCGGACCTGGATGCCGCGCTCGACTACCTGCGCTCCCATCCCCAGGTCGATCCCCAGCGGGTGGCTTCCCTGGGCTTCTGCTTCGGCGGAACCCAGTCCATGTACATGGGCACCCGCAACCCGGAGCTGGCGGCCGTGGTCATCTTCTACGGTAGCGGGCCCATTACGGACCCGGATCGCCTGGGAAGCATGAGATCGGCGGGACCGGTGCTTGGCATCTACGGCGAGCAAGACGGCAACATCCCGGTCGATCGGGTGCGGGCCTTCGAGCAGGCCCTCAAGGCCAGGAACGTGGAGAACACCATCACCGTGTATCCGGGTGTGGGGCATGCGTTCGTGAAGAGCGACACCTACCGGAACGGAGCGGCGGCCGAGCAGGCCTGGCGGCAGATGGTGCAGTTCCTCAATCGTAATATAAAAGGCTAAAGCACGGGCTAAAGCGGCGGTCCGACCCGTTCGCCCGTGTTTGAAAGGTACCTGCCGGGTGGTTAGCCCTGGGGCAGCCGGATCGTGGGGCTGCCCGCGGCTGGCCGCCCGGCTCTCTTTTTTGCTGTGGAGAGGACTTGAACCTCCATGAGGAAAACCCGCACTAACCCCTCAAGCTGAATGATGACAAATTTCCGACATATCTTAATGATTTTGACGCATTATGAGCCAATTTTAGGGGATTTTTACATATAGATCATATACTTCATTTGAAAATGGTAACATTCAGGTAACATTTCATTATGCAAAATGTCGATGACAACAAATCCGAAAAAATAGAATGATCCTCGCCTACTAAACTGGGTCAATTGTCCCGGTTGGAATAAAATCTAGATTGGAAAAGTGAAGATTCAATTCCCTCAAGCTGAACTCTTTGTATTCATGGAAACAAAACTATGGGGGACATAGCGCGGTGTGTTTGCCCCAAAACGGTTCTTGAGCGACAAGCTCGAGGTTTCAGAGCTCTCAAACAAATCGAGATACTTGAGAATCAGAAACGTCTGCAGAAGAAATCTCAGCTTGAGTCCTACCTTGTCGCTGGCAGCCTCTCTTGTACCGACTTTGACTGGGATCGCTGGTATTACAACGGCTACCTGAAATGTGGCCGTTTGGATTCCTTTGGGTGGCTTTCATCCTGGGTTCCGCCGACAAGCTGAAGATAGCCGAGCTGGACGACATCATCCGGAAGGCTTAGATGAGTCTGGAACAAACCCGCAAGCAGGTCAGGGTGAAAGTGCAGTCCACCGTGTTGCGCTTGGAGAAAACCCTTCGTTTTACAGAAGCGCTGGAACTCAACGCGGCTGTGGCCCAGGAGGCGTATGAGCTGACCGAGAAGGCGTATTGGACAAGAGCGGAGTTTATTTGTCAAGTCATGAGAGAAAACACTTGACAGCTTCCTGACTTTCTGGAATAATGAGTTTAACGTGTGCGCAAACGTTAAACTCTGAGAAAAAAATGCAGAGAAGATTCAGGATGTCAACCATCAAAGACGTGGCAAGGATGGCGGGAGTTTCCCATACCACTGTCTCACACGTGGTAAACAAGACGAGATTTGTGCAAAACGAAGTCAGAGAGCGAGTACTCCAGGCAATAGATGCTCTCAACTACAAACCCAATGTTTCGGCGCGAAGTCTAAAGGGCAAAGGTACAAGTACAATTGGGGTCATCATTTCCGACATTCGAGACACGTTCTATTCCGATGCGGTCAGTCACATCGAATCGTACGCAAACACCAAGAGCTACAACGTAATTCTCTGCGATGCAGAGGCTAGTGTTGAGAAGGAGCAAGAATATATCGAAATCTTGCTTCATAAAGGTATCGATGGTTTGATCATCGCCCCCCTTGAGATGAACGGCTCATATGACCTGCTACTGCAGAGCGGCATCCCTATTGTGCAAGTCGATCGAAAAGTGACCGGGATTCCGTTCCCTTTCGTGGGAATCGACAACGAAGCAAGTTCAGAGCGTGCAACCAAGCATCTTATAGAACATGGGTATCGGAGCATCGGTTTCATCGGTTACGAGCACCGCTACTACACAATGGAAAAAAGGCTGCACGGCTACCAAAGAGCAGTTCGTTGCGCAACTCTGCCTGAATTGGCAATTGTGATGAGCCGAGCCCACGGCGGTGAACAAGCGAGCAGCCAGATTCTTGATTGGATCGACAAGCATGCCCCGGAGGCTATCTTGTGCGGCAACGACGACATTTGCTTTGAAGCGTATATCGCTGCGGAGCGACTGCGCCTCAGGATACCTGAAGATCTCGCCCTCATCACTTTCGACGACCTACGGTGGTTCCGATTTTCGTCGCCTCCTATCACCGCGATACGTCAACCTGCCGCTAAGATCGGCGAAGTCGCGATACGGGTGCTCCTCAACGCCGTGAACGGGAACCGGCAGAGCAAACCTCGAGAGGTACTTTTGGATACAGAATTAGTCATTCGCAGCTCTTGCGGGAAACATCCTCAAAGGCGAGATGAGCAAAGGACCGCCCGATGATATTTTCTGGAGGCGCGCGTGTATATGGAAAGAAGTGAGGAGGTAAGTGTAAATGAGATTGTTTCTTGATACGGCCAATCTCGACGAGATACGTGAGGCATCTTCATGGGGTATTATTTCCGGTATCACGACAAATCCAGTCTTGATTCGTAAGGAAGGGACAACCGACGTTAAGAAACGGATCCAAGACATTCTCTCTATCCTTGACGTGGAGATCCTAACGCATGTTTTGGCTGATTCAGCTCACGAAATGATACGTCAAGCAAGAGAATTGTCTAGCCTTAGTTCTAGAATAACGATCAAGGTACCAGTGACGATGGATGGCATTTCGGTAATCAGTGCACTAAGTAGAGAAGGTATCAGGACCTGCATGACAATAGTATTCACTGCCAGCCAGGCCCTGCTTGCCGCACTTGCTGGAGCGACTTACGTCGCTCCCTTTGTAGGAAGGGCGCGCGAGATCTGTCAGGACGGGCACGAACTTGTATCAGATATCGTAGCAGCGTTTCAAAAGCACGAGATTGAGACACAAGTGCTTGCGGGAAGCATTGTTACTCCCAGGGATGTTGTAGATGCGGTCAAGGCTGGAGCAAAGGTTGTGACTGCACCGTTGTTGACGATCAAGAAAATGGCGGCGCATCCGAACAGCGCAGTAACCCTGACAGAGTTCATGCAAGGTTGGAAAGGCAATGAGGTGTAGGATGCAGCTACGAGAGAATAGAGGCGTCTGGATCTCGGAATCTTCCGTCTCTCTAAGAGATTGAGAATCCTACAATAGCACGCGTTGTAGGAAGGAGAGGCCCTTTGTTATGTCAAGCATGTACTGTTCCCATTCTACGGGCGACCTGAAATGCAACTCTATTCTCGGTCATAGTCGGATTATCAACCAGCAGTTGTCATTGGGGGCGAATGCCTGGCAATTCCGAGCTCACTATGGTTTTGGAAGGAGCAAAAGCCAGTGAGCCAGGATTCAGCATTTGAGAAGGAAATCGTGTTTCAAAAGACTCGGAAGCTAATCAAGAGTCTGAATCTAGACTGGAACAAGACGGTTTTGTACGGGGCACTGATATTTGTCATTGTATTATTTTCGCTACTCAATCCCAGATTCTTATCTATTAGCAATTTGATTAACATCGTTCAGCAGATTGCTATTCTAACAGTTGTCGCTGTAGGTGCCACTTTTACCATAATATGCGGCGAGATCGATCTTTCAGTTGGTTCTGTTGTTGGCTTGTCTGCAATGACAACTGCTCTGGCGGTTTCTTCCGGCGGTGGTTTCGCGGGTGGTTTAGCTGCTGGCTTATGCACCGGAGCTGTTATCGGCTTGATCAACGGAATCATTACAACAAAAGCGGATGTCCCTTCCTTTTTAATTACTCTTGGAATGATGGGGTTAGCCAGAGGATTGGCAATGACGATTACACAAGGTTACCCGGTCTTAGCTCCTTCAGATACATTGATTTATGTTCTAAATAGTGCCCGCATTTTTAGTGTGCCGATTGTGATTTTCTGGATGTTTTTTGCTATAGCATCAGGACATTTCCTACTTTCGCTGACAAAGTTTGGTCGTCATTTGTATGCGACAGGTGGTAACCGTATATCAACACTGCGTGCAGGTATCAATACCAATTTTATTAGAAGTATGAGCCTAGTGTTGTCTGGGTCAATGGCTGGTTTTGCGGGGGTACTATATTGCGCTCGTTTTCACGCAGCTCGAGGAACCATAGGAGAAGGTATGGAGTTGGAGGTAATCGCTGCCATAATCCTGGGTGGAACTAGTCTGCAGGGCGGGAGGGGAACCATTTTCGGGACTTTTCAGGGAGCAATTCTGATAGGGGCACTTACAACCGGCTTGTTAATGGTTGGTCTTGGTCCTTATTGGCAAATGGCATTCAGAGGTTTGATGATAATCTGTGCTGTGTCGATTGGCGGCGGATGGGTTCGTAATAGAAAGAAGTTGCATCTGGATAGACAACCGTCCCAGAAGCAAGAGAAGGGGGGTGATAACCATGCAAGTATGATGTGAGCTTTTGCATATATTCTGGGGAGTTACTTATCCAAAAATGCGTCAGAGAGAGGAGGAAAGGAAATGAAGCGATTCTCTTACTTGTTTTTAATCGGAGTCTTTGTGACTTCTGTGGCTTACGCAGGTGGAACGGAAGAAAGCGCACAAGAGAAGCCCTCAATCGCACCTGAAGGCATCGCACCTGAAGGCATTGGAGCTGACTACGTGCCTAACACTATTCCTGAACAGTCTGCTCAGCTAGATAGAGATGGAAATGTGGCAGTTAGTTGGAAGTCACTTTCTTTAACTGAGCAAGAAAAGGAGATTATAAGAAAAGGTAACTACACTGCGGCTCTGGCTTTCCATACCACCCAGGCGTCTGCTTGGTACAATCTGCATCTCAAGGCAATAAAGGATGTCTTCAATGATCTAAACATAAGAATCCTTACAGTAACGGACGCTCAGTTCAAGCCAGAGTTGCAGGCAGACCAGCTCGATTCTCTTATAGCTATGCATCCCGATATCATTATCGGCATTCCCGTGGACGAAGTGACATTGGCTGCGGCTTTTAAAAAGGTTTCTAAGGCTGGTATTCATTTGACTCTAATAGATAACATACCTGTAGGGATGTCCACGACTGCCGGGGACTATGATACATGTGTCATGATTGATGGTAAGCTTGAAGGTATGTATTCTGGTGATATTCTAGCGAGAGCTGTCGGCGGAAAAGGTAAAATTGGCATGATGTGGTGGGCAAGGCCTTCTTACAGCAATCTTCAGAGGAAAGAAGGTGCATTAGAGATATGGAAAACTAAGTATCCAGATATCGAAGTAGTAAATATGCAAGGAATAACAGACGCTGAAGACACTTACGCAACCATTCAATCTATGATGACTGCAAATCCTGAAATACAGGGAATTTGGGCCTGTTGGACTGTGCCGGCTATGCAGACATTGGGTGCTCTTCGGGATATGAACAGACCGGACGTAGCAGTTGCTACAATGGATATTGACGAAGATGTTGCGGTTGCCCTAGCTAAGAATACTCAGTTGAAGGGGTTGGCTTCAATGGCGTACTACGAGAAAGGAAAAGCAACGGCGATTGCATCTGTCTATCCTCTGATTCCGGGAAAAGCAGTACCTCCATTTGTCGCTACTCCTGAGGTTTATGTCGTTCGACAGAACTTGCTTGATGCATGGGAATTGATAATGAAGCAAGAGCCACCTAAGGCACTACTAGATGCCATGAATAGCAGCAAGTAATGATGAACAACTAGTGAGATTAACAGTTGTGATGTGTACCTTGCTAAAGAATATTGCGAGGTGACTACTTGTACCAACGGTCGACCACATTTCCAAATGATCGAGGAGAACGCTTGTGCGGGCGCTTCATTGGCTTCTGCATGTACGCGGGAAACCACTGCGGGAACACTTTGATCTCACTCTGCGAAAGCGACGTGTAATCGGCCTCCACCATCAGGTGGCCAAAGTGTGTATGGGCGCAGGACTACGACGGTGGGGGCCGCAGTCGCTTCGCTTCAAGGAATATGTAGAGGAGGGTTTAATGTCAAATATTTATCGTTACTATTCTACGGGTGACCCGACGGGTGATGCTATTCCATTTTGGCATAATAATGAATACCATCTGTTTCATTTAAGTACACCTAGAGATTCACTTGGTACAACAGTACTACGTCGTAGCTATATGTCCCAGCAACACATAATGTCCAAAGATCTTGTTGATTGGAAGGAATTGCCAACCGCACTTGAGCCTGGTGAAAAAGGTTCCTGTGACGAAGATGGCTGCTGGACAGGTAGTCTAGTCGAGCACGAAGGAGTGTTTTATCTCTTCTACACTGGCTATGACCATGATTCCAAGAATCCTCAAACCATTTGTCTGGCCACAAGTACTAACCTAATCAGCTTCAAGAAACATGAAAAGAATCCTTTGGCAACCCCTGGCCGTTTTCTTGAACAAATTGATTATCGTGATCCATATGTGTTCTGGAACAAGGATGAACACAAATTCTGGATGTTGATAGCTGCTCGGTATGCGACCGGAGGACCATTCCATCGTCGGGGTGTTATTGTATATCGTACTTCGGATGACCTGGAAGAATGGAGTGAGGACAAGCCCTTGTATTCACCTTGGTCAACTATTTGTCCAGAATGTCCAGAAATGTTCAAGATGGGAGATTACTGGTATCTTGTATTTTCGCATTTCTCTGAAAATGCAAAAACAACATACAGAATCTCAAAATCCTACCAGGGACCTTGGAGAATACCCAGTTTGCCTGGCTTTGAGGGCCGACGCTGTTACGCGCTGAAATCACTATTTGATGGAAAGAGACGTGTGCAATGGGGAACCATCTATCAACGTGTTGGGTTATCCAACAAGTCTGATTGGACCTATGCAGGGGATATGGGCATTCCGAGAATCATATCTAGTGGACCAGATGGTAGTTTGGTTTGCTCTTGCCCTCCAGAAGTCGTAGAGTCGTTTGGGAAAAAGATTGACTATGCATTCATACCCAAAATGGGAGACTGGACAGTAAAGAAAGATTTGTACAAAGTTAATTCTACTAGTTCTTTTGCATATGGATTCATTCAAGAAGAAAGTGAGAACGCTGTTTTGTTGAAGGCAAAACTGACTCTTGAGGAAGGTAATGGTGCGTTTGGATTGCTTATCAAGAGCACGGAAGAACTTAGTCCTTCTTGGGAGCTGGTTTTTGAGCCTACTAGATCTCGTGTATGCATTTCACGTTATCCTTGGCCTCTTGATCCACATTGGGCGACGCTCAATCCCCATATCGACCTACCTCTGATGGAAGTAGATGGACCAAAACCAGTCGAGCGCCCGATCAAAATCGAAAAGGGAAAGGAAATCCAATGCAAGGTATTTGTCGATGGATCGTGTGTTGAGGCTTTCGTGGACGAAAGGCTGGTTCTTTCATACCGGATATATGACCCATTAAGCAAATTCCATAACTTTGGTGCTTTTGTAGAAGACGGCACACTGGTAGTTAGTGATGTGAGTATTTCAGTTGAAGAATAGCTAACACCTGGTTAAGGCTAAGTGATGTCTTGACTCTTGAGAACGGTGGACGCTGGCAGATCATCTAATGTAAGAAGATAGAGTTGTCGGGAGGTAGCAGACGCGAAAGTAGTGAGGGATAGATCTTCACAAGAACATGTTTGCGGCCAGTTTTTGGGGAGGCAGAATCGCCTGGCTAAAACGGTGGCCCCGGAGGTATACATGAAGCATAAGGTTTATTCGGAGCTCCCCAGTCTGCCGCAAACCAGGGATGGTGGTGCAGCTATGTGCGGTGCTGACAAACAAGGTCCATAACCCTCTGAATTTCCAAAGGATTCTACTGCGACGGGAGTCGCTGGACCAACAAAGGATTGGAAGAGGCGGTGAAGACCCCCGTGAGCGAGGTAGGTGCAGTCCAGTTGAAGGTATTGGCTATAGAGTTTCGCGGGCTGAACGAAAGCATCGCTGATCCGGATCGAGAGCGGAACGGAGCAAGAACTTCCAGCGTACTAGAACCTGAGCAGCATATAAAGAGCATCGGGGGGATAAGGACACCACGATTGTGTTGAGCGTGATCGTAGGCTTTCGAGATTTCGCCAGCACCAGGGAGCTGGCTGGGTATTTCGGCATTGCTCCACGGGTAGGGGTATCCAAAGACATGAGGCATTGGAGGCGGATTAGGGCTCGAAGTTCAGGTAAATGGACTTGTTGTAGTGCACCCGGGCCGTGATTCACCTCTTACGTACAAGCGTTCTACGAACACGCAAAGGAAGGAAAGTGATCGGGGAAGGCGGTCATCGCCACGACAAAGAAGTGACCGAGGTCGCGTTTGGAATCATAGCAGGGAACGGAGCAAACAGCTTTCATAGGAGATAGCAGTACCGTGGAGGAAGATTACATACTAGAAGCTAGGAACATTACGAAGCACTTTGGAGGTGTAGCTGCTCTAAATAGCGTAGACCTACAATTAAGAAGAGGTGAATTATTAGGGCTTGTGGGCGACAATGGTGCGGGTAAGTCCACACTCGTCAAAATTATAAGTGGAGCTTTATCAAGAGATTCCGGTGAAATATATCTTGAGGGCAAGAAAGTTGAGATAAACAAACCTTCTGATGCCCTCGCCTTAGGGATACAGACAGTCTACCAGGATCTTGGATTGGTCGATTCGTTAGACCTAGCATCGAATATTTTTTTGGGGAGAGAGATCGTATCTGGTGGTATAGTCCTAAACAAAAGAAAAATGCATAAAGAATCTGCAAAGTTGATGCAAGAACTCAAGATAAACATAGGCAACTTGAAAAGAAGGATGTCAGAGTATTCAGGTGGACAACGCCAACTAGTCTCATTGACCAAGATACTCTACTGGGGTAAGAAAATTGCCATTCTAGATGAACCAACAGCGGCGCTTGGTCAACAGGAATCAAGAACGGTGTTACACTTCATTAGGACTTTGAAAGATCATGGATTGTCAATGATAATCATTAGCCACAACTTGCAACACGTATTCAGTCTTGTTGATAGAATAATGATTCTAAGAAGAGGGGATCTCATTGATGTCAAGAACGTCCACGAGACAACAGCTCAAGAAATCGTAACTCAGATCACCGGCGCAGGCGAATATTATGAAAGAGTGTAGTGCTTCCCGTATCGGGTTGGAATTCCCCTCAATTCACTTGGACCGGAAGTCTGTCGGACTTGCGTTCGGCCGGCGATGAAGGAATAGCGTGGCTATGGTATGATTGGCCATGGCCGAACGACCGGTGAATGTGGGCCGGGACACACTGGTGCTGTTGATAGGTATCTAGGTGAGTTTTTGGAGTAGCAAAATAACACGGTCCAGCTTTTTCGATATCTCGTAGAGCTCTAATATTGGGATAAACCATATTAAGCATCTTAACACTGGATTCACACCAGAACAAAAAGGCTCTATTGTCAAGAGCCTTTAATTTATTATACTACAGATACTTATTTGCTGTGGAGAGGACTTGAACCTCCATGCGGAAAACCCGCACTAGCCCCTCAAGCTAGCGTGTCTACCAATTCCACCACCACAGCGGTTTTGAAAAATGATACTTACAACCCCCCGGAATGTCAATAAGAACCGGTCCGGCGATCCGGGGCTCTTTCGCCCGTTAGGCGCCTAGGAGCCCGGATCTACGGCGCTGGCGGCCCGATGGCAGCCGCTTGCCAGCAGGCGAGCTATTGTGTAGCTTTTCAGGTGCTATGAGCAGGCACATCATCATCATGGGCGCCGCGGGTCGGGATTTTCACAACTTCAACGTGCTTTTTCGCGACCGGGAAGAGCTGCAGGTGGTGGCGTTCACCGCCACCCAGATACCCGACATCGAGGGCCGCCGGTATCCTCCCGAGCTGGCCGGGCCCCGCTATCCCGACGGGATCCCCATTCTGTCGGAAAAGGAGCTGCCCGCCCTGTTCGACCGGCAGCGCATCGACGAGGCGGTCTTCTCCTATTCGGATGTCTCGCACCAGTACGTAATGGAGAAGGCCTCCCAGGTGATTGCCCTGGGGGCGGACTTCCGGCTGGTGGGCTCCCGGGAGAGCATGCTGGAAGCCGAGGTGCCGGTGATCGCCGTCTGCGCCGTGCGCACGGGCTCCGGCAAGAGCCAGACCACTCGAAAGATCGCCCAGATCCTCAGGCAACAGGGCAGGAAGGCCGTGGTGGTCCGACACCCCATGCCCTACGGCGATCTCACCGCCCAGAAGGTGCAGCGCTTCGAGACGCTGGAGGACCTGGCGCGGCAGCACTGCACCATCGAGGAGATGGAGGAGTACGAGCCCCACCTCCGGCTGGGCTTCACCGTTTACGCCGGGGTGGACTATGCGGAGGTGCTCCGGCAGGCGCAGGCCGAGGCGGAGGTGATCCTCTGGGATGGCGGCAACAACGACCTTCCCTTTTTCCGGCCCGATCTGCACGTCACGGTGACCGATCCTCACCGGCAGGGCCACGAGCTGTCCTACTTTCCCGGCAGGATCAACCTGCTTTTGGCGGATATCGTGGTCATCAACAAGATCGACACGGCCGCCGCCGAGGCGGTGAGCGCCCTGCGGGACAACGTGTACCGGCTCAATCCCAAGGCAGCGGTGGTGGAGGCGGCCTCGCCGATTTTCCTCGAGCGGGGAGAGGAGATCTGGGGAAAGCGGGTTCTGGTAGTCGAGGACGGACCGACCCTGACCCACGGCGGCATGAAGTACGGCGCGGGCGTGATCGCCGCTCGCAAGTACGGAGCTCTTGAAATCGTAGACCCGCGGGCTTTCACCAGCGGCAAGATCCGCAGTACCTACGATGAATATCCGGACATTGGCAGCGTGCTGCCTGCCGTGGGCTACGGGGAGCAGCAGATCCGGGACCTGGAGGCGACCATAAACAACGTATCCTGCGACCTGGTCATCATCGCCACCCCCGTGGACCTGACCCGCATCGTGTCGATCAACAAGCCGATGCTCAAGGTGCGCTACGAGCTGCAGGAGATAGGGAAGCCGGATCTACGCGATCTCATAGAAAAGCACCTAAAACTGTAGAGTTTAAGCACGGCAATGGCCGATCATTAGAGGGAGGAAAACCCGATGGCATTCAACATGAAAGGTCGATCCCTGCTGACCCTGAAGGACTTCAGCGCCGACGAGATCACCTTTCTGCTGGACCTGGCCCGGCAGGTGAAGCGGGAACGCCGGGCGGGAATCGCCAGCCAGCGATTCGTCGGCAAAACCCTGGCCCTGCTGTTCGAAAAGCGTTCGACCCGCACTCGCTGCGCCTTTGAGACCGCCTTCGGCGAGGAGGGCGGGCACCCGGTGTTCCTCTCCTCGGCGGATATACAGCTTGGAGCCAAGGAATCCATCGAGGATACCGCCAGGGTGCTGGGACGTATGTTCGATGCCATTCAGTTCCGGGGATTCAAACAGGAGACGGTGGAAGCGCTGGCCCGCTATGCGGGGGTTCCGGTGTACAACGGGCTGACCGATCTGTACCACCCCACCCAGATTCTGGCCGATCTCATGACCGTTCAGGAGGTATTCGGCCGTCTGAAAGGCGTCAAGCTGACCTTTGTCGGTGACGGCCGCAACAATGTGGCCCGCTCTCTGCTCATAGGCTGCTCCAAGCTGGGAGTCGACTACACGGTGGTCTGTCCTCAATCTCTGCAGCCGGAGCCGGAGACTGTGAAGCTCTGCCGGGAGTACGCCGAGGATAGCGGCTCTCGCCTCGAGGTCACCTCGGACACCGCCAAGGGCGTGAAGGACACCGATGTGATCTACACGGACGTTTGGGTCTCGATGGGGGAGGAAGAGAAATCCAGGGAGCGCGTCGAGCTGCTGCGCCCCTACCAGGTTGACGGGAACATGATGGCCGGGACGGGGAAAAGCGAGACGATCTTCATGCACTGCCTGCCGGCGGTCAAGGGCAACGAGGTGACCGTGGAGGTGATCGAGAGCGGCGCTTCCAAGGTCTGGGACGAAGCGGAGAACCGCAAACACACGATCAAGGCGGTCATGCTCGCCACCATCTAAAAAAGGCTTGCAAATAGAGAGGTTTTTACTATGATTAGCGTAGAGATTGATGCCAAGGAGGCCCAAGTGATGAAAAGGGGTGCCTTACTGGTTGCACTGCTGTTCTTGATGCTGGGAACCGCTTCCGTATCCGCCCAGCAGCAGGAGCCTGAGATCTATGTGAAGACCGTACCGATCATGCAGATCCTCAACCATTCTCTGGGCTACAAGATTCTGTATCTGAAGAGCTCTATGGACGTGGGGGAGTTCTACGTGCCGCACTCCTGGTTCAAAGCCGGCGGCAAGGCGGAGCTCATCCTCGGAACCGATCCCTCCTATCCCTACTTTTCCGTGTTCTACGCCGACGGCGAGTTCGACCACATCAAGTTGTATGCCCAGGAGAACATCGGCCATCTTTCCTGGGGAAAGCTCAGATCCCGGGAAGGGGACAGCGAGAAGTTCGATATAGAAACTCTCGACATCGAGTACTGACTCAGAGCTTCGCATCTAAATGACCGACATATCCAGAGCCTCGGCCGCCCTGCAGGAGGAAAAACTCGATGCCTGGCTTTTCTACAATTACCATCATCGAGACCTGGTCGCGGATAGGGTGCTTTCCGTGCCCCGGCAGGCGTTCAACACCCGTCCTTGGATCTACCTGCTGCGCCGGGACGGCTCGGCCGTCAAGCTCCTGCACTCTATCGAGGCCAGGAACCTGGATCACCTGCCGGGCGAGCAAAGGGTTTTCACCTCGCGGGAGCAGTTCGTAGAAAACCTGAGGACGCTGTCGGCGGGTCTGCGGCGGACAGCCTGCCAGTTTTCCACCGAGCTTCCTCAGCTCTCCTTTATCGATCACGGCACGGCCCGGCTGCTCGAATCCTGCGGCTTCCATCTGGCCAGCTCCGCCCCGCTGATCCAGCGTTTCCTGGGAGTGCTCTCCGCAGAGGGTGTGGAGAGCCACCGGCGTGCTGCCGGCGCCCTCTACGCCATCGTGGAAGAGGTATGGCAGCGGCTGCGCCGGGAGATGCGCGGCGAGGCCTCCTTATGGGAGAGCACGGTGCAGGGCTGGATCCTCAGCCTCTTCGAGGAACGGGGGCTGCACACCGATTCCGCTCCCATCGTGGCCGCGGGACCGCACTCGGCGGATCCGCACTACAGCCCGGATAGCAGTGAGTCCAAAGGGGGGGCGGTCCTCCGTCGCGGAGACGTGCTGCAGCTCGATCTTTGGGCCAAGGACCAGGCCTCCGGCTCGATCTACGCGGACATTTCCTGGGTCGGTGTGCTCGAAAGCCGGGCTCCGGCCGAGGTACAGCGTGCCTTCCAGGCGGTGCTGCAAGCCCGCGAGCTGGCTGTCCGTATAATCGAAGACTCTCTACAGGCTGGAGAAAGCCCGACGGGCGAGCAGGTAGACAGGCAGGTGCGGGCGTTTCTGCAGGAGGCGGGCTACGGAGGCTCACTCAGGCATCGCACCGGACATGGCATCGACGAGGAGGTTCACGGCTTCGGGGTAAACCTGGACAGCGTGGAGTTCCCCGATCATCGCCGCCTTCTGGAGGGCTCCTGCTTTTCGGTCGAGCCTGGCGTGTACCTCGCCGATTTCGGCCTGCGCAGCGAGATCAACGTGTACATCTCCGCGGGCCGGCCCGTCATCTCCGGCGGGAAGCCTCAAACCGAGCTGCTCGTCTTTTGAGTACGGCGCCGCCTATGAGCTTTCTCCCGCCCAACGAGATTTTCGACTTTCTCAAAGACTACCAGAAGTATCTGGTCTTCGGCCACATGGAACCGGACGGTGACTGCGTGGCCTCCCAGCTGGCTTTGGCCGGCTTCCTGAAGCGAATGGGGAAGCAGGCCCTGCCGTTCTCGGAGGGGCCTTTCGATCGCCCGGAGATTCTACCCTTCGAGGACCGTTTCCGCAGCCGTCTCACCGATCGGGATCTGGCTGGCTCGACTGCGGCGGCCGTCCTCGACTGCTCCACCCGGGACCGAATCGGCGCTATGGGGCAGAAGCTCCGGGGGCTCCCGATCCTGGTGATCGATCATCACGCTTCGGGGGAGGAGTTCGGCGATCTGCGCTGGGTCGTCCCCGAAGCCCCATCGGTGACCTTTCTGATTCAGCGCCTCATCGAGGAGTATCCGCAGCGGCCTACCGCCGAGGAGGCCAGGCTGATGCTCTTCGGCCTGGCCCGGGACACGGGGTTTTTCCGTCACCTGTCGGAGAGCAGCGCTGCGGTTTTCGAGGCGGTGTCCAGACTGGTTGCAGCCGGAGCTTCACCGAACGAAACCTACAGCCTGATCCACGGCGGCTGGGAGCTGGGTAAGGTAAGGCTGCTCGCCCTGTCCCTGCAGCGCGCCGAGCCTGCCCTGGAAGGAAGGGTGCTGGTTACCTATCAGAGTATGGAAGACCTGCGGTCGGCCGGTTCGGCGGCTGCCCGCGGCTCGGACGAGGTGTTCAGGATACTCCAGGGCGTACGGGGCGTGGATGTGGTGGCCTTCCTCCGGGAAGAGCGGCAGGGACGCTGCTCCGTGGGCCTGCGCTCCAATGACAGCTGCGACGTGGGCGAGCTGGCCCGGTCCCTGAACGGCGGGGGACACGCCCGGGCAGCCGGGTATACCGCTGACGGCAGCATCGCCGAGGTCCGGGAAAGCCTTCTTCAGGCCCTGGCTTCCTGTTTAAGGGCTAAAACGTAAATCAATGTAAACAGGGGTGATTTTCTGCCCCGATTTCCGTACATCTCTGGCACGGCGTTTGCAATCTCCATATGCATACCAAGAAGCTGCCTATAAAAAGCTGAAGGAGGCTGGAGATGGAGGCCGTACCCCTCAATGCCCTGGTTTCGTACTATCAAAACACCGGACTGGGCCTGGCCGAAATTATGGAGAGGTTGTCCCGGCGCATTTACGAGTATCCGAGGAGTAAAGCCGGCAGCGGTGAGGACGACTGCGGCGAGTTCTACCTGTTTTTCTACCCCCGGCTGCTGCGTATGCTGGCCAGGTTCCGGGATCAGGGCAAACCCTTCGAGTGGTACTTCAATTCCGTGCTGCGCTGGCAGTACACCGTATATTGCCGGTGGAAACGAAAAACCGAGCAAAGCTGGCGAGCGGGACGCTGCCCCGATTTCTGGGAGCCGCCGGATTTCTCACCGTCCTTGCTCCCCGCTCCTGCGCTCGATGCGAGGTATGCCCGCGTAATTCCCATCGACCGCCGGGGATTGTTGCTGAAAGCCGCCGATCGCCGGCGTATTCTTTTCCTCGCTCTGAAGAATGCCCGCAGCCTGGATGATTCGGCGCTGGCCTCCATCGGCAGGCTGACCGGCGTGCAGGAAGAGCAGCTGGCCGCCCTGGTCGAGAAGCTGCGCGCCGATCTCTACGATCGGGAGATCCGGCTCCACAGGCTCTACGTCCGCCGCAACCGGACCTTCACCAGAATCTTGCTGCTCCAGCAGCAGCTGAGCTGTGAGGTCGAGACGGAGCGCAAGGCGGAGCTGGCTCTCAAGCTGGCCGGGCTGAGGAGCCGGCTGCGCTCGGCCCAGGCCAGAATCGCCCGCGTCAATCTGCGTCCCAGCAATCGACAGATCGCCGAGCTGCTCTCTGTGCCCAAGGGCACCGTGGACACCTCCCTGTTCTGGCTGCGCAACCGCCTGTCGGCCTGGGAGGCCCGCCAGCAGGAGCCGGACACGCTGCGGCAAAGCGCCTGAGTGCGCCTGGAACCTTGGAGGACGCTGCAATGACACGCTATTTTGCCCGCGGTCATGTAAAACGCTGGGTCAGGTTTTTGAGGCAGGTCGGCTCAGCTGCGGTCTTTGAGCTGCTCCAGAGTAAGCGGGGGGCCCCAGGTGTCTCCCTGCCGCAGACGACGCGTGTACTGCGGGGTGAGCGAAATATCCATGAAGAGGATAGGAGAGTCAACCCGCGTGAAAGTGAGTGGACAGTGGACCATCCCTTTCGGTATGAACACGCTCGCTGCAGTGGTAACGAGATGGCGTTCCTGTTCCTCACCGAGGAACAACTCGATCTCGGCGCCGAAGTCGAAGAGGTTCATCGAGTTACCGCCCATGAAACAGATGATCTGGTCGAAGTCGTGCTTCATGGGTTCTGTTTCCATCCTCCACGGAGCGGTGATGCACGAACAGCCCATCACGAAACCGGGGCCATCCCACCGTTGTGCCGCAGTCAACCCAAAGATGGGCTGTGTCTGGTGCTCGGGGACCATCACGGGACCCCGCGGCTCGACAGCGATGAGATGGCCGTATTTGCCGATATTCATTACTTTCTCCCAATAATTCCGGCTGTGGTCCAGCACGGTTCCTTGGCTTCCACCGTCCTCTCAGGCTCCCAGGTACTTCAGCAGAGTGGCCGGAGGAACCTCCACGGTCTTGCCGCTGTAGACAACCTGACCCTTTTCCAGGATGTAGCAGCGGCTACTCACTGCCATGGCGAACTTGACGTTCTGTTCGGCGAGCAGAATCGAGACTCCCGTGCCTCGCAACTCCACGATGATCTGCTCCAGCTCCCTGATGATTAGGGGAGCTAGACCTTCACAGATCTCGTCCAAAAGAAGCATTGTCGGGTTCTGCATCAGGCTGCGGGCGATGGCAAGCATCTGCTGCTCACCGCCGCTCAGGCTCCTGCCCATGAAGCTCTCGCGCTCCTTGAGCACGGGGAAAAACTCGTAGATCCGCTGCAGGTTCCACCGTGCCGTCTGATCCTTCCCGCGGCGCACCCCGATAATCAGGTTTTCCCGCGTGGTCAGGTTGGGGAAGATATGACGTCCCTGGGGGATGTACCCCATCCCCATTCGGTTGATCTGGTGCGGTCGGAAGCCGCCGATCTCCTTCCCGTTGAATCGGACATTGCCGCTCTGGGGCTTGACCATTCCCATAATGGTCTTGAGCGTGGTGGTCTTTCCGACACCATTACGGCCCAGGATGCAGACGGTCTCGGAGGCAGCGACATCGAGGTCAATACCGAAGAGGATCTGGCTCATGCCGTAGCTCGCTGTAAGATGCTCGGTTTCCAATGTCATACGGTTTTCTCGCCGAGGTATGTGTCCTGGACAAGCTTGTTGGCTCTGATCTCAACCGGAGCCCCACTGGCGATAATCGCCCCCTGGTGCATGACAGTGATCTCGTCAGCGTAGTTGAAGACGATGTCCATATCGTGCTCGATGAACAAGATGGTCAGGTTGCGCTCGGAAGCCAACCTCTGTATCAGTCGCATGACCTCATTACCTTCTGCCTGCGACACCCCCGCAGTCGGCTCATCAAGGAGGAGCAGCGATGGCTGAAGTCCCAATGTAATGCCTATCTCCAAGCGACGCTGGTCGCCGTAGGACAGGTAGCCGGCCACCTCCTGTTCCAATGCTAGAAGGCCGACGGAGTCGAGAATAGTGTGCACTTCTTCCCGAAAAGCGTACTTTCCCGGAGCGAGCATGGAGTAG
>CAYMEK010000029.1:45132-49185 GCA_964389305.1 uncultured Spirochaetaceae bacterium
AAATCCTTTATCAGCCCGATTGTCCTCAGAATCATCCCGATGGTTCCTCCGGTTCGCTGGCGACGATCTCCCGATGAGAGGATGCCCTCTTCCTCACTTGTCGTCCGCCCAGGATGCCTCCCCTGAATACGATGACGCACCCGATGATGATGATTCCCAGGATCCCTTGCCACAGGTAGATGTAGTTGGAGATTTCCGTGATGATGATCGTCGTAATAGCCGCTCCGATGCTTGGACCCATGAAGGTAGACATTCCTCCGATCAGGCACATCATAAGACCTTGCGCCGACAGGAGGGCGTTCAGGTAGGCAGGGAACGCGCCGCCGTTCTGCATGGCCAGCAGGATACCAGCCACCGAGGTAAAAAATCCGCTGATAACAAAGACCGCCAACCGGAACCTGCGGGTGCTGACGCCGAGAAACTTCAGACGTTCCTCATTTTCCCGCAAACCCTGTGCAATCTTGAAAAAATTCGAACCCACGATGATGCGCATGATCACGTAGCACAGAACCACGACGCCAAGTACGAACAGATTGAAACTGAGGCTGTCGGTCAGGAACTCAGGTCGGATTGCTCCGGCCAAGCCGGCGTCCCCCCCGATTGCGAGCCACTTGTTGGAAATCGTGAAAAAGAGAATGTTGAAGCTGAGGTGCAGCAGGCCGAAGGTCATCTCCTCGCCCCGCAGGCAGAGAAAGCCAATGAAGATATTCGCGATAAGCGAGATCCCGAGGGAGCCGAGGGCGGCGAGCCCCAGAGGTACCGCCGCCTTCACGAACAGAATCGTATAAGCATACGCACTGATACCCATGAACATCGCCTGTCCGAGCGGCATCATACCCGCATATCCCAACTCGAGGTTGAGGCTGGTGGCGAACAACGCCATTATTAGGATTTTTGTCAGCAGGCCGGTCCAGTCCTCCGGCAACACAAACGCCAGTGCCATGAGGGCAAGGACAAGCAGAACGCTTCCCCCGATGGTCTTGATCCGAGGTGGCAACAGCACGGTATCAGCTCTCCCTTGCTGCAAAAAGCCCCTGGGGCCTTACCAGCAGTACGACAATCATCAGCACCGCGGGAATGAGGCTGTAGAACCAAGGCAGCAGCATCGACCCGAATGCATTCACGAGCCCAACGATTAACGAGGCGTACAGAGCCCCGAACATGCTCTTGATGCCGCCGATGATGAGAACCGTCAGGACCGCAAACAGGATCGTCATCGACTGCTGCACCGCGATGCCCATGATCGGCGCCATCAGAACGCCGGCCATGCCGCTGAGTCCTACACCGAACATGAACATCACGGTATAGAGTCGCCGTACGTCGATGCCGAGACTCTCCACTGTTTCCCGATCGCTGATGATTGCTCGGATGAGCATGCCCAGTCGTGTGTGGTTGAACATGAGCCTGAGCCCGACAGCGACCAGACTGCTGACGAGAACGATGAAAACGTAATACACGGGGAAATCGATCCCCAGTAACGCGAACGAGGAGCTAAGCACGGGCGGCACGATTACGACCCGCATCCCATATCCCCAGATCGCGGTCATTCCGTCGGTGATGAGGAATGCCACGCCCATCGTGAGCAGTAGCTGGTACAGCATGTTCTTGCCGTACAAAGGGCGCAGCAGGAGCTCGGTCAGCCCTCCCAGGATCGCCACCACCAATGGACCGAAGAGCAACGCCCACCAGAAGCCGAGGATCTGGACAACCGTGAAGCAGAGAAACGCTCCCAAAATGAAGAACGCTCCCTGACCGAAGTTGATGACGTTCATTCCGCTGATGACCAGCGACACGCCGGCGGCCATGAGGAAAGTCACCATACCGCTGCTGATTCCTATCAGAGACTGACGAATGAAATCCGTTACCTGCATTTCTCACACCCCGTACTACGGAGACCCCCGCCTTCGCGCACTTCAGAATCGACCGCAGAGAACGCAAAGGTCCATCCGCAGGCGGACGCCTGCGGATGGACAGTGTGTCACAATCCCTACTTGATCTTGCCAGCCTTATAGGCGTTCATCTCCGCCTCGCTGGGGAAGATGTCCGCACCGTACTTGATAAGGTTAGTGGCGATGGCGATCGGCCAGTCCTTGGAATAAGTGGAGGTGCCGAAATACAGAGGGAAGATAGCCTGGTGATCAAACTCCCGGAAATAGACTTCCCCGATCGGCGAATCGAACTTGGTCGTCTCGATCGCTTTGACTATCGCATCTGGACTCAGACTGCTTGCCTCCCGCAGCGCTGCAACGGCAGCCAGAATGGCCAACTCCCACGTCATCGTGATGTCCGCCGGATACAGCTTGGTCTTGGCGAAGTACGCCTTGGTGAACGCCGCCATCTTCGGGTCGCTGGAGTAGAAGGGGCTCCACAGAACAGCCTGGACTCCCTTCGGATAGGACTTGCCGAACGGCTCGGTGTTATCCGGCCCCAGTATGTAGAGGCCCATGACCTTAGTCCTGTTGAAGAGATTGAAACGCTGGGCTTGCTGGGCAAAAGCGACCCAGGTGGGGCCCGCATGCGTTTCCACGATCAGGTCGGGCCTCTTTGCCAGCGCAGCGGAAATAATGCCGGAAAGGTCGGTTTCCGCCTGGCTTGTCCGCGAAGCGCCCAGGTCCACGACGCTCGGCTTCAGTTTCTTGATCTCGTACCAAAAAAAGGTATGAAGGTCCGTCGGAACACCGCCCTCGGGTCCGATGTAGTATGCGGAGTTGACGCCTTCGTCGGCGGCCGCTCGAGCCATTACCTTCGCCATGGCCCATGCTGCCGGTCCGGAGGTGAACGAGTACTTCGTGAAATTGTCGATGCTCACCTTGGTCGACATCGAGCAGGTCATGATAATGGGGAACCGGTTCGCTCGGGCCCACTGGGCAGCCGCGGGACCGCAGGTGTCGAGGAAGGGACCAAGGATGATCGATACTCCTTCCGCCTTGAGCTCGTTGAGCTTCTGGGGCACTATACTCGGGTCTCCCTGGTCGTCCTTGGTGATGAGCTGCAATTGGCGTCCCCTGATTCCCCCCGCCTTGTTGATGTCATCGATGACCATCTGCACGGCGGGCAGCTGGTAGTTGAGCACTGACGCGAATCCCCCGCTCATCACAAACAAGCCACCGATTTTGATTGGCTCCTCGGCGAACAAGAAGCCCGCGAGCAAGAACAGAACCATGACCGCAAAGGCAAGTTTTTTCCTTCTCATGTTGTACTCCTCTGTTTTTTTATAGACATGGGCTATCAACTCCCATGCATTCTAAAATCAATCGCTACAACTCACAGAATCTTGTCGGTAGGACGGCAAAAATAGGTTCTAGTACGTACGGATAACAGATCCTCCTCGGGAAAATCCTCGCCTACAAAGCTTTTCTCAAGATTTACCCAGTAATTATCCCTCAGGCCAAACAACACCAACGGTGTGTAGAAATTGTAGAAGTTGCCTCAACGTTGTTTTTTGATTCATACTCGACATTTTTCTATTCCACTTATAATCACCGACGAAACCTATGTTTGAATTCCTAAAGAATACAACTGCCAAACTTGAAGTATACAACATGTATTTAAAATATGCAACTAGTTTTTTGAAGATTTTAGGAATTTATTTGAACAATCAGGTCCAAGGTCTCACCCGGCAGATCCCACTGTGCCTTTCTTTCCCCCTAGAGGTACTGCATGGAAAGTTTGCGCACAAATTCCCTTTACAAGTTCCCCTCCCGATGGGCAAGATCCGCAAGGTTTTAGGCTTTCATGAAAGGCTGCTGTCTAAGGGTGCTTCACTCTGACGGATAGATTCACTCTTTTTCAAGTGAATTTTATAAGTATCTCCCAACTGGGTGGTATACGATTGTATATTGTAAAAAAAGTCCAATGCTGCGTCTTTGCAGCTTTGAATGTGCCTATACATCGCTTGCTGCGCTTTGGGAAAGTTGCGGTTAAGCAGAAGATCTAGGACTTCAAGATGTTCTTTGCAGGCATCATGGATTTTTGTTTCATGCTGTTTGGTCGAAATGATGATTCTAGTATTTATATCAAAAATCTTACGCATCATTTCGATAATGAATCGAT
>CAYMEK010000030.1:0-49055 GCA_964389305.1 uncultured Spirochaetaceae bacterium
GGCTTGATGATCTCGCGAATGGACCTGTCGGGATCGATATCATCTCGGGCGATCCAGCCGAGAAAGCGATTGTCTTCATCGGTCAGCATCGACCAGCTCATCCGATCTTTCTCCATTCGCTCTTTCACCCTGGCGGAATCTTCCCCGACCTTGACGGTCAGCGGGGGCTTCCTCATGACCTCCCGCACCCGGGTTAGCTGCAGGCTCTTCAGGGTGCGATCCGCGCCCACGAAGTCCCGGACGAACTTGTCTTTGGGCTGCTGCAGCAGGGTGCCCGGGTCGGCGAACTGCACCAGCTCGCCCTGTTTCATCAGCGCGATCCTGTCTCCCATCTTGATGGCTTCGTGGATATCGTGGGTCACGAACACGATGGTTTTCTTGATCTTCTCCTGGATCTTCAGGAACTCCTCCTGCAGCTTGGTCCTGGTGATGGGGTCGATGGCCCCGAAAGGCTCGTCCATCAGCAGGATCGGGGGGTCCGCGCCCAAACAGCGGGCCACCCCGATGCGCTGCTGCTGCCCTCCGGACAGCTCGCTGGGATAGCGGTCGATGAAAGTGGCCGGATCCATGCCCACCAGGTTCAGCAGCTCCTCGGCCCGGCTTCGCTGCCTGGCTTTGGGCCACTTCTTCAAGCGCGGGACCGTGGCGATATTCTCTTCCACGGTGAGATGGGGAAAAAGGCCGATATTCTGGATGGCGTAGCCGATGTCCCGGCGTAGCTCGTTGGGGTTGACCTTCATGCTGTCCACGCCGTTCACGTATATCTGGCCCCGGCTCAATGGGATCAGCCGGTTGATCATCTTCAGGCTGGTGGTCTTGCCGCAGCCCGAAGGTCCCAGGAAGACGCAGAACTCTCCTTCATTGATCTCCAGGCTCAGGTTTTTTACCGCCTCGGTGCCATCGGCGTAGATCTTCCATACGTTTTCCAGCTTGATCACTGCCTGCTCCTCTTTCGTACGCCTTTAGGAGTGCTCAGCCACTCCAGCCGGCCCATGATGATGTCTACAATGACTGCCAGAAGCGACACGCAAATGGCTCCAATCAGGATCAGGTCGGTGCGATAGTTGGCGATGCCCCGAAAGATAGGCTGGCCCAGCCCGCCGGCGCCGATATAGGAGCCGATGGCGGCAATGCCGATGTTCATGACCACCGCCTGGCGCAGGCCCGCCATGATAACCGGCACGGCCAGGGGCAGCTTGACCCGCAACAGGATCTGACGTTCGCTCATGCCCATTCCCCTTCCCGCCTCGATGACCGCGGGATCGACCTCCCGGATGGCCGTGTAGGTATTGCGTACGATCGGCAGAAGGCCGTACAGGGTCAGGGCGATGACCACGGGCAGAAAACCGATCGAGGGCAGGCTCAGGGCGGCCAGGATGCCCATGAGGATTCCGTACAGGGCCAGGGAGGGGACGGTCATCATGATGCTGGCCAGGTAGAGCACCGTATCGGCCAGTCTCTCCCTGCCCTTTCCAGATATGAAGATGCCTACCAGCACCCCGATCACCACCGCGCTGGCGTTGGCCACCAGGATGATATATAGGTGCTGGAGGGTCCACTCGAGGATCTTGTCCGAGTGCTTGGCTACATAGGCCAACGCTTGTGCCCACATTCTGCGTATCCTCTGATTGGCTTAATTCACATTACCTGAAAGGTCTCAGGCTTCGAAGCGTTGCCGGGACCGGCCTTAGAGGACCGGTCCCGCTTCGCTTGCTTCATTTATCAACGCTCGGTCAATCGATTAAGCCCTTGCTCTTCAGCCACTGTTCGGCCGCTTCCTCGGGCTCCATCAGGTCGATATCCACCTTGGCGTTGAGCAGGGTCATCTCGGCCCTTGCTCCGGCCGGATCATCCGGGAAGGCGACGACTATCTCGTTCAGCACGCCTTCCAATCCTGGATTGGCGTCGAGAACCTCCTTGCGTAGGTAGGGGGCCAAGTCATAGGGGGGCCAGAAGTTCTTATCATCCTGGAGGACCACCCAGTCGTACTTGACCACTACCGCATCGGTGCCGAAAACCATGGCCGCTACGCTGCGGCCCTCGGCCAAGTACTCGAAGGTCAGGCCCGGAAGCACCGTGGTCACGTAGTCGGGCTTGAAGGCGAATCCGTAGTGCACCTGCAGGCCCAGGATCCCGTCGGGACGGGAGTAGAACTCGAAGTCGCTGGCGAACTTCACCTCGCCGTCTTTCGAATTCACGTACTCGGCGAAGTCGCTGAGGGTCTTGATATTGTTGCTCTCGGAGAACTCCTTGTTCACCGCAATGGCGTAGGTGTTGTTGCACCAGATCGGATCGAGCCAGATCAACCCTCTCTGGGCATCGTCCAGCTTGACCTGCTCGTACATCTGTTTGGGCGATTCGCCTTTGAACTCGTGACCGGTGTAGCTCAGCCACTGGGTGCCGGTATAGTCCATGCAGAGGTCCAGGCTGCCGTTTTCCATGGCTTCCCGCAGCACGGTGCTGGACATGCCGGTCTTGAGTTGTACATCGTAGCCTCGATCTTCGAGGATAAGGTACATCAGGTTGCCAACGACGAACTGCTCGGTAAAGTTTTTCGTGCCGATGTTGATCGGCGGCTGGTAGGCGACACCCGTTCCGGGAGCCGTTTCTTCGGCCATCTCCTCCTGCATCTCTTCGGCAGCTCCCTGCATGGGTTCTGCGGGCTGCTCTTGCTTGCCCCCGGCGTAGAGAAACGCCGACACCGAGACCATTAGCAGCAGGATCAGTAGTCTCTTAAACATCTTTGGTTACCTCCTGTTGTTTTTTTTTGCTCCAGAACCGATACGTTTTTACCTTCACCACATATTTAAACCTCCTTATGACACTCATAAATAAAAAATATTATATTTTAACGATATTTATCCTTGCCAATAAAAAGCTTGCGCAGCCCAGCCCGCCTGTACCGTCGGTGGTCGAATTTCCGCCTGCCGAGATAGGGGATAGATGACTGCGTTGCACGGTTTGCTTCCCTGCTTCCATGACGACAATCGCAGAATGCACACAACAGCGGCGTTTTAGGTTGCAGGACCGTTTGGACTGTCTCGCGTAAATGACTAGAAGGCCCCGAATAGAGGAAGGGCGCCCTGTGTTTGCGCCCTCGAGTCGCCACCGTTAATGCACACGTTCAGGTGCCAACGACTCTTGTATACATAGTCTAGATACTTTTCCCCGGAAAGTCAAGCGACCGGCTCCTGCCATTGCCGGCCTGTTGGCCCCAAGAATACGGGAAAACGATCAATCCGGGACCGTGAAACTGCGCTCGAACAACCTGGTGATGTCGGCCCGATCCGCTGCGGCCGGATTGGTCCGGGCGTTCACATTTTCCCCGGCCTTTATAGCCATCTGCTCCAGGTCTCCCCTGGCAATGCACACCGACCGTCGATCGATATCGAAGCGGCTGTACAGCCTGCTCAGCCAGCGTTGGAAGCCCCGCCGGCCGGGACAAACCCCCTGCAGGGATTGCATCTTCCTCCGGCAGGCCGACCCGTTGAAGGCCAGCACCTCGGGCAGGAGCAGGGCGTTCGCCAATCCGTGGGGAGTATCGTAGTAGCCGCTTACCTGGTGGGACATGGCGTGGATCAGCCCCAGGCCGGCGTTCTCCATCGACATGCCGGCCAGCAGACTGGCCAGGGACATGTTGGAGCGCGCCTGGAGGTTGCCCCCGTCGACCACCGCCGGCTCGAGAGACTGCACAATCAGCGAAACCGCGCCAAGGCTGAGTAGGTCCGACAGCCAGTTGCTGGAGACGGAGAGATAGGACTCCAGGGCATGGGTCAGGGCGTCGATTCCCGTATACAACGTCTCCCGGGCGGGGAGAGTCAGGCACAGCTCGGGATCCACCAGGGCCGCGTACGGCGACATGGCCGGGTCGCCGAAGGATAGCTTTTGCCTGGCCGTCCTGTCGGTGATGACAGACCAGTAGTTTACGTCACTGCCGGAACCTGCTGTGGTAGGTACCATGACCACGGGCAGAGAGCGCCTCTTTCGCTCCCTGGAAAGAAGCTCCTTCAGGCTCTCCACCCGATTGCTGTAGCAGACTCCCGCCGCCTTGGCGGTGTCTAGACTGCTTCCTCCCCCAACGGCAATCAGCACATCCGGTTCCTGTTCCCGCAGGAAACGAAGGCAGTCGGCCACGGACTCCAGGTCCGGATTCTCCCGCACCCCCTCGTAGATCGCCACCTCGACACCTACCCGCCGCAAAGCAGCCGCCGGCTGGGCAAGCACCCCCGAACGTCTACGTCCCCGGGTCACGATGAAGGCGGCCTTTCTGAACTCCTCCGACTCCAGCATTCGGGACAGCAGGGAGAACACCCCGGGCCCGAACTCAACCCTGGCGGGCAGGATGAAATTGAACAACGCCGAGCTCGGCTCCATATCTCTACCGCCGACGCGATGATGACAGGCCGCTGTATTGCGGCTCACCGGGATGCCGGCGACCGGCGAACGGCCCTAAAGGTCTCCAAGACCCGCTTCCTGGTTTCAGCGGGCAAGAGCGGCTCGGGCTCCCGGGCGCGCATCTCGGCCACAAACTCGCGGGCTCGGATCAGGGCGTCCCGACCCTGGTAGCTTCCGTCTCTTTTTTCCCGGTTGGAAAGAGAAGGCTCGTAGAATTCCCCGCGCATGTGGCGCACCGTGTGCTTCTCGTCCAGAAAGTGTTTTCCGGGACCCTTTTCAATAATCAGATCCGCCGCCAGGGTATCGGCGTTGACCTCGATACCTTTCAACACCCGGCGGCACATGCCGAGGATCTCGTTGTCCATCACCATCTTCTCGTAGGAAACGGTGAGGTCCGCCTCCATCAGTCCGGCGATGTCATGGATATAGTTGGCGCCGCTCATGGAGACCAGCAGGCTGCTCATGGCGCTCTCGTAAGCCGCCTGGATGTCCACGCTCTTGGCGTCGGTGGTGCCGCCGGTCGAGTAGAGGGGTAGCCGCAGATGCTGAGCCACTTGGGCGACCGCGGCGTTGATCATCGCTCTCTCGATCGCTCCTCCCACATGGTCCATTGTGCGCAGATTGGTAATCGAGCCTACGCTCCCGCAGATGGCCGGAGCTCCCTTACGCACGCACTGCACCAGGGCCACCCCGGCGAGGGTCTCCGCCACGTGGGTTAGTACGTTGCCCGCCAGGGTGATCGGGGAGGTGGTGCCGCAGATCGGCTCGGTGGGCACGACCACCGGCAATCCCCTGGCCGCCAGGTAGCAGGTCATCTCCCCGTACAGGTCGTCTATCTTGAAGGGGCTGATAATCAAGGTGATGAAGGAGGCGAAAGGCTGCTCCCGCAGGGCCTGCGCCGAGCCGGCGATCATCTCCGCCATCTTCACGACCTGGCGGCAGCCCTCCAGGGAGTACAATCCCCCCATCACGTGCTTGGTCGTGTTGTCGAAGGCATGGAAGAAGCGGTTTACGTCTATCTCGTCACGCGACTCGATTTCATTGGGGAACACGTTGATCGTAAACACATGGATATGCTCGAGGGCCTGGGTCAGGCGGGCGCAGAGTATGACATCTTCCACCGTAGAAGGCCTCCGCCGGCCCGAATCCGGGTCCAGCACGTAGATGGCGGTGCCTCCGGTTCCGAAATGTACCCTGTCCTTCTCCAGCACCGCCTGGCAGCGGCCGTCCCTGGAGGACAGGGTTATGCTGGAAGGATTCGAAGCTACCGCATCCTCCACCAGGCTCCGGGGCAGCCTCACCCTGGGCTCCGATCGATCCAGGACGGCCCCCGCCTGTTCGAACGCCGACCTGGCCGCTTTGGAATAGACGAGCAGGCCCGAGTTGTCCAGAACACGCAGGGCCTCTTCGACGATCTTTCGTATATCCGCTTCACTCAAAGGTCTGTACAGGGAAGCCGTGATACCGGGCTGCTTTTCAGTTGTATCCATCATCTCCTTCCTCCTCGTAACTGTTTCTTTATTGCTTTCACCAGCTCCCGCCAGCACCTGCGCTCATCTTCCCCTTCACAGGCTGACAGACCGGACCACGCCGAGAGCAGGGCCTCCCGGATTCGCTCCAGTCCCTGTTCGCTTCTCTCCACGCCGCCGGCTTCCATCAGCTCGTCAAGGCGATGGGCCGTGATGCGGGCCAGCTCCGCGCTGGTCCGGTACAGCAGCCAGGAACGAGGCAGTATCGCCACCAGCCAGTCGTTCCAGATCACCCCGGAATTCCGCATGAGATCGTTGAAGTTGTTCACCAGCGTAAGATAGCCCCGGCTCTGCTGTTTCAACGCCAGCAGTCCCTTCTGCATGGCCTCCACGGTACGGGGCAGCTGCTCTTCCAGGGGTTGGCTGTAGTCCCAGCCCCGGTAGCGAACGTACAGGCGGTACAGCCGGCCCTCCTCCTCGGGCGGCCGCAACAAGGGCAGCTCGATCACGGGAAGAGCGGCTTCGCTCTCGCTGATCTCGATCATCCCCGAAGCCAATGCCTCCCAGGAGGCTCCGGCGGCCTCCCGCCAGCCGGGCCGGCCGGAGCTGCCGTTTGCCCCGCTCGCCGGAGGAGAAGGACCCGCAGATGGAGGGCCGTCCGCTGCCATCATGAAGAAGGGCACGCCCTGCGGCTGCAAATAGCGGAAATGCTCGAACAGCTCCTCCCTATCCTGCCCGGAGAAGCCGGCGGCGACCTCGCTCAGCTCGCGCTCGGTGGAAATTCGCCGGATGCGAAACCGTTCGCTGCCCTCCACGGCGGTTACCAGGGGCGCCAGCCTGTCCAGAGCCGCCAGGTGGCGGTGCTCCAGACTGCGCAGCCTTACCCCTTCGCCTGCCAGAGCCTGCCCGAGCAGGGGGAAGCGGCTGCGCAGCAGCATCTGCTGCTCTTCATCTTCCGTATACACCGGCGGCCTCTCGGATCCTCCCCTGGTTTGGAGGCAGCTCGCCGCGCAAGCAGTCGCCAGCACGATATGCACCAGCGGGAGATGAAGGTCGGGTATCGGGACATCTGCCTGCAGGCCTGGGAGTGCCGGAAGCAGCAGACCCCGGCCGAATGATACATCCCGGGAGATGTCTCTCTCCGCAGCGGCGGGAACGCATTGCTGCGAAACCCGCAGCAGGCTGGCGTACCTGCTGGCCAGCACCTCCAGCTCATCCAGGGACTGCTCGTGGTAGCGCGACCAGGAGCAGTCCAGAACCACCAGCGTATCCCGGGCCTGATCGTAGCCGGGGTTCCTTACCGGCAGGTACCAGGACCCGCCGGCATAAAAGGGCTGCGCTGTCCCGATATCCGCCGTGCCGCCTCCGGCGGTCGCTAGGGACTCCAAACCAACGGTCCGGTTGAGACGGGACTCCCACTCCTCTACCTGCTGCCTGCCGTAGACCTCGACCATCTCCTCTCGGCTGCCGAGCGGCACGAATTTCTCTTCAACCCTGGAATCCACGGCCGCGATGGGTCCATGGGCGCTGTCCCCGTACAGGTGGTGCTGCAGATACAGGGCTCCGCTGGCGTCGAAGATACGCTCCCAGAGGATTCCTGCTCCCGAGGGCGGCCCGATGAAAAAGGCCGAACGATATCCGGGATTGTTCTCCCAAAAGCGCTCTACCGATTGTCTCAGCTGCCCGTCGGCCAGGACGGCGGCCACCGTTTTTTCCGCACAGGCGGTCAACCTTCTCAGCACCCCCGACTTGGCCGCCGAGACCGCTTCCCAGGCCTGGGTGAGCAGGACAATCAGCCCCGTGTACAGGCTCGCATAGGCGGCGATAGGAGGCATCTCGGTAAAGGCGAAGCATCCCAGCGAGGCCCCGAACGCCTGCGCTTCCCGTAGGGGAAGCTCCGGGCCCAGCCAGCAGGCGGCGCGGTCCCTCAAGGCTCGGAGGGCTCCCTCGAGCCTGCCCGAGTCCGGCGCCTCGGTGGCGAGCACGAGCAGAGGCAGCTGTGCTTCCTCCGCCTGCAGTTCCTCCACGTCTGTAATCAGCTTTGATTCGACTCGCAGCATCCGCATCCACACGGCGGCCGCATCCAGGGCCGCCGCCCCGGCCAGGTCGTCCAAACAGAGAAACAGGACCTCTCCCCCCTCCCCCAGCTCGTCGAAGAGAGCCGTAACCAGCCCCTTCACCTCACCTTGCTGTCGGGGAAACAGCTCGGCGAGCGGCCGTGTCGCGGAGAGCATCCGGGCCAGCCGGCGAATGCTCCCGTACAGCTCCCGCTCCCAGGAAAGAGCGCCCGAACCCTCCCAGGCGCTGCGCTCCGTGTAATCGGGAGGAGGAAGACCCTCTATCTGATCCAGCTCGCGCTTCAAACGGCCTAACTCCTCCGCCGGAGAGGCGGGAGAACCCTGACGGCTGCGGGCTGTGGTAACAGATTTGACCCGATTTCGCGGAAAACCGGCGACTCCCTGTGCCCGTGCCTCGACCAGGTGAAGCGTAAACCGGTAGTAGAAGATCAGATCCAGGAAAGGCCTGAAGGCTTCGTCGACTCGGGGAAGATAGAACACCCGGCCCTGGCTCAGGAATTCCACCTGCTCTGCCGGCGGCTGTTCGCAGCTCAGCACCTGGAAACGGACACCGGCCAGAAAAAGACGCTTCATCAGCTCTACCGCCTCGAGCAGGCGTCCGCCGCCGGTCGCATTGACTAAAACCAGGCTGTTTTCCGGATCGTCCCTCAGGACCCCCGGAAGGGCGCAGCGGAAATCCAGGGCCCTGCTCACCAGGCCCCGGCCGTTTTCCTCGATTTTCCAGGCGATCTCTCTGCCCGTACCCTTGGTCAACAGATCGTCGAACACGAAAACCATAGAACAGCCGGCGGCGGCTTCGGCCCAGCTCCTGGCGATGCGTTCCTGCTCGGGATCGTCCAGCAGCCGGCGCAGTGAATCGGGCAGGAGGCGAAGCTGCCTCAAGGCGGAGAGGGTCTCGCCGTTTGCTCCGGCCAGCCGGGCCAGCCAAAGGGCCAGCAGGTCGGCGCCGTACAGCACGCTGAAGGTGCTCTTCACCGCCGAGAAGGTTACCTCCTCCCCGCTGATCAGGTTCACCACCCCGAGATTCCTCCAGGCTACCAGGCCCAGGTCGGCGTAGGGTTTGTTGGTGATCACGATCAGGGCAACCTTGCTTTTCTCCAACTCTCTGGCCAGCTCGACTATATCGGCGGTGGTCCCGGACCAGCTCAAGAGCACCGCCAGGTCCTTTTCCGGCTCCGTCGCGCCCAGGATACGCTCCGCCTCCGCAGGCCTGGCGGCCAGGATCTCCACCCGGGGCAGCAACCCGCGGAACAGTGTGCGGGCCATGAGCCCGGCATGATAAGAGCTTCCCGCGCCAAATAGCACAATGCGGCGTAATCCCTCCAGCTTTCGTCCGAAACGTCTGACGAGCAGACGGCGCTTCACTCTGAGCTGGGGGAGCCGGCTGTCCCCGGGAAGATAGGCGCTGTACAGATCGTCCAGACGTTCGGGGACTTCCCGCAAGTGGGTCTCGAAGAACGAGGCAAACACCTCTTTCTCGCCCTGCAGGGGGTCGAGGACCGTCTCGAACTCCTCGAGCCCGGAAAACGGCTGGCCTTCAAAATCGTTCACCTCTACGCGGCGGCGGATCCTGTTCTGCTCCAGAACCGTCTCCAGGCGGGCGAACAGCTTCTCTCCCTCCAACGGCAGCACACTCACCCGGAAAGGCTCCAGCAGCTTCTCCTCCGCCTTCAGCATTCTCTGCCGGGCGGCAGACAGGCTTTGAGCATCCGCGCCGGCTGCGCGCAGCTGCTCCAGCTCCTCCCGGTAGCCGGAGCGCAGCTCCTTCAACTCCCGTGTCCTCTCCTGGATCATCTTCTGGGAAAACAGGCCGAGGGCCGCATTGATGTCCGAGACGACCATGAGCTCTTCGGCGTGCAGCCGGCGCACGATGAACACCGGACGGTTGTGGCAGGCCACGAACAGCGAACGGGGTGACAACAGGCTTATCCCGGCCGCCGCGATCTGCCCGCCCCTGCCGGAGATCTTGCGTACCGCTTCCCGAAAGGCCAGGGCGTCCAGCTCGGTCGCCGACTTGCCCTTTATCATCGAATAGACGCCGTAGTCGATGGTTTTGCTTCCCAGTGAGTAGCTCTCCAGGCCGCTGTCCACCTGAGCCCGGATCGCTTCGCTTCTCCGCTGCTCGAAGGCAAACTGTTCGTAGTAGTGACCCCAGAGCAAAGACAGGTATTCCGAGGAGTTCTGACTGCGAAAGCTGAACCCTGCCTGAAGAAGAAACTCCCGCAGCTCGTCCTCCACCGCCGGGCTGAACTGACCATTCAGGACTATGGCCCGCTGTCCTCGACTGTCGAGGAAGGGATGGGCGTTTTCCGTAGATACCGGCGACTGCAGCGCCCACCGCCCATGGGCTATGATCGGGGGGCAGAAATACTGCAGCTCCGCGGGATCCAGGCGTCCGCTCTCCAAAGCCGGAGCGGAATCCCCGCCCGATGCGGCTGCCAGCCGCCCCCCCGGGACAGCAGAAAGCTCCCTATCCTTGAGATATCTCCAGACGGCCGCAGCAGCTCTGCCGTACACGTTCAAACCGCGCTCAACTTGATAGAGGGCAAGCCAGTCCACCCGGTCCCGGGCTCCCGCCCCCGGCCAGTCACGCTCCAGGATCTCCTGCACTCTGCCGCCGATCTCCGGGTCCCCGGCCATCCTGCCGGCCAGAGTGCCGTCCAGGAGGCGAAACACGGCGCGAATCGCATCTGCGTTGAAATCCGAAGGAATAACCATCCGGGTTTGCCGAAGCAGCCGCCAAAGCGGCTCGTCCGCTGCCCCCTCTTGCCCTTCAATGCCCGCAGCAGCGGAGCAAGTGCATCCCGAGTCGGAGCCCTCCGCCTGCGCGCCGGACCGAGATGAAGCTGCCTCCCTGCCCGCAGGCCGCCGCGTCGGCTCCGCTTCCGGCTCGGGCTCGGGTCCTGGAACGAGAAGCCTCTCCTCTCTCAAGATCCTTTCGAACAGCTCGTCGAGCATCTCGAGGACTCCCGATTCGGGAAGCCGGGGAGACTCTTCGGGACCTCTCCTGTCTGCTTCATCCACAACGGCTTTGCGCAGCAGGGTGCGGGTGACCACTGGAGGCAGCTCGTATCTCCGGATCGCCTCCCAAATCAGACGTTTTATATCTTGCACCGTTGCGAGCGTATACAGCCGCTCGCCCTCGGGGTCCCCGCAGCTCCCCGGTTCGAAACAGGCAAGAGCCCGGTCCGTCTCGCCGGCGGGAAACCAGGAATCCACCTCTCCCAAAGAAGAGCAGTTTCTGTCCGGCAGCCCCTCCCAGGCGAGTAGAGCCCGCTGGAGCTGCCGGCGGTCGGCAGGCTCGGCTTCGGGACGCCAGCGGGGCAGCAGCAGCTCGATCGGGTCCGGATGGACTCCCTCTCTGAGCAGCACCTCCACAAAGCGTGAAAGGGCGCCGATAGTTTTCCTGACCCTGATGGGCTCCCACCCGTCCCCGAACCAGGCACAGCCGGTAGAATCCGGTGCTCGATAGAGGATGGAGGCCATGGCGCCGAGGACACGGCTCAGCCCGTTGGCGGCATTTCCCAGATAGCCTACGATACCGCACATCGCTTCATTTATGATCTTTCCCCGCCTCCCGCACCACACAGCCGTCAGCGGCAGGGGAGGGTCGAACCATTGGCGTCAAAATGCCGGCGTTCACCTTCCCACCCTGGCATTGTTAACCGATATGTTCAACCCGGTTTCACTTCACGGTCACCGTCCCCGGTCGGGGGAAAGAGAGCAGCAGCGTAATGACGGCGAAGAGCAGGCAGGCGCAGCCCAGGGCAGCGAGAAGCAGGACCGGGAAAACCCCGGGACCCGCTGACTCGAAAAACTGACCGATCAACCAGGGCAGGCTCATGCTGCCGAGAGAGGATCCCACCAGAAAGATTCCGGTAAGGCGTCCGGACATGTGCATATTCTCGCTGGCCAGGGTCATGGTGCCCGGAAACAGGGCGGCCAGGGTGAGGCCGAAGCAAAGCGTAGCGATCCACAGTACCGCAGGGGACTCCGGCCAGAGCACCAGCAGCGCGGCGCTCAGGGAAGCCCCGAGCACACTGCCGCCGAGATGGATTTTGGCCTTGAGTCGAAGGGCCAGGAATATCGCCGCCAGCCGCCCGAAGGTGAAGGCGGCCCAGAAAGCGGAGGTCAGATACCCGGCTGTGACCCTGTCCACCAGCTCTTTACTGAAAGAATAGGTATAGATCCAGCCGCCGAATGCGCTCTCCGCTGCGACGTGGAAAAAAAAGAACAGAGCGAGCAGAGAAGGCAGCATCAGCCTGCGAGACCGATCCGGGCCGCCTTCCGAATGGGGTACGGGCTTCGGGCCGGGAAGACGCAGCAGCGACACCGCCACAGGCAGGATCCCCGCCGCCAGGAGCCAGTACCCCCAGCGGATCTGACCGGTAATCCTGACCGCCTGGATCAACACCAGGGGGGAGACGAACCCCCCCAGGCCGAAAAACAGGTGCAGCGCATTCATCAGCGAGCCCAGCCGGGGAGGTTTCCTCCAGACCAGGAGCACATTCCCCCCGACATCCACGGTTCCCTCGACCATGCCAACTACGAAGACCACCAGCACCAGCAGACCGAGCAGGGCCGTGACCGGGGTCAGGCACATGCCGGCGGCCAGGACCAGCAACACTCCCCCCATCAGCCGGTTCCCCGGGATCCTGTCGTACAGGTGCCCCCCGACCAGCGAGCCGATCAGGTAGCCGGTACGATGCCCGATAAACAGGCTGCTGATTCCCTTCAAGCTGGTGCCGACATTTTGCGCCAGATAGGGAAGGGCGGGCCCAAGGGAAGCGGTGGTGATACCGAGAACGAGGAAGGACAGAAAGTAGCCTGCAATCAGACCGAGGCCGCTTTTGCTGTTCGGTTTCAAGGATGGCTCAAGGAGGCTCAGGGCCTGGAATCATGCAGACCGGTCCTAGCGGGACAGAAAATCTTCCCGCACCGGGGTGAAGGCGTCGGCCAAGCGAACACTCGGGGTAAGAGTTTGGATGGTATGGGGTACGTTCGCGGGAATCGTAACCAAATCGCCGGCTTCGAGGATTCGCTGCTGCTCACCGATGAAGTAGATCAGCTTTCCAGAAACGACATAAGAGATCTGCTCATGAGGATGGGAGTGAGGAGGGTCCGGTTTTTCCGCCGGCCCATCCTCGAAATCGAAGATCACCATCATCAGGTGCTCGGTATGAGCAAGCACCCTGCGGCGATTCTGCCCGACCTCCTGGGGTTTCATCTCTTTGCGGCTGAAAAAAGCCATGGCTTCCTCCTTGGACGAATGACAGTATAATATGCGACCGGCGGCTGGTCAAAGGCCCTTCCCCGCTCCTGTTTCCATGCCGCCGCCTGCGGCCGGAAATCCGACTGCCAGGCTGCGGATGCCTCGCCGGATGAGACAAAAGGGATATATCAGTCCGAGAATAAATGGAGGAAAAAAAATTGATTAATCCACAGTACTGGGGTACAATAGGTAAAACACCTACAGAACAGGGAGGGCTGAGACATGGCAGACTATGAAGCGTATTGTGTGAAGTGCAAAGCTAAGCGTGTAATGAAAAATGCGCAGGTGGTCACCAATAAACAGGGCCGCCGGCAGGCCAAAGGGATCTGCCCGCAGTGCGGCACCAAGATGAACCTCTTTCTGAAGTCACAGTAGCGCCGAACGCCTCGAGGGGGTGAAAACCCGGCCTTCGAGCAGGCAAGGAACGGTCGAAGCGTTGCGGTCATAGGGAGTGCTCCCAGGCGGCTCGCACGGGCAGTTCCGTTTCCGTAACGCCGCGATCGTTTTCTCATCCGTCCCTCACGGTCGCCTCAGGCGGCCGTCCAGATCCTCCCGTCCTTTCTCCGGCTGCAGGGGAAAGGAGATAGGTCTACGGTCACGGTCACAACGGTAAACGGCCGTGAAAAGCTCGACCGTCTTACGCCCCTCTTTTCCCGTGACCAGAGGCTCCCGATCCTCCATGATTGCCTGCAGGAAATCCTGTAGCTGCAGACGGTGATAATAGGAGGCCGCATCTATTTGCTGGAAGAAGGCGCCGTCTGCCTCCCGCCATTGTTCCAGCATCTGTTCCTCACCGGGCACTGTCCACAGGTCATTGACGGGAGGTTCCAGGACGGGGGTCATCCCGGCGATGAACATCGCTCCCCCGTCCGTCTGCACTCCCACGGAAGCTCCGCTCGCCCCGTGCACGTGGACCTTGCCATAAAGCCCTGGCTTCTGGGAGTTGGATACGACAATGTTCCCAAGGGCGCCGCTGCGAAAGCGCAGCACGGCCACCGCCGTATCCTCGACCTCGATGTACGGGTGGTTGAGATTTTCCTGCAGACCGTACAGCTCTGCAACAGGTCCCATGAACCACAGCAGCAAATCGAGCTGATGAGGAGCCTGGTTCACCAGCACCCCCCCTCCCTCCATTCGCCAGCTCCCTCGCCAGGGATCGCTCTCGTAGTAGCGCCTGTCCCGCCAGCCCAGCAGCATGACCATGGCCAGGATCGGCTCGCCGATCCTACCGCCGTCCACCGCCTCCTTGACCCGGCACACCGGAGCGTACCAGCGACGCTGGCTCACGGTACCCAGCTTCACCCCACCCGCCCGGGCGGCGGCGATCATGGCGTCGCAGTCGCCAAGGGAGGAGGCGAGGGGCTTTTCCACCAGTACGTGCACCCCCGCTTCCAGCGCCTGGACGGCCGGGGCGGCGTGGAAGGGATGGGGCGTACAGATCACCAGCGCATCGACTTCCTTCAACATCTCGGCCAGATTGGAGTAGCCCTTGGCTCCGTAGCGCCCGGCGAACTCGGCCGCCTTGGCGGGGGAGCGGCTGCAGGCGGCGACAAAGCTCGATTCGGGAAGCTCACTTAAAGCCTGGGCGTGGGTATGGCTGACCTTGCCGCAGCCTACGATTCCGGTACGCAGTTTCTTCATTCTTCGACTCCCTCCTTGGTTCCCTGCCCTCGCGATATGCTCAGGGAGTCAGGATCACCTTTATCAAGCCCCGGTCTCCTTTGTACAATCGCTCGAACCAGGAGGCTCCTTCGATCAGGGGGGCTACCGCGCTGATCAAAGAGTCCACATCGACAGCCCCTCGGGCGATCAAGTCGAGGCAGGCAGGGTATTCGCCTCGGGAAGCGCAGCTCCCGTGGACAGAGATCTCGCCGGTCACGATCCTCTGGAGCGGTACTTCGACCCGAGGAGACAGATTGCCGACCAGAGTGAGGGCCCCTCCCTTTCTCAAGGCAGCCACGGCGCTCCGGACGGAGTCGCCGATCCCCACCGCTTCTACAGCGATGTCTACCCCCCGCTTGACATGCCTGCGTACTTCTTCGCCCAGGTCGGTCTTTCCCGAATCTATGACCACATCGGCACCAAGCCTTTTGGCCCTTTCCAACCTTTCCCCATCGAGGTCGGCTGCGATTACCGGACTGCAGCCGCAGGTTTTCAAGACCTGGACGGCGAGAAGCCCGATACTACCGGCCCCCACGACCAGGGCTGCATCGTTGAGGCTCAGCGGGGTGCGGCTCGCCGCATGGACGGCTATGGATAATGCCTCCACCATGGCGGCCTGGGGGAAGGTCACCGTTTTTGGAAGGGCGTAGAGAATGCGGGCGGGAACAGCCAGGTACTCGGCGAAGGCGCCGTGCTGCCGGTACTCGCCGCAGGAGACCCCCAGAACGCGCCGGTTTTCACACAGATTGATCTCCCCCCTGCGGCAGTGCCAGCAGCGGCCGCAGTAGATCGTGGAGTCGAAGGTCACCCGGGCGCCCTTTTTCCAGCCTTCTACGCCGGGGCCGAGCTCTGCTATGATCCCTGCCGCCTCATGACCCATAATGAGCGGCGGGATGCGCCTGCCGCTGGAGCCATCCATTCCGTGGACATCGCTGCCGCAGATCCCGCAGGCTTTGATTTCGACCAGAACCTCTCCCGTTCCGGCCTGAGGCTGCGGAACCTCTTCGTAAACCAGGGTGTTGTACTCCTTGAGCACCAGCGCCTTCATGTCTGTTTCATCATATGCGGATTCGGAGATCCGTTCAATTGATCAGACGGCGCCTGAGCCGCTACTATTGCTACTATTAGTGAGCGGTATACCGCCAGGTCCACAAGGGGAGGACAACCTGTGAATAAGAAGAGAAGCGGCTATCTGTCCTGGGACGAGTACTTCATGGGAGTGGCCCTGCTTTCGGCCCAGCGCAGCAAGGACCCCAATACTCAGGTCGGCGCCTGCATCGTCAACCCGAAAAATAAGATCGTGGGGGTGGGATACAATGGTCTTCCCACCGGCTGCTCTGATGACGAGTTTCCCTGGGACCGCGAGGGTGAGTACCTGGAAACTAAGTATCCGTACGTCTGCCATGCCGAGCTGAACGCCGTGATCAACAAAATTTCCGCCGACCTGTACGACTGCCGTCTGTACGTGGCCCTGTTCCCATGCAACGAGTGCGCTAAGGTCCTCATCCAGGCGGGTGTTAAAGAGGTGATCTACCTTTCCGACAGGTATGCGGAAACAGATCAGGTCCGCGCCGCCAAACGCCTTTTCCGGGCCGCCGGCGTACTCTGCCGCCGGCTCACCGCCCGTACCGCTACCGTCACGCTGCGCTATGCCGTGGACTGACTGAAGCGGCGGATCACGACACCCTAGCTCCTGCTGCGGGAAACCGAAAACACCTGCCGGGAGGGGCTTTTTTTCTTATATTAACATTGGCCTTTCGAGGCTCCGGGCGAAGCATTCGCCCCCAGAACCTTAAGATCATGGCTGCACAACGACACTCCGGCTATCGCTTAGAGTGGATCTCCGAGATCTCCGCCGTTCCCAGGGAGGCCTGGGACGCCCTTTCCGTACCCCTGGACACTCCGGCCCTGGAGTGGGAATGGCTGCGCCAGATGGAGGTATCGGGGAGCATGCAGCCAGAAACAGGCTGGCAGCCCCTGCACCTTACCGTGTGGAGCGGCCCTCAACTGGTGGCGGCTGCGCCTCTGTACGTGAAAGGACACAGCGAGGGGGAGTTCGTTTGGGACTATATCTGGGTCGACGTAGCCGGACAGTTGGGGGTCCGCTACTATCCCAAGATGGTAGGGATGAGCCCCGCCACACCGATTTCAGGCTATCGTTTTCTTCTTGCTCCCGGAGACGAGGAACCCCTCACCGCTTTGATGGTGGAGGCCATCGACCAGCTCTGCCGGCGTAACGACCTCGGGGTTCTCAGCTTCAACTACATCGATCCCTCCTGGCGCGAGGCCATGGAGAGGCTCGGATTCATCTCCTGGAGGCACCAGAGCTACGTCTGGGAAAATCCCGGTTTTCAGGACTTCGATGGCTACCTGTGGAGCTTCGATAAGAATCAGCGTCGAAACATCCGCCGGGAGCGAAAGAAGGTGGCCGAACAGGGCCTGGTGATCAGGCCGTACACGGGGCAGCAGATCACACCAGGCCTCCTGAAGCGGATGTATCATTTCTATGAGCTCACCAACGCCCAGTTCGGGCCCTGGGCGGCCAAGTATCTCACCGAGGAATTCTTTACCGGTCTGTACGAAGGGTACCGGCACCGGTTGCTGCTGATGGCTGTTTTTCCATCAGCGGACCGAGCCTTGTCGGAGCCGGTAGGCATGTCCTTCCTTCTGACCAAGAACGACCGGCTCTACGGCCGTTACTGGGGAAGCAGCGGGCAGTTCGACAGCCTGCACTTCGCTGCCTGCTACTACAGTCCGATCGAATGGGCGATCCAGCACGGGATCCATCACTTCGATCCCGGAATCGGATCGGCCCACAAGCTGCGGCGCGGTTTCCAGGCAACATCCAACTGGAGCCTGCACCGCTTTCACGATTCCCGGATGTCGCTCATCATGGGCCGGCACATCCACGAGATCAATGCGCTGGAGCAGGAGAGGATCGACGCCCTGAACGAGGCTGTTCCCTTTGCCGGGAATAGGTCGCCCCTGAAAAACCGCAAATCCCTTTCTTGACTACGAAGTCCGGTTTTTGCCATAGTGAAAACGGCTTATGAAGGAACGGCTCCTTCTCGTTCTTCTTGTATTGCTTTTCTCCTGCAGTTCCTTTCGCCCGCCCGGGGCATCGCAGGAGGCAGGGCGGCCTAAAAGAACGCCGGAACCGGCGCCCAAGGGCTTATCCGCCCTCCCCCACCGGCCGGCGCAGCCGTCCCCGCCCGAAAATGAAGGCTCCGAGCAGGAGAACGGCGGCTATGCCATCGTGAAACAGGGGGAGCGGAAAAACACGAACTGGCTCGGGCTCGACGAGTATTTCACCGTCCACTACCTGTACACGGATATATTTTACCACCTGCGGCTGCATAAGCGCTTCGGACTCGGCGATAAGATCCGGATCGTGGCGGGTCTGCTCTACAACCTGGATTTCGACAATCCGGTGAACCTGGTCATCAAGGGCTTTCTCGGCGGCCAGGATCTGGTCGTATCGCTGCAGCTTATCAGGGTGGGCGACCAGCTAAGCCTGTTGCTCGCGACCAATTATGACGCGCGGACCGAGAAGATCGTCAAGAACGTCCGCAACCTCGCCAGGACCTACAAGCGCTCCTACCTAATTCTCGACAACCGGATGATCGCGCTGACAGATCTGTACAATCGCAACGAGGAGGACAGATTGATCGCGGCCAACCGGGCCGAGGATCTGGCCCGCTTCTACATATTTGACGGCAAGCGCTCCAACGATACGCTCGCCGAAGGGCTGCTCATCGGCTCGATCCGGGAGGCGAAGTCGGCGGACGAACGCAGCTTGGCCCAGATCACCCTGAGCCACTGCTATATGGCTCAGGGTAGGCTGCGTGAGGCCGAGTTGCTTCTTTTAGCTGCTGAACGATCCCGGTCCGAAGGGCGTCTGCAGAACGAGCGCCTGCGGGATACCCTCGCCCTGTCTTTCGAGGTATTCCTGATAACCCAGGCCCTCAAGGACCACCGCGTTGAAGAGAGCCTGCCCTATTCTCTCTAACCTGTCCTTTCACTGTCCGTTTTTTCAGTGCTTTCGGTACCTGTTGTATTCTCGCCGGCCGACTTTTTCCCTTCGGCGGGCTTGCCCCCTTCAGGGGGCCTGCTCCCGCTGCCCGACTTTTTACGGCCCCTGGATTTCCTGGCGCTGATGGTCACCTCTCGGCTCTCTGGATCCAGGTCGACGAAGGCCTTGCCGCCCTTGGCCAGGTCTCCGAAGAGCACCGAATCCACGAAAAAGTTCTTGATCTTCTGCTGGACCAGTCGGCCGATATTTCTGGCCCCAAACTCGGGGCTGTACCCCTCATGAGCCAGGTAGCGCCGGCAGGCTTCGCTGACCTCTAGCTCGATACCCTTCTCCTTGAGCTGCTGTTGGAAGAAGCGGATCTCCTTGTCCACGATCTGGAGGATGATCCGCTCGTCCAGGCGATTGAAGGTGACCACCCTGTCCAGGCGGTTGCGGAACTCCGGATTGAAGAGCCGGTCCACGGCATCCTCGATCGCGTCCTCCCCGATAACCCGCTCGCCGAAGCCGATAGAAGACTTACCCAGCTCCCGGGCTCCCGCATTAGAGGTCATGATAAGGATCACGTTACGGAAGTCCGCCTTGCGCCCGGCGTTGTCGGTAAGAGTGGCGTAATCCATGATCTGCAGCAGAACATTGAAGATGTCCGGATGGGCCTTCTCCACCTCATCGAGCAGCAGCACTGCGTGCGGTGTCTTGCGGATGGCGTCGGTTAACAGCCCGCCTTCATCGTATCCCACGTATCCGGGAGGCGAGCCTATCAGGCGGCTGACCGTGTGGCGCTCCTGGTATTCGCTCATGTCGAAGCGGTGCATGGCGATGCCCAGATTCTCGGCAAGCTGTCGGGCCAGCTCGGTCTTCCCCACCCCGGTGGGTCCCACAAACAGGAAGTTGGCCACGGGCTTGTTGGGCTCGCGGAATCCCGCCCGGGAGTTCTTCACCGCCTGCACCACGGCCTCGATGGCCTGATCCTGTCCGAAGATGAACCGCTTGAGGTCCGCCTCGAGGGTCTTGAGCCTGTCCACCTCGGAAGCGCTGACCGTTTTCTCCGGGATCTTGGCGATCTTGGCCACCACCTTCTCGATATCGGCCTGGGAGAGCACCGGCTCGGGCGAAGCGGCCGAAAGGCCCCGGAAGGCCATGATGCGCATGTAGGCGCCCGCCTCGTCTATGACGTCGATCGCTTTATCGGGAAGGAAGCGGTCGTTGATGTACTGCGCCGAGAGATCCACCGCTGCCTGCAGGGCTTCATCGGTGTACTTGACCTGATGGTACTGTTCGTAACGCTCCCGCAGGCCCTGCAGAATCTGGAAGGTCTCTTCGGTGGTGGTCTCGGTCACCTCTATCTTTTGGAAACGCCGCGACAGCGCCCTGTCCCGTTCGAAATATTTCTTGTACTCGTCATAGGTGGTCGAGCCGAGACAGCGGATGCGGCCCGAAGCAATGGCCGGTTTGAGAATGTTCGAGGCATCCAGGGAGCCTCCCGAGACCGCCCCGGCGCCGACGATGGTATGGATTTCGTCTATAAACAGAATCACCTTCTCCTTCTTCTCCAGCTCCCTGATGACCTGTTTCAGCCTCTCCTCGAAATCTCCCCGGTAGCGGGTTCCGGCTACCACGCCGCCCATGTCCAGGGCGAAAACCTCGTAGCCTTTCAGCAGGTCCGGAACCCGGTCCTCGGCGATCCGCTGGGCCAGCCCTTCGGCGATGGCCGTCTTGCCCACCCCCGGGTCCCCGACCAGCACCGGGTTGTTCTTCAACCGCCGGCAGAGCACCTGGATGGTTCTCTCTACGATGTCCTCCCGGCCGATCAGCGGCTCGAGTTGCCCCTCGCGCGCCGCCCTGGTCAGCTCCCGGGTAAAGCTCTCCAAAGCGGTGCGCCGCAGGCGGCGCCTTGCCCTGCTTTCGCGGCCTTCCTCCTCTTCCTCCTGCTCCCCGCCGCCCTCCTCCAGGCGTTGCCGCTCCTCCGCAGAGGTGGAAAGGATGCCGCCGTGGGAGATCACTTGCAGCAGGTTGAAGCGGGTCACCCCCGCTTTTTTCAGGTAGTAGGCCCCGAAGCTCTTGCTCTCGTCCAACAGCGACACCAGCACGTCGCCGATATCCACGATCTCCTTCGACGAGGCCTCGGAATGGAACAGGGCCCGGGCGATCACCGATTGAAACCCTATAGACTGGATCGGCTCGGACCTGGCGGCTACCGGTACCCGATCGGCCAGGTGCTTTTCCACGTCCTCCTTGATCTCCTGCGGATCGGCCCCGCAGGCCTTCAAGATCTCCTGGGTCACATCGAAAAAAAGGGATGAATATAAAACATGCTCGGGGGTCAGGTATTCGTGCTCCCGCTCCTTGGCGTCGAGATACGCGGCCTGCAAGATCCCCTGAACGTCGTCGCTCACTCTCATGCTTTGTACCTCTATATCCTCATGCCGGCTCGACCGAGCACTTTAGAGGGTATTCTCTCTCCTTGGCCATCTGGTGCACCTGGGCAACCTTGGTCTGGGCAATGTCCCAGGTGTATACCCCGACTATGCCCTTGCCCTTCTTGTGGACATCCATCATGATCTTGGTGGCCTCGATAGCCGGCTTGTGAAAAACGATCTGCAGCACCTCGACCACGAACTCTTTGGTGGTGTAGTCGTCGTTGTGCAGCACCACCTTGTACATGTCCGGCTCTTTGAGCTCCTTCTCGACTTCTTCGAGCAGCTCGCCGTCGAATCTAGGGTCCCCGGCCCGGTCTGACATTACGTTTCCTCGCTCTAATCGTACAGCGCGTACGTTTTCGCCGTCAATCCTTAAGCCCTAAAGTACGAAAATCTTTGCACCATTGACAAGTCTGTGGTAAGACTGAAAAGATAGGATCGATGCGCTTTATTGCCGACCTGCACATTCACTCCCACTACTCCATCTCCACCAGTCCCCAGCTCACCCCGGAGCACCTTGACGCCTGGGCCAGGGTCAAGGGTATCACCGTGGTCGGAACCGGAGACTTCACCCACCCCGGCTGGCTGGCCGAGCTGAAGGAGAAGCTCGCTCCCGCCGAGCAGGGGCTGTTCCGTCTCAAAGAGGAGTACCGCCTGGCCGACGGGGTGTCCGGCGGCCTGCCTCCGGATCTGGCAGCGCCGCCCGCCTTGGTCGGGCAGGGCGCCGGGACGCGCTTCCTGCTGAGCGCCGAGATAAGCAACATCTACCGAAAAGCCGGGCGGGTGCGTAAGGTCCACAACCTGATCCTGGCCCCGGATTTTCAGAGCGCCGAGAAGATACAGGCGCGTTTGGCCCGGCTGGCCAACATCAGCTCTGACGGACGGCCGATTATCGGGCTGGACAGCCGGGACCTGCTCGAGATAGCCCTGGAAGCTTCGCCGAACATCTTTTTCATCCCGGCCCATATCTGGACGCCCTGGTTCTCGGCCCTAGGCGCCAGGAGCGGTTTCGACAGCATCGCCGAATGCTATGCCGATCTGGCCGACCACATCCGGGCGGTAGAGACCGGGCTTTCCTCGGATCCGCCGATGAACTGGCTGTGCAGCTCCCTGGATCGCTACACTCTGGTCTCCAACTCCGACGCGCATTCCCCGGAAAAGCTCGGCCGGGAGGCCAACCTCTTCGTCACCGATCTCTCCTACCCGGCTATCGTGGCGGCTCTTTCGGGAATCGGCTCGATCCGCAGCAAAGACGGCGAAAACGCCGGCACAGCGGCCGGGCAGGCCGGTTTCCTGGGCACCATCGAATTCTTCCCGCAGGAGGGTAAGTACCACTTCGACGGACACAGGAAGTGCGGGGTCCGCTGGGACCCCCTTGAAACCCTGCGTCACGGGGGCATCTGCCCCGTATGCGGTAAAGCGGTGACGGTGGGGGTGTTGAGCCGGGTGGCGCAGCTGGCCGACCGCAGCACGCTACCGGCCGCCGGCTCACGTCCGGCCTTTCACTCCCTGATTCCTCTCAAGGAAATTCTTTCCGAGCTGGCCGGAGTGGGCCCGCAGTCGAAGAAGATCGCCCGGAGCTACCGCACCCTGGTCGGCAAGGCCGGTTCGGAGCTGGCCCTGCTCCTCGATCTACCGGTACCGCAGATCGGAGCTGGAGGGAACGAGCTGCTGGCCGAAGCAATCCGACGCATGCGCAGCGGGCAGGTGCTGATCGAGCCCGGCTATGACGGCCAGTACGGCGGGGTGAGGCTGTTCACCCCGGGCGAACGAAAGCGCTTCGAACCCCAGGAGCTGTTGTTTCTGGAGCCGGAAGGCGAAAGCCGATCGCCTGCGCCCCGGCACGCCTTGCTTAGCTTCGACCTCCAGGCTTACCGGCGGCTGAGCGAAGAGGGTCTTTCCGCGGCTGCCCATCTGCTGCCCTCTACGCGCTCCGGCGTTCGGGGGAAACAGCTTCGACCGGCGGCCGAGAGGCCGCTCGCCGCACTGGGGCTGCTGGCAGATCTGAATCCGGAGCAGCGGCGGGCCGTAACCCACCATACCGGGCCGGCCCTGATCCTGGCCGGACCGGGTACCGGAAAGACCCGCACCCTCACGGCCCGCATCGCCTACCTCATCGAGAAGCAAGGCGTGCTGCCGGAGCACATCCTGGCTGTCACCTTCACCAACAAGGCCGCTGCCCAGATGCAGGAGCGCCTTGCAGAGCTGCTGGGCGGCCTCCTCGTCGGCGGCGCAACCTCGGAGCCGCCGGGCCGCTGCGCGCGCATCTGCACCTTCCATGCCCTGGGGCTTTCGATCCTCAAGCAGCACTTCAGGCGGCTGGACCGGACTGAGGGCTTTTCCCTCGGCGACGAGGAAGACCGCACCGCCGTGCTTCGCTCCCTGTCCGTGCCGACGCAGCGCGCCTCTTCACTCGGCGAACGGATAAGCGTCTTGAAGAGGGAGCTGAAAACCGCGGCGCAGATCGACGATCTGGAGCTGCGGGAGCTGTTCGTGCGCTACGAGCAACAGCTGAGGCGGCTCGACCTCTTCGACCTCGACGATCTCATCTATCAACCCGTGCAGCTACTGAGCTCCGATCCGCAGCTGGCAGGCGAGTACAGGCGCTCGCTTCCATGGCTGCTGGTGGACGAGTACCAGGATGTCAACCTAGCCCAATACCGGCTGATACGGCTGCTGGCCTCGGGACCCGCAGCCAACCTGTTCGTCATCGGCGATCCCCATCAGGCGATCTACGGATTCCGGGGAGCCGACGTGCGCTTCATCGAGCAGTTTGTCCGCGACTGGCCCGAAGCGACGTTGTACGATCTTAGGCGCAGCTACCGCTGCTCGGACACCATTCTCCGGGCTTCCGCCCAGGTGCTGTCCGGCCGCGGCTCCGAGGGCCGGCTGCGGGGCAGTGAGGAAGGGGTGCGCATCCGGATCACGGAGAACCGCAGCGACAGGAGCGAGGCGGAGCAGGTGGCCCGCACCATCGAAGCCATGATGGGCGGCTTGCGCTTCTTCTCTCTGGACAGTGAGATCAGCGAGGGATCGAGCAGCGCCGGCATCGGCAGCCTCTCGGATTTCGCCGTTCTCTGCCGGATCGGAAGGCAGATGGGGGCGCTGGAAAAGGCCTTCCGGGATCACTCCGTTCCCTACCAGAGGATCGGGGAGCTGCCCTTCTTCAGGCAGGAACCGGCCAAATCCGCAGTCGATATCATTCGGGCTCTGGCTGGAGAAAATCCGCTTCTGGATCAGACACTCCTGGCCAGGCGCAGGATCAGCAGCGAGCAGCTAAGCAGCCTCAAAGATAAGGCCCGGGAGGGAGGACCGGTAGCCGAGCTGGTGGCGGCGGTGATGGATATAGAGCCTGTGCGGATAGACAGCGATGAGCTGCGGAGGCGCCTCCTGGAGCTGGCCGCAGCCTACGGAGAGGACCTGGCCGGGTTCGTGGAATTCCTGGTGCTCGGCGGCGGAGCCGATACTTTTCAGCCGGAAAGCGAGCGTGTAGCCCTGATGACACTGCATGCCGCTAAGGGTCTGGAGTTTCCCTGCGTATTCATCGTGGGCTGTGAGGACGGCCTTCTACCCTACTCCCTGTTCGCAGGGCAGGCGAGCGACCCGGGCGAGGAACGCAGGCTGTTCTACGTCGGTATGACCCGGGCCAAGAGGTTCCTGTTCCTGAGCTATGCGGCCAGACGCTATCTCTTCGGCCGGGAATACCGTCTGGCCAAGAGCCCCTTTCTCGCCCCTATCGAGGAGAAGCTCATCGAGACCAGGCGGGCCGAGATTCCTCCCTCGGGAAAGGGGAAAACAGGAGCAGACGCCCAGCTCCGGCTGTTCTGAAGGCTCCTAAAAGCGCCGCCCCTGCTCTACTCCTGGTAGCGTTTGAAGACCAGCACTCCGTTGTGTCCGCCGAAGCCGAACGAGTTGGAGATAGCGGCCCGCATGGGGGCAGCCACGCCCTTATCGGGGAGGCAGTCCAGGTCGCAGGCGGGATCCGGGTTCTCCAGATTGCGGGTGGCCGGGTAGAACTGGTCCCTCAAGGCCAGGGAGGTTACGATCGCCTCCACGCCCCCGGCCGCACCGAGCAGATGCCCCACCATCGACTTGGTGGAAGAAACTTTTAGCTTGCGGCAGTGCTCCCCGAAAACCTCCTTGATCGCTTTGCACTCCACCGGATCGTTGGCGGGAGTCGAGGTCCCGTGGGCGTTCACGTAGTCGATATCCTCGACTGTCACTCCTGCGTCGACCAGCGCCCGGCGCATCGCCCGAATGGCGCCGATTCCTTCGGGATGGGGGGCGGTCAGGTGATTGGCGTCGCAGGTGGCGCCATAACCCAATAGCTCGGCGTAGATCCCGGCTCCCCGCTTGCGGGCGTGCTCCAGCTCCTCCAGGACGACGATACCGGCCCCTTCGGACATGATGAATCCGTCCCGGCCGGCATCGAAGGGCCTGGAAGCCTTGTCGGGCCGGTCGTTGTACCTCGTGCTCACCGCCTGCAGCACCGTGAAGCTGGCCAGTCCCAGGGGAGTGAGGGCCGCTTCGGTTCCCCCGGCCAGCATCACCTGCGCCCTGCCCCTGCGCACCCAGCTCAGCGCCTCGCCGATGGCGTCGGTCCCCGAGGCGCAGGCGGTCACCACGGCGTGACAGGGTCCCTGCAGGTTGAGCTTGATGGCCACGTTTGCCGGGGCGATGTTGGTGATCATCATGGGAGCCAGCAGGGGATGAACCGCTTTGACGCCCCGGTCGAAAAACTTCTTGAAGTTCTCGCCGAGGATCTCGATGCCGCCGATCCCGTTGCCCAGGACGATGCCTATCTGATCGGGGTCCACGCTGCCGTTCTTCAAACCGGCATCCTCGTAGGCCTGAATCGCCGCCGCCACGGCGTACACCGTGAAGCGGTCCATGCGCCTGGCTTCTTTGGCGTCGAAGAAATCGCCTGGGTTGAAGTCTTTGACTTCTCCGGCGACCTGGCTGGGATGATCGGAAGGGTCAAAGCGGGTGATGCGGGTAATGCCGTTCTCGGCCGCCTTCACCCGTTTCCAGTAGTCCTTCACGTTGTTGGCCAGAGGGTTCACCGTTCCCATCCCGGTAATAACCACTCTTTTCACCATAGAGTTCTCCTTCATATTGCCATACAACCGTCTATGCGAATCACCTCCCCCGATACGTAGGAGGATAGGTCTGAGGCCAGGAAGGTCACAACCGCCGCCACCTCTTCCGGGCTGCCCGCACGGTTCATAGCGATCCGGGTCAGGAAAGCCTCCCGGGCCGCCTCCGGAAGCTCCCGGGTCATCTGGGTGTCGATGTACCCCGGCGCCACGGCGTTGACCCGTACTCCACGGGATCCAAGCTCCTTGGCCAGGCTGCGGGTAAGGCCGATCAACCCGGCCTTGGAGGCGGCATAGCTGGACTGTCCGGCGTTCCCGCCGATACCGACAACCGAAGCCATGTTGATGATCGAACCGCTTTTTCGTTTCGCCATGTGGCGACCCACCGTCTTGCCGAGCAGAAAGGCGCTGGCCAGGTTGATGCTCATCACCCTGTTCCAGTCCGCGAGGTTCATGCGAAAGATCAGATTATTGTCGGTGACGCCGGCGTTGTTCACCAGGATGTCGATGCTCTGAGCTTCGCTCAGTATCTCATCGACCGTGCTCGAGATTTCCTCCTCTGCCGCCACATTGGCCTGTTTGAAGACAACCTGCCCGCCCCCTTCTCCGGCGGCCTGCTCCATCTCGGCCAGGGACTCGCTGGGGTTCAGATCGATGAAGTACACGCTGGCCCCCTCTTTCAGGAAGCGCAGCACGATCTGCAAGCCGATTCCCCGGGCCCCGCCGGTTACCACCGCCTTCTTGGCTTCTAAAAGCATGGCATTATCCTTCCACAATTTTTTCGATATCCTCGAGCTTGCCCGCCGGCAGACAGGGGAACTGTCTGGAAAACGCCTTCCATAGTCCGCTGAGCACCGAGCCGGGGCCGACCTCGAGAACACGGTCGAATCCATCGTCGAGCAGACTCTGCTCCTCGTCGACCCAGCGTACGGTGGAAACCGCCTGCCGGATGCACAGTTGCCTGGCCTCCTCCCCCGACCGAATTCGCTTGCCCGTCACATTGGCATAGACCGCCTTGACCGGGTCCTTGAAGGAGTAGCCGCTCAGCACCTCTTCCAGGCCCCGGCGCGCCTCCTCGAGAAGGGGTGAATGAAAGGGAGCCGAGACGCGCAGCACCACGTAACGCCTGGCGCCCGAGTCCTTGAACAGCTTTTCAGCCTTCTCCAACCCTTCAGCGGTGCCGGCTAGCACGATTTGGGTGGGACTGGAGTAGTTGGCCAGGTAGACCTGTTCGCCCTCCAGCGCATTCAGCACATCGACAGCCTCGGAGTACTCCAGACCCAAAACCGCCGCCATGCCCGCCCGGCCGTTCTCGCCGCTGCCGGGGGTATCGAGCGCCCTGGCGGCCCGTTCCATGAGCTGCCCCCGCACCTTGACGATCGGGAACAGGTCTTTGAGGTCGATCACTCCCGCTTCATACAGGGCGCTGTATTCACCCAGGCTGAAGCCGGCAAAACCCCGCGGCTCGATGCCTTTTTCCTGGCAGACCAGGCTGGCGGCCACGTTCACTAGGGTAACGGCTATTTGAGTCTTGTCCGTTGCTTTCAGCTCCTCTTCGCTGCCTTCGAACAGGAGCTTCTCTACGTCGAGGTTCGAAACATCCGCAGCCAGTCGAAAGAGGTCCTTTACCTTGCTGCTTGCTTCCCACAGGTCCCTTCCCATGCCGGGATACTGAGCGCCCTGCCCGGGAAAGAGGAAACAGGTTTTCATGCCGGCTCCTTGCCCTTGGGTTAGGATCGGAAAAAATAGCACATCGCCTAGGGGTTGTCAAGAGCCGCTTGTAGAGACCTGAGTATCGAAGTGAGGTACTATCTTCACAGTTTAACTTGACCGCTGCCTTTAACTTTGGGTAAAATGCGCAGAATATTTTTCTTAAGCGGGAGCTGACCATGAACGCAGTAATCCGCGCTACCGGGACCTACGTCCCCGACAGGCGCATGTCCAACCACGAATTTGAAAAATACCTCGACACCTCCGACGAGTGGATCGTCTCGCACACCGGAATTCACTACCGGCACATCGCCGCCGACAGCCAGGCCGCTTCCGACCTAGCTACGGAATCGGCCAGGAAAGCCCTGAATAGGGTGGAGCTTGACGCCGGGGATTTGGATATGATCCTCGTGGCCACGGCCACCCCGGATTTCCCCGGCTTTCCGGCTACCGCCTGCATCGTGCAGGAAAACCTGGGGGCCGAGAAGGCGGCCGCCATGGATATAGTGGCTGGCTGCACCGGTTTTATCTACGGCCTGGAGACCGCCAAAGGCTATATCGTTTCCGGGTTCGCCAGGAACGTGCTTCTGATCGGCACCGAGGTCCTGTCCCGACACATCAATTGGAAGGACCGCAATACCTGCGTTTTGTTCGGCGATGGAGCCGGAGCGGCGCTGCTTTCGGCCGAGGAAGCAGCCCAGCCGAGAGGTGTGCTGTACACCTATATCCGCTCCTGCGGCTGGGGAGCGCGAATGCTCGAACGTACCTCCGGGGGAAGCCGCTTCCCTTTCATCCCCGGCGAGACAAATCCCGAGGACTTATTTCTGAAGATGGACGGCCATAAGGTTTATAATTTCGCCGTTTCCTCCCTGGTGGAAACTATCGAGCATCTGCTCGAGTATCGGGACCTCGATATCGATCAGATCAAGTACATCATCCCCCACCAGGCTAACTTAAGGATCATCGAGGCGGCGGCCAAACGCAAAAAGATCCCTCTAGACAAGTTCTACGTGAATATACAGGAGTTCGCCAACACATCCGCCGCCACCATTCCCATCGCCCTGGCAGAGCTTCAGGGCAAACATATGCTCCAGGAGGGGGATATGCTCTTGTTCATCGGCTTCGGCGCCGGTCTGACCTATGGGGGCAACCTGATCCGCTGGTAGTCCAGGAGGCGGCTATGGATACAGAGGAGGCGGTCGTTCGCATCCGCAGGTTGTCCCGCCGTATGGAGCCGATTCCCACTGGCAGGCGACCGAGCCTGCGCATTCTTTCCGGACTGAGGGCCGTGCTCTTCGACGTCTACGGCACCCTGTTCATCTCCGCTTCAGGGGATATCGGCGGCGCCGGCCGCAAGGCTCGCGCTCACGCCTTCGGTCGCTCCCTGCGCGAGTTGGGGGTCGCCACGGCGCCGGGGACAGCCGAGCGGGCGGCCGCACTGCTACGCGACAGCATCACGAAAGCCCACGGCGAGCAGAAGGCTCGGGGCAGGGAACACCCGGAGATCGAGATCCGGGAGATCTTCGCCGGCGTGCTGGAGCGGCTGTGGAGCGAGGGACGCCTGGCGAGGCAGCCGGACCGGGAGCTTGCCGAGGCGCTCGCCCTGGAGTACGAGTGCCGGATCAATCCCACCTGGCCCATGCCCGGCCTTTCCGACACACTGGAGGGCTTGAGGGCACGGGGGCTGCATCTGGGGATCGTGTCCAACGCCCAGTACTTCACTCCCCTGCTGTTTGCTGCCCATCTGGGAGCTGAAGCGGAGGGACTCGGCTTCGATCCGCGCCTCTGCGCCTGGTCGTACACGGCGCTGGAGGCCAAACCTTCCGTCCGTCTGTTCGCCACAGTGGTCGAAAAGCTGCACGAGTCCGGAATCGCAGCGGGACAGGTCCTCTACGTGGGCAATGACAGGTTGAACGACATCTGGCCCGCCGCCCGTTTGGGTTTCAAGACCGCCCTGTTCGCCGGCGACAGCCGCTCCTACCGCCCCCGAACGCGAGACCCTCGCCTGGAGGGGCTTGAGGAGGACCTTCTGCTTACCGAGCTGCCCCAGCTCCTGGAGGTAATTCCCTGAAGCCCGGGAAGCTCCCGGCCGGACGCCGGGTAAATTTTACTTGTCTTTTCTAGGAATTCGGTCTTATCATTTTAGTGGGGATAACCGGTAAGTAAAAATAATGAACGACGACCAGCATAGGCGCAGGCAGATATCTCTAGGCTACATAGCCATCGCCCTGCTTTTGATCTTCGGGCTGCAATTCCTGTTTATGCGGGGCATGTCCCGCGAGATCCCCTACAGCGAGTTCAAGCAGTATCTCGATCAGGGCCTGGTTCGGGACCTGGTCATCTCCCCGACGGATATCCGGGGAGTGATAGTCCAGAGCGAACAGCAGCAGGAGCCCTTCGTCACCAACCGAGTCGAAGATCCGGACCTGGTGAAGCAACTCGAAGAGAAAGGGGTGCGCTTCACCGGCAAGCAGGGCAATTCCTTCCTGGGCAGTCTGCTTTCCTGGGTCCTGCCGCTGCTCATCATCTTCGCCATCTGGAACTACACGATGCGCCGGATGTCCATCGGCGGTCCCGGCATTCTCAGCGTCGGGCAGAGCAAGGCCAGGCTGGTAGCGGACGAGGAAGCAAAGAAGATCACCTTTAACGATGCAGCGGGAATAGACGAGGCCAAGGAGGAGCTGGTCGAGGTGGTGGAGTTTCTCAAAACCCCGGGTAAGTTCGAGGACCTCGGCGGCCGCATTCCCAAAGGAGTGCTTCTGGTTGGAGCACCTGGAACGGGCAAGACCCTGCTGGCCAAGGCGGTGGCCGGGGAAGCCGGGGTGCCTTTTTTCAACATCTCCGGCTCGGAGTTCGTGGAGATGTTCGTCGGCGTGGGCGCCGCCCGGGTGCGAGACCTGTTCTCCCAGGCCAAGGGCAAGGCCCCCTGCATCATCTTCATCGACGAGCTCGACGCCCTGGGAAAGGTGAGGGGGTTCAACCCTGTGGGGGGACACGACGAGCGGGAGCAGACCCTCAACCAGCTGCTGGTGGAGATGGACGGCTTCGACACCCGCTCGGGGGTGATCATCATGGCCGCCACCAACCGGCCGGAGATACTCGACCCGGCCTTGCTGCGCCCGGGGCGTTTCGACCGCCAGGTGGTGGTGGACCGGCCCGACCTGAACGGCCGCGAGGCCATCCTGAAGATACACAGCAAGGGGGTGAGGCTCGCCGAAGATATCAACCTGAAGACGATCGCCGCCCGCACCCCCGGAATGGTGGGCGCCGACCTGGCCAACATCGTCAACGAGGCTGCGCTGCTCGCCGCCCGGCGGAGCAAGAAGAAGGTCACCATGGAGGAGTTCGATGAGGCGATCGACCGGATAATCGCCGGGCTGGAGAAGAAGAAGCGCCTGATCAGCCCCAAGGAAAAGCGGATCGTGGCCTATCACGAGGCCGGCCACGCCATCGTGGCCGAAACCCTTCCCAACACGGACGTGGTGCACAAGATCTCGATCGTGCCGCGGGGAATCGCCGCTTTGGGCTACACTGTGCAGCTTCCCACCGAGGACCGCTACCTGATGACCAGAAGCGAGCTGGAGGACCGCCTGGCCGTACTGCTGGCCGGCAGGGTGACCGAAGAGCTGTTCTTCGGGGACGTATCCACCGGGGCCCAGAACGACCTGACCCGGGCCACCGATATCGCCCGGGCCATGGTCAAGGAGTACGGCATGAGCGGCAAGATGGGCCTGATGACCTACGAGCGCCCGCACAACCCTTTTCTCAAGGGCGATAGCTGGATGCCCAACGAGAAGGAGTACTCCGACAAGACGGCGGCCGAGATCGACGAGGAAGTCAGGCGCATCCTAGAGGAAACCCACGACAAGACCGCCAGGATCATCGAAGACAAGCGGGAGGTCGTGGAATCGCTGGCCGAGCTGCTGCTGGAAAAAGAGGTGATCGATCGGGAGGAGTTCAAAAAGCTCGTGCATCAGCCCGCCTGAGATTTCTACCTTTGGAACCAAAAAAGGTGGATTGGGGTGTACATCTTGCTCATTTTCACACCAGCGGCGAGAAGCTTTGAACAGGGAGGGGTGTCTTAATGCTCTCGTACCAGAAGGCCTGTTTTTTCTGCGGTTCCGACGTGAGGGTTTGCAGTGCCGACTATGGTCTTCAACACCACACCCTGGCGTAGAAAGATCTTCAAACGATCCACCGGATTGTGGTTCCGAGTGTAGGACACGCCGTTGATCGTCAGGATGCTCGAAAAGGGAGCGACTTCAAGAAGCTTGATAATCTCCGGCTCGATAGCCTCCATCGCTACGGCGTAGCGTTCCGAGCTGACCACGGGACAGTCGTAGCGGGCTGTCAGGGTCTTGTAGAGGCTGTCCTCCACGAACTCGCAGCGTTCGATCCCGGGAAACCTCTCCGCCGGAAGCTGTGAATCGCAGCCCATCAGCGGCCGATTGTACGCGCAGCGCAGCCTGCGTATATACACAGTGGACTGTCCTTCTTTCAGCCCGAGCTGTTCGGACGCTCTTGCCGTTGCCGGGACGGTCTTTACCCAGATCACCCGGCTCTTGATGGGAGTTCTTTTGGCGAGCTGGTCGACGAAGCTCAGGTTTTGGCCCAGGAAGGTGAACTCCACGAAAGGATTTTCCTTTACGAAGGTCCCCAACCCCTTGCCCCGGGTGAGGTACCCCTCGGCCAGGAGCAGGTGAATAGCCTTGTTGGCCGTGGGCCGGCTCACGTGAAAGTAGCCGGCGATCAGCTCCTCGGTCGGAAAGCGGTCGCCGGGCCGGTAGTCGGCATACTGAATAAGCTGGCAGAGGAAGCGGCTGAGCTGGTAATACAGCGGCACGGGCGATTCCGGGTGCAGCTCCATGTTTCGGGTCTTGAAGAAGGCGTCGAAGGCATCGAACATATCCTTTTCCTGTACTCGTCGAGTCTTGGTCTGAAAGGAATGCCGGCAGATCGGCGCCCGCACTGGATGAAGAAAGTGGAAGGGCTGTCGCCGGTTCTCCTTTCCAAACACGGGAGGCGCGAGCGTTTCTGCCCGCACCCTCGGCCGCCTCGCGACGGCTCCGACCGCCAAACCATAGGATTGTCTCCCTTAGGACGTACGGTTCGGAGAACCTGATTTTATCTATACCGCTTTCCTCGCCAGAGTGTCAAGGCATTGATCATACCCGCCACGCAGGGGATTCGCTTCGCGAGCTTTAGATTGGACACAGCCTGGAAGGATCGCAAAAAGTGTCTATAATATAGATAGGCTCATGGAGAAAATTTCCTTCAATCCCTACATTGTGGGCAATCCGATCAAGACCAAGGAGATGTTCTTCGGCCGGCAGGATGACTTCAACTACGTGGTCAAGAAGATCGGCAGCGCCAAATCGAATCAGGTGCTGGTATTCTGCGGGGAAAGACGTTCCGGAAAAACCTCGATCCTGTTCCAGATATTAAACGGCAGGTTGGGCGAGCGCTTCCTTCCCGTGCTGGTGGATATGCAGATTCTGGCCGGAATAAAAACCGATGATCATTTTTGGCGTACGGTCCTCAAGGTAGCCTGCAACAGCCTGCAGCTTCCCGACCTCACGGTGAATAAATTGGAGGAGATTTCAACGTCCGGGCGGGTGGAAGAGCTCTTCGATGCCTTTCTTTTCCAGGTGGAGCAAAGCTTTCCCGGTAAAATCGTCCTGTTTCTTCTGGACGAGTACGAGCTGATCGAAGAGAAGATCAGGGACGGATCGCTGAGTGAATCCACCATTCACTATCTTTCCGGTGTGCTGGAGAGTCCGCACAATATCTCCTTCGTTTTCACAGGCTCCACCAACCTGGAAAACAGAAAGGTGAGCTTCTGGAAATCGCTGCTGGGAAAATCCATTTACAGAAAAATCTCCTATCTGTCGGCGAACGATACGGCCCGCCTGATCACCGAACCCCTGAAGGACACCATTCATTACTCGCCCGAGCTGATCGCCGGCATTTACCGGCTCAGCGGCGGCCAGCCTTTCTATACCCAGGTGATCTGCCAGAACCTGGTGGATCGCCTGATGGAAGAGCAGCGCAGCGATCCGTCGGAGGAGGACCTGGAAGCGATCGTCAAGGGCATCGTGGACAACCCCCTGCCCCAGATGATCTACTCCTGGAACAGCCTCTCGGAGGGCAGCAAGGTGCTGCTGGCCTCCCTGGCAGGTGTCCTGGGAAGCGAACAGACCTGGGCCGGGGCCGCAGAGCTGACGCAGTATTTCAAGCAAAGCAGGCTGGCCCTGCCCTACAGCCGGGAAGAGATCCTCATCCTCCTGGAAGAGGCCTATCATCGGGAGTTCCTTGAAAAGCTGGAGGAAGAAGGCTACCGCTTCCGTCTGGATCTGCTGCGGCGCTGGATCAGGCGGGAGCATTCGATCTGGAAGGTCGCCAAAGAGGTTGGGATCAAGCCGAAGAAGAAGGGGCGGGCGGCCCTCTGGGCCGTCCTGGCCGCGGCTGTACTGGCGGCCGGTATTGGATCATGGTACTTCCTGCTTCGCGGCCGCCTCCAGACAGCCGAAGTCGCCGGGACGGGAAGGATCGAACAGGGATCGTCGGCCGCCGGTCAGGAAATCAACAATGTGGTCCTGAGCGCCAATGTGGCTCCCTTTCGGGTCACGATTGACGACTCTCTGAACCTGACCAGCGAGGGCCTGGAGGATCCCGGCAGAATCACGGTCCCTTCCCTCCAAGCAGGCAGGCACAGCTTTATCTTCCATAATCCGGAAAACGGAGAGGAGCTGTCGATTCAGGCCGATATCGAGGAAGGCAACAAGACGATCGAGGTGTATTTTACCGCTTCCCCAAAAACCGTCCGCTCCGCCGGTACGGAGGGAACCGGAACGGGAGCAGACGTCGAGGGACAACAGGGCGCGCAGGCGCCTTCCGCGGCTGCCCGAGGAACCCTGTTCGTTACCAGCGTTCCGGTTTCCGCCCGCATCCTGCTCGACGGCGAGGACACCGGCCTGATTACCCCCGCACTGCTCGAGGAGCTGGCCCCGGGCGCCCACAGCCTTGTTCTGCGCCTGGAGGGTTTCAAGGAAGCGTCGTTCGAGCTCGAGGTAAGCGCCGGGGACACGGCCAAGCGGGAGATAGAATTAAAAGAGTCCTTCGGCGAGGTGCTGTTCGACGTCCGGCCCACGGCCAAGATCCTTCTCGACGGAGCGCCCCTGATCGAGACCCCGTACGTGCAGCCTGTGAAGATTCGCAGCGGAGAGCACCTGATCTCGATCGTCAACGAGAATCTGGGCGTGCGGAAGGAACTGCATATAGAGGTTCGAGAGGGAGAGACCCTGAAGGTTACCGAGGTGCTGAGGTGAGCAAAGCAAAAGCGCTGCTGTGGCTCCTGGTCTTATCGATCTGGGGCGCTGCAGCGACCTTCGCCCAGTCCTCCGACCGCGGCAGCCAGCAGGAAGAAGCCGCTCTGAGGCTGGCGATCGTGGAAGACCAGTACAGCGCCGGAGAATATCAGCTCTGCCGTCAGATCATGGACGCCTACATCGAAGAGCATCGCAGCAGGACCTTCAAGTTTTCCCACGCCCAGATGGCCCGAATCTACGAACTGCGGGCCCTGGTGGCCTACGCCTTCAGGGGTGAAGACGATCAATACCGCGAACAGGTTCGCGCCTACCTGCTGGCTGCCGTAGAGGAAGACCCGGAGACGGAGCTGGGAAGCCCCTCCGAAATTCCGTCCTTCGTACAGGAGCTGTTCCAGCAGGTGAAGCACGAATACCTGGAGCGCTTTTCCCGCACCAGGCGCCGCTTCCAGATTGGCCTGCTCGGCGCCCTGGTGATCGACCCGACCCTGGTGATCGACCCGTCCCTGCTGCAGCCCGGCCTGTACTTCAGCTACAACCTTTCAGAGAGGTTCAGCCTGATCTCCGATCTGCGCCTGCCCCTCACCCTCCCGATCTGGAAATCAATCCGCGGGCAGGTCGGCATCAGCTTGTATCCTTATTTCAACATCACCCGGCTCAATCCCTCGATAGCTCTGTCCTACGTATTTTCTCTGGACAATCTGGAGACCTACACCCACTCCCTGTCCCTCTCCGGCCAGGCGGAATTAATCTCCCGGATGGGTCTCGGGGCCGGGATGCGGGTAGAGGTGCTGCGGGTAGACCTGATCCTCGGGCTTACCTCTTCCGGGCAGCTGCCCACCTATCGGAGCGTAGAGCTGTTTGGCGAATCGGCTTTCAGGGCAACCTTCGCCAACCTGAGCTTCTTTATTTTTTATACGTTTTGAGGGATACGATGATCGATCCGGAAAAACCGGTCCAGTCGCCGCAGCAGTTCTTCGGACAGAAAGCGGTTCTGCGCCGCATCTTCTCCCGGATCGGCGCCGAACGTCCTCAGTCCGTGGCGGTAATCGGAGGGATCAAGACCGGCAAGACCTCCCTTCTGAACTGCATCGCCCATGAAACGATCCGCCGGGAGTACCTGGACCAGGGAGACCGCTACCTGTTCTGCCGGGCGGATTCGGCCCAGGAGCTGTTTTCCGACGCCCGGAGCTTTCTCACCGGAGTGCAGCGGCTGCTTGGCGGCGAGCTCAGTGAGCAAGGCAATCACTACAACAGCCTGCAAGGGCTCGTGGAGGGGCTTCACAACCGAGGACGGAGGCTAATCTTCCTTCTGGACGATTTTCACCTTATCACCTCCAACTCCAGCTTCCCGCTGGAGTTCTTCTCCTTTCTACGCTCCCTGGCCAACAACTACAATCTGGCCTACGTGACCACTTCATTTCTCGAGCTGCAGAAACTGTGCGTGATCAAGGACATCGAGGAATCCCCCTTCTTCAACATCTTCACCAACCTCTCCTTGAAGCCTCTTTCCCCCGAGGAGGGCGTCGAGCTGCTGTCGGCCTTGACCGGCCGGCAAGCCGCAGAGGTGCAGGAACTGGTGAAATGGAGCGGCTGCTTCCCCTATGTTCTCAAGCTGATTGCCAGAGCACTGCTGGCCGGCGGCGGACAACCCGGCCGTCTCGACGCGGAGAAGGCTCTATTGCCGGTTCTCTCGCCCTACTTCCAGCAGGTTATTTCCATTCTGCCTCCCGAAGCCCTCAATCCGCTGAAAAGCCTGGCCAGGAACAGGGAGCCCGATCCCCGGGAGGTGCATATGCTGAGGCCGCTGATCAAGCAGGGCTTTCTCCGGGAGGAGCGGGATTCGGTCAGCGCCTTCGCTCCGGCTTTCACCGCCTACCTGCGCAAGAGCCTGTCGAAGAAGCTCCTGCAGGGCAGGAACTGAACGTTATGGCGAATATCGAAGACCTGCTCCGCAAGCGTAAGGAGCTGCTGGAGGAGATCGATCGCCAGATCTCCGAAACTTACGCCAGGCCGGTGACCCTGCTGTTCACCGACATCGTGGGTTCCACCGAGTTTTTCGAAAGCGCCGGGGACATCGCCGGCCGGCAGATGATCCAAACTCACAACGACCTGCTGTTTCCCATCATCGAGTCTCATCAGGGGACGGTCATCAAGACCATTGGCGACTCGATCATGGCCAGATTCGAAGACCCCCTGCGGGCGGTGGAGTGCTCGATGCGCATGCAGGAAGCGCTGAAAGCCTTCAACATCCACCGCCAGGAGCACGAACGGATTCGGGTGCGCATGGGCCTTCACTACGGCAGAGCCGTAATGGAGGAAAAAGACCTTTTCGGTGACATGGTCAACACCGCCGCCCGGGTGGAGTCCAAAGCCGACGGTGAGGAAATTCTCATCTCCGGAAGGCTAAAGGAGCAGGTCGAAAGCGCCCGGCTGCCCCTGATCTTTCTCGGCAGCGAGCAGGTAAAGGGCAAGAAGCAGAAGATCGATTTCTTCCTGGTCAACTGGAACAAGAAGGAAGAGACGGAGCTGATCCGCTCCTGGAGCAGGCGCCAGGGCGCAGCCTCCGCTGCGGCCGGGAAGGCTGCCGCCGGGGCGCCGGCGGTGCAGAGGCAGCGGGTGGTCCTGAAGGGTAACATCGACCTGGGCCGAGTGGCCGCGGAAACCGGGCAGCTCAAGCCTAAGGGCAATCCCTATCTGAACCGGGTCATGATCCCCCACCCGGGCATGTTCTTCGGCCGCTCGGGCGAGGTCAAGCGAATAACCAGCCGAATCTGCGCTCAAAGGCCCCAATCGATTTCCATCGTGGGGGAGCGCAGGATCGGCAAGTCCTCGCTGCTAAACTACCTCCGCCACCCGCAGACACGGCTGAAGCTGATGGAAGAGCCGGACAGCTACATCTGCCTGTTTCTAGATTTCCAGCAGCTGCGCGCCATTGACGAAAGCCAGTTCCTGGCCCTCATCTACTCGGAGCTGGAGAAGCTTCTAGCCGGCAATATCGAGCTGGAGCTGGCAGCTAACTACGACGGGATGCGCTTTCTCTGCGAGCAGATCGGGGAAGCAGGCTTCAAGCTCATCCTGCTGCTCGATGAGTTCGAATCGGTCACCAAGAACGAATCTATCGGAGCCCGGTTTTACTCCTTTCTGCGCTCCCTGGCCAACAACTATCCATTGGCCTTCATCACCGCATCCGGCAGAAACCTGAAAGACATGTGCGTGACCCACGAGATTGCCGATTCCCCCTTCTTCAACATCTTCACTGTGCTGCATCTGGGGCTTCTGCGTCTCGCCGACGCCGAACAGCTCCTGCGGGAACCCTCCCTGGCCGCCGGTGTACCGCTTCAACCTCTCCGGGATCACATCCTATCCATGGGGGGGCTTTACCCCTTCTTCCTGCAGATGGCCTGTTCGGCCTGGTTCGAGTTCCTGGAGAGCGAGCAGGCGAAGGCGGAGGAGTACGTCGATGAGAAGGCGCCCCGAGAGGTCCTGGAGATCTTCCGGGAGGAGGCCGGACCCCACTTCGAATATGTGCTCGAGACCCTGCCGGCCGATGAGGCACAGGCTCTGCAGAAAATCCTGAAGGGGGAAACCCCGTCCACCGGCCCTGCTGAAGCTCTGGAGCGAAAGGGCTACATCCAGGTGGCTCGGGAGGGCGGATATGAAGCCTTCAGCGAAGAGTTTCGCCGCTTTGCCCTGAAAGCCTGGAATCTGCCTGACCAGGCTCGCCACTAGCTTCGGCCTCCCGACCACCAGATGGTGACTACGGAGGCGCCGAAGCGGACGCTTTGCTTTCCAGATAGCCCTGAACGGTCCTGCGCAGCCCCTCCCGCCAGCTCATCTGAGGACGGTAGCCCAGCTTCACTCTGGCCTTGTCGATATCGAAGTGAAAGTTCCAGGCCAGGTGGGCGACCCGGTAGGGGATTATGGGCGGCTCGGCCTTGAGTCGAAAGAGGCGGAAAATCCACTGGCAAAGATAGGCCGCCGCCCAGGCTGCTGGTAAGGGCAGCTCCAGCCACGGCTTTACGCCTAAAAGCCCGGCACTGTAGCTTAGAAGCTCCCCCCAGGTGACCTCTTCCCCGCTGGTGATATTGAACACCTGACCGCCGCTCTCCTCATTTTCCAGGGCCAGAATCACCGCCTGGACCAGGTCCTCGACGTACAGAGGGCTGGTCAATCGCTTCCCTCCGCCCAGCGTCCCCCGTATCCCTCGCTCCTGGGCCGCGAGAAGGCGATAGAAGGTGGTCGTGTCCCCCGGCCCATATACATTTCCCGGACGCAAGACCGTCACCCGCAGCCCCGGACCGTCAAGGCCCAAAACGTATTGTTCGGCAGCCTTCTTGGTTGCCTGGTACTCGTTGTAGTAGCGGTAGTAGGGACCTTCCTCTGTGCTGTTGCGATGAGGCCCGAAGCCGTGCACGGACAGGGAGCTCAAGAATATGAATACCCGGCAGCCGGAACGGGAAGCCTGCTCGGCGAGGGAGCGCGTGAGTTCCAGATTCTGGATGCGGTACTCCTCTTTCCGGCCCCAATCCCGGGCCAGAGCCGCGCAGTGGATCAGCGCATCGACTCCCTCCAGGCACCGGCGTAGGTCCTCGGGATCGATGAGGTCGCGCCGCTGGATCTCCGCGCCGGCCGCCCGGATCCTTTCCAGGGTGTCGGTGGGCTGCTGCCGTCTGTACAAAGCCCGGACCGGATATCCCTTTTCAACCAGGCTGCCGGCCACCCAGCCGCCGATAAAACCGGAGGCGCCGGTGACCAGGATCCTTTGAAACCCTCCGCGGCCCATCAGGGCAGGATCCTCCCGACACGCAGGATTATGAACAGGTCCATGGAAAGGCCTACCGTGTAGTGCAGCAGCAGTCCGGGAAACACCGAACGTGTGCGCCAGGCCAGCCAGCCCAGAACCATACCGAAAGGCAGGGCCATCAGCACCTCGACAAATGGATGATGGAAATGAAGCAGAGCCGAGGGAATGGCTTGCAGCGAAGCCACGGCCAGCAGGGCGGCGCTCTCCTTGCCCCCGCTGCTGTTTTCGACCAGCCGCAGGAAAGGAAAGAGAAGAAACCCCCGAAAGAAAAACTCCCAGGGCAAATAGTAGGCGAGCAGGTACAGCAGGGCATGAACCAGGAACAGCCCCGCTTCTCCGGAAGCCACGCGCTCCAGCAGGGTTTGAGAGTATGGATAGTAGGCATACAGGGAGGGAGTGTAAGCCGCCGCCACACCTGCGGCCAGCAGGACCGCGGCCAGCAGGACGTACACCAGCGGGCGGATCCCGCCTCCGGGCCGGCGCAAACCCAGATCCGCGGGCCGTCGCCCTAGGATCAGGCCTGCCAGCAGGGGCAGCAGGCCGAGCAGCAGGAAAGCGGCTACAAAGCGAACAGCATAGCCCGGAAAGTCCCCGGGCAGTTCGGCCACCACGGGAAGGCTGTTCAACAGCCCCTTATCGAGCAGCGGGGGGGTGAAATAAGTATATAAGATCATGGCCAGACCGGCCGTGACCACTACTCCGAGCTCGCTGTAACGATTGAGCCGGGGACTCCTATGTGCAGTCGAGCGCTCAGACGCCTGTTGCATGTCTGCTACCGGATCGTACTCCTCCTACGGTTGTCCTGACCTGGCCGCCCACAGGCGGCAGAGATTCACGGCAGTATGCACGGCCCGCAACATGGCGGGAAGGGCCACCCACTCCTGCCGGCTGTGATAGTTGTGACCTCCGGTGAATACATTCGGAGTGGGAATACCGAGCTCGCTCAGGCGGGCGCCGTCCGTACCGCCGCGGATGATCTGGTAGCTCGGCTCGAGGCCGGTCTTCCTTATAGCCTGCTCGAGATACTCCAGAACCTGCGGAGCTTGCTGCAGATAGCGGCGTAGATTCGCATACTGCTTCTCGGTCTTGATCTCCACTTTGCCGCGGGGAAAAGCGGCTTCCACGGCCCGGGCCATGGCTGAGAGCGCCTCCACCCGCCTCAGGACCTCCTGTTCTTCGAAGTCCCGCAGGTAGATCTCCAGGTTCGCCTTCTCGATGCTCCCGGAGATCTCCAGCGGAAAATAGAATCCGAAGCGGCCGTCCGTTGCCTGAGGGCTTTCGGCACCGGGAAGCAGACTGAGAAACCGGCCGGCCATCTCGACGGCGTTCACCAGCTTACCCCGGGCTACTCCGGTGTGAATGCTTTTCCCGTAGAAGCGCACCTCCGCCTTGTACCCCTCGAAGCACTCTGCCTCGATGGTTCCTTCCTCGCCACCGTCGAACGTATAGCAGTACCGGGCTGTAATCTTCTGGACGGGGAAGCGCTCCATGCTCAAGCCCTGCTCCTCGTCGGGGGTGAAGTACAGACTTAGGGGACCGTGGAGGATCTCGGGGTGCTTTCCCAGATACTCCACCGCCGTAATGATCTCCGCCAACCCCGCCTTGTCGTCGGCCCCGAGCAGGGTACGGCCGTCGGAGCTGATGATCGTCTGGCCCTTATAGCGCAGCAGCTCGGGGAACTCATCCGGATCGAGCATCACGCCATCCTCCAGGTGGATCGCTTTCCCGTCGTAGCGTTCATGGATGCGAGGCCGCACGTCCTTTCCGGGAGCCGCATCACTGGTATCCAGATGGGCGATAAAGCCGATCTCGGGAGGGCTCCCGCTTCCCCGGGGCAGATTGGGGCCCAGACGGCCGAACACAAAGCCCGCCTCGTCCAGCTCGACATCGGACACGCCCACCTCCCGCAGCTCCTCCACCAGGATCCTGGCCAGCCGGATCTGGCCCGGAGTTGTCGGTGAGCTCTTTGAATGCCGGTCCGAGGTAGTATCGATTGCTACATAGCGAAGGAAACGCCCGAGCAAACGTTCCTCGATCCACCGCTGTTCGGTTTCCATCATAGACAGAAGAATACGCGCAACTCTGCTATCGAGTCAAACCTCTTAGCCTCGACCGTCCTCACAGCTCAGCCCTCGAGGTGATCAGGTAAAGCAGCGTAGCGCCGATAAACAGACCGTAGGCCGGGAACTCGGCGACACCGGGCAGCTCGTTGAGAATCAGCGCGGCGGCTGCGGTGGCGATGACAGGCTCGGTCAGGGTAAAGAAGGAAACCGTCAGCGCTGCCAGATGGCGCACTCCGTAGTTGCTCGAGGTGTGGCCCACCAGGGTGGGAAACAACGCCAGGCCAGCCAGGGCGAGGATAGAGCCTGCATCCGTCAGGTCGAGGCGGGCAAGCTGCCCCGCGGCCAGGACGAAGGGCAGAGTGACTACTCCTCCCCACAGGTAGATGAGATGAATGAAGGTCAGGTGAGGAACATCGCCGGCTACCGCCCTGGAAGCCAGGAGGTAAGCCACGAAGAGCAGGGTGGCCAGGAGGCACAGCAAGTCCCCCGTGCGTCCAAGCCGACCGTCCCCCAGGACAAACAACCAGTAGGCGCCGGCCAGCACCAGAAGCAGCGACAGGTAGGTGAACGTCGAGATACGCCTGCGATACCGAAGACGTTCAAGAAGGGCGAAGAATACCGGGTTGATCGAGAAGATGAAGGTGGCGCTGGCCACGTAGGTCCGCTTCAATCCTAACACCCAGGCCTGAAAGTGCAGCCCCAGCAGCACTCCGGGGATCAGCAGCACCAGCAATCCCGTGAATCCTTTCTCACGGACCAGGCTTCGCAGGGACCCGATACAGAACGGAGTCAGCACCAGGCCGGCCAGGATCATGCGGAAAGAAGCGATTACCGCCGGCGGATAGCGGCAAAGCTTGATCAGGAGCCCGGAAAAACCGAAGCTGAACGTCCCGAGGATGAGAAAAAGGATCGCTTTGTTGCGCTGCCGGTCTTTCACGATCGGTGGGCTCAAGTGTAGCCGGTCCCCCGCCTCCTGCACAATGCCCGGCAAGGCGCGATCGGTCCCGGCCGCAGTGCGGGCGAGGCACGCTCAACAAGATGAGAAAGCATTGTCTGTCGTCATACCTCGTATAGATTCTTTGCTGTTTTTCGGTTATACTGCTATAATATAGACGACTGTCAAGTATAGAAACGGAAAGCATCATGTACCACAGGATCACAAATCAAAAGCGCCTGTCCCACCAGGTGGCCAGTCAAATCCGAGATTTGATCCGTAAGGAGAAGCTCAAGCCAGGTGACAAGCTTCCCAACGAGATGGAGCTCTCCGAGCTGTTCGGAGTCAGCAGGCCGACGGTTCGGGAAGCGGTAAAGTCCCTGCTCTCCCAGAATGTCATCGAAATCTTACGCGGGAAAGGAACGTTTGTTTCCCAGACTCCGGGAATCTCCAGCGATCCGCTCGGGCTGGATTTTCTCAACAACGACGATCTGCACCTGTTCCTAATCGAAGCGCGGTTGATCATCGAGCCGGAGGTTGCGCGGCTGGCGGCCGAACGGGGAACCGTTGCCGATATCGAACGGATCGGAAAGTTCATTCACGAGATGGAGGATATCGTAGACCGCCACGAAGTCGGGATGAGCACGGAGCTGGAGTTCCATAGAAGTATCGCCGAGGCGACCGAGAACCCGGTGATCATGCGCCTCGTGCCGGTGATCATGGATGCCATCGTAAAAACCTACCGGGATGCTCCTAGAACCAGCGAAGACCACCGCAAGGCCTTTCTGGAGCACAAATCGATCTTCGAGGCTATCGCGCAAAGGGACCCGGAAACAGCCACCAAGGCCATGCGGCAACACCTGGAAAAGAGCTACAGCCGGACACTGAGCAAGCGCTTCGGGAAAAAAGTAAAGAAGAGCAGCCCGTAATCCGGATCCCGCTACCGCAAGCGCCGGGCAAACGCGGATGAAGTATCCCTCCGCCGCCTGTCGTTCGACAGGCACCGTCGGACGGCTGCCGCCTGCAGCCGAAAATCTACTCGCCTTTTCGCTTCGTCTTCCGCAGCCTGAACAGCGAATAGGTGACAGACAGTATGGAGATCCCGTAGAAGAACAGGGCGATCGGGGAGCGCACCAGGGTAAACCAATCCCCGTGGGACATGATCAGCGCCTTGCCCAGCTCTCTCTCCGCCAGAGGACCGAGAATGACTCCGAGGATCATGGGTGCGGCCGCGAATCCGTATTTGCGCATGAAGTAGCCGATCACCCCGAACAGCAGGGCTACCAGCATGTCGTAGATGCTGTTATTGAGGGAGAAGGAGCCGAGAAAACAGAGAGTGAAGATGATGGGGAACAGAATCGAGATCGGCACCTTCAGAAGACGCGGAAACACCTTCACGCTGAGCAATCCCAGGCCCAATATAAGAAATTGGGCCAGCATGAAGCCCACGAACAGGGCCCGGATGATCTGCGGGCTCTGTCTGAACAGCAGCGGTCCCGGACGTACGCCGATCAGCAGCAACGCTCCCAGCATTACCGCGGTGATCACGTCTCCCGGTATACCCAGAGTGAGCAGAGGCACCATCGCTCCCCCCGTGGTGCCGTTGTTGGCCGCCTCGGGAGCAGCCACCCCCGCCAGATTTCCCTTGCCGAAGGTATCCGGCTCCTTGGAGAAGCGCTTGGCCTCGTTGTAGGCCATAAAGGAGGCGATGGCTCCTCCGGTTCCCGGAATGATGCCGATGAACGTACCTAGTAAAGAGGCGGGGATGATAACGGTGATCAGCCGTTTGAGCTCCTTCCAGGTGGGCAGCACCCCCTTGATCTTCTGGTCGTAGCGTCGCAGCTGTTTGCCCGCATTGGCCAGCTCGATGAAGATCTGGGACACAGCGAACATCCCGATCAGCACGGGCAACATGGGAAACCCGGTCATCAGGTTGGGTATATCGAAGGAAAAACGGGCGTAGCCGGTCAGCTCGTCGATGCCGATCGAAGCGATCAACAGGCCGAAAAATCCCGACATCAGCCCTTTGACCAGCGAGCGGCCGGAAACGCTGGCGATCACCGTCAGGCCGAACACCATGAGGGCGAAGTACTCCTCGGGGCCGAATTTGAGGGCGAACTTGGCAAGCTGAGGTGAGATGAAGATCATGCAGAGCGTGGAAATGATTCCTCCAGTGGTGGAGGCGATGGTGGCCACCCCGATCGCTTTGCCGGCCTCACCCTTCTCGGCCAGGGGGTAGCCGTCCAGAACCGTGGCTGCCGCCGAGGGTGTTCCGGGAGTGGAGATCAGGATCGCCGAGATCGAGCCGCCGTAGATTGCGCCGCAGAACATCCCGCTGAGCATGATCAGGGCGGTGGCCGGCTCCAGGTAGTAGAGAAAAGGCAGCAGCAGAATGATGCCCACCGAACCGGTCAGACCCGGCAGGGCTCCGACCACGATTCCTCCGGCTACCCCGATCAACAGGAAGGGAAAGTGGGAGGGATTCAATACATAAGAAAGACCCTCCATTAACGCGGACATTCGTTCACTCTCCCACTACCACAGGCTGAAACGCGGCAATGGCACCCGAAAGATCATCCGGAACACGCTGTACAGGACCGCCGTTGTGACTATCGAAACTGTAACGATCCGGTACCATTTCTTCTCGTCGAACACCAGCATGGCCGCCGCTATGAACGGCGGGGTGGCCACCAGGTAGCCGGTGTAGCGAATGATACGCGTATACAGGAAGCCGACGGCGGCCAGCAAGATGAAGCGCAAGAGGTAGACCCGATCGATCCCAGTCTTCCGCTTCTCTACCTGCCCGCCGAGCTGCTTGCGGATCCCCTGGCCCAGCAGCAGCGAGGAGAGCAGGAACAGGCAGACCGTGACGAAGCGCGGGAACACCGTCGGGGAGAGGGCGATAGTGAGGTGGGGAAAGCGAAAGGTCATGGCGAAGAAGAAGGCGCACAGGAGCATGAAGAGAGCCCCGAATACGATTTCACTGGCTATCATGTCGATTTCCTCTGCGGGCGCAGGCATCCTGTCGGAAGCAGGCCCCGCGCCCGTAGCTCTCTTGGGTTATCCGGTATCGGAACCTAACCGCGTCGCTTTTAGTACTGGTAGCGGTCGCCGAGCTTGTTGCTCTTCACGATCTCCTCGTACAGCTTGTCCTGCTCCGCGACCCACTGTTTGAACTCTGCTGTCCCCTTGTAGTCCAGGAGGATACCGGCTCTCTTGGCCAATACCTTGAAATCCTCGTCCGACATGCAGTCCCGGAAAGCGTCGTGAATAACCTTGATCTTGGCCGGATCGGTTCCCTTGATGGCCGCGATCCCGCGCCATTGGCCCAGGCTGAAATCCACACCCTGTTCGATGGCGGTCGGGTAGTCGGGAAAATCCTCCAGCCGCTCCTTGGAGAACACAGCCAGGCAGCGTAGCTGCCCGTTCTCGAGCTGGGGCACCCCCTCCGGCGGGCTGACGTTGATGGCGTCCACGTGCCCGCCGACCGCCGCCACCACGGTGGGTCCGCCACCGGCGTGCGGTACGTGGTTGAAGGTGACCCCGGCAGCCTTCTCGAAGGCCAGGATGATCATGTGCGTGCCTCCACCGGCGCCGGCATTGCCCATGTTTACCTGACCCGGCCGTTTCTTGGCGTCGGCTAGTAGATCTCTCAGATTCCGGTAAGGTGAGTCGGCCGGCACCAGGAGCCAGCAGGGAGCGCTTACCAGGTTGATCACAGGTTCGAAGGTATAGGCGTCGTAGGGCGTCTTGCTCATGTGGACCTTGGTGATCGAGGGCGTGGCCCAGGCTACGAAGTAGTAGCCGTCCGGCTTCTTGCCCATCGCTTCAGCGTACCCGGGAACAGCTCCGCCGCCGGGACGGTTCACCACGATCAACGGCGCCTTCAGATACTTGGGCAGCACCATCTGGAAGGTCCTGAATACCACGTCGGTGGACCCACCTACGCTCCACGGGACCATCAGCTCGATTTCTCGAGACGGATAGGACTCCTCCGCCTGGCCTTCGGCAAACAGAGCCTGACCCGCCAGGGTCAGAACGAACACGAGCAGTAAGATAATCGTTCGTTTCATACGCTGCTCCTCCTTTATTTATAAGATTCTTGCGGCCAGGTTAAAACTCCAGGATATCGGGCCGGGAGAAGGTGTATCCTCCCGCCTCGATCATCAGCTCCGGGAAGCTCACCGGCTTGGACAACAGGACCGGCCCGTCGGAGCAGGCGATCATCGTGTCTTCACTCTTCGATCCGGTGATGGAGGGATTCCAGGCAAAGGCCTGGTTTTCCCGGACCACCTCTTCGGTTCGGAAATTCACCTTGTAGTCCCGGCCGACGTAACCGATGGCCCCTCCCTGGTGATGGAGCTTGTATTCCTCCGGATAACCGGTTTGCTCGTAAGCCGCGATGCCTTTCTTGAAAGCTTCCACCACCGGTCTTCCCGGAACCGTATTGGCCATGAACGTGCAGTCTATAAGCACATTGGCGTCGTATTTCCTGCGCAGCGCGTCCGGCACCGGCCCGAATTGAACGAAGCGGGTCAGGGAGATGATCAGACCCTGGCGGCGCGCGTTGACGCAGAGCATGGCCCTCTTGCTGATCCTCTTCTCCGTGGCGATGGGGTGGCGGAACTCGGCGATCCGCTCATCGGCGGCGCAGAAGGTGGTGATGTAGTCCAGGCGGTTCTCCCAGAGCTTTTCGGCCAGCCGGCCTACCACGGAGCACTCCTTGTCGCCGGGCCGGATGGTGCGGGCCGTCTCCTCGATCGCCACCGAGGTGAGCAGACCGATTTCCTTGTAACGCTCCACCTCCCAGGAGGTGAGTGAATAGCGAAGGGGGTCGATCTTTCTGGATATATCGGAGGCGCCGGGAAAGAGATGATCGGCGCCGATCCGTGCTCCCCCGGCCAGCTCCCGGACTCTATTCGCCTCTCCGTTCTCGTACCAGGGAAAGCTGTGGATCCGGTAGCCCTGCTCCTCGAGCTGCTCCTCCTTCTCCATCCGGGGCGCCTCTATATTGTTGCAGACCGCGAACTCCGCCTCAGGTGTGATCAGCAAGCCGGCCACGCCCAGCTCCATCGTGATGCCTACCACGTTGAGGCTTCCGCCGGTGAGCCAGGAAAAGTTGGACTGCTTCTTCAGATAGATGCCGTCCAGCTCGAGCTGTTCGAGCAAGCGGCGGACTCTCGATTTCTTTTCCCGAATTTCTTCGGACACAAACATGACACACAACTCCAAAGCTGATAGTACATACAAAGGATAAATACATTATATGACGTAAGACGTCTGCTGTCAAGAGCTGACGGGAAAAACTGTTTCTATGCACTCCATTTCGCTTCTCCCGGCGGAAAAAACGCCGGCAGACGCGGGGTGCCCTCACTAACCCTTGAGCATCCCTTCGCTTAAACCCTTGATAAAGAAATTGCGGAAGATCAGGAACAGGATCAACACAGGCAGGATGGTCACGACCACCACCGCGCCTACCTTTCCCCACTCCTGGCCCTGGGTCTCGACTAGCAGGAACTTGAAGTAGACCGGCAGGGTATAGTTGCGTACGTTGATGCTGCTGGCGAAGAGGAACTCCTCCCATACAAAGACGAAAGTGATGATGGTAGTAGCGGCCAGTGCAGGTTTGAGGATCGGGGTGGAGATGGAGAAAACGAAGCGCATCTCGCTGGCCCCGTCGATGGTGGCCGAATCCTTCAGATCCAGGGGAATGGTAGAAAAGGCCCCCCGCATGATCAGCAGTCCCCAGGGCAGGTTCAGAGCCACGTAGGGCAGGATCAGCCCCAGCCAGGTG
>CAYMEK010000031.1:0-48389 GCA_964389305.1 uncultured Spirochaetaceae bacterium
GAGGCAATGATGTTGACGGAATTGAAATCGCTGAGATACTCGATGATATCGGAGAACAGATAGTCGATCAGCCCGCCCAAAAAAGAGCCGATCAGGCCTACGATCAGGGCGCCCCAGAACTTCCCCAAAAGAGGTTTGCGCAGGATGAACGCAAAGAAAACGGCGGTCGCAAAGCCTATCGCAAAATATGTCAGCCCGACGTTGAAATAGTAGAAAAGCATGACCTACATCTTCCCGTCACAGTCATTTTATAGTTTGTACAAAATCCTGAGTGATGTCACCAAGGTATACAAGCTCGCTGTACAGGTCCCGGTACGATATTTCGTCCTTCCCGTAGCTCAACACGTAGAGCACCAGCGTACCCTGGGTTTGAAACGAAGTCCAGTCGATGCCGCTGATATCCTTATCCGTTTGTTCGAACTCCCAGAAGCTTTTATAGACGTCAGTTTGCCCTACTTCGCTGTAGGTAACGCCGCGGCGTATATCCTTTATATTGATAGGGCTGCCCAGACTCGGGTCGGCGTCTTCGCTGATCAGCGGATAGTCCACATCCCCGGCTTCTGTGAAATCCACGGTCACGGTGAACGTCCTGTCCCGGTCGCTCGAGGCGACCGGAATCAGCGGCTTGCTGATCGAGCCCACCCGATCGCTGCTGGAATAGACGCGGCGGTACCCTTTGGCCGCGAACTCCTCGGAGGTATTCACGAATACTATGGATTCTCCAACCCCAAAGAAGCGATAGTACAGCTCGAAGCCGCGGAACTCCGGCTCCACGTCCGTTCCGTCGGTGACCTTTTTAAACTTAAAATACTGAACTCCACTTTCGTAGTCCGGCTCCGGCGGAATCAGCTGGATGAAAACCTGCTCCAGGCCGCATCCGCAAAGTGAAAGGAAGAGGCAGAGGAGCACTAACAACCGGATTGCCATACTGCGGGATGCCCTACCCCGGCACCTTGGACAAGCCTTGTTCCCGCACTTCCCGGGCAACGGGCTCGAGCCCATCGATCACATCCACCAGCTCGTAGATGAGCACCGGCTTGTTTTTACCCTTCACCCGGATATTGTCCAGCTCGCGGGCGATGACCCTATCCCGGACCAGGCCGTAGGTGTACTCGCTGATGATGATATTGGTGGCATAGGTTTTGTTGGTGCCTTCGAGACGGGCGCCCAGGTTTACATTGTCCCCGGTCAACGTGTAGTTCATCCGGCCCAGCGAACCCATGTTGCCTACGGTCATGATACCCGAATTGATTCCGATTCCGATGTTCATCCGCCGCTCGGAAGACCACTGCTCATTGAGCCGGTGAAGCTCTTCCATCTGTCTCAAGGCGCACTTGCAGGCCTGCATGGCATGCTCTTCCTGAGGAAGAGGCGCTCCCCAGAAACACATGATCTCATCGCCCACGTACTTGTCCAGAGTGCCCTCGTACTCCATGATAATATCGGTCATGGCGGTCAGATAGATGTTGAGATGATTGACCAGCTCCTGGGGCGTCATGCTCTCCGAAAGAGTTGTGAAGCCCCGGATGTCCGAGAAAAAGACCGTGAGCTCTTTGTCCACGCCTCCCAGCTCCGGGGGGTTTTCCAGAATCTGGTCGACCACTCTGGGGCTTACATACTTGCCGAACATATCGCGGATGCGCCTCTTGTCCTTCTCCTCGGTCATGATCCGGTATACGATCACGGCCAGGAAAGAGAAGAATACGCCCAGTATGGGCGTCGACAGGGTGATGATCCGGTTATAGAGATCGAAAATCAGGGTAACGGCGAAAAAGAACACCACGACCAGTACCAGGGACAGAATCAGGGACCAGGCCGTCGGCAACCGTGAAGCCATGAAGGCCGTCACCAGCGCCATGGCCAGCAGGATGAGGGCGTTCGCCCAGGGCGGGATATAGTACAGGAAGTTGCTCATCAGAATGGTGTTCAAGGCGTTGGAATGTATCTCCACGCCGTACATGAGACCGAAAGGCGTCGTCTTCTCATCTTCGGCGATGCCCTTGGCGAAGGCCCCAACCATCAGAATCTTATTGCCTAAAGCCATGGTTCGCGGCCATCGCGAGGGATCGAGACTCGGCACTCTCGAGGCGTAGCCGGCGAAAGAGCGTACAGGGAAGGTCTGGTGCCCTTGTTGCGAGGAGCTGGAAGCCACCCCCATGTAGTTTATCAGAAGCTGCCCTTTTTCGTTGACCGGTATCTTTATCTCTTCGACAGTCCTGGTCACCTCCGGTTTGACGATGTTCATCTGCTCATCTACGACAGCCGGCTTGATCAGAAGCTGGTAGGGCTCCCAACTTGCGGCCTCCACGTTGAACTGCTCGGGGGAAGGAATCAGTACATGTTTTCCCAGCACCACCTCGACGTCCGAAAGATCCTTGTTGAAGTACTCCAGCGCCAGGCTGAGGGTGACTGCCGGTAGGAAGGTGTCCTTGTACTTACGGACTACGTGGTAGTAGAGGTCCGGCTGCCTGTCGTTGTCCGAGTCTACGGCCTTCAGAGGCGCCTTTTTCTCCATGGTTCTGCGCAGATCCTCTATCACCTGCTCGGTCAGCGGATAGGGTACATCGTGAAACCTCTCCTCCTTGTCTATCCAGGCCAGACGGATGAAATCGCTGCGCTCCTCTCCCGTGAGGCTCTGCGGCGTCAGGTCGTCCAAAGGAATCTCTTCGAGCAGCCTGGTCGACCTGATCAGCATCGGTTGCTTTCTGTACACCTGGTCCTCGTCCTCGACGAAGTTGGGATGCCCGTAGCCTCGAGCGGCCCGGGCATAGGGTTTCAACGGCGGGTATATACCGTACAGAGCCTCAACCTTGGTCCAGTCGCCTTCTATGTTGGTGAGCCGGCCGTAACGTCTGTACAGTATCTCCTGTCTCTCGAAGTACTCCTGCTCCGTCCCCGGCGGATTTGGGACCCGCGTGAGGAAGGGCTCGAGGAACACTCTCCCGTTGTCGCGGATGCTTCTGACCAGCAGAACGTCGTGTTCCGCCTCGGCCGGTTCGATGAAGGCGACATCGAGGAATATAGCTCGCTCCCGTTCGTTCTGGTTTTGAATCATGGTGAAGGCGTTGATCAGGTTGGCTTCCGTATAGCGAGGAAAAGGCCAGCGTCCGAATGTATCCAGGCTTCGGTCGTCGATGCCAATGATCAAGATATCCGGAGAAATCTTGGGATTCTGCTGCTCCACTGTCGCCCCTTCCTGGATTCGAGTTCGGCGGGCAATGTTCTTCAAGCGGAAATTGAAATCCAGGACATGAAGCTCCAGGTTCGAGATCAGCACCGTCTGAGTGGCAAGCAGCAACAGAGCCGCGAACACGATCAGGCCGATGACCAGCCCGAAATACCGGGTTTCAAAGAATCTGGATCTCTTTTTCGCCACAGAACACCTCCTTGCGGACCCCTACTCCGCTATGACACCTCGGATCTTGAGCTCGATAATACGATTTCGGCCTGCCTTTGTCCAATTGCTCTGAGGATACTCGTCTTCCAGCCGGTTATAGGCCTCGAAAGCGCTCTCGTACTGCTCCTGCTCCTCGTACAGCCGGCCCAGGGAAAACAGGGCGTGTGGCACCAGATAACTGTCGCCGTATTCCTCGGCTACTTCGCGGTAGGCGGCCACCGCCTGGTCCAAGTCGTCCATCTGCTCGTAGCTGACTCCCGCATTGAAGAGACTGAGGGGAGCCAGATAGGACTTCGGGAAGGAGTTCGCCAGGGAGGTGTAACTTTCGCCGGCTTGCTCCCATTGCTGCTGCTCGTAGGCGAGAGCCGCTCGGATGAAATAAGCCCTCTGGGCGGCATACTGCCGAGGATACTTCGAAAGTATTCGTCCGATGGCCGTATCCAGCTCCGTTTCGAGCGTGGCCCGCTGCGCCTCCTCGGTTTCATCCTGCCACTGCTCGAAGAGCTTCTGCGCTCGCTCGGCCATCAGGGTGGACCGTTCCCGGGAACGCTTGCTCCACTCGGTCCAGACGAAGTAGCCTACCAGGAATGCGATAAGAGCGATCAGCAGTATAAGCAACACCAGACGGTATTTGTTGAGGAAGCTGGCCAACCTATCCACAAATCGGGGTTTGGCTTCCGAAGAACGAGCACCTCCTCCGGTTTCCGAGCTCAACATGTGTAGTCCCTCCTGACCCGATCGAGCCTGATCAACGGCTGATACCCAGCTCTTTAATCAGACGTGAGAGATAAGTCCGCTGGATTCCCAGCAGCTTTGACGTTTTGGTTTGGTTCCACTGGTTCATTTCCAGGACTTGTCGTACGTAATGCTTTTTGAAGATATTGACAGCCTCTTTGAGAGCTTTGCCGCTGTATTCATCTTCGGGATTTTCCGAAAGCCTGTCCAGAACGAACGCATCCGAGGTGATCGTATCTACTTTGGTAGTAACTACGGCCCGCTCGACGGCATTCTCCAGCTCACGGACGTTTCCCGGCCAGGAATACGAAAGAAGCGTCTGCATCGACTCGGGGGCGAAGCCGTGTATCTGTTTCTTGGTCTCCCGCTTGAACCGTCTGAGGAAAAAATCTGCCAGCAGGGGAATGTCCTCGCGGCGTTCGCGAAGAGGTGGAATATAGATGGGAAGAACATTCAACCGGTAGTACAGGTCGGCTCTGAATCTTCCGCTGTCTACCTCTTTCTCGATGTCCTTGTTGGTAGCGGCTATAATGCGGACGTCCACCTTGATCGGCTCTGTGCCGCCAACTCTCTCGAAGGTCCTGTGCTGTATCACCCGCAGGAGCTTGACTTGGAGGTTCAACGGCAGATCCCCTATCTCGTCCAGGAACATCGTACCCCCGTTGGCCAGCTCGAACCTTCCCCTGCGATCGCTGGTCGCTCCTGTGAAGGCGCCCTTGACGTGGCCGAACAGCTCGCTTTCCAGCAGGCTTTCCGGCAGGGCGGCACAGTTCACTCTTATCAGGGGATCGTTGTTCCTCGGGCTGTGCAGATGGATTTGCTCCGCAAAAAGCTCCTTTCCCACCCCGCTCTCTCCCAACAGCAGTACCGAAGAATTGGTGGCGGCGGCACGCAGGGCGATCTCCAGTTTTTCCTTTATAACCTTACTCTCGCCGATGAAGGTATGGTAACCCCTGTCGGTTTGCAGCTCGTCCTGAAGCAGCGTCACCTCCTCTTTGACCTGCTGAAAAAAACGGGCGTTTTGAATCGCGATGGCGGCCTGTGTGGCAAAGATCTCCAGCCACTGTAAATCTACCTCGCTGAAATTACCGCCTTCCCGCTTGTTGATGATCTCGATCACCCCTACGCAGCGATCTTTGACCCGCATGGGGACAGCGAGAATCGATTTAGTGGGGAAATTGATCTGTTTACTGATATCCGAGTAAAAGCGGCTGTCCGAATCGACGTCATTGACAATCAGGGAGGTATTGTTAGCCGCCACCCAACCGGCTATTCCCTCGCCCATGCTCAGGGAATAGCGCTGCACTTCGGGACCCTTTGCTCCGAGAGCTATTTCGAAGTACAGCTTATTGTTTTCCGGATTCAACAGCAGCAGGGACGAGGCTTCCGCGTCCATCAATCGAGTTGCCGAGGCAATGATCTTTTTCAGCAGCTCTTTACCGTCCGAGTATTCGGAGTTGATCAGCGTATTGATCTCGATGAGTGTCTCGAATTTGCTACGGTCGATCTCAGATTTCAACATGGGCAGGTGACGCCCTTGATCAATCCTTGTTCTTATCTCTTATCAGATCGGCAAGGGTCGTTTTCTCCTCGGAGGAATCGTCGTGGATGTACTGAACCATGGTTTCCTGCTGCATTCGCCTGTTGTATTCCCGGATCGAGAGGGCGAGCTTTTGCCTGCTGGGATGAATGTCTGTAACCACGGCTTTGACTGTATCGCCGACCTTGTAGCGCTCCAGTACGTCTTCGATAGATTCGCTGGCTGGATCGAAGAGGTTCGACTTGCTCACCAAACCCTCCACGCCGCCCTGCACTTTCACAAAAAAGCCGAAATCGGTTATTCCGGTGATTTCCCCTTCGATTACACTTCCCTTTGGGAACGCCTTGGCCAGCGACTTCCAAGGATCCTCGGTGAGCTGCTTGACCCCGAGCTTGATCCTCTGGTTCTCCTTGTCGATATCGATGACCATCACCTCGATCTCGTCTCCCTCTTTGTACAGCATCGAAGGATGCTTGGGCTTCTTTGTCCAGGACATATCGTCCAGATGAAGCAGGCCGTCAATGCCCTCTTCGATCTCTAGAAACACGCCGAAGTTGGTGATGTTTTTAATCTTGCGCTTAAGACGCATGCCCACAGGATAACGGTTGTCGATGTCATCCCAGGGATTGGGCAGCACCTGTTTCAAACCCAGAGAAAGCTTACCCTGCTGGATATCATATCCGAGTATCTTGGTCTCGACAATGTCATTAACCTGCAGTAATTCCTTGGGATGTCTTATTTTTTTAACCCAGGATAGCTCGGAGATATGTGCCAGACCTTCGATGCCCGGCTCGATCTCGATAAAAGCGCCGAAATCGGTAAGTTTGGTTACTTTGCCTTTTACTACCTCCCCGACCTCGTATTTCTCTTCGAAATGGGTCCAGGGGTCTTCCGAGAAATGCTTCAAGCTGAGGTTGATCTTCTTTTCCTCCGGGTCCAAACGGATTACCTTCAACCTGATCTTTTCGCCCAAAGAAACTACCTCTTTCGGCGAGTTGATGTGACCCCAGCTCATGTCGTTAATATGTAAGAGCCCGTCGAAGCCGCCTAGATCGACGAAGGCGCCGAAGGAGGTAAAGGATTTCACCGTACCTTCCACCTCGTCGCCAATCGCGGTGTTTTCAAAAAACTCATCCCGTTTCCTGCTGTTCTCATCTTCGAGCCAGTCCCTGCGATTCACCACGATATTCACCTGGCTGCGGTGGTACAGCCGTTCCAGGTAGAAGTAGGTGTTCAACCCTATATACTCGGCCGGATCGCCGACCCGCTGGACGTCCGTTTTCGACAGGGGCAAGAAGGCGGTGACACTATTGCCCAGGTCGACTTCAAATCCTCCCTTGATACGCTTGGCGATAACTCCCTGGACAGGATCGTGCTGATCAAAGGCTATACGGAGATTCTTCCAGAACAGCTTTTCGTCCGCTTTTTTCTTGGATACGACTACTTCCCCTCTGCGACTCTCCTTGCTTAGAAGGATAACGTATACGGTTTCGCCGATCTGCGGTGTCTCGCTAAACTCATCGATCGGAATTTTCCCTTCCGACTTCAGCCCGATATCCACATAGACGAACTCGGAGTCCACTTCAACAACCTGACCGGGGACCATCTGGCCTTCGGCGACCTGGGCAAGGGACTGCATATATTTTTCTCGAAGGCGTTCTTCGTTGAATTCAGCGGCGTTGTTCGATTCTTCAGAGCTCATTGCCTGTATTCAACTCCCGATTGATTTCGCGTGCTTTGAGGATTTCCCGTACTACTGTCTCACAAACTTGATCTATGGTCAAGTCCGATGTATCGATATACACGGCCCCGGAGGCTCTCTCCAGCTTGCCGAAGGGCTTACTGCGGTCGATCGAGTCACGTTGCTCTATGCCGGCGCGTATCTGCTGCTCGTTCAGGTTGCTCAATCCCTGACGGTACCGGCGGGCTGCTCTTGCTTCTATTGAAGCATCCAGATATATCTTCACCTCCGCATCCGGAAACACAACGGTTCCTATATCTCTGCCCATGACCACGATGTCCTTACCTGCGGCGACGGCCCGGAGCTGCCGGTTCACGATTAAGCGCACTTCGAGGATACTGGAATGTACCGCCGACCAGCGATCGATCGAATCGGTCTGGATGCCCGAAACCGGCTCCCCGTTCAGCAGCAGCTCGTTACCCCGCACCTCGAACTTACAGCTGGAAGCGATCTTCAATACCAGGGCGTGATCCTCCGGCGGATTACCCGATTCCAGTACTTTCTTGGAGATGGCCCGATACAACGAACCGGAGTTCAGGTAAGCGAATTCTGTTTTCGCCGCCACCCGCTCGGCGACCACGCTCTTTCCCGATCCTGCGGGACCGTCAATTGCGACTACCATCTATTCTCGCCTGCTGGCGCTTCAGCAACCAGGCTACCTCGCCCTGGCTCAAGTGCCGGTATCCCCCGGAAGGCAATCCGCTTATCTCCACGCAGCCGATTCGAACCCTGTGGATCCGCTTACAGACCACCTTGAAATAGTCGAAAACCCGGCGGATCTCTCTGTTTTTCCCCTCCATCAGGATTAACACCGCTTTGCGGGCTGTCTTGTATTTGTAGCTCTTCAAGCGATAGCGTTCGCCGCCGATGCTGATTCCCTGCCGGTACTGGCTGAGCGCCGTTTCCGGAATCGGCTTTTCCGCCTCTACGATATACTCCTTCTCGATGCCGTAGGAAGGATGCGTCACCAGCGCTGCGAATTGCCCGTCATTCGTATATAAGATAAGGCCGCTGGATTGCAGGTCAAGCCTGCCTACGTGAAAGAGCCGGACCGGAATATCGCGAAGCAGGTCCGATACCAGAGGCCTGCCTCGCCGGTCGATGTTGGAGCATAAGTAGCCTCGGGGCTTGTTGACCGCCAGGTACACCTTGACAGGCTCGAAGCGTAGCAACCGCCCATCCAGCTCTACCCGGTCTCCTTCGGAAACTTTGCTGCCCAGGGTGGCGATTTTACCGTTTACCGAGACGCGTCCGGCGCTAATATACTGCTCGCAGCCGCGGCGGGAGTCGATTCCGCAGCGGGCCATATAGACCTGAAGCCGAAGAGGCTCACTCACCGCCCTCGAACTTCTCCTTGTCCAACTCGTCCATCTTCGGCAGGTCAGTTATGCTGGCCAGCCGGAACATCGTCAAAAAATCCTTGGTAGTTCCGTATTGGACGGGTTTCCCCGGGGCGTCCTTCTTCCCCACCTCCTTGATTATATTCTTGTTCATCAGCAGCTTGATCATCCCGTCGGCGGACACCCCGCGAATGCTCTCGATCTCCTGCCTGGTTACCGGCTGGGCATAAGCGATGATGGACAGCGTCTCCAGTGCCGCCCTGGAGAGCTTTCCCTCGGCTTTCCTGCCGTAGCGCTGCTTGAGACGGTCCCAAAAGCCCTTTTTCGGCGAAAAGGTGTAGCCGCCGCCCAGCTCGATTACCTCGAGCCCGTGATCCGGTCCGGCGTTCCGGTCCCGAAGATGTTCAATGGCCTCAACCACTGTGCGGCGGGGCAGGCCCGTTATGCGGACAAGCGCGGACAGATCAATCGGCTCATTTTCGAGGAACAGCACTGCTTCTACCAAACCGGCGACCTGCTCAAGCTCCATCGGGCACCTTCGCCTGTCTTGCCTTTATCAATATGTCGCCGAACAGCTTGTTTTGAAAAACCATGATGGCAGAAGCTTTCACCAGCTCCAACACGGCCAGAAAGCTGCAGATAACCTCCATGATGGAGTTCTTCTTGATCAGAAGATCCGCGAACATGAACTCGCCGCCAGTCTCCAGCAGCTCATAGACCAGGGTGATCTTCTCGTTGACCGTGACCTCCTCGTACATATCAATGACGCGTTCGGAAGAAAGAGAGGACAGCATGGAGGAAAACGTCTTCAACAGGTCCCAAACCGTGATCTGCTCCCACATCTCTTTATCCACAAAGGGCAGGACCGGCTGGAATTTTCTGCGTTCAATGGACCATTCGGCAGCTTGCTCTTTTTCTTCGATCAATACGCTCAGCTTCTTGTACTTCTGGTATTCTATCAATTTGTCTACCAGCTCCCTGCGGGGATCCTCTATCTCGTCCTCCAGATTGACATCCACCGGAAGCAGCAGGCGGGATTTTATGTACATCAGCGTAGCCGCCATCAAATAGAACTCGGTGATGTTCTCCAGGTCGATCCTTGTAGCGTAGCTAAGATACTCCAGATACTGCTCCGTGATGGTGGCGATCGGGATGTCGTAGAGGTTTATTTCGGATTTACGGATAAGAAAGAGCAGAAGATCCAACGGTCCTTCGAAGTTCTGTAGCTTGAACTCCTGCTTGTCTATCTGACTCTGCGCGTTCATGGGATATTAGCTGCCCCGAGTATATTCTCAACGCGAGAAGATGTAAACGCCCTGGTCTTGGAGGGCTGCCAGCGCCTCGGCCAAGGGCCGCCCGGTGGCCGGGTCCCGGAGGTGCGGGTTCAGTTCCAGCAGGGGAATGAGCACGAATTGCCTTTCCTTCATCCTGGGGTGCGGAACCACCAGCTCTTCGTTCTCGATGATCCGCTCACCGTACAGCAGAATGTCGATATCAATGACCCTCGGCCCTTTCGGGATGCCCTTATTGCGGTCCCTTCCCAGGCGGCCCTCCAGGTCAAGGACGCGATCAAGGAGCTCCTTTGGGGTGAAAGAACAGCGGCCGGAGACCACCATATTCAGAAACCTGGGCTGGTCCGGCAGGTACATGGGCAGGGTCTCGTAGATCGATGAGGTGGCGAGTCCTTCAAGTAAATCCCCTAGAGAGGCGACGGCCCGCTTCAGGTTCGCCGCTCGATCTCCGAGATTGGAGCCGAGGGATAGATATGCGGTCTGCTGAACTACGCTCATACTCGTTTGCCACTGCAGCGTGCGGGAGAACAGAGGTGGGTGCGCCTGCCGGTCTGGGGATCGGATTGTTTAGCCGACTGTTTCGCTTTAACCTCAGCCTGCGGGCTGGCCGGCCGCTTTTCGCTCCCCCGCCTTGTCGCCGGGTTTCTGATCACCGGTAGAGTCGGCAGCCCCGCTCCCGGCGGCCTGATCGGGAAACAGGAGGCTTCGTACGCTGGCTTCGATCTGGCGGTACATGTCGGGATTGTTCTCCAGGAATAGCTTCACGTTCTCCCGGCCCTGACCAATCCGCTCCTCCCCGTAGGAATACCAGCTCCCGCTCTTTGAGATGACATCTTGCTGAACAGCCGCATCCAGAAGGCTTCCGGAGGCCGAGATGCCTCGACCGAAAATAATCTCCAGCTCGACCCGCTTGAACGGAGGTGCTACCTTGTTCTTAACCACTTTTACGCGCACCTTGTTCCCGACTGCCTTATCGGTGCCTTCAGAGATCGTCTCGATCTTCCGTACTTCCAGGCGCAGTGAGGAGTAGAACTTCAAAGCGTTCCCCCCGGTGGTCGTCTCCGGATTGCCGAACATTACGCCAATTTTCATGCGGATCTGATTGATGAAAACCAGACAGGTCTTCGACTTGGAGATGATCGCGGTCAACTTTCGCAGCGCCTGGCTCATCAGCCGGGCCTGAAGGCCCATATGGGAATCACCCATATCACCTTCGATTTCGGCTCTGGGTGTCAGCGCCGCTACCGAATCCACCACTATAATATCCACGGCCCCGGAGCGGATCAAAGACTCTGCAATCTCCAGAGCTTGCTCGCCGTTATCCGGCTGGCTTACCCAAAGCTCGTCGGTGTTGACACCCAGACTGTGTGCATACTGGGGATCCAGGGCGTGTTCGGCATCGATGAAAGCTGCTATTCCTTTCTGCTTTTGGGCTTCGGCGATCGCGTGCAAAGCTAATGTAGTTTTCCCCGAAGCTTCGGGTCCGTAGATCTCGACGATTCTTCCCCGAGGGTATCCGCCCACTCCGAGAGCGGCATCGAGTAGAATCGAACCGGTGGAAATGGTGGGAATCTGCACGTTGGCGGCGCCCTCTCCGAGTTTCATAATAGAGCCTTTGCCGAACTGCTTCTCGATCTGCAGCCGAGCCGCTTCCAGTGCCTTGATTTTCTCGTCGCTGGGTTCTGCGGGATTGCTCATGGGTACCGATTCCTTTTCCGTACGAAGTGATATCGAGGCTTGTGAAGCCCAGTTACTGAATACAACGGGATTTTTCCCCTCGCGCTTCACTTGTCATAATTATAATATCTCTTGAGCCTTTCCAAGGTCAAGGAGGTCTGCGAACCCTCCGATATTGAGGAGTGGAGTGAACGCAAAGACCGTAGCCTCCCTGGCACTGCTGACCGCCGCTTTTATTTCCAGGCAGCCGGCGCCAGCGCAGGATTACCAGGCCTGGATCCGCGACTCCGATCAGCGGGATAATCCCCTGATCGTAGAGATAATCGAGAACGGGCAGCTTTCGGCGGCGATCGAATCGGCCCGCGCCCTGGGATCTCGGCCGGATTTCCGGGTCCAGGAGATAATCCTGGCGGTAGGCGAGAGCTTTTCCAGCCGCGCCTGGGAAGGCGAATTGATTCTACGAGTCATACTGGCCTCGGTTTTTCCTCCCGAACTGGAACGGGGTGATTTGGAGCGCCGTTTGCTGCTCAATAGAGAGGCAATGGATTTCCTGGTGGCTCACCTGAGCGGATACACGACAGAGCTGAAAACCGAGATCGTCAGGCTCATGGCCGGCCTTCCTCTGCCCGAATACCAGGGAGCGCTGATGGAGCAGGGACGCGGCCTGACGGAGCTTCTGGAAATGCAGGAAGGCCGGCTCCAGGCCGAACAAGCCCGCCTGGCCCTCACCTTTCTTGACACGATCGAGGACATGGGCAGGCCTGAATTCGGCCAACTCGCTCTTTCCATCCTCGAACGGACCAGGCATCCCGAGGTGGCCGAAAGGGCGAGAGTGACGGCCCGCTCCCTGCTACTGGACAGAGGGGACTAGAACGACCCGGTGGAATCGAGAAGAATGGTCACCGGTCCGAGGTTCGTATATCGTACCTGCATCCGTGCGGCGAACTCGCCCTTCTCCACCCGCACTCCCCGGCTTCGAATCATCTCGATGAACAGGCTGTAGTATCGCCTGGCCTTTTCAGGCCCCGCAGCGCCGCTGTAGGAAGGCCGTCTGCCTTTCCGCGCATCCCCGTACAGGGTGAATTGGGATACCACCAGGACCTCAGCCTTCACATCGAGAACCGAAAGGTTCATCTTGTCGTTGCGATCGGCGAAGATCCTCAGGTTCAGAACCTTTTCCGCCAGGTACTCGATATCCCTTGGAGCGTCTTCCCTGCCTATTCCGAGATACACGAGCAGTCCCGATTCTATATGGCCGTATATCTGATCCCCTGTGCTGACCGAGCAATCCTGGACCCGCTGGACCACCGCTCTCATGGCGACCTGTACAACCTATGAATAGAAATCCCCTCGAGCCTTATCTGACCCTCCCTTACCTGGACCCGGCCCAAGACCTCCACGCCGTCTCCGTTTTCCAGAGTGGCTGCAAACCTCAATACCACGGGAACCATGCCGAGCAGCTCCTTTTCATCCTGGTAGCCTACCAGGAGATCAAAAGCGATCTCCTCGGCTCCGATCCGCAGATTAGCCGCTTTCCCCTTCCACATTACATAGGTATCCGAGTAGAGGATGGGCTCCCGCCGCACTTCCGTATAGGGGAAGGGATCCCGGATAGTGGCAAAGTCAGGTTCCTGCACAAAGGTTCTCATGAGTCGGGCCTTCTCTTTGACATACGCCGAGGCATTGGAATGAAGAAGCCTGTTGATTTCGCGGATGGCCAGATTGTCCCGGTAGTCGAGCAGGTATCTCTTGATGGATTGAAAAGTCTCTTCGATCTGCCTGTCTGTCAGGGTGAAAGCCGTCTCCGACTCGTAGGCGCCGGCGGCGCCTACAGACTGCGGCGGCTGGGTGGCGATCAGCGGCCGGTCTGCGGACAGCTCGATTTCCTCCACACCCGGTCTCTCTACCCGGCTGCGCTGCAGCAGCGGCAGGAGAAAATGATAGCCGCTCAGCACAGCCGCCAGCAGAACGACCGACAACACAGGGGCTAGCCAAATCCATGGGCTCGGCGGCAGTGGAGGAAGCAGCAGGCGTATATCGAGCGTGTCTGACGGAAAGGGGGAGCCTTCCCTTGAAGCTTGTTTTCGAACCACGCCCAGCGCCCTGAGAGCCTGGCGGTTTCCGGGCTCGCGGTCGATTATCTCCAGCCAGCTGTTTACCGCCTCCTCGATATTGCCACGCTTGTAGGCCACGGCGGCCAGTCCGAGCCGGGGAACTGCGTCCTCTGGATTTAGCTGCTCCGAGCGCTGCAGGTAGGACTCCGCTCCGCCGAAATCCCCGGTATACAGACAGGCGGAGCCAAGAAGGGAATAGAACTCGGCATTGTTGCGAAAGCGAAAAATCTGGCTCTCCAACAGGCGAATAACCTGGGAGAATTTTCTCCGCCGTAGGAGCTGGTGGGCCTTAGCAATAACGCTTTTCGGCATCCTGGTTGTTGAGGTATTCTCGGATTATTTTGTTGCGGCGTCCGAAATGCGGCCTTGTTTAATGAGCACCGGAATACCTTTCTGATCTATCTTTTATATCAGAAAGGATTTGCTCCATCAACCGAATGTCCTCAAGGCTAACCTCTTCACCGGCCGAGAGCTTCTCGTCGATCATTTCCAGAAGGCTGTTCAGCAGGTCGAGATCTCTCTGAACGGCAAGGGGCAGGTCCCGGTCTTGACCGGCCTCCGTATGTGCCCTCTCGTACAGGGCTTGCAGGGTCTCGGGTTCGGAAGTCTCAGCAGCCGGAGCAGTCTCGGCAGCCGAAGCAGCCTCGGCGGCCGGAGCAGTCTCGGCGGCGATTGCACCTGAGGAATCGACGGTTAAGCTGCCGAGCACCAGGATGATCTCGCGGCTCTGGTAGGCGGGAAGAACTTGCGGATCGTAATACATGCATACGGCGGAATCGTTTATGGAGTAAGGCATGAGATTGAAATTGCGGTTGGCTGAAGTCTCGTAGCCCCACGATGCATCGCTGAGACGCTTCCAGTTAGCGAATACGATCCTGTCAGGAGCCGTTATGCCCGGTCCACTGGTTATGCATTTCAAGCCGGGCTGACCAGGCGCCTGGGATGATGCAGAGATCCAGTAACGTATCATGTTCGCCTTGGTTATGGAGAGCTCACCGCGTATCTCCTGGTGCCTGTCGGTGGAGAAATGAGCCAGATTTTCCTCGCCGAGATAGGTGTCCAGGCACAGGCGAACCCCAACGGACAGCTCGCTTCGAGTCAGATTGGTTATTCGGATGGACATCTTGACCCCGTCGGTAACGATTTCGAACTCCTGGATCACTCCAAGTGTTTTCGATTGCCACTGGAAGTGCGCCGGCCCTTCCGGAGTACTCTTTTCCACCTCCTCCGAGAACTCGGCCGTGTCGCCCAGCTTGAAAATCTTGTTGTTGACAACCAACGACAGCCCCGAGGTTCTGGGGTCCTGGTCAACGAACAGAGGTGTGAAGCGCTCGCCGGAATCGTAGGATCTGTGGTAAAGGGAAAACCTGCCGATCCCTTCGTGCAGGACCACCTTTACTCCGTCCTGCTGGATCTCCAGCGCCTGAACGACTGAAAGCCGCAGGATCAGGAGCAAAGCGGTCGGGACGAGCCTTCTCGAACAATTCATTACTGCTGTCCCGTACTCTCCGCCAGCGCCCTCAACAGGGATTCTTTCACCGCCAGTGACTCTTCTTTCAACCGTAGAGCTTTCTGTCTTCTCTCGAAAGACTCGAGCTGCTCGGAGGTCACTCCGGCCTGCGTCGACGCTTCAGCGGAAAGTGTCTCCAGTTGGGCTTCCAAGGCGGCTATCCTTTCTTTCAGCTCGGAGTTTTCCCTGGATAGCCGCTCTATCTCCGTGCTTCGCTCGCCGCCCGCCTGGTCCGCCTTTTGGGCCAGGGCCGACAGCTTGCGCTGGTACACCGAGATCGCCTGCTCGTAGGCCTTCTCCCGGCGCTGGAACTCCTCCACGGACTTCAGCGCTTCTTCATGGCTCCACTTCAGCAGCTTGAGAAGCTCGTCTTCCCTCTTCTTGAACTCGATCAGAGAGAGCCGGTAGCGGGAGGCTTCTAGCTTGACGCTCCGCGGATATTCCTGAATCACCTTGTTGAACATTCGGGCTGCCTCATCCAGTCTGCCGAGGGAAAACAGGGACTCGCCTATCCAGAAATAGGCGCTGCCGACAAAATCGGAATAGGGGTAGTCGGAAACGAAGCCTTCGAGAACCTGGATGGCGCTCGACGGCTCTCCCTGTAGATATAAAAGTCTACCTTTCTGGTACAGGGCGTCCGGATAGTTGGAATTGGAGGGGTAGTTACTCAGGAAATATTCGAGGTTCCTCTCCGCCTCCTCCAACATGTTAACGGCCAGGTACGAGCGGGCTACCCAGTAGTAGGCATCCCCCGTACTCTCCGGCCCGCTGGGATCGGAAATCAACTGCCGGAATTTCTGGATCGCTTCCAGGTATTGCTCCTGCTTAAACAGAATGAGTCCGTCGGTGAGCCGGCGGTCACCGGTCGAGGCTTGGCCGTCCGCCAGCAGGGGCAGCAGAGCAAATGCGCATATGAGAAGGCTATTTCGGACCATGGTTCCTCTCTTATATTTCGACTCGTGGAAAAAGAAACTATATCTATTATTATTCATCGGCATCTTAAGGCCGCGATCGCCTCCGCCAGGTTTTCCGCTTCGAATACCGCAGAGCCCGCAACCAGGACGTCAGCTCCGGCATCGACAGCCGACCGGCAGGTCTCCCCGTTTATACCTCCGTCAACCTCGATCAGGTAGCTGTATCCCCCCTGCGCCCGCAGCTCGGCCAGCCGGCTTACCTTGTTCAGAGTCCGGGGAATCAATTCCTGGCCTCCAAAGCCGGGATTGACGGTCATTACCAGGATTAGATCCAGCTCGGGAAGAAGCTCGCTCAAGACTTCGGCAGGAGTGGAAGGCACGATGGAGATGCCCGCTTTCCTGCCTCGTTTCCTGATCTCCTCCAGAAGCCTGTGGTGATGAATCGTGCTTTCATAGTGTATCGTAATGCCATCTGAACCGGCTTCGGCAAAGCTATCGATGTAGCTGTCCGGCTTCAGAATCATGAGATGCGTATCGAAGGGCAGCCGGCTGTGGGGACGCAGGGCCTTCACCATCACGGGCCCGAAGGTTATATTGGGTACGAAGATCCCGTCCATAATATCCAGATGGACCCAGTCGGCTCCGTTTTCTTCGATCCGGCTGACCTCGTCGGCCAGGTGCCCGAAATCGGCTGACAGGATCGAAGCAGCCACCAGGGTGGAGGGACGATTTGCCATGAAATGATCATAGCAGAAAGATAAGCTGCGATGCAAACGGTCGCCTGCCAAGATTGACTAAACTCTTCATCATGCTATAATTAAGCAAAGCGGACCGGGAAAGCCCGCAGCGGACGTATCTGGTTTATTACATACCCTTCCTGCGGTTAACTTTATGGCGGAAAAACAGCTGACGTTCAAGGAAAACGAAATCATCCAAATACTCAACAAGGTATATCTAGGCTTCAAGGAAGGCCGTTTTAAAGAGGCGGGCGAGCTTTTGGAGAGGGCTTTGACCATCGATTTCGAGTCTGCGGACGTCACCAACGCTTTGAAATGTTCGAATTTCTGGCTGGAGCGGGAGGAAAGGCTGGCGGGGATCTCCGGGGCCTACGAAAAGGGGGAGTACTACCTGAATCAGTGGAAGGTTTTTAGCGGATTTACCTCTCGTATGGAGAGGCTCTCGGAACGCTGTCTGTTCAATATAAAATATTACATCTTCGGCAAGGCTCTCGATCACTATCTATCTCTATACAACGAAGCGGACCCGGGTGATCCGGAAATTCTGTTTCGAATCGGTAGATGTCACAAATGCCGCGGCAACTATGAGAGCGCTATCAAATTTCTGGAACTGGCCGGTCAATACCGGCGCGAAGATGCCGCCATTCTTGCCGAACTGGCGGACTGCTATTCCCTGGTGAATGAAAACCGCATCTCAAAGGTGTTTTTCAGGGAAGCGTTCTTTCTCGATCCGCAACAGATCGAACTTTCCTACCTGGAATCTCCCATGATACAGCGGCTGGTCGGCAAGTTGAAGGACAGGCTGGGGGAAGCCGGCGGAGCGCTGCAGGAGTGGATCCCCGTATATGGCACTATTTACGGTCTTTTCAACGTCAAGAGAGAGCTCAGACCGCTGGAACTCGGCAAGCTGAAGCAGGCTATCTACCAGATCGAAAGAGAGGTGGAACAGAACCGGCAGAACAGGTTGATTCCGAGGCTGATCAATCATTATTTTTGGCTTATAGATCATTATTTGAACAGCGGCGAAGAGCGACAGAAGGTCGAAGAAGTCCTTACGAAGATAAAACAGCTCAATCCCGAGGTCTACAGCGAATACGCAAATTAAAAAACCCGTGCCGGGGACGACGGCCGGCTGTCGGGCGAAGCGGCCAGCCGGTTGCTGCCACCCGGCAACTATCGAAAAACGGGACGGGAACGAGAAGGAGTGATATTTTGTCTGAAGCATTAGTAAAACAAGTTACGGAGTTATTGAACGAGGAAAAGTGGACCCGAGCTACACTGAACAGCTATTCGATAAATAACTTCGTGGAACTGGATGAAATCGTTGCAGCTACTCGGGAGCAGGATGCCGAGGACCAGGTATTAGAGGTTTGCGAGGAACATCTGAAGCACACCCGAAACAGCATCATCGGCCTGTATATCTCGGGCATCATCTCGCTGAGTAAGCAGCTCGTGGACGATTCCAACCTCATCGTACTCATCAATATCTTCATGGATAACCATAAATGGAATATCGTGGAATATTTATGCAACCGGATTCTCGAATACGGCGAGAATAAATTCGCCCTCAAGACCCTGTCCGACGTGTATGAGAACAAGAACGAGCAGGACCTGAAGTACGGCATCTGGGAGCGGTATATCAAGGTAGACTATGAAGAGGCGGAGATCGTGAAGCTGCTGGCCGACAGGAAAGAAGAAGAGGGGGAACTGGAAAGTGCGATCGAGTACTGGAAAAAGGCCCTGCACCGCTTTATCAGCAAGAAGATGTTTTCCAATGTCCGCGAGGTCTGGGAGAAGATCATCGAGTACGCTCCCGAGGACGTGGAGTTCTTCTTCTCCGTCGAGCGTAAGATCGTCAAGGTCTTGAGCGGCGATCGGGCGGCGCAGCTGCTCGCCTACCTGGTTCCTCACTATAAAGAAAAGCAAGACTGGGATACCTCCATAGAGCTGCTGAAACGGATTCTCTCCTACGAGCCCAAAAACAGAGAGGCTAGAAAAGAAATCGTGGATTGCTTTCGCCAGAAATACGAAGGGCACAGCCAGCTCGAGGAGTATCTGCGTATTTCCAATCTGAATCAGAGTTGGCGTAACGTGCACGATGCCATCGCCGATTTCGAAAAGCACATTTCCTTCGATGTGGGCAACTACGTCTACCACAGCAGCTGGAAGATCGGACAGATCAAGGCAATCGAAAACGATGTCATCATTATAGATTTCGCCTCTAAACCGGGTCACAGGATGAGCCTGAAGATGGCAGTGAGCGCCCTGAAAGTGTTGAGTTCGGATCATATATGGGTACTGATTCACACCCGGCCGAAAGAAGAGCTCAACAAACAGGTAAAGGAAGACCCGATTTGGGCGCTTAAAACCGTGATCCGCAGCTTCGATAACGCCGCCGACATGAAAATGATCAAGGACCAGCTCGTTCCCTCCATTCTCGGTTCGAATGAGTGGTCCAAATGGAGCGGCGAGGCCCGCAAAATTCTGAAAACCAATCCGATTTTCGGCAATGTTCCGGACAAGCTCGACCGTTATACGGTACGGGATAAGCCGATTTCATTCGAGGAGAAGACCTTCAACAAGTTCAAAGCCCAAAAGAATTTCTTCGATAGGGTGCAAACCCTGAGGGATTTTCTCGAGCATGCTGAGCCGGACTCGGACTACTTCGCCGACATGTTTTCCTATTTTACCGCATTCTTGAAGTCTTACTCCTCGGTTACAGAGTTGGTCGTATCCAGTTACCTGCTGGTCCAGCAGCTCGTCTCGGTTTATCCGTATCTGAACCCCGGTCTGGATTATTCCTTCGGAGATCTCATTCAGCAGGTGGACAACCTCGAAGAGCTTTTTTCCAAGATCAGCGACGCGGAGCTGAAGAAGAACTTCCTGATCCAGCTTTTCCAGCACTACCCCGATTGGCCGGAGGTCTATGCCCGCCTGTTCCTCAGCTACCAGAGCAAGTTCATCGTCGATGAGCTGATCCGGCACAAGAAATGGGATACATTGAAAGCGTTGATCAATCAGATCCTCACCCACTATCGGGAATATCGGGAGGCCTATGTTTGGGTTGCCCGTAATCTCCTTGACGAGTCCTGGATTTCGAAGCTGGAAATAAACCAGGAGAAACTGCTCATCGGCATGATCCATCTGCTCGATATTACCTTTCGGGAGATCAATAACAAACGGGATGTAAGCTTCAACCGCAAAATAAACAAGCAGGTTCAGGATTACCTGTTCAAAGACCGCAACCTGCTCAACTACATGCTGAGAACCGGCGAAGAGTCCATTACCCGACTGTATACATTAATCGAAGACGTACGCGAGCTGGATCCCTCAGTCAAGATAAGCCTGAAACAACAGATAAAGCGGAAGTATCCGGATTACCAGTTCCTGGGCGACCAGCAGAAGCAAAAAGTAAGCCTGGGATTGATGGCTACCCGCAAGAGCTACGAAATAAAGCAGAAAGAGCTGAGGGACATAGTAGAGAACCTTATTCCTCAGAATTCCCAGGAGATAGGTATCGCAATGGCCAAGGGCGACCTGCGGGAGAACGCCGAGTATAAAGCCGCCCTGGAGAAGCAGGAGATGCTCAAATCCACCGCTTCCAAGCTCCAGGAAGAGCTGCAGAAAGCGCAGATATTCACTGAAGACCAGATCGACGAAGACAGCGTCTCCTTCGGCAGCAGGGTAAAGCTGCTTAATCTGGCCACCAGCCAAGTCGAGGAGTACACAATCCTGGGGCCCTGGGAATCCAATCCGGCCAAGAATGTGATTTCCTACCGTTCCCCCCTCGGCGCCGAGCTGTTGAACCGTAAAAGCGGAGATCGTCTGGACTTCGAAATCGGCGGTCAGAAGTTCAAGTACAAGATAGAGGACATACAGAAGGCGAGTTTGGTAGAGTATTAACCAATGAAAAAAGCAATCTACGCGGCTGTGTTACTGCTCCTGCTGGCCGTCGCTTCGGGCTGGACAGCCGGCATCGATCTGGTGGTTATGGTGGACGTCTCCGAAAGCATGTTTCCCGTATTCGATGATCTGGTTAACTACCTGTTGCGGGACCTGCTGGAAAACAGGCTGCATCGAGGCGACTCCTTTCACTTGCTGAGCTTCGCCGACAGCCCGGAAGTGGAAGTCAGTGCCGATATCGAGGATACCGCAGACTTGGCTTCGGTGATCGACAGGATTCTTCTGCTGAAGCCCCTCGGGCAGTATACGGACCTGATAGCGGCGCTGGAGTTTCTACTCGATTATACCCGTTCCCTAGACTCTGAAAACAGGAAGCTGGTGCTTCTACTTACAGATGGAATACATGATCCGCCGCCGGGCAGCCCCAACCGCGTCGACTATGAGCAGGTACTGGCCAGGCTTCTGGCCAGCACGCAGAAAATCAAACGGGAAGGCTGGGAGATCCATATTTTAAGCATGCCCCGGGAAGGCGGGATTGAGGCTGGCGGGGAAGCTGCGGTCGGGCGAACTGGCGCGGAGGCGCAGGCAAGCGAGCCCGGTACCGGGCAGGACCTCATGAAGGAGCTGGCTGAAGAGCTGGGGGGCGACGTCGTTGAATATGAAGAAGTGGAGAAGGATACCCTGACCGGCCGGCTTACCGGCTTTTCCACTTTGGAGTTTCCCGGTTTTCTGGGCAAGGTCCGCAGCCGAGTCAGCGCCGCGTTTCGAATCAGCAACTTCTCCTCGCACCCGGTAACTTATACCCTGGTGGATGTACGCGGCGGTGGAGCATCTCTCCTGCTGCGTCCTGCATCCGTCACTATCGCACCGGGCAAATCCGCCGCTATCGAAGCCAGGCTGCAGCTGCCGCCGGGTCTGCAGGAAGGAAGGCAGAGCCTGGCCGTCCGCTTGAGCTTTAAAGATCCGCAGCAGCGAATCTCGCCGCTTGAGGGCGAGCTGGAGTTCGAAAAGATCGCTTCCTTCGCCTGGTTGTCTGGGGTGCGGGCAACCTATCTGATCTACGGCCTGTTCGCTCTGGTTGCCCTTGTGCTGATCCTCCTGCTGGTATTTCTCATCCGTCGCCGTCTTCAGGACGCCACCTTCGCCCGTTTTTTCGAAGGCCTTTTGGAAACGAGGCGGGGTAAAAAGAGCATCCGTCCGTTGATCATGAGGGTGGATTCACAGAACCCGAATATCGGCGCTCGAAATATACATCGCGTGCCTCCCGGCGCCCGCCTGAGCGTAGGCGGCGATGGGTCATCTTTTCTTATTTACTACGTGTCTATGCCCAGGCGGATCGGGGATATTCGCAATGCCGGCGGGCGTTACCGCTTCGTCCCTAAAAAGCCGGAGCACTTTATAGACCTGGACCAGCCCCTGATGGATTGTCTGGGCAAACCGATACGGGCGGTATCCAATCGTGGCCGGGAGGTGACCTTTCGCTTCTTGGAGTACATTTCGCCTCTGGAGGAGATCAACCGCCTGATGCGCTCGGTTCCGAAGTTCCGCATTACCGAGGAGCCTAAGGAGGCTTGAGAAACGTGCAGGCTGTGACGCCCCTGTGAAGCACAGCCGGCAAGCGCCGCGACCGGCCATCACATCTCAAAGGCTCTCCAGCACCGATAGGGCGATACTGCGCGCTGCCGGATACGGATCGTCTGAAGCAACCGACTGCACTTTATCTCTCAGACTGCTCAAGCGGTTTTTCTCGATTCCCCGTAAAGCGTAGATTCGCACATTGACGTCGGGACTTCCCAGCAATCGTTCGAATATACCCTTCAGACCGCCTGCCTCGATCGTCGACAGTTTCCTGGCCGTCAGCTCGATAATTCTCCGGTCCTTACCGTCCCATTCCTCCTCTACCACCCGCCGGATCGTTTCCAGGGAGGGACCCAGATCGTTGGTACAGAGAGCCGTCAGGGCGGCTTCCCTGTAACCGGGGAGGGCCGTTCGATCCCGATACAGCTCTCGCAGGTATTCGAAGGCCTGCCTTGTACCGATCACACCGAGAGATTCGATTGCCTGCAGCCGGACCTGTTGTTCCGGATCGTGCCTGGCCTTGTATATCAGTATTTCCACCGAATCCCGAGCCTGCGGGCTGGCCAGGGCTTTGGCGGAAGCCAGGCGGACCCGGACATTCGCGTCCCTCAAGCCCTGCTGGAGCAGGCTTTCCACCTCACCCAGGTCAAACTTGGAGAGAGCCGAAGCCGCATAGATCTTGACCAGGCTGTCCGGCTCGGCAAACATGGCTTTCAACTGAGGTATCGCCCTCTCGTCCCCGATCTCGCCGAGAGCCGAGGCCGCATAAAGCCTCCAGATCCTCTCTTCGTCCCGGTTGGCGGCTATAGCTAGCAGTTTTTCCACCGCTTCGCGATATCGCAGGGCCCCAAGGGCCAGGATGATCTCCGGCTTCAGGGAGTCCGGGTAGTCGGGATCTTCGAGCCGCTGGATCAATAGCTCCCCGCAAACATTCGTTCCCACATCCCCAAGGGCGTTGATCGACGCTTCGGCCACATGCTCGTTCCGATCATCAACGAGGGGAATGAGGAGCCCTTCAAGGTCCCGAGATTCTATTTCCCTCAGATAACGAATCAGCAGTACGGTCAACTCGGGATCATCCAGCTCGGAGTTTCCCAGCAGCGTGCGGGAAAGACCTTCGGCGTCCCTTATTTTCTCCCGGCCGAAAAACTCCAGCACCGCTTTACGGACCTCGAAGCTGAGAGAGTCTCGAAAAAGGTCCAAAAGCTCTCTGTTGAGCGAGGTCTCCCCGGTTTTGGAAATATTCTTTATTACTTTCAGGACTTCGCTGTCTATGCCGTAGCGTAGTACCTCCCGCCACTCCTCCAGGATCGGTCTGTCCTGCTGGCTCCATAGTCGAGCCGAAGGCAAGACCGCAGTTAAAGCAAAGGATGTTGCCGCCGTCAGTAGCAGGATATGCCGTCTCATCGCCCTCCCCTTCCCTTTTTTCTAATCATGTCTTTTATCATTTCCACTCCGAGTATCCGATACATTCCCAGGAGGATTGCTGCGGCTGCTACAGCGCCGATGAGAAGTAGCAACAGGTTGCGAAGAGAGCTTCGCGGCGTCCACCAAGGCATAGTTACGCGCAGATAGAGGAGCAGAAACCCAGCGAAAGGCAGCAGAGACAAGGCCATCTTTCCGATGCTCCTGAGTATCAGCCGTCCATGCAGAGAGCCGAGCACCTTCCTGGCCCAAATAAGAAGCAGAACGAAACCCAGGCTGAAGGCGACCGAATTGGCCACCGCCAGCCCCGTAACCCGAAGCTCGGTCTCCTTCAGCCAGAGGGAAAGGAGAATATCCGAGACACTTACCAGCGCGGCGGCCGTCAAAGGCTTCTTGAAATCGTGATTGGAATAGAAAAAGCGCTGTAGAAACGTAAAACCTCCCAGGCTGAACAGACCCAGTGAATAGCCGGTCAAGACTTGCGAGGTCCATTGCGTTCCCCGGTCGCCGAAAGCAAAGCGCTCCATGGCCACCGAGATGATCTGCTCGCCCATCAGTATGTACATGAGTGCGGCGGGAACGAGCAGTATCATTATATAGCGCAGCCCGTAGCTGACGGTTTCCTGCAAACCGCGCATGTCCCCGCCGGCCGCCTGACGGCTCATGCGGGGAAACAGTACGGTGATGATGGATATTGAAAAGATACCGAAGGGAAGCTGGAAAAATACCAGGGCGTAGCTCAACGCCGAGGTGCTGCCGTCCTCCAGGCCGCTGGCGAACAGCACCGCGATTTGCTGAGTTGCGGCGAATATAGCGGCGGAAGCCAGTACGGGCAGCCAGGACTTGAGGATCCGGGAAAACCGGGGATGCCCGAAACCGAGGTCGGGCTTAAGGTCGTAGCCCAGCCTGAAAAAAAACGGCAATTGACAGATAATCTGGGCGATCCCGCCGGCCAGAACCCCGATTGCCATAGAGAATACTCCAAGCCTGCGGTAAAACAGGAGCGTGGCCGAGATAACGCAGAGCGAGAAGAGCACGGGCGAAAGCGCCGGCACGATGAATATGCCATGGGAGTTGAGCACGGCCATCAGTGCAGCGCTGAGGCTGACGAAGAGAATGTAGCCGAATATCCAGCGGAACAGCTCGACGGAAAGTTGCATTTTCGCGGGGTCGGGAAAGGAGAGTAATACGCCCACAACCTGCCTGGAGAACACCGTACAGAGCAGCACCAGAGGCACCAGGAGGACTATTTGGAAGTAGATAATCTTGCGGACCAGGAGCCTCGCCCGCTCTTTTGTGGCGTCCTCCACCAGGCTGGCCGATAGAGAAGGAATGAAAGCGGAGGACAAAGCACCCTCGGCCGTAAGCTTGCGCAAGTTGTTGGGAATGGTAAACACGGCGTTCCAGACATCGGCTGTGCCCGAAGCTCCGAACAGGGCGCCGATCACGGCTATGCGCATAAAACCGAGCAGCCTGGATAAGAGCGTACAGGCCATGACCAGCACCGTGACTGCTGTACTGCCCCGGGTTCCGGCTGTTCTTTGCCGCCCAGCGCCTTGATGTGTCACCGTTGCCCTCTCCAACCCTGCATCCAGTCTCATATTCGGCATTTCCTCGCCGCCGGTGCAGCTCCTTTTGCTACTCAAGCGCGTTCTTGGACCGGTAGCTGTCCAGGAACTGCTGTTTGAACTCCCGATAGGTGTGATTCGCTATTGCTTCCCGGATCGAGGTGATCAGAGCCTGGATGAAGGCCAGGTTGTGATAGGTGCTGAGCATGGCGGCCAGTATTTCCTTGGTCTTGAACAGGTGCCTGAGATAGGAGCGGGAGTAGTTGCGGCAGACCGGACAGGAACAGGAAGGATCGATCGGGCCGCCGTCGAGCTTTACGGCTTCGGTCTTCAGGGACAACGGTCCCGTGGAGGTAAAAACTTGAGCGTTGCGCGCCGTGCGAGTCGGGAAAACGCAGTCGAAAAGGTCGATTCCCTGCTCTACAGCTTCCAGGATGTATTCTGGGGTTCCCACTCCCATAAGGTAACGTGGATAGCGATCGGGGATTAGAGCGGCTGTTTGCCTGAGCTGGGTCAGGAACTCGGTAAAAGGCTCTCCCACCGACAGACCCCCGATAGCATATCCGGGAAGCTCCAGAGCGAGCAGCTGTTGGACGCTTTTCCTGCGCAGGTGAGGAAAGAAGTTGCCCTGGATTATTCCGAAGAGCTGGCCCCCTGGATTGTTTCGCCAACGATTAAGACTGCGCTCCGCCCACCGGCTGGTCAGCTCCAAAGCTTCGAGTGCTTCCGATTCGCTTATCCTCGGCGGCGTGCAGACATCGAGGGGCATCAGGATGTCGCTGCCCAGAATCTGCTGGATATCCACGACCTGCTCGGGGCTCAGCTCGAAGCGCGAACCGTCCAGGTGGGAGGTAAATGTCACCCCCTTTTCTGCGATTTTTCGAAACGGAGCCAGGGAAAATAGCTGATAGCCCCCCGAGTCGGTTAGAATGTTGTGTTTCCAGGACATGAAGGCGTGCAGCCCCCCGGCCTCTTTGATTACCTCCGTACCCGGACGCAGGAACAGATGATAGGCGTTTCCCAGGATCAGATCGATCCCCAGCTCTTCAAGGGCCTCGTTGCTGACCGCCTTCACGGTAGCATTGGTGCCGACAGGTATGAACACCGGTGTCGCCACCGGACCGTGTCCAAGGTGCAGGATTCCGCTCCTGGCGCGGGTCTGCGGATCCCGATGAACCGACTCGAAAAGCATGAGACCTCAGGTTCTGGCGGTCCGCAGCGCCGCGGCTCCGACCGCCGTGAACAAGGCGAAAGCCAACCCGGCCCCGGCCAGCGGCGGTATCAATCCGTTTTTAGCCAAAATCACCGAAACCATTTGCACCACGTAGTATACGACGCTGACGACCAGGGCCGTGAGAAGGTTCATCAGTAGTACATTACGCTTGAAGCGGCCGCCGACCCCGGCGGCGATCAACACCACGATGAACGGGCTCAAGGAGAAGAAAAACTTCTTGTAATATTCGGTTAACGCGCCCCGGTAGGGCAACCCCGCCCGCTTGAGCCTGGCAATCCACTGCCTGGCCTCCGCGCTCTTCATTTCCTCCACGTTCCGGGTAGTTTTGCGGAAGGTCGCTGGATTTTCTACCAGCGTGGTGGCATCATAGTAAGGACGACGCTCCAGAATCACTTTATCCCTATTGTCGCTCCAACGATAGATTCTGCTGTTGTGCAGCTCCCAGTTGCTGCCGTTCCACTCGCCCCAGTCCGCATCGATCCGGGTCTCGAATTCACCGTTTCCGGCTCTCTCCACGATTATCACGTCGGTAATTGTCTGCTTCTTGTCATTGTAGTAGTCGACCTGGTAGATGGTGCCCTCCCCTTCGCTGATCACTGTTACATTGGTGTTGCTGAAGCTGACTTCCTGTTTCACGGCAATCCGATACAGCTCGTTTTTCCTCCTGAAGCTGTCGATGACGAAGTGTTCTTCGAAGAAAAAGGCGCCTACACTGAGCACTATGCCGATTACCAGAAAGGGCAACACAAGCTGGTAAAGGCTGATGCCGGAGCCGAGAATCGCAATCAGCTCGTTATTCTTGTACAGCACCCCCAGCGTAAAGGCGGCTGAAAACAGCAGGGCCGGGGGAACGGCGTAGGAAATGCATTTCGGCAGATAATACAAGGCTACTGTCAGGATCTCCAGCGGACTGGTTTCGTGAGCCAGATAACGCCACAGGTTCGTAAACAGGTCGAGTAGCTCGATCACCAGTACAAAGAAAAGAATCGAGATAAGAAAGATGGCCAAAAGGGTGCCGAGGAGCATCCGGTGCAGGATAGTCACCGTTTGGCCCTCACTACCAGAAAAGCGATCGCCGCCAGGAATACTACCAGGTTCGGCAACCACATGGCGAACACGGGAGGAAGCTCTAGTCTGATTCCTAGAGTATGACCAATGAACAGCAGCCACCAATACAGAGAAGCCATGAGCAGCCCGATCCCGAAACCTACGGCCCTGCCGCTCTTGCGGGCCAGCAGGCCTACGGGAAAGGCGAACAGCACGAAAAGGACGCAGGAGAAAGGGATCGAGAACTTCTTTTGGAACTCCAGACGGTAGAGCTGGAGATTGCGGTCCACTATCTTCCGATCGCGATTCTTGAGGTACGAACCGTACAGATCAGCGAGCATCTGCTGCCGCTCGCTGAAAAATTCCGGCGGAAGCGAGGCGGCTGCACTGGCCATATCTTTCAGATAGCGGATCTCCATGGCCAGATCGAACAGCAGCTGCTCGGTCTTTATCTGATGCTGTCGAAGCTCGTTGCTAAAGCTTGCCTCCATTTCCCGGATCTGCTTCCAAACATCGATAGAGCTCATCTCCCGTGGACCCGGGTTTATAAAGCTGTCGCTGAAATCTTTGAGAAGTATGTTATAGATCATCGACTTGGAAACTGTGTACTCGTAGCGATCCTCCTCCGGATCATCCGGTACTTGGGTGAATACATCTTCCAGGCGTATGGAGATTACGCCTTTCTGGTTGCGGCCCTCCTCGAGGGTCCCGTAGCGAGCGGTGATGACCCTTTTCCGACCGTCTTCGTTCTTATCGATGATGGTGATGTTCTCGATGCGATTTCCGCGTATTCCTCCGGTTACGATCACGGTATCCTGGTAGCGTTTTACGGCGTAGGGTTCCAGCTCGATACTGGGATTGGTGTACAGTATTTTCCTGTACATGCTTCCCAAACGGATGTTACCCAGCGGCAGGAAATAATCGTTGGTGACGAAAGAGATCAGGAACAGGAGTGTGCCTGCAAAGAGTAGCGGCAGCAGGACTCGATTCAAGGGGATTCCTGAAGCTCGTAAAGCGAGGATCTCGTTGTCGGAGGAAAATCGTCCCATTGCCATCAGGGAGCCTACAAGAGCTCCGAATGGAAAGGAAAGGGCGAGGATCGAAGGCAGGGAGTAAATAATAAAAAGGATAACGTCCCAGAATGGGACTTTCCTCGAAAAAATCTCTTCTGCCAGGACCAGAAGCTGGTTTATAAAAAAAATAAAAAAGAAGAATAAAAAAGCGACCGCGAAGGAGAGCAGGAACTCGGAGAGGATATACAGGTCTATTCTTCTAACACCTGGAAGTCGCACCATGCTGTGAGATTATTCTATTTCCCCGGCATCCTCAAGAACCACCGATTCGTCCAGGATGGAAACTCCTGAGCCCAGGGTGGCGAAGAAGACCCGCGGAGCCCTGCAGGCTGCAGCGCTTATATCCAGGGCGGAAAGACCTTCACGCAGCCCTATTCGCTCCCAGGATCCGGAACCGGCTTTTTTGTGGCTGACGCCGCCTCCAAAAGTCCCGAAATACAGGCCCGCTTCCGTTCGGATACCGCAGAGCACCCAGTCGTCTCCCAGCTCCCCCGTCGCCTTGCTGTAGCGCACAAGGCTATTGCTTCTCCTGTCCCAGCGATACAATCCCTGTCCGTAGGTACCAATCCACAGGATGTCTTCGCCCTCGGCGAGGAGCATGATCACATTGCGGGCATCGAGGTCGGGATTGACCCCGTCGAAGCTCTGCAGTCTGCCGGTCCTGAGATCCAGGATTACCAGCCCCAGATTCATGGTGCCGATCAGAAGATAATCTCCGCTGGCCAGCAGGCAGTTTATAAGCTCACCCGGAAGCACGCCCTGCACGAACTTCACCCATCCGGAACCCTGAGAACGCCACAGCCCTCTGCCGAGAGTCCCTACGTACAGCGTTCCTCCAACCGCTTCCAGGGCTTCCACTTTCCAGGGATTGTCTCCGCCGAAAAATTTGACCTCTTGCCACTGTGAGCTGTGTTTCGAATACTGATAAAGCCCCTGATAAGTGCCTATCCAAACCTTATCTTCGCCGATCTCGATGCTGCGTACGGTCCTGGCCGTCAGGCTCTCGCCTCCTCTCTTCAATACGGTCGAATCGGCGCTGCCGAGCGAGTACCGGCAGACGCTGCCGTCCCACGTTCCCACCCATAGATCGTCTCCGTCTGTCCCAAGAGCGGAAATGTTGTTGTCCTCCAACCCTAGCATCGGCGCCGTGAGATTGCTCCATCTAAGGCCTCGGAGCAGGCGTACGGTCAATGAGCTGTCCGAATCCGCCTCGGCCCCGGCCGCGGCTCTTCGCTTCTGAAGCAGGTAGCTTTTAGCTGCCTCCCGATCGCTGCGGATGTAGTAGGCTATTTCGGCCAGGCGCAGCCAGGTTTGGGCGGGGACCGCTGAGTCCGAACGGGCCAGGTTTACGGAATCTAGATAGTAACGGTAGGCTTGCTCGAAATCTGCGGCCTCGTAGCTCAGGGCACCAAGGCGCTCGTACACTTCGAAGAGCAGACCTGCTGCCGGCTCCTGAAGTCCGCTCCCCGGGTCGATGATCTTCTTCAGGTAGAACAAGGCCAAGGCCGGGTCTTGACGCTCCTGAGCGATCCGGGCCTGCCAATAGAGGACCTCGGGATGCAGCGGCCGCTCCGACTGTCTTTCCAGTTCCTGCAGCACTGCCAGGGAAGCCTCGTACCGTCGATTCTGGAAATATCTCCTGGCCTCCGCCAACCGCTCGCTGAGCAGTTGCTCCTGAGAGCTTGTTTCCTCAAGCCCCTTCCTTCCTGCCGAATCCTCGATTTCTCCGGCGGCAGCCAGTTCTCGAGCTTCGCTCCGACAGCCGGATCCTCCGTACCAGCAGCTCAGGAGCAGGACAGCGAGAGCGGCCAAACGGGCGGCGGCTCCGCCTCTTCTTGTATCCTCAGGTGCCTGTCGAGCCAAATCCCCCCTCTCCCCTCTTTGTGGCGGCGATATCCACGCTTTCCCGGAAGCCGGCGCGCACTACGGGGGTGAACACTATCTGCGCGATACGATCCCCACGTTTGACATGAAAATCCCGGCTGCCGAGATTGACCAGAATGACGCGGACCTCCCCGCGATAGTCGCAGTCGACGGTACCCGGAGTGTTCAGCAGGGTGATTCCCTCTCTGAGCGCCAGTCCCGAGCGGGGACGTAGCTGCGCTTCGTAGCCCGCCGGTATCTGGAAGCGCAGTCCCGTGGATATACTTTTTCGTTCACCCGGGCGGATCACCACCTCCTCGCCTACTGGAATGTCGGCCGGCAGATCGGCGCCTGAGGAACCCTCCGATTGATAGACGGGCATAAGATCGTCCGAGGTGCGCTGGTAGGGCACGATGATGGATTTCATCAGAAGGTAAAAGCGCGGCGGCGCAGGGGCTTCAATTTCCTGCTTCCGTAGGCCAGGAGATTGAACTCCTGCGGGACAATCCGCCTGTCGATGATCGAAAGAATATCCTGCCGGCTGACCTCTGATAGAAGCTTCAACGACGTTTCGTACTCGATTGCCCGCCGGGTCAGGTGAACCTGGCGAAACAGGCGCTTCATCCGGTTCTCCATGTCCTCTCTGGCCAGGATCATATTACCCCTGAGTTGGCTCTTGGCGTCCTCGATCTCCCCGTCGGCCGGAGGATCGCTGTGCAGCCGTCCCAGCTCTTCATTGATGGCCTCCAGCAACGGCGGCACCAGGGAGGGAATGGTGTTGGCGTAGATCGTCCAAAGGGCCACGTCGGTGAAATAGGTGCGAAAGGAGGACACCGAGTAGCATAAGCCTCTGTCCTCCCGTAAACGCTGAAAGAGCCGGGAGCTCATCGATTCGCCGAACAGGGTGTTGAAAACCAGATCGCGGTAGTAATCCCCTATGTCCTGCGATGAAGGATAGCTGACTCCCGTGAACAGGTGGACCTGTTCGAACTTGTCCTGCATGGTTTTCCAGCTCGCCTGGGAAACAGGGCGCTGTCGAGCCACGGAAGCGCCGTCCGTGCCGGTTGCCGGGAAGACCCTCTCCAAAAGGGCCATCATCCGGTCGGGGTCGAGCTTGCCGCTGGCGGTCACGACAGTGTTTTTCGGTATGTAGCGGCCTTTGTAAAACCGCAGCAGCTTCTCTCTGTCTATTCCTTCTACCTGATAACTCTCTCCGGTAATCTTACGGGAAAGGGCGTGAGCGTTCCACAAGCGTTCGAGGTAGATCTGTTGGCCTTTTTCCTCCGGGTTGTCCTCGATGGCCTGTATCTCGTTGAGAACCACGGTCTTCTCTTTGGCGAGCTCGTCTTCGGAAAGCAGGGAATCCAGGTACATATCCGCCAGCACGTCGAGGGCCAGCTCGACTTCCTCACCCGGGAGGGTGCAGTAGAAGCAGGTCACCTCCTTCTCCGTGAAGGCATTCAGGTACCCCCCTACCCGTTCGATAGATTGGGCGATCTGGTAGGCGTTGCGCCTACCCGTGCCTTTGAACAACATATGTTCGAGGAGATGAGTGAATCCAGCCTCCAAATCCCCCTCGTCCCGGGAGCCGGAAGGCTGCCAAAGCCCTATAGAAACGACCTCTGTGTTCTCGACGGTTTCCAAGATTACCCGGACGCCGCTGTCCAGCTCGGTTGACTGGATCAATCCTATCTCCGCCGCTGTCGTCCCTCTTGACGATCGGATTTGTCCGGTCTCTCCTGTCCTCTGGGCCTGCCGAACCCTCCCCCTTCTCTCGGTCGGGATCCCGGATGAGGCCTAGAGCGAGATTGGGATTTCTCCTCCGGATTATCGATCATGCTCAAATTCATACGTCCCATGCGATCTATCTCGAAGAGCTTGACCCGGACTTCCTGGCCTTCTTGCAGCACGTCCTGTACGCTGCGGACCCGCTCATGAGAGAGCCGGGAGATATGAACCAGGCCTTCCTTACCGGGTAGGAATTCGACAAAGGCACCGAAATCCATGATCCGCCGTACCGTTCCCTGATACCATTTGCCGACCTCGGGCTCTTCCACCAGGGCGCTGATGGCTGCCTCGGCTTCCTCGGCTTTTAGCTTGTCGCGGGAATAGATCGTGACTGTACCGTCGTTTTCTACGTTGATTGTAGCTCCGGTTCTCTCGGTAATACCTTTGATCGTCTTGCCCGCCGGTCCGATCACCGCCCCGATCTTATCGGGATCGATCTTCAGGTTGATGATCTTTGGCGCGAACTCGGAGATCGAACCCCGTGGTTCCTTGATCGTCCGGCCCATGATCTCGAGGATGTGCAGTCTTCCCTCCCTGGCCTGTTCCAGGGCCTGAGACAGCACTTGCGAATCCACGCCGGCGATCTTTATGTCCATCTGAAAACCGGTGATGCCATCCGCGGTGCCGGCAACCTTGAAATCCATGTCGCCCAGATGGTCTTCCTCGCCCAGTATATCGCTTAAAACAACGTGTCGATCCTCCTCCTTGACCAGCCCCATGGCGATTCCGGCTACGGACTTGGAGATGGGCACGCCGGCGTTGAGCAGGGAAAGGGTGCTGCCGCAGACCGTAGCCATCGAGGACGAGCCGTTGGACTCCAGTATCTCCGAAACGATCCTGATCGTGTAGGGAAATTTATCCTTTCCGGGAATTACGGCCAGCAGCGAACGCTCGGCCAGATGCCCGTGACCGATTTCGCGCCGGCTCGGTGCCAGTCTCCCCGTCTCTCCCACCGAGAAAGGTGGAAAGTTGTAGTGGAGCATGAAGGCTTTGCTCGAATCCCCTTCGATGTCATCGAGATGTTGCTCGTCGAATACGGTTCCCAGCGTGGTGACCGCCAGGGCCTGGGTCTCTCCCCGGGTAAAGAGGGCCGAACCATGGGTGCGGGACAGCAGATCGATCTCGCAGCTTATGGGCCGGATATCCTTGGGCCCCCGTCCGTCGGTGCGGATCTTCCTCTTGACTGTGGAATCCCGTACGGTCCTGTACTCCAGACTGTCGATCAACTCGGTCAACAGCCCGAGCCGCTCTTCAGGCACCTGCTGCGAGTATCTCTCCCTGGCCTCTATATGAATGTCCTTGATGGCCTGACTCCGGTTCATCTTTCCGGCCACGAAGCAGGCCTGTTCCATGCGGGGCCGGGCCCAGCTCAGGATCTCCTGCTGAAGGGATTCCTCCAGCGCCTCTTCGGCACCGGAAAGCTCGATTTTCGGCACTGCCACTGTTTCCGCCAGCTCCATCTGGATCCGACACATCTCTTTTATGGTTCGATGGGCCTCCTCGATGGCCTCCACCATGACCTGCTCACTCACCTCTTTGGCCGAGCCTTCGACCATGGTAATCCCGTCACGTGTTCCAGCTACCACGATATCGAGAAGGCTGTTCTCGACTTGGTCGTAGGTGGGATTCACGATAAAAGAACCATCCAGATATCCCAATCGCACGGCGCCGATAGGTCCGCCGAAGGGGATATCCGAAACTGTTATCGCTGCCGAGGCTGCGACCATGGCTATTACGTCGGGAGGATTGATTTGATCCGTTGAAACCACGGTGGGAACAATCTGTATCTCTCTTTTGAATTTTTTAGAGAACAAGGGACGAATGGGCCGGTCTATAAGACGGGAAACCCGGATCTCTTTATCTTTAGGCCTTCCTTCTCTCTTGATGAATCCACCGGGTATTTTCCCGGCAGCGTAATACTTTTCGTTATACTCCACCGATAGAGGAATAAAACTCAAGGACTCGAGATCCTGGTCGGAACAGCAGGCAGTGGCGATGACCGCCGAGCCCGCGTAGCGGGCAAAAACGGCGCCGTTAGCCTGTTTGGCCATTTTTCCGGCCTCCAGAATCAGATCGTCCTCTCCTATTCTTAGCTTGACTTGATGAATCATGAATTCTTCCTTGTTGTTTAAGTACACTATTTCCGCAGTGAGAGCTTCTCCAGGATCGATCGATATTTTTCAATATCATCGCGCTTCAGGTAATTTAGCAATTTCCGTCTCTGACCTACCATTTTCAGCAGTCCCCTGCGGGAGTTGTGGTCTTTCGGATTTACCTTGAAGTGCTCGGTAAGATCTTCGATTCTTCTGGTCAACAAAGCGATTTGTACTTCAGTCGAACCGGTATCCTGCTCTGTCCTGCCAAACTCTTTAATCACATCCTGTTTGTTCTCTTTGGTGAACGACATCGTCGCCTCCTCGCACCCTTTCCTCAATTTCGAAAGCGTATTTCGGTTTCCATATCCGGAAACGTTTTTTGCCAGCTTATCTCATCGTCCCCGATCGACAAGCGTCCGGGATAGTCCCGTCCCCCTGAGTGGAAAAAGACCTTGTAATCCCCGTTTTTAGGAAGCACCTGCTCGATCTCCGAACGTCGTATCTTCGTGATCTCACCTTCCCTGAGCACGGCCGCATCCGTGAGATCGAGGCGGAAATCGTCTTTGAGCATTGCTCTGACCGCCCTGAAGCGTCCCTGCAGTACTGCCTCGCGGATCCTGGAGCTGCTGACGACTTCGTCTTGGTACAGCGTGGGCGGGACGACCTCAAGATCTATCTCCGATCCCGCCAGCATGGCTCTCAATTCCCCAACGCCTGTGTCCCTTCTCCGTCCCATGTGGAAATTATAGCCCACGACCAGTTTTCTTAGGTCCAGACGACTGGCCAGAAGATCCAGAAATCTTCTTCCAGTCAGTTTACTAATTTCACTGGAAAAGTCAATCAGCACAACCAGGGCGACTCCGAGGGTCTGGAGCTTGGACATCTTCTGGGAGAAGGAAAGTATGCTGCCTGGATGCCTTCTCGAACCCAGGATTTCTGCGGGGGTGGTCTTAAAGGTACAGACCGCCGGCAGAGCGCCGCAGCCGTTTTGTACCACGGCTCGAATGAGCTCTTGGTGTCCCAAGTGCAGGCTGTCAAAAACGCCGATGGTCAGGGCAACCGCTTCAAGCGTTCCCTGCAGGCCGGCCAGTTCCGGCCAGTCTACAATCCTCATGACAGCTTCTCAAAATACCGCCGTGTACCGGAACCGGCCGCCGTTGCGGCTGGCTACCGCCACCAGCTCGTCCCGGCCGTCGAACAGGGCGAACAGCCCGTCCCGGCCGCAAGGTGTCTTGAGATACCCCTCCTCGAGTGGAGCGCCGTTGCGTATCCTATCGCAATATCCGGCCCTGATTTTTAAAATACCGATGTTCGGGAGCCGGTAAAGGAACTTCCGAGCGGCCAGCAGATTCCGCGCCGGATCGAAGTCTTCAGGGGTCACCGCCTCAGCCACGTGAAAAGGTCCCACCCGGGTTCGTCGCAGGCTGCTCACGTAGGCGCAGGAGCCCACCTCCCTGGCAAGGTCTCTAGCCAGAGCGCGTATGTAGGTCCCTTTGGAGCAGCGCACCTCCACTGTCAACTCCGGGGGCTGGAAAGCCAGCAGGTCGAATCGGTGAACCGTTACCCGTCTGGCCCGAAGCTCTGGATTACCACCCGCCCGCACGATTTCATGGGCCCTTTTGCCTCCTATATGGAGGGCCGAATACTCGGGGGGATACTGAAGGATCGGCCCGGTGAATCTCGCGGCGGCTGCCTGAAGCGCCTCCATCTCCGGCAACGGGCCTTCCTCCACCGTATCTCCCTCCGGGTCCAGCGTGTCGGTGGATACACCGAAAGTTATGGTTGCCTGGTACTCCTTGTCCAGATCCGCAAACAGCTCCGCCAGCCGGGTATATCTGCCGGTCAGGGCGACCAGGAGCCCATTGGCGAACTTATCTAGAGTCCCGGTATGCCCGATCCGGCGGGTCTGGAGATTGTCTTTCGGAGACTCCAGGGCGACGAAAGAAGTTATCCCGGAGGGCTTGTCCAGCAGAACAAACCCGTCTGCGGGGGCTCTCAAGAGAGGATTTCCTTGATCTTGTTGGTTATTCGTACGCCTCGCTCGATAGATTCGTCGGCATAGAAGGTCAGCCGCGGTATATAGCGCAAGCGCAGGGTCCGCTTTAGCTGCCTGTGAATAAAACCGGACGCATGATTCAGGGTCTCCACGCTCTGAGATCGGACTGTCCGATCGCCATACAGGGACACGTAGACCTTGGCGTATCGCAGGTCCCTAGAGACTTCCACCCCGGTTATCGTAGTCATGGGGGCCAGGCGAGGATCTTTAATGGTCCCCTTCGATACCAGTCCGCTTATCTCCTCTTTGAGGAGGCTTTCAACTTTCCTCTGTCTTACTGCTGCCATCAGATCCCACTCGCTCCAGCGTCTTGGCCATCTCCACGTTTTCGAAGGCCTCTATTACGTCCCCCACCTTGAGGTCGTTGAAGTTCTCGATGCCGATACCGCACTCGTATCCTTCCTCCACTTCGCGGGCATCGTCCTTGAACCGTTTGAGCGAGGCGACCTTGCCTGTATAGATCTCCACTCCGTCACGGAGCACGCGAGCAGAGGCGGCGCGTCGTATCTTCCCGGAGGTCACGTAACAGCCAGCGACTACTCCGATCTTGGGAACCTTGAACAGCTCCCGGATCGTCGCTGTTCCCAGGGTTTTTTCTTCGATCTCCGGCGCCAGCAGCCCTTCCATTGCCGCCTTGATGTCATCCAGGACATTGTAAATCACGTTATACTTGCGTATCTCCACCTTTTCCTGATCAGCCAGGCTCTGGGTAGTCGGAGTGGGTCGCACGTTGAAGCCGACGATGATGGCATTGGAGGCCGAAGCCAGCATGACATCCGTTTTCTCTATGGCACCCGCCGAGGCATGAATCACGTTCAGACGTATCTCCGGTGTGCTCAGGCGCTCCAAAGCGTGCTGCAGGGCCTCAACAGAGCCGTGTACGTCGCCTTTTATGATTACCTTCAGCTCCCGAACCTCGCCCTCTTTGATCTGGTCGTACAGGTTATCCAGCGTGATCTTGCGCACGTTCTGCGCCTCTTCCAGCTTTTTGAGCTCTTGCCGCTTTGTGCCTATCTGGCGAGCTTCTTTCTCCGATTCCGTTACCTGGAAAGGATCCCCCGCGTCGGGAATACCCGAGAACCCCAGTATCTCTACCGGGATCGACGGCGTGGCCACATCGATCTTTTCTCCCTTGTCGTTGAACATAGCCCGTACCTTACCTGGATAGACCCCGGCTATGAAGGGATTGCCCACCCGGAGTGTGCCCCGCTCGATCAGTACGGTGGCCACGTTGCCCCGTCCGAAGTCTATCTTGGATTCGACGATTTTTCCTTCGGCGCGGCAGGAGTAGTTGGCCTGCAATTCCAGGATTTCCGCCTGCAAAAGTATCGCATCCAACAGCTCCTTGATGCCCGTACCCTTGAGGGCAGACAGCTCCACATACAGCGTGTTGCCGCCCCAATCCTCAGGGATAAGGTCGTATTCGGAGAGCTGCTGCTTCACCCTGTCCGGATTGGCTTCAGCCAGGTCGATCTTATTGATGGCCACGATGATGGGAACATTCGCCTCTTTGGCATGGTTAATCGCTTCGACTGTCTGGGGCATGACCCCGTCGTCCGCAGCTACCACGAGAACCACAATATCGGTAACCTGGGCTCCCCGGGCGCGCATGGTCGTAAAGGCCTCGTGACCCGGAGTATCGAGGAATACGATCTTACCCTGCTCCAAATCCACCGTGTAGGCGCCGATGTGCTGAGTGATGCCGCCGAACTCGGCTTCCACTACGTTGGTGGCGCGAATGGCATCGAGAAGCTTGGTTTTGCCGTGATCCACATGGCCCATCACGGTGACGATCGGAGGCCTGGGTTCCATATCTTCTTCCCGATCCTCTTCCTTCTCGATGATGGTTTCATCGTATAAGGACACCACGTTGACCTTGCACTTGTATTCGCCGGCAAGAATGCTGGCTGTCTCGGCGTCGATCTGTTCGTTGATCGTAACCATCATTCCCATGCTCATCAGCTTGGAGATCAGCTCGGAAGCTTTCAAGTTCATCTTGCGGGCCAGTTCGGAGACAGAGACGTTCTCCATGATCGAAATCTCTTTTGGTACGGGGTTGGCCCGCTGCACTGTTTTTTTCTTCTGCTGGGCCAGGATTTTCTCCTGGTGTTCCTCGTACTTCTCTCTGGCTTTGGCAAACGCGCCCTTTTTCTTGCTCTTGAAGAATTTCTTACCAGGGGTCTTCTTGGCTTCTTCCTTGGCTTTCGGCGCTTCTTTCGAGGGAGTGAAGCCTGCCGGTTTTCTGGGCATCCTCGGGCGCTCGCCCTGACGTTGACGATCTTTGGCCTCCCCGCCAACCTGCTGGGTCTTAAACACCCTAGCCGGTTTTCGTGCCCGTCCACCGATCTCCCGTGGGGCCGGCGAAGGCGGCCGCCCGACGCCGGGAGCCGGCCTGGCGGCTCTGTCCTGCAGCCGCACCCGTTCCACCTCTCTGACCTTGGACTCAACCGGTTTGGCCGCCGTTTCCTTCGCGGTTTTGTCCTTTTTCGCAGCGGCTTTTTTTACTACTACCTTTTTTTTCTTGACGACTACTATTTTCTTCTTCTCCGGTTCTTCCCGGTTTACTGGTTCGGATGCAGACGTAATCTTCTTCTGCTTGATCAGAGTTGCCTTTGGTTTCTTCTGTTCGTCCGACATAAATCTCCTTTATTCTTCCTCTTCAAAGCTTAAACCAACGCCGCAGTTTGGACAAGCTGTCATGTCTGTAGTAATCTTAGCTCCGCACTCCGGGCATTCATAGGCTTCTTCGGTTTCCTCTTCCGTTTCTTCCTCGGCCGTCTCTGCGGCTGTTTCCAGACTCCCGGTTATCGTTGCGGTCTCAGCCGTTTCGGCCCCGGCCGCTTCGGTCCGGTCGGCAGGCGTCTCGGCCGCGGCCGTCCCGATAACCTCCGGAGTACCGGCAGGGACTTCCTGAACCACCTCTTCCTCCTCTTCGACGATCTCGATGTTCTCCTCGATGATCTTGGCAATCAGAGCGGCGTCCTCTTCGCCGATGCCTTCCAGGGCGGAGATTTCTTCCTTGCTCATCGATATAAGCTGCTCGATCAGCTCGACTCCGTTGGCCTTGAGAATCTCGACAACATTCTCGGGAATATCGGGCAACTCGCTGATCTTGACAATCTCTTCTTCCGGTTCTCCGAAGAGAGCCGAAACCGCCTTCTTGGTCTCGGCGGACAAATCCATCTCCGCAAACTGTTCTTCCGTCTTGACGTCGATGTTCCAGTCCACCAGGCGGTTGGCCAGACGCACGTTTAGTCCCTGCTTGCCGATGGCCAGGGAGAACTGGTTGTCCGCCACGATGGCCAAAGCCGATTTCTTGGCTTCGTCCAGAATGATTACCTGTTTCACTTCAGCCGGCAGCAGGGCGTTCTTGATGAATGATCGGGGTTCCGGGTCATAGCGCAACACGTCGATCTTCTCGCCCTCCATCTCCCGCACCACCGCCTGGATGCGCACTCCCTTTAGCCCAACACAGGCGCCCACCGGGTCCACGTCTTCCCTGTTGGAGTAGACCGCCATCTTGGTTCGGTAGCCGGGCTCGCGCACGATCTTGAAAATTTCAATGGTATGATCATAGAGCTCCGGAACCTCCAGCTCGAAGATCCTTTTGACAAAATCGGCATGGGTGCGAGTCAGAACGATCTGCAGCCCCGAGGGGGACTTGCTCACCTCGAAAATGAGCGCCCGAATGCGGTCACTGGGATGGTAGATTTCGCGTGGAGACTGGAATTTCTTAGGCAAAATCCCTTCGGTCTTGCCCAGGTCGACATAGATATTGCCATTGCGTTCCCGCTGATAGTAGCCGATGATCATCTCGCCGACCTTCTCCTTGAACTCCGAGTACAGTGTATTCCTCTGGATCTCCCGGAGTGTCTGTTTGGTCTTCTGCTTGGCGCTCTGAACAGCACTGCGGTCGAACTCCTTCGGGCTGACTTCGATAAGCAGCTCGTCGCCGATCTCACTATCCTCATTGAACTCCAGGGCATCGCTTACGGCGATCTCCCTGACGGGATCTTCGACCTCCTCGACAATCTTTTTCCTGGAGAAAATCGTCACCTCGCTACCGTCATCACTGAAGCGGACAACCGCATTATCCATCGACCCGTATTTGTTCTTGTATGCGGCCAGAAGTGACTCCTCGATTGTCTTTCGGACCAACTCCTCGGATATCCCCCGTTCCTGGATCAGCTGCTTTATCGCATCCGACATCTTGGAAGTCATTTTCTTACTTCGAAACCTCCTGAGATTCATCGAGCTTCGCCTTGCGAATATCCGCCAGGCTGATCTCCTTGACCGTTCCTCTGTCGTTCAACAGAACAGATTCTCCCCGCAGGCCATCGATCCGTCCCCCGATCCATTCATTTTCTCCTACCTGCAGGATCCGTACCCCCCTGCCCTTGAAGATCTCATACTCAGAGGGGCTCTTCAGCACTCGATTCAGACCCGGGGAACTCACCTCCAGCCGCAGGTTGTCCAACCCCTCGAGCAGCTCGAGACGCGGATAAAGGTTCTTCGATACGACCGCGCAGTCTTCCACTCCCACTCCATCAAGGCTGTAGATGATAACAGCGATATGATTTTGCTTTCTGCTGCGGTTGTATCTCAACTCGACCAGGGTAAATCCCATCCCGGTAACGATCGGCTCTATCTCGTCTCGCAACAAATCAATCAGTCGACTGTCCATGCCCTGCCATTCGCTCTGTCAAAAAAAAAGAGTCGATGCATCGACCCTTAAGCTCAAGCGTACGCTGTATAATGTCAAGGTACTTAAAAATAACAAAGGGCGCGTTGATTGTCAATCCTGCAAAACCGGCAAGCAGTAGGGATAGAATTGATATTTGAAGGCCAACGGGATAGAATTTAGCTAAAAAGAGGGCTTATGGCAGCAGACAAGAAGTTCATCCTGCATCTCAAGGCTTTTCTCCTGTCCCATCAGATCGGGGCTGATCCGAACAAAAACCTGGCCAAGATCAAGGTCATCGCGAATACCAATCCGGATCGTTGGGATGGAAAACTGCCTACCCAGGGCATCGTTCCGGACGCCGGTTTCTGCCGGTTTTTGGAAGCGAGAGCCCGTCAGCCCCTGGCTCCCTGGGCCTGGTACGAGAAAGAACATGAACCGGTTCCCAAGGTGGTACGGGATATCTACGAACGGCTGAGCTTTGATTTTGCGCTGCATTTCCCGCCTCAGCACGCCTGGATCTACGTAAAGGTCGAACCTCGGCCTGCCGAGCTCCAGCTTCTCGGTCAACAAGAGCACCTGAAGGCCTTCATTTTGATATCTCTGATCAACGAGAAGATGGAACCATCCCGGCGGGATCACAAGCGTCTCAGGCTGGCCAACGTCATGGGATCGAGCGACCTGGATCGGATTTTTGCCTTTGTCGCCTTCGCAGAGGAGGACAAGAGGTATCAGAAGGTGCCGGACAATGTCCCGAGGATAACCCGTCTGGTACACCCCGCCTCCAACACCGCCAACTGGAATATCCGGCTTCCCGGCGACAACCGTATCTACGGCTCCTTTCAGGAAATCATTGCGCCCCGATAGCTCGCCCGGCCAGCCGCTGCGCCGTCGTGTGGACGGAAGACGGCCTCAGTCGATGGCCAGGGTAAGCACATCCACTTTCTTTACTCCATGGCTGACCAGCGCTTTGGAACACTCGTCCGCCGTAGCTCCGGTCGTAAAGATGTCGTCCACCAGCAGCACCTCGTCGGGAAGCGAGCGGGAGCCGCAGCGAACCGCCACGGTGCCCCTGATGTTCTCCAGTCGCACCTCGTAAGGGAGCCCTTTCTGGGGCTTTCCTCGACCCCGTATCAGCACTGGAAAGACCGAAACGCCCCGTCTGCTTTCCAGCATTCGGGCTACCTCGTTCATCGGGTCCCAGCCTCGCTTGCGCACCGAATGTCTGCTACCCGGCACCGGTACCACTGGCAGATCGGGATAGCGCTGCTCGAGGTGCGGAGCAAGGAGATCGGCCAGCAGCGAGGCCAGACGTCTGCGGTTCGAGAATTTATACTGGGAGATGATCTCGCGGATCGTGCCCCTGTACTCGTAAATAGAGAAGCTGTGCTGAAAGGTGAAGCTACGCTGCCGGCAGCGGGTGCAGACACTGCTCTCCGAGATAAGCGGCAGGCTGCAGGTAAGACAGCGTCTGCCGGCGCTGATCGGTTGAAGTGATTCTAGGCACTTGCTACAGACCGGGAACTCGAGCTTGTCTCTGAACAGCATGGTGGCTCCGCATACCAGGCAGCAGCCCGGAAAGATGATTTCGAGGAATGTTTTTCCCGCTGTGAACTTGTTTTTTTCAGCCACTTGATACAATCTCAATTTATACCTTAGAAGTAATATCCCGCAATTCGTTGTTTGACAGAAACGTAGTCCCGGTGTACAATTCCTGCAACGCTTCAAGGGAGGGGAGCCATGAAAATCTACCCAGGTGAAAGTACACACGGAAAGGTCACGGGAAACCGCGTCGAGACAGCGCTGCTGCGCCAGCAGGCTGAGGACGCCGGCCGGAAGCTGCACGGGGTTGCCAGGGAACCGGCGAAGACAATTGCCGCGGGCATCCGCGAGCAGATCCCGCTGCTGCAGCGTAATCTGGCCCGTTATCAGAGTATCCTCGCCGGCATGGAAGGGTTCAGGAAATTCCTCGAGTCCCGGAGGCCGGCGCCCGCCGAGGACGTATCCCGGTATATCGACGGGATCAGGTACAGGGGGCAGGCTGTGCTCGACCCCTACAGGGCCAGGTTGGAAGAGCTAAATACGGGCCGAGACATCAACGCCTTACAGGAGCTGATCCGCGATACCCGCCAGACGATCGAGCGTTATGCGGTCCAGCTCAGCCGCCTGGAAACGGCGGAGCAGAACAGCCGCAGCTTGAGGACCGGCGGAAATCATCTGTCCGGAATGCTTCGAGGAATCAAGAAGGAGGGAAGCCGCCTGCTGAGCGTGGAAGCCGAAAACGTCCTTGATCTGCTGTCTTGAAGGCGCACCGGCTTCACCCTTCTTCGCTTCCCTGCAGGCGCCTGAGTTCCTGCTGCCAGCTCGCTATCCGGTTCAATGCTTCCAGGGGAGTAAGGCGGGTCAAATCGAGAGAAAGAATCTCGTCCCGTATGACCTCGCCGGGGGTGAACAGCAGAGGTTGTGAGGCCTTTATCGGCGCACCGGCCTCGCTTTTCGGCGTAGACTGGTCGCCATCCTTCAGCTCCGTGAGCAGCTGATCGGCCCGCTGTACGACTTCGATGGGTACGCCGGCTAGCTGGGCCACGTGGATCCCGTAGGAGTTGTCGGCTGGCCCTTCCCGGACTTGTTTGAGAAATACGATCTCACCGGCACGTTCCAACACGGCCATGGAAAGGTTGGCCAGGCTCCTGTGTCTTAGAGCCGTCAGCTCGTGATAGTGGGTGGCGAAGAGTGTAAACGCCTTGAGCCGCTGCAGGACGTATTCGCTGACCGCCCAGGCGATGGAAAGCCCGTCTTTGGTTCCGGTACCCCTGCCCACCTCGTCCATTATGAGCAGGCTGTTTTCACTCGCCGACCTGAGGATGTTGGCAGTTTCGCTCATCTCTACCAGGAAAGTAGACTCTCCGCGGGCCAGATTGTCAGTGGCTCCGACGCGGCAGAAAATGCTGTCTACGATCCCAATAACGGCCTCGGATGCAGGCACGAACGAGCCAACTTGGGCCATGAGCACGATCAGAGCGTTCTGCCGCAGGAAGGTTGATTTTCCGGCCATGTTGGGCCCGGTTAGCAGCACGAACGTTTTCCCTTCCCCGGTCAGGTTCAAGTCATTGGGCACGAAAGAGCCTCCCGGAAGATGGGCTTCCACGACCGGATGCCTTCCCTCCCGGATGCGGATCTCCCGGCTGGTGGAGATCTGCGGCCGGATATAGGCGTACAAAGTGGCGGCGAAGGCGAAGGCTTGCAGAACGTCCAGCTCCGAAAAAACCTCAGAGACCGACAGGATCCCGTCTATCTGTCCTTTTACCGAAGCCCGTATCTGCAGGAATAGCTCCCGTTCCAGCTCGACGATACGCTCCGAGGCGCTGTGGATTTCGCTTTCCATAGAGGACAGCTGTTCAGTCGAAAAACGTTCGCCCCCGACCAGGGTTTGACGGCGGATGAAATACCGGGGAACGTTCTTGCTTTGGGACTTGCTTACCTCCAGGAAGTAACCGAGAATGCGGTTGTATTTGAGCTTTAGGTTCGATATGCCCGTCTTTTCCCGCTCCTGATCCAGGTAGCTCCTCAACAGCTTGCGGGCGTTTTCCTTGATATCCCGCAGCCTGTCCACCTCGGGATCGAAACCCGCCTTGATCAGATTGCCCTCGTTGAGCTGAACCGCCGGTTCCTCGAGAATCGAGCGCTCGAGAGTAGCGGCCAGCCCTTCCAGTCTGTCCAAGTGCTCGAGGATTCTCGTAAGCAGGGGCCTGAGCTGCGGATGAGGCGTGAGGAGATCGACCACCTCTTTGACGGTGAAAAGCGAGCTTTTAAGAGCCAACAGGTCTTTGGCGTGGGCTTTTTCGAGGGCAACCCGCGAGACCAGGCGCTCCAGGTCATAGAGCCTGCCGAATTGATCCCTGATCTTGGCGAGGAGTATCTGATTCTTGTGGAAAAAATCGACCAGATCCTGCCGGTAGTCGATCTCCTGCGGGTCCCGGAGAGGCTTGAGCAGCCAGCGCTTGAGCTTTCTGGCTCCGATCGCCGAGCGGGTCTGGTCGAGCACCTCCAGCAGGGTGTAGCGCCTGGAGCGATCGTTCAGGTTCTGGATGATTTCGAGGTTTTTGAGGGTGGACTCGTCGAGTCCCAGATAGCTGGAGTCGGCATAGACCCGCAGGCTGCGAATGTGGTCGAGCACGCCCCGGGCGGTGTCCTCCAGATAGGCCAGGATCACGCCGGCGGTCACGATCTCCGGAGACTCGGCGCTCAGCCCGAACCCCTTGAGGCTGGATACGCGAAACTGCTTCTTTAGAAGCTCCCGGTTGGATTGTAGATCGAAGCTCCAGTCCGGCAGGCGGTTGACGACCAGCCCTTCGTGTTCGGCGAGCAGGCTCTCCAGCTGCCTGTCCTCCTCCAGCAGAGACTCTTGGACCAGGATTTCCCTTGGAGAGAGACCCAGCAGCTCTCTCTTGAACCGCTCGTAACGCTCACGACCCGGGAAATGGCTGGCGTAGAAATCCCCTGTGGACAGATCGATATAGGACAGGGAGATCGTCTGGCCCATCGCCGCCAGACAGACCAGATAGTTGTTGGCCGTGGCTTCGAGTATGTTCTCATCGGTTACTGTTCCGGGTGTGATGACCTCCACCACCTCCCGGCTGGCCAGACCGGATCTCGGAATGTGGGTCTGCTCGCATATAGCGATCTTCTTACCCGCCTTGAGGAGCCTGGCTATGTAGCCTTGAGAGGCGTGATAGGGAATCCCGCACATGGGGACCCCGTTTCTTCTGGTTAGTGTAAGATCGAGCAGGCGGGAGGCTTCGCCCGCATCCTGCTCGAACATCTCGTAGAAGTCCCCCAGTCTGAAAAACAGAATCGCATCTCGGTGCTTGCTCTTGATGCTGCGGTACTGGTGCATCATGGGGGTTGTCGAGGGCATACGAGTAGATTATATTTAAAGCATACAGGGAGGACAATATGGAGATAGAAGGCGTAAATACGAATTACGTTCCTCCGCCCGAAACCCCGCCCACCCGGCAGCCGGCTCCGCCGGAAACCGCGCCGCCTGCAGAGCAGGCTCCGCCGCCACCTCCACCCGAAGAGGAAACGCTGGAGCGGACGGTAGATATATTCGCCTGAAAGCGAGATTTTCAGCTTTTACGCATTTGAGCCAGATAATCCTCGAGAATGTAGGAAGCGGCTATTCTGTCGATCGAATCCAGGGCCCGTTTGCGATCCAGGCCCATCTCGCGCAGGCTCTCCTCCGCCTGGCGGCTGGTATAGCGCTCATCCCAGACAATCGTCCGGATGCCGCGACCACGCAACCTGTCGGCGAATATACGAGAGCGCCGGCAGCCTTCATTCTCGCTGCCGTCCTCCTGCAGGGGAAGACCTACGATCACCAGCTCTACGGCGTTGTTGTTGACGATTCCGACCAGCTCGGCCAGGAGCTGCCTGTCGGACCGATAGCCGAGCGTCTTGAAGGGCGAAGCGATCATCTTGAGAGGATCGGTGATAGCCAGACCGATCCGTCTGCTGCCCAAGTCGACCGCCAGAATCCTCCCCACCTTACCCCTCGCCCGTGTAGCTCTGCCCGGCCCGCCGCATCAGCTCTTGGATCACCTTCTCGGTTATGTCCACCTCTTTGGTGTAGAAAAAGAAGAACTGGGAGAACTGGCCGCTGGAGTTGAGCACCAGGGAGAAGCCTTCGCTCTCGGCCACGTACTGTATTGCCTGCAGAAGCTCGTCCAGGAACTCGTCAGATTTGTAGAGGGTCTCCGAGCGCTGTCGGATCTGCTCCATCTTTATCCGCCTGTAGTCCTCCCGATACTGCTTCTTCTTGAAGATATCGTTGTCCAGCTTCAAGGCTGCCTCTCCGTCACCCCGGCTTTCTGCGTCCAGCTTTTGCGCCTCGAGACCGAGTATTTCCTCATCTATCCTGTTGATTTCTCTCAATACTTCGCCGCGCATCTGCTGAAGCTCCTTGACCGCCTTGGATTCCCGAAAGTAAATGGCGTACACTTTCTCGATATCCAGGATCCCTACCCTGGTAATCTGCTCGGCTGCAAGCGGCATGGCCGCCGAAGCCAACAGAACCAAGACCCCCAAAAATACTTTCTTCATGCTCGTCCCCCTAAAAGCTGTCTCCGCCCAGAGAGATGACGAAGTCCAGGGTCATGCCGAAGAGGGGAAAGTCTCCCTTTTGCCACTGCACGTCCCCGTTTTCGGTCTTGAAGCGCTTAGCCAGATACAGCCGAATCGGGAATTGAGGTATGGTAAAGCGCAGGCCCGCGCCCAGGCTGAAGTAAAAGTCGTCCAGGGTCATCTTGCCCATGCCGGATATTTCCGGATAGGCCGCGACTGCGTCCATGAAGAACACCCACCAGAGAAACCGCTCCGAGATGGGCATACGCAGCTCCAGGCGGTTGTCCCACAGCGCCTTCAAGTCCCGTTCCAGAGGCCATCCCCGGGCGATGTTCCAGCCGTCGACGTACAGTAGATCGTTGGTGATGGCGATCGTTTCATCCCGCCAGAACTGGGGAAGTATGAAGGAAAAACTCGTATGGGCGGCCAGAACCAGCTTGAAGTTCCAGTTCTCGAGGGCCGGGACGTCGACCAGGGTCAGGAAGCCTTCCAGGGTGGAATCGGTACGGATATACTCCCTGGTTTCCAGGGGAAAGCCCACTGCGAAGGTAAAGCCCTGGGCGATGTAGAACCCCTTGGACGGATTAAGGAAGTAATCCCTGTCGTCCCAGAACAGGGTGACGCCGAGCTTGTTCACGTTCTTCCAGCGGTCATGGCCCTCCCGGATAACCGGATCGAAAGGACGGAACAGCTCCTCGTCGTAGGTGATCTTCTCCAGGCTGGTGTTGATGCCCGAGCGTACCCCCAGCCAGCCCAGCGGGGTAAAGTACCGGTAGCCTGTGCTCAGGCCCAGGCCGAGCTTCCAGAGGGTGTAATCCATGAGGAAGGCGTCGGGGATGCCTTCGCCGCTGTCGATGGCCTCCTCGTAGTCGGCGTAGCTTCCGAACCCATCCGGATACGCTTCATCCTCGTCGCCGTAAAATACGGGGGGGTCGGTGTCGGTCGCAATGTTGGGAA